>JBDTVS010000028.1:0-34015 GCA_040007095.1 Acidobacteriota bacterium
CGAAGATCGACTTCGGGAAGGGGTTCGACTTCTGGAACACCATCCCGACGCGCCGGCGCAAATCGACGACATCGACCACCGGGGCGTAAATGTCGGTGCCATCGATGCGAATCGCCCCCTCGACGCGCGCGCCCGGCACGATGTCGTTCATGCGATTCAGCGACCTCAGGAACGTCGACTTGCCGCAGCCGGACGGACCGATGAGCGCCGTGACCTGATTCGAAAGAATGTTCAGGTTGATGTCGTGAAGCACCCGGACGGCGCCGTAGTAGAAATTCATCCCGACGACGTCGATCTTGCCCGGGCGAGCCGCTTGCGGAACTCGCGGGGGCGCCAACGCCTCACGGGCCGCCGGCGCCATCGACGCCGGACCCTGCATCAGCATCTGCAACACCCTAACGCGACGGGGTTTCCGGCCTGTTTCAGCAATGTAAATTCCGTGTTACGGGACCAGCCTGGGATTGTGAACAGGTCCGTCCGACGTTCACGGTTCCAGGAATCCAGCCACCTGCCTGCGCAGCTCGTCCTGGATGCGGTCGACCGGGCGTCGGGCATCCAGCGTGCGGAAGTGGAACTCGTCCGCCATCGAGGCGTACTCCCGAAGCAGTCTGTTCTGGTACGCCCGGAAGCTGTCGTAGATGTCGTCGCCGAGCTTGAGATCCATCCCTGATTCCCAGAAGTCCATGCCCCGGGCCTCGAGCACCCGGCCGATGAGGGTCTCGACGTCGACCTTCAGGTAAAACACGAGGTGCGGAGCAATCGCGAAGCCGTACAGACTCCGAAGCCACTGGCGATCGATGCCCCGCACGCCAGCCCGGGCCAGCGCGGTGAAGATATACCGGTCGGACAGGACGACGAACCCGGCCTTGAGCGCGGGAATGATTTCTTTCTCGAGCCGGTCCGCGAAGTCAGTGGCGTAGAGCAGCACGAACGTCAACTTGTTGAGCGTGTTGCTGGACTTCGCGAGCTCGATGGTCGGCTGCATCAGCAGCGATCGGGTCCAACCGGTCTCGATCACGCCGTAGCCCTTCACCTCGAGCCACTCGCGAAGCAGTTGAATCTGCGTGGTGCGTCCGACGCCGTCCGTGCCCTCGATCGCAATGAGTTTGCCTGGATACTCGTTGATTGGCAGGTAGGGCACACCCCGGCCGTAGTAGCGCCCGGCTTGAATCTCTTCGTTCGCCCCGGGATTCTCTGCGTCAGACGATGGCGTCATGGACAGTCTCCGTTTGGCTCCCGGCCAGGAATCGTCCGACCAACTGGCGGACGTGCCGCTGCTGGTCGGTAATGCTTCCCCGCGCGTCCACGACCTCCAGCCCGAATTCGCTCACCAGTCGATCGTACTCGCCGAGCACTTTCCCTTGAAACAGGCGAAAGCTCTCCAAGGGATTGGTGCTCCAGCCCAGATCCATCCCGGCTTCGTAGAACTTGAGCTTCACGCGCCGCGCCATGAGCCGATCGAGCGAGACGTCGATCGGCACTCGGAAATACAACGCCAGATCGGGCTGGACGGCGAAACTGTACAGGTCGCGGACCCACTCGCGATCGACGCCGCGGGTCACGTCGCGGGCAAACGCCGTGTACGCGTAGCGGTCGGCCAGCACGATCATCCCCGCCTTGAGCGGAGGAATAATCTTGTACAACAGCCGATCAGCGAAGTCGGTCGCGTGCAGCAGGCTGAACGTCATGGGCGTCAGGGCGTTTTGCTTCTTCCCCGCTTTGGTCGCCGCCTTGACCAGGACGGAGGAGTTCCATTCGGTGAGGAACACGCGATGTCCTTCCGCGGTGAGCCACTTCTCGAGCAGCCCCAGTTGCGTCGTCTTGCCCGACCCGTCGATCCCCTCCACGACGAAGAGCTTCCCCGGGTATTCGTGCGGCTTTGTCAGGATGTTCAGCATAAGAGTGCCCGCTCGCTTCGAGGCGAAGCGGTTTTCCGATCACGTGTTCGAAGGGTGTGGCGTGGCGCGCGGCGGCCCAGATCTCGAGCTCGGCGTCGCCGGTCGTCCGCACCTGCAGGAGCGCATCGTCGCCGCGATCGGTGAGTGTGACGCCGGCGATGGTCTGCGCGTGACTGCGATCGAGACTTTCAGAGAGCCGGAGCATGGCGGAGAGCGTGCGGATGACCCGTCGGCGCGTCCGGCCGACGTCCGCGTAGCCCGCATGACGCCTGCTCGGCGTCGCTCTGCGGTGGTAGCGCGCGACCAGCGCGATGGTCTCGATCTCGTCCGGTTCGAACCCGCGAAGCTCCCCGTTCTTGATCAAGTAGTAGGTATGTTTGTGGTGCTGGTCGTATGAGATGTGCACGCCGATGTCATGAAGCAGCGCGGCGTATTCGAGCCATTGGCGTTCGCAATCGGTCAGCTCGTGGACTGCGCGCGTCTGGTCGAACAGGCTGACCGCAAGTCGCGCCACCTGGTTGGCGTGCTCGGGCGCGTAGCGGCAGCGCTCGGCCAGCTCGATGACGCTTCGCTGGCGCACGTCGGGGTAGCGGTCGGCCTGCGCGATCTGTTGTCGGTGCCGATCGATGTAGTCGAGGACGAGGCCCTCGCGAAGTGAGTACCCGCACAGCGTGATCTCGGAGGCGCCCAGCCGCTGCAGGATCGTGTCGAGCAGCACGACGCCGGCGGGCGCGAGGTCTGCGCGCCGGGGATCGAGTCCCGGAATTTTCAGGCGCTGTTCGAGGGTGAGCGGCACGATTTGCTTGCGCAGCCGACGGAGTTGTTTGGCCGTGACGCGTCGATTATGCCGCGAAGTCTCGGCTGGCCGGCCGTCGGTCCCCGCCGCCACGGCGCCCAGGCTGGCAATGGTCCCGGACGTGCCGATCACCCGATCGAAACCGGCGTTCGCGATGCGTGCGAGATAGTCGCCAGCGTCGGCGTCGATCCGTCTGATGATCTTGCGGGCGTCGCGCGGCGTCAGCGGATCGGTCTTGACGTAGCGCTCGGTCAGGCGAATCACGCCGAGCTTGAAGCTTTGTCCGAGCTCGATCTGCTGTCCGGTTCCGCGCGTGATTTCCACGCTGCCACCGCCGATGTCGACGACGACCGCGACGTCGCCGGTCAGGTTGACGCCGTACATCGCCGCGAGGTGAATCAGCCGCGCTTCCTCCGTGCCCGAGATCACGCGCGCGCGGATGCCGGTCTGTTCGGCGGCCGCCTGAAGGAACTCGCCGCCGTTTTCGGCCTCCCGGATGGCGCTGGTCGCGACGGCGACGATCTCGTCCACGCCGTGCGACTCGGCCAATCGCGCGAATTTAGAGAGCACCTGCAGCGCCGCCTGCATCGCCTCGGGTGTCAGCGACCGTCCGTCGAGACCACCGGCACCCAGCCGGACCATCTCCTTCTCGCGATCGGACACTTCGAACGAGAGGTCCGGTCGGATCCGCACGACGATCATGTGCAGGGAATTGGTCCCGATATCGATCGCGGCGATTCGCATGTAAACTCTGTCTGTGGCCTCACGCCCACGACCGGGCCGGTAGCATCCCCCGGCGCGCCTCGCCTATATCATGACCGTTTCGCGCTCTCGTTACGAACTCCTGCAGCCGCGGCTGGCCTTGTTTACCCGAATGTTGCAAGGTGTGGAGGAAGGCCGTCCGCGCGCGGTCCATCGGACGCGCGTCGCCGTCAGGCGCCTCAGGGAAGTGCTGCCGGTGCTCCAGCTCGACAGCGACGTTGTCCGTCGTCTGGGACGAGGTTTGCGTCGGGTGACCCAGCGGCTGGGTACCGTGCGCGAGCTCGATGCGATCCTGCTTCTTGTTGAGGCGATGGGCGTCTCCGGGCGATACGACGGGACCACCTTGTCGCGCGTCGCGGGGGCGGTTGCGAAGGAACGGGCGGAGGTGCCGGGGCGCAACGGCTCCAGGCTGTCCAAAGGTGAGCTGCGGCGCCTGGCCGCCAAGCTCGAGAGGGTGGCCGAGGCCCTGAAGGGTGAGGATAGAGGTCGTGAGGCTTCGCGCGGCTGCCAATGGGCCGTCGATGCGCGGGTCAGGCATCGCGCGGACGCCCTGAGAAAGGCCGTCGACGCCGCCGGCAGCGTGTATCTCGCAGAGCGCGTCCACACCGTGCGGATCGTGCTGAAGAAGTTTCGGTATGCGGCCGAATTGAAAGCGGAGATGTCAGGTGACGGCACATGGGCTGACGATCTGGCCGGCCTGAAACGGGCGCAGCGGCTGCTCGGACGGCTGCGCGATCGGCAAGTCTTGATGGATCGCGTGCGTCAGTTGCAGGCGTCGCTCACGCCCCCCGATCTTGGCCTCTGGCGCGCGCTGGATTCGTTGTTGATCGCCGTCGAGAAGGAGTGCCGGCGATTGCACGCGCGCTACCTGCGGAACGCGCCAGAGTTGCTCCGGTGGTGCGACCGCATCGCCGGCCGCGCGCTCGACGCACCGGTGAGACAGCGTGCCGGATAGAGGGGGAGCCATGGCCGAGTATCAGCTCTATCTGATTCGACACGGTGTCGCCGAAGATCGCGGCGAGGCGTGGCCCGACGATGCGAAGCGGCCGCTGACCAGCGACGGCGCGAGCCGGCTGCGGAAGTCCGCCCGCGGCCTGGCCCGGCTCGGCGTGTCGCTCGACGTCGTGCTCACCAGTCCCCTCGTGCGCACCAGGCAGACGAGCGACATCGTGGCTTCGGTCTTCGATCCCCGGCCGCCCGTCGTCGTCGTGGACGCGCTCGCGCCCGGCGGAGCGTTTTCGAGCCTGGTGAGCGAGATCGAGAAACAGTCGCGCCGCCCGAGCATGGCGCTGGTGGGTCACGAGCCTGACATCGGTGAGATCGCGGCGCAGCTGGCCGGCTTGCGTCATCGATTGGAGTTCAAGAAGGGCGCGGTCTGCCGCATCGACCTCGAATCGTTGTCACCGCCGGGCAGGGGAAGGCTCCAATGGTTCCTCACGCCTCGCATCATGCGCGCGCTGCGCCGGTAAACAGGGCAGGTGAAGCGGGCAGGTCTGGTGGGCCCACCCTGCTTGGTTACTCGACGAACCGGTATCCGAGTCCGACGACCGTTTCAATTTGCCGTCCCGCCGTGCCGAGCTTGTTGCGCAGGCGGCCGACGTGGACGTCGACCGATCGAGTCTCCACCAGCCGGTCGTACCCCCAGACACGCTCGAGCAATCGATCCCGCGAAATGACGCGGTTGCGGTTCTGCACGAGGTAGCGCAGCAGCTCGAACTCGCGGCGAGTCAGCCGGATTGCCGTGCCGTCGACGGCGATCGCCACCGCGTCGAAGTCGGCGTTCAAGTGCGTGCCCTGGTAGCCGGCCGGTCCCTTCTCTTCTACCGTCACGCCTCGCCGCAGCACGGCGCGCACGCGCGCGGTGAGCTCGCGGAGGCTGAACGGCTTGGTGACGTAATCGTCGGCGCCGAGCTCGAGTCCCGCGACGCGGTCGTTCTCGCTGGTGCGTGCCGTCAGCATGATGATCGGCACGTGGCGCACCTCGGGCCGTGAGCGCAGGATGCGGCACACTTCAGTCCCGCTCAAGACGGGCAGATTCAAGTCGAGGATGATCAGATCAGGGGGACTATCCGCGACTGCTTTCAGCGCCGCATCGCCGCTGCCGACGATCTCGGCGTCGGCGTTGCCGCTTCGTTCCAGGGTGTGCTTGATCAACCCGGCGATGTCCTGCTCGTCCTCGACAATCAACACGCGATGCCTTGTCATATGGCTGCCAGCTCACAGTAGCCACAGCAAGTTTCACCCTCGTGTCGCGCTTGTAAAATGTGGGTTACAACCGGGACAGTCGCCCGGCGCTGAGATTCGTCCGATTGTCCGGCCGCTGCGCTCGCGCAAGGCGCGGGCCCGGCCCGGATGATCGGAGAAATCAAGAGCCACCGTTCGGCAATCACCCTCGGCGGCCGTCGCCAGCATCCGCGCAGCGCGTCGGCCACGAGGTCGGTCGTGACCGACGGCTCAGTCCCTCACGCGATCGACAACTTTCGGGGAAACTGCGAGTTGTCTTCGAGGAACGTTTTCTTCGTCTCCAGCTCTTTTTCCGTCGGCTGCACCTTTCCGGTCACATCGGTCACGCGCGAGACCAGCGTGTGCTCGCCCGGCGTGGCGCCGGGCCAGATGTAAGTGAACAGCTTCCAGGAATATTTTCCGCTGGTGGATGGATCCATCGTCGCCGGTTGCCAGGGACCGTTATCGACGCTGACCTCGACCGACTTCAACGGCGTCCCGTCGTTCAGCACCACCCCGAGCACTTTGTGACCGCCGCTGTCGCGGGAGACGCGCGCGATGAAGGACTTCAGCTGCATGTGCGTCACCGCCGTTTCCTTCCACTTCATCTCGCCATCGATCATCTCGCCCCGCAGCGTGCGGTACCACCGTGCCTGGAACTTGCCGAGGTACTGCTCCTGCTGCACGAAAATCTCCGACAGCCATTTGACGTTCGCGACGCCATACCAACCCGGCACGAGCAGACGCAGCGGGGCGCCCTGGTGCTTGGTGAGCGGCTCGCCGTTGAGCGCGTAAGCCAGAAACGGTTCGGGCGACAACGCTTTCTCGCGCGAGAGGCTGCGGCCGAATTGCTGCTCCACCTTGTATTTGTTGGTCCGGAACTCGACCTCCTCTTCACCGTGATCGGCGCCAAAGAAGACCAACTCCCGCGCGTCGCGCTTCACGCCCGCCTTGTCGAGCACGGCGCGAAGCGGAACGCCGGTCCAGCGGCCATTTCCGGAGAGACCCTGGAGCGGTCGACGGTTGCCCGAGCACTCGAATCCGGCGATGAGCTCCGTGCTGCGCATCTTCTTGAGGTCGTCGAGCGATAGCGACACCGACTGGTCCACCAGCCCGGAGACCTTCAGCCGAAACGTCGTCGGATTGACGTCCGGGTGTCCGTAGTGCTGGGTGGTGAAGAATTGATCCTTGGGTGTGAACGCGCCGTCGATCTTGCGCACGTCGATGATGCGTCGGTCGGGGCCGGTGACCAACACCACGTTCTCGGGCATGTCGGTAAAGGGCACGAGGGCCTCGCCTTGTGCCAGCGCCGGCAGCGCCCACTCCGGCAGACCCAGGACGCCGAGCCCGGCCGCGACGAGGCTGCCTTTGAGAACTTCCCGACGTGTGTGCTGTCTTGTCATGATCGCAGGCCTTCCAAGTGCTGACTTTCAGGTTTTCAGTTCGGGCTACGTTTCTCAGCGGCCTGCTAGATTCCGCCAGCCGCCGCTCACGCACCCGCCTCATTTCCGTGATGACGCGTGTGAAGGATCATACTTCCGTGGCACGCCGCTGCCAACGCCTTCTTGGCTCAGTGCGCGCGGCGAACCGGGGGTGACCTCCAACCTGACCCAGCGCCGGGATGCAGGCGTGCGCCCAGACGACAGCCCAGACGACCGCCCCATGGTGGGGACGCCCGCGCCTGTGCTAGGCTCGCACCCGGTGAGCCGGTCACGCCATCCGGCGGACCGGCCAGGCGGCCTGCCTCGCGTGGTGGTTGCGCCCCTCTGTTCCGCGCCTGAATGACGCGCGGACCACTGGCCGGCAGAAGTTGTGACACACAGCCCAGGAGCGTCTGATGTCTTCATCGAACGGCCGCCGCACCTTTCTCTCGACTGTCGCATCACTCGCCGGACTGGCGGCGACACAAGCGTCCGCGAGTCAGCAACCGCGCGGCCAGGCGGCCGCCGTGCCTGGCGAATTCGATGTGGCCTGGCTCGACAAGATGGTGGGGAAGCACAAGCAACTCTACGACCTCGGCGGGTTGGAGCTCGCCGTCGACCCGCGACCGCTCCGCTTCGCGCGCAACTTTCTCGACACGTTTCGCGACACCTATCGTCTCGAGTTTCCTGAGATCAACACGGCGGTCGGGATCTCGGGTCCGGCGTTTCCGATGAACGCTTCTGACCGGTTGTGGGCGAAATACAAGCTCGGCGAGCGTTCAAAGATCATCGACCCTGCGACCAAGCAGCCCGCCGTGCGCAACATCTTTTACGAGGACCCGGGCGAGATCAGCATCAAGGCGCTCCAGG
Source organism: Acidobacteriota bacterium (assembly GCA_040007095.1). GTDB lineage: Bacteria > Acidobacteriota > Vicinamibacteria > Vicinamibacterales > CAVVIG01 > JBDTVS01. The sequence goes on from JBDTVS010000028.1 coordinate 7,971, forward strand.
CGCGCGGCACGGTCTTCTGGCAGTGCAACGTCGCGCTCGGCCTGGTCGCCCAGCAGTTGGCGGCGGCGTCCCAGTTGCCGGTCGCCGAGGTCCGGGCGGATCTGATCGCAGGACTCAATCCTGGTGTGCGCTTGATGCCGTCGCACGTGATGGCGCTCGCGCTGGCGCAGGAGCACGGCTTCACGTATATGAAGCCCTGATTAGTCCCCTAGTCTAGACCGCCGCTACTCGGGCCGGACGATGCCCGCGCGCTGCAGTCGTTGAAGGATGAGGTCGGCGGCCTGCTCGGGCGTCGTGCGCGTCGTGTCGACCCGCACCTCCGCGTGCTCAGGCGGCTCGTAGGGCGAGTCAACGCCCGTAAAGTTCTTCAGTTCGCCGCGCCGGGCCTTCTTGTAGAGGCCTTTCGGATCGCGTTGCTCGGCGACGGCGAGCGGCGTGTCCACGAACACCTCGAGGAACTCGGCCGTCTCCAGCAGAGCCCGGGCCATGCGGCGCTCGGCGCGAAACGGTGAAATAAACGAAATCAGGACGATCAACCCTGCGTCCACCATCAGCCGAGATACTTCGGCGACGCGGCGGATGTTCTCGACCCGATCGGCGTCGGTGAACCCGAGATCCTTGTTCAATCCGTGCCGGACGTTGTCGCCGTCCAACAGGTAGGTGTGCCGTCCCAACGCGTACAGCCGCTTCTCGAGCACGTTGGCGATGGTCGACTTCCCCCCGCCCGACAGGCCCGTGAACCAGACCACGCAGGGCTTTTGTCGCTTGATGTCCGCGCGCGCGGACTTGTTGATATCGAGCGCCTGCCAATGCACGTTCTGCGATCGGCGCAGCGCAAAGTGCAGCATGCCTGCGCCGACGGTGGCGTTGGTGACGCGATCGACCAGGACGAAGCCGCCGAGATCGTGGTTCTCGCTGAACGGCTCGAACACCACCGGCTGGCCAAGCTCGATGCCGCAGACGCCAATCTCGTTGCGCTCCAGTTTGGTGGCCGCGACGCGCTCGAGTGTGTTGACGTTCACCGTGTACTTGAGCGGCGCCACAGTTGCCGGGACCGTCTGGGCGCCAATCTTCATGAGATACGACCGACCCCGCAGCATCGGCTGGTCGTGCATCCACACCACGGTCGCTTCGAACTGACCCGCGACCGCCGGCGGCGCGTCCGACGAGGCAATCACGTCGCCGCGACCGACGTCGACCTCCTCGGTCAGCGTCACCGTGACGGATTGGTCGGCGACGGCGGCGTCCACATTCCGATCGCCGAACCGGATCCGCGCGACTGTGCTCTGGCGGCCCGACGGTAGCACGCGGATGGCGTCGCCGGTCCTGATCGTGCCACTCACGATCACTCCGGCGAAGCCGTGAGAAGGGTGGTGCGGCGCGTGGACCGACTGGATGGGCAACCGAAACGGCTTCGTCGTCGGGTCGTCGTGAACCGGCACGTTGTGGAGGTGCTCCATCAAAGTTGGGCCCCGGTACCACGGCATCGTGCCGGCCCGCTTGCCGATGTTGTGGCCGTGCACCGCCGAGATTGGAATACAGGTGACATCCGTCAGCCCGATCCGGGCGGCGAACTCGCCGTAGTCGCGCTCGATGCTCGTGAACACGCCGGGTGCATGGTCGACCAGATCCATCTTGTTGATCGCCAGCGCGATTCGACGAATGCCCAGGAGCGAGACCAGGTAGCTGTCGCGTCTGGTCTGCGGGAGCATCCCCTTGCGCGCATCAATCAGCACCACGGCGAGGTCCGCCGTCGACGCGCCCGCGATCAGGTGGCGCGTGTTCTGCTCGTGGCCCGGCGTGTCCGCGACGATGAACGTGCGGGTATCCGTCGAGAAAAACCGGTAGGCGGCATCGGCGGTGATGCCCTGCTGGCGTTCGGCCGACAGACCGTTGACCAGCGTCGCGAAGTCGAGCTCCTCGTCGGGAGTGCCGGCCTTTCTGGAGTCCGCGACCAGCGCCGCGCGCTGATCCTCGAGGGTCGGCTTCGATTCGGACACCAGCCGGCCGATCAGTGTCGACTGGCCAGCGCCGACGCTGCCGCAGGTGATGAAGCGCAAGAGGCTTTTGCCCGGGTGCGACTGGAGATGGGCCTCGAGATCGGAGCGCCAGATTCCTGGCACGCGCGGCATCAGAAGTGCCCGTCGACCTTCTCCGAACAGGGCGTCACCGGTCGCTCGCGCTCGGCGACCACGTCGCGCATGTTCGGGACGCTCTCGGCCTCGCGGCGCTGAAGAGGCGTCTGTACCGATGGCGGGGCCGCGCTCACCATGTCTATTCGCGCTGTCCCAAAGCTCGCCATCATCGGATCGCGTTCAGTGTCGACGAAGAACGCCCCCGCGGGGGAGTTATCCCCAGGAGAGTCAGGAGGAGCAATGCCGCAGGTCGTGATGTCATCGCCTGACACGATGCATGAAAAGGGAAGGGGTGACAAGGCCGGTCAGCCGCTTACTCCATGTTCGTAAAACTGATGCATCTTCCTGTGTTAATCCTATGTAAAATATCGTGCGACACGTTGCCGCGGAGAAAGGAACCGAGATGCGCGCCGCAATTCTTTGTGTTTGTCTGCTTTTCGCGGTACCCGCCCTCGATGGGCGGGAGCCGTTACGGATGCGGGTGACGCCGGCGATGGTGCTGGCGCCCGGGTTTCTGACCGTTCGGTTGAATGTCGAGTCCGCCGCCGAGAACCGCAGTCTGCAGGTCGTGGCCGAATCTCCGGACTTCTATCGAAGCAGTGAGATCCCACTGGACGGAGAGCACGCGAGCCCGCTCGCGGTCTTCGAATTCCGCGACTTGCCGACCGGACTGTATGAAGTGACCGGCGTTCTGGTGGGCGCCCACGGACCTCGTGCCACGGTGTCACGCCTGGCCAAGGTTCAACCGTCCGCAGGACACTGAACAATCCGCCCAAACACAAGAAAGCCCGCCCTCCACATGCGGAGGGCGGGCGATCCAGGGACTCTTACGCGGTCTTCGCCGCTCGTCGAAGGCTGCGTCTAGAAGTTCAGTCGAAATGCCAGCTGAATCTGACGGTTCGTGCCGAGGCCGACCGTCGTCCCCACCGTCTGGTTCAGGACCCCGAACGTCCCGGCTGACGTCGCGGTGAAGGCCTGGCCCGGCTGCACGCGATTGGCCTGCGTCGCGGTTTCGCCGGCGCCGGGCAGCGCGTTGGGTAGGGTTGCCGGCGGGTTGGCGAAATTGGTGTGGTCGAACAGGTTGAAGACTTCGAATCGCAGCTCGGCGTTCGGCCCGCGCCCGAGGCCGATCCGTTTGGCCACGACCAGGTCGATTTGCTGGAAGCCCGGGCCCTTGAGTGAGTTGCGCTCGAGGTTGCCGAAGGTGCCTGGCTTGGGCGTGGCAAACGCTGCCGGGTTCAGATAGACGCGCCCGCCATCCTCGACGAACGGCGCGACGCCGGGAATCAGGTCCGGCCGGCGCGTGGCACGAGAAGCGCCGCCGCCAGGCGTGTTGATCACCGCCGTCCGGTCCGCCGCCGCGTTGTTCCACACGACCCCCGCGCCGTCGACGTAGACGATATCGTTGCGCGTGATTTGCACGGTGACCGGCAGGCCGCTGCGCGCGTTGGCAATGCCGCCAATCGACCATCCGCCTGTGAGCGGCCCACTCCCTGGAATCGTATAGAGCAGGCTCAGATTGAACGTATGGCGGATATCGAAATTGTTGTAGCCGTTGTCGTAGTCGAAGTCGGCAAGCGCCCTGGCGTTGTTGCCGACGGTCGCCGCTTCGTTCGAGCCGCCGGTATTGCCCCTGCTGTCGCCCAACGTGTACTGGGCGTTGAGCGCCACGCCCCGTGCGGCGCGGCGCGTCAGTGACAACTGCATGGAATTGTAGCTGTCGTGACCGCCGCTGGTCTTGTAGTCGATCTCCGCGTACGGACGCTGGATGCTCGCGATGGTGCCGTCCGGGTTGCGCGTCACGATATCGAATTCGCGGATCTGGGTCGCCGCCGCGGCGCCGTTCGACTGGACGCCAATCGTGCGGTTGGCAATGCTGCGCAGGAACAGGTTGCGCCCCTGGCTGCCGACGTAGGCCACTGATGCCGCCATGCTTGCGCCCAGTTCCTGCTGCACGGAAGCGGTGTATTCGTAGACTTTCTCGGGCAGCGTGTATTCATTGGCGTACGCCCTCGGCTGATACGAACGGTTGCTCGGCGTGTTGACGAAGTTGGCCAGAATCGTCGCCGGAGACGTCGGATAGGTGTTCAGGGCCCCGCTGCTGATGGTCGTGATGTATCGCTCGGCCTCGATGGGCTGAATCTGGTCCTCGGTCTGGCCGGGTCCGACGAAAATACCGACGCCGGCGCGGATCGCCGTCCTCTTGGTCGGTGAGAACGACGCGCCCAGGCGGGGTTGGAAGTTCGCTTTCTTTGAGGTGTAGAAGGGCGTGGTGTCCGGATCAAGCGTGCCCGTGTCGATGTTGAACTTGACGATCCGGTTGTCCGCTTCCCGCAGCGGGGCGTAGTAGTCGTACCTGAGGCCGTAGTTGAGGGTGAAGTTCGGGCGCAGACGCCACTCGTCCTGCGCGAAGGCCACGTAGTACTCCTGCTTGATGTGCTTGTCGCCCGATGCGCCGTTGTGGAACGGGCTGGGCGCGCTCAGGTCGCCGGAATACTGGACCTGCTGAAGCGTATTCGACAGAAAGGACGCGAGGTTGCTGTAGGTGTAGGTGATCCCGCCGATCTGATCGGTCGACATCCGGATGACTCGGACGTCGCCGCCAACTTTCAGGAAGTGGTTGCCTGCAACCTTGCTGACCGAGTCCGCGAACGTCAGGGAGTACGGATCGTAAGGAGCGTTGATGCCGTTGCCGGCGCTGTTGACGCGAACCAACTGACCCGGCGAAGCGAGACCTGTGCTGCCCGACTGTCCGGCGATACCGGTGTTGGCCACGGTGCCGCCCAGGCTGATCAGGATCCCGCCAACGGCAGCCGGGGCCACGCCTCCGTAAGTACTCGGGGCCGCGTTGTACCCGAATTTGAACTCGTTGACCGCGCCGCCGCCGAGAATGCCCTGCACATTCACCACCGCGTTGGTGGGGTTCGCCGTGAAGTTCAGACGCCGGCCTGTGACGCCCTGAGGCTCGTCGTTGGTGCCCTGGTCATGGAAGACGCGGACGTAGGCCGACCAGTTCTGCGTCGCCTTGATGTCGAAGCGGCCGCTGAAGGAATTCTCCTTGACGTTTTGTGTGTCCTGCAGCTGGAAGATATCCAGGTCGGGGTTGGTGGACACCCCAGGCAGGAGCACCGCCCCAGGCGCGGTAAAGGAGGACCGCAGCCCGGCCACGGCCGGCACGGCGCGCGACCATGCGGCGGCGCTCGGCACGGCCTCGACGATGTTCCGGCCGGCGTCCAGGCGGTAGCCTTCGTAGCTGCCGAAGAAGAAGGCGCGATCCCTGACGATCGGCCCGCCCACGGAGCCGCCGAACTGGTTTAATTTCAGCAGCGACTTCTCGCCGACCGACGTGATGCTGTCGTCGAGCGCGCGCACCGCATCGAAGTGATTGCGCGCATCGAGCTTGTCGCTGCGCAGATACTCGAACACGCTGCCGTGGAAGGCGTTCGCGCCGGACTTGGTGATGACGCTCACCTGGCCGCCGGTGCCGGTGCCGAATTCGGCCGTGTAGCTGCTCGATTCCACGCGGAATTCCTGGACATTCTCGAGGCTGGCCTGCAGCTTGAACGGCGTGCGGTTCTCGCCGTTCACATTCCCCGGTGAGGCGTCGATAATCGCGGAACCCTCGACGCCGTCGTACTTGATGACATTCTGTTCGTTGGCCCGGCCCGAAAAGCGGATGTCCTGCCAGGTCCCGTCGCCGGCGTTTTGCGACCCGGGCGCTTGCAGCAGCAACTGCGACATCTGTCGCCCGTTGACGGGTAAGCCCTGCACCTCGCGCTCGCTGACGTTGGCGCCGATCCGCGCCGAGCTGACATCAAGGATGGGAGCCGTGCCGACGACGGTCACCGCCTCCTGCACGCCAGCGGGGCGGAACTCGAAGTCGAGCGCCAGTTCCTGGCCGACGGCCACGGCCATCGCCGTGTATTCGACGGCGGCGAACCCGGTCTTCTCGACCCGGATCGTGTACGTCGATGGCCTGAGCGACCCAACGACGAAAAATCCCTGTTCGTTGGTGGTGCCTTTCCGCTCTTCGCCGGTGCGCTCGTTCTTCACCGACACGGCCGCGCCGGCCACAAACGCGTTGGTCGAATCGCGCACGGTGCCGCTGACGCGGCCTTGATCGGTTTGCGCCCACGCGGGCGGGACTACCGCCAGAAACAAGAATGCTACCAGCCATCTGCAGACCTTCATCGGACCTCCCTCATTGATCTTGTGTGAATGAAACGTAAGGGCTGGCTGTAATCGCGCCGTGACAGAACTGTTTCGCGGACGTTAACTCCGGTCTCGCGACACAACCTGCGGTGTGCCATCCCATCCGGTGCGCTAGTCCCCTGGAGACCAGCAGCGCTGCCAACGTCCCGAGTGCGGCGCCCGGATCGCAAGGCGCGATGCAGCGGAGGGGCGACGCACTTTCTTGTCACGTCACACCGATGTGATGTCCGTTCGATACATACGAGTATTCGGCGGAGGATTTCGTCGGCCGCAACGTGCGGTTCGCACCCAACGGGGCGTGGCTGGGAACCGATCCGATTGGCGCGAAGGCGAATGACGGCAGCGTGCTGCCGGCGTTTCACGTGCGCTACGCGGCGACGCCCAACACCAACCTGCGCTTCGCCGTGACCCGTTCGCTCGCGAGGCCCAACTATTACGACGCCGTGCCGTACCGCACCCAGGACGATAACGCGGCGACCGTGATGCTCGGCAATGCCGATCTGCGACCGACCATGTCGTGGAACGTCGACGCGCTCGCCGAGCACTACTTCAGGTCGGTCGGCGCCGTGTCGGCGGGTGCGTTCTACAAGAACCTCGCCGACTACGTGTATCTGTTCACAACCCAGCAGAACCTCGGCGGTGTGCAGTATCAGGTCACGCAGCCGCTCAACGGCGACGTCGCGACGATTCGCGGGCTCGAGGTCGCGCTGCAGAACCAGCTGAAGTTCCTGCCGAAGCCTTTGCAGGGATTGGCGTCTACGCGAACTACACGTTCACTGACTCGACCGCGGCGATTCCGGGCCACGAAGGTGCCCACTTGCCGGGCCAGTCGCGGCATGTCGGCAACCTCGCCGCCTCGTACGAACGGCGCGGATTTTCGGGTCGTGTCTCCGTCAATTTCCACGGCTCCTACGTGGACGTGGTGGGCGCGACCAATGCGCTCGATCGCTATTACGATGTCGACCGTCAGATGGACATCTCGCTCGTCCAGAAACTGACCCGCAACCTGCGGGTCTATTTCGACGGATTGAACCTGAACAACGCGCTCCTGCGCTACTATCAGGGCGTGCCAGACCGCCCCTTGCAAGAGGAGCACTACCAGGGGTGGCTGAATTTCGGCGTCAAGGTGGATTTTTGAGACGACTGACGTTCCTCGGCGTTGCGCTGCTGCTCGGTGTCTCCACTCTGGCGACGCGCACGCAGGCTCAGGCTCCGCGTCAGCGCCCCGTGGCTGGCACCCCTCAGCTGCTCGTGCTATTGGTGGTCGACCAGATGCGCGGCGACTACATCGACAAGTTTCAGCATCAGTGGTCGCACGGCCTTCGGCGCCTGGTCGCCGAGGGCGCCTGGTTCCGGCAGGCGGAATATCCCTATTTCAACACCGTGACCTGCGCCGGGCACGCCAGCATCGGCACCGGCGCCGTACCGGCGATTCACGGCATGATTCTCAACGGCTGGTGGGACCGGAACACGAAGAAGCAGGTGGCGTGCACCGACGACGACACCGCAAGAACCATCAGCTATGGCAAGGCGATCGCGACGGAGGGTGAAAGTGCCGCGCGACTACGCACCACTACGCTCGCCGACGAGCTGCGCGCGCAACTGGACACGGCGCCCCATATCGCGGCGTTCTCGCTGAAGGCCCGATCGGCGGTCACGCTTGGCGGGCAGCGCCCCGACGCGGTCGCGTGGTTTGACGACGAGGGTGCGTGGGTGACGTCGACGGCGTTCTCGAAAGGGCCGGTGCCGGAGGTCGCGGATTTCATCGCTCACAATCCGGTGGAAAGAGATTTCGGCAAGGTGTGGGATCGCGCCCTGCCGAAGGACGCCTATCTTTATGAAGACCCGACCGTCGGCTTGCGCCCGGCCAGGGCTGCCATGACTCCGACGTTTCCTCACGTCGTCAAAGGCTCGGCGTCGACACCTGACAAACTGTTTTACGACCAATGGCAGAGCAGCCCGTTCGCCGACGAGTACCTCGCGCGGATGGGCGCCGCGGTCAACGAGGCACTGAGCGGCGGCGGGAAGGGCGCGAAGCACGCCGCGCAACAGACCGGGCAGGGTTCCGCGAGCAGCCCGTCGGAGCGCGCTGGCAAGCGCGCCGGGCCGAACCTGCTCGCCATGAGCTTTTCGAGCCTCGACAAGATCGGACACGACTACGGACCCCACAGTCATGAGGTGCAGGACATCCTCGTCCGCCTCGATCGAACGCTGGGAGAGCTGTTCGCTGCGCTCGATCGTCAGGTCGGGGCCGGCAACTACACCGTCGCGCTGAGCGCGGACCATGGCGTGCCGCCTGTTCCGGAACGCTCACTTGCCTTGGGTATCGACGCCGGGCGCGTCTCCACCCAGGAGATCGTCGCGCGGGCTGACAAGTCCATCACGGCATCGCTTGGAGCCGGCAAGCATGTCTCGGTGTTCGTGCACGATTACCTCTACTTCGAGCCGGGTGTGGTCGAGCAGCTGCGGTCTCGCCCCGACGCGCTGCGAGCGCTTCTTGATGATCTGCGGGACGTACGGGGTGTGGCGAAGGCCTACTGGCGGGACGAGCTCGACGCCAACCACTTCGACGGCGACAAGATGGGCCGTCTCGCGGCCTCCAGCTTCGACCGCGAACGCAGCGGCGACGTGATGGTGGTCTTCACGCCGTATTGGATTGCGTCCAACGGCACGACGTCGCATGGATCGGGCTATACCTACGACACTCACGTGCCCGTGCTGCTGATGGGCAAGGGTATCGTGCCGGGCGAATATCTGCAGCCGGCGTCGCCGACCGACATTGCTCCCACGCTGGCGTTTCTCGCCGGCATCACCCTGCCACGGGCATCGGGTCGCGTGCTGACCGAGGCGCTGGAGCACCGCGGTCCGCGTTAGATCCTTTTCGACTCGTACGTAGTATTTTCACAGGCTCTTTAGCCCGATCACGTCAGTCTGCTTGACCAACCTCCGCCAAGGTCGGGTCGTTGTTGCTACACGCCGAAATTCCGGATTTACACAACCGTCACGCAACCGTCACGTAGTCGTGGAAGTCATGGAACACAGTGACGGATGCGATTTTTCCGGATGACGATGTGTGTGGCGTCCTTGGCAGTGGCGTGGGCGTTCTCCAGCTGCGGCGGCGGCAGTGCGGAATCGGCTGGCGCCCTCGTCAAGTTGCAGGGCGCGGGCGCGAGCTTTCCGGCGCCTCTCTACGGCAAGTGGTTCAAGTCTTACAGCGGCGCCCACCAGAACGTGCAGGTCGACTATCAGTCGGTCGGCAGCGGCGGCGGGGTCAAGAGCGTGGTCGATCGGACGGTGGACTTCGGCGCGAGCGACGCGGCCATGACTCCGCAGGACATGGCGAAAGTCGAGGGCGGCGTTCAACTGTTCCCGATGACGGCCGGCAGCATTGTTCTCGCCTACAACCTGAAGGCAGTCCCTCAACTGAAGCTCTCGCGCCAGGCGTATTCCGGCGTCTTCCTGGGAAAGGTTAAGCGCTGGAACGATCCGATCATCGCAACGGCCAATCCGGGCGTTGCGCTGCCGGATCTGCCGATCAACGTCGTGGTCCGCGCCGATAGCAGCGGTACGTCGTTCGTGTTTTCCAAACATCTGAGCGCCATCAGCGAGGAATTCAACACCGGCGTTGGCGCCAATACGATGCCGAACTGGCCGGCTGGCACCAAGTCGAAGGGCAACGAAGGCGTCACCGCGAGCATCATGACGACGCCCGGATCGATCGGCTACATCGAGTATGGGTTCGCGAAGAGCCAGAAGGTGCCGATGGCCGTGCTCGAGAACAAGGCCGGCGCGTACGTCGAAGCCACCGCGGCGTCAGGCCAGGCGGCTCTGGCTTCCGCGGCCGTGCCCGATGACATGATCGTCTGGGCGTCCGATCCGGCCCCCGCCGACGCGTATCCCATCGTCACCTACACGTGGCTCATCTGCTACAAGAAGTACCCGGACAAAAGCAAGGCGCAGGTCGTGCAGGATCTTGTCAAGTACGGGTTGACCGACGGTCAGAAGGACGCGGAGAGTCTGGGCTACATTCCGCTGCCGGCCGCGGTGGTCGCGAAAGCCACCGCCGCCATTCAGAACATCAGCACGCAATAACGTCCTCGTCTCAGCCCACATGTCCACTCAGTCCGCGGCCTCACCCTTCGTCCTGCCGCCCGGTGCGCTGTTCGAGGCCCGGGCCGGAGAGATCACACAAGCACCGACGCCTCGTCAGGTGCTGATCGATCGCGTGTTTCGCGCGACGTGTCTAAGCTTTGCCGGCCTCGTCGTCGCGCTCGTGCTGTTCATCGTGCTGCGCATCGCGGTGTCGGCGGCACCGGCCATTCGGCAGCACGGGTTGGGTTTTCTGACCGGCCGGGTCTGGGATCCGAATACCGAGCGCTACGGCATCCTCGCGGAGATTTGGGGAACGATCTATACCTCCGTGCTGGCCTTGATGCTCGGCAGCGCGTTCGGCATCGCGGCGGCGATTTTTCTGAGCGAGGGATACCTTGGTCAAGCCGCGTTTGCGCTGCTGCGCGGCATGCGGCTGCACCTGCATCCCGTGTGGGGGCGGCTGCCCGACAAGCTCGAGCGCCTGCTCAAGAACCTGATCGAGCTCCTCGCCGCGATCCCAAGCGTCGTCTACGGCCTGTGGGGACTCTTCGTAGTGATTCCGCTCATTCGTCCGATCTGCAACTGGCTGCATCTGAAGCTCGGATGGGTCCCGCTGTTTTCAACGGACCTGAGCGGGCCGGGGGTGCTGCCGGCGGTGATCGTGCTGTCGATCATGATCCTGCCGACCGTGACCGCGATCAGTCGCGACGCGCTGATTTCGGTTCCGCCCAAGCTCAGGATGGCGGCCTATGGACTGGGTGCGACCCGGTGGGAAGCGATTCTGGCCGTGATTCTGCCGACCGCCGCGCGAGGGATCTTCGGCGGGATTGTGCTCGCGCTGGGCCGCGCGCTCGGCGAGACCATGGCGCTGGCGATGCTGGTCGGCAACTCCAACCAATTGGGCGTGTCGCTGTTCTCGCCGGCCAACACACTGGCCGCCTTGCTCGCGAATAACTTTCCGGAAGCGGGCGCGAAGCAAATCGGCGTCCTGATGTATGCCGCCCTGATCTTGCTCGGCATCACGCTGGTCGTGAACATTCTCGGCGCTCTGATCATTCAGCGTGCGTCCGTCGCCCGTGCCGAATAGCCGTTCCGAACACCCTCATGAGCTCGTCAATGCCTGAGACGTTCGCGCCAGCCGGTATGGACGACCCATTCGAGGGCGTCGATCTGTCTCATCTCGAGCGCTCGTTGCGGCGGCCCCGAACGCTGACCGATTTTCTGCTCAGCCTCATTGTGACTGCGATGACGTTGTCGTCGCTCGTTCCGCTCTTCTCCGTGGTCCTCATGCTGCTGTGGCGCGGAGGGCGGAAGTTGAGCCTGGCCGTGTTCACGCAGCTGCCTCCCGCTCCTCTCGAGCAGGGTGGAGGCTTCGGGAATGCCATCGTCGGCACGCTCATCATCGTGGCGCTGGCGGTGGTGGCCAGTGTGCCCGTCAGCCTGCTCACCGCGATTTACCTCGCGCAGGCGGAAGACAGCCGTCTCGCGGCGGCCGTACGGTTTTGCGCGAAAGTGCTGACCGGGTTTCCCTCCATTCTCGCCGGCGTGTTCGCCTACGGGGCGATCGTCTTGACCACCGGTGGCTACTCGGCGTTCGCGGGCGCGGCCGCGTTGTCGATTCTCATGCTGCCCACGATCATTCTGACGGCCGAGGATGCCATCCGCATGGTGCCGTCTCGCATGAAGGATGCTGCGATTGGGATGGGCGCGACGACCACCCAGACTGTCTGGATGGTCCTGCTGCCAACGGCAATGCCGGGAATCCTGACCGGGGTCATGCTGGCGGTCGCGCGCGCGGCCGGTGAAACCGCGCCGCTGCTGTTCACGGCGCTCTTCAGTAATTACTGGCTGGTGTCGCACGGTCACGCCAATCTGATGCAGCCCACGGCGTCGCTGGCGGTGCTGGTCTATAACTTCGCGGGCATGCCGTTCGAAAATCAGGTGGAGCTCGCGTGGGCGGCCGCCCTGGTGCTGGTGCTGCTCGTGCTCGCGGCGAATCTCATCGGCCAGAGCCTGTCGGCCCGACAGGTGCAGCAGCCGTAGGAGTCTGTTGTCATGTCGAGTGTTCAGATGCAACCAGTCGCATCACCGGCCACGGACGCTATACTCGCGAGCCAGGCCGCTGAGGCTCTCAAGGACGTGGTCCTGGATTGCCACATCAAGGATCTCCACTACGGCACCTTCAGAGCCGTTCGCGACACGACAATTCCGATCCAGAAGCATGCGATCACGGCGTTCATCGGACCTTCGGGTTGCGGGAAGAGCACGGTGCTGCGCTGCCTGAATCGCATGAATGACCTGGTGCGCGGATTCCGCTTCGAAGGCCACGTGCGATACCGCGGGCGGGATATTTATCATTCCGCCATCGATCCGGTCGCGGTTCGTCGTTTCATCGGGATGGTGTTTCAGCAGCCAAATCCGTTCGCCACTAGCATCTACAACAACGTGGCGTTCGGACTGCGGCTGAATGGCTTCAAAGGCGACACGGCCGAGAAAGTCGAAAAAGCCCTCCGCGGCGCGGCGCTCTGGGATGAAGTCAAGGACAAGCTGCAGAAAAGCGGACTGTCGCTATCCGGCGGTCAGCAACAGCGCCTGTGCATCGCCCGCGCGATTGCGACTGAACCGGAAGTGCTGTTGATGGACGAGCCGTGCTCGGCGCTGGATCCAATTGCCACCAGGAAAATCGAAGAGCTGATGCTCGAGCTCAGGCAGCGCTTCACCATCGCCATCGTCACGCACAACCTGCAGCAGGCGCAGCGCGTCGCCGACTACACGGGCTTTCTCTACGTCGACACCACCCAGGGTGGGCGCACGGGATACCTCGTCGAGTTCGGGAACTCTCGTCAAGTGTTCGAGGACCCGAAGCACGCGCACACCAAGGCCTACATTCGAGGCGAGTTCAGCTAGTCCGCAGAGAGGCCCCCGGCTCTGCCGGGGAGGCAGTAGCGGTTTGACGTTTTCGGCGGTCGCCTCTTCGTAGTGTTGCCCCGTCCTCGCGTCTGCGAGGCAACCGCTTCGAGTGAACGGGCCGCGCAAGGAAGCGATGCGCACCGAAAGGGGCGTTGGTGTTACTCCGTCGCGATAAGGCCCGTTTGAGGGGCCAGCGACGGTAAAGCCCCCGGCTCTGCCGGGGGATTCGTTACTGTCGAGCGCGCTGTAGCGTGCCGCCGGTCGCCTTCGATGGCGTCAGGGCTGGCAATTGTCGCTCGAACCGACACATCCGATCTTCTGGAAAGGCAGCCATGAACGTTCGCGTCAACCGTCGGCCGGGCGCCGGCGTGCCTGTGGCCCCCGCCATTCTGCTGGGTCTCGTCGTTCTCGTGCTGTCCAGATGCTCGGCGGGCACCGTTCCTCGCAAGGAAGGCGCTCGAGGACCGGCTGCAGCCGTCCCTGCCGGCGGCGTGTTGCTTCGCGGAGCAGGCGCGACGTTTCCATCAATGCTGTACGAAAAATGGTTCAGCGTCTACCATTCCGTTCATCCGAATCAGGTCATCGCCTACGCGCCTGTTGGCAGCGGCGAGGGCGTTCGTCGCTTCGTCGGGCAGCACGTCGACGCTGAAGAGAGGGTGGACTTCGGCGCCAGCGACGCCGCCATGCGGGATGACGAGATCGCCGCGGTCCGCGAAGGGGCGATCCTGGTGCCCGTGACGGCCGGCAGTGTCGCCCTCGCCTACAACCTGCCCGACCTGCCCGCGAATCTCCGGCTCTCTCGTCAGGCCTACGTCGGTATCTTCACCGGGGAGATTCGCAACTGGAGCGATCCGCGGATTGCGAAGACCAATCCAGGCGTGAAGCTGCCGAACCTCACGATCGCCACCGTGGTTCGTCAGGACGGCAGCGGCACGACGTTCGCGTTCACCAAGCACCTCGATGCGATCAGCGACTCGTGGCGCACGCGCTACGGCGCGGCGACCCTGGTCAACTGGCCGGGCAACTCGATGCGCGCGAGCGGCAACGAGGGCGTGGCCGCGCGCATCAAGGCCTCGCTCGGGTCGGTCGGCTATGTTGGGTCCGAATTCGCCCGTCGGGCGGGTCTCCGCGCCGCGCTCCTGGAGAATCAGGCGGGAAAGTTTGTCGCGCCTTCCGAGCACAGCGCGTCCGAGGCGTTTGCCCAGGCCGAGCTTCCGGAGAACATGCGTCTCTACGTGCCCGATCCGGCCGCCGCCAACGCGTATCCGGTCGTGACGTTGACGTGGATCCTGCTCTATCGAAATTACCCGGATTCGCCCACGTCGCAGGCGCTTCACGAACTGTTCCGATGGTGCCTGACAGACGGCCAGCAGTATGCGTCCGAACTCGGCTACGCTCCGCTTCCGCCGAACATCGTCCAGCGCTCGCTGGCGGCGCTCGACGCTCTCAGATAGCCGCACTCGCACGTCCTCCAACCGGCGCTGAATACCCGCGCGATTGGTGATGCCCATGAAGAAGCGTCGGTCCCGCCGGCAGCGTCTCACCGATCCGGTGTGGGCGCGGCGGCCGCGACCCGCGGCGGCTCCGATAGCGATGCCCGCAACAAATCCTCGATGTCGGCGATCTTGTTCCCGAGAAGATTGAGCTTGCTGGCCAGCCCCTGAATCTCTGATTCGGCGCGACGATTGACGTCGTAGTCGAGCTCGCCCCGAAGCCGGTCCTTCGTGTCCTGCCGATTCTGACTCATCATGATGACCGGCGCCTGCAGCGCCGCGAGCATCGACAGGAACAGGTTGAGCAGGATGAAAGGATAGGGATCCCACGCGGACGCGCGCAGTGCGAGATTGATCGCCGTGTAAACGCACAGCATCATCAGGAAGGAGATGATGAACGTCCAAGATCCCCCGAATCCGGCGACCCCATCCGCGATGCGCTCCCCGACGGTCGACTCTTTCTCGATGATCTCGTTGGGGTTTCGCGCCGCGCGGGCCCGTACCAGTTGCTGCGTCGCGTGGAGCTGGCGACCGAGGACGCTCAACATGTCCATGCCGGCGTGCGGCTTTTGTCGCAGCAGCACCATGATGTCGTTTCTGTCGACCTCGATGCAGACCGTATCTTCGAGCGCGATCGCCTCGGTTTGATGCGGTGTCTGCTCGAGCATTGAGGCAAACCCGAAAAACTCGCCGTACGCCGGTTCCGCAACGACGACGTCCTGGTGATCCTCGTCGATGGTCGTGACCTTGACGGCGCCGGAGACCATGACGTACGCCCGCTCGGCGGCGTCGCCGATCTTGTAGATGCGTCGGCGCGCAGGGAATCTGGCGATTTCGACCTGACTGGCGAGCACCGCCGTCTCGTCGTCGTCCAGCAGGGCAAAGAGTGGGACCTGTCTGAGGATTGTCGCGTCGCACGCCATCGATCACCTCGTCACTTGTGGATAGGGCCCGCGAAAGAACCACGTTGCCATTGCGGCCGCCGATGCATCCCGCCGGGCTGCGTTGCTCGTCGCTTGCATAGTCCCGCGATGCGCGCTCTCGCGCCTTGCCGGGCGGGCGCCTCGACACCCGCATCGGTCAACGTGGTTCCTTCGCGGGTCGTCAGGACCAGAATACTTGCTGAAGCCAGATTTCGATGAAGTGCTGTCGACGAGGAAAGTGGATAGCCGGACGCCGGCGGTCGATGTCGCGCTCATCGTAACGGCGTTACGGTCGCTTCGACTGTGGGGGCCCTGAGGCGCGGAGCGCCCGGAATGCGACGTCTGGGAAATCCGTAAAGATTCCGTCGACGCCCAGCGCGGCGTATTGCCGGAATTCGGCATCCGGATCCCCGTTGTAGGTAGGCGACAGGAAGACTGGTTCGATCCGAAGCGTCCAGATGTGGACCAGCAGCCCGGCTCGGTGTGCGCGTTGCACCAGATCCGTAGGCGACATCAGCATTCGGTCGGCCTGTGCTGGAATCACCAGCCGCGAATTCGGGCCGATGCCGTCCGCGTACGCCTTGATTTCGCGCAGTTCCGCGTCGGTGGGGATCCGATCTTCGAGCAGCTGAATCAATCGTACCGTCGTTTTCGGCCGGAGATCGCGAAGGTTCTTCTCGAACGATTGGATGAACACTGGCGCGCCAGCGTTGTTCCATCCGTGCCGGCCCAGTGCCTGTAAGACGCGTTCTTCAAGTGGCAGCTCTATCGATCGGAAGTAGGCGGGGTGCTTCGTCTCAGGATAGATGCCGATCGGCCTGCCGAGCTCGCGTCCGAGCTGCTGTGCCAGCTCGATAATCTCGACGAAGGTCGGCACCTCGAATTGGCCGTCGTAGGCGTGCGATCGAAACGGCAGCCGCTCGTTGGCGCGCAGCGTCTTGATCTCGCGGAGTGTGAAATCTTCGGCGAACCAACCCGTCACGTCGGTGCCATCGATGCGCTTCGTGGCACGGCGGCTCGGGAACTTCGTCGCCACGTCCGTCGTGCCGCCGATTTCGTTCTCGTGGCGCGCGATGAGCACTCCGTCCCTGGTCGCCACGAGATCCGGCTCGATGAAGTCGGCGCCCATTTCGGCGGCGAGGCGATACGAGGCCATCGTGTGCTCCGGCCGATGGCCGCTGGCGCCCCGATGACCGATGATGAGCGGCACGTTGCGCTCTCCGGTTGCCGCCATCGCGGCGATGGCGACGACGACGCACAGGACCAGCAGATGGTGAGCTGTCTTCATCGGGCTACCACAGCACCTTGACGCCAAGCTGCAGCTGGCGCGGATCGAGGGTCGACGTGATCGTCCCGAACGCGCTTGATGTGCGGATGCCGTTTGGCGCGGTGATGTTGACGCGGTTGAACAGGTTGAACGCCTCGAGCCCACATCGGCGTCCCGTACTCGTAGCGCAGGCCCGCGTTGAACGTCAGCCGATCGGTCGCGCGGATGTCGTCCTGCAGGTAGGCGAAGTGCCGGTCCTGCCGCATCTGCGCGACGAACAGTGTGCTGATGGCGTACTGGGAGCGGAGGCCGAGCATGAAGTCCGCGAGGTTGTAGACGTTGTTCGCGGCGGCGCCGGCCGGTCGGGTGAATTGACCCGTGTACGAGTCCAAACCGTACAGCGGATTGACGTCCATCACCTCAACGTTGATGTGCTGGTATTCGTATCCGGTCTTCACCGACTGCCGCCCGAACAGCCGGCTGTAGTTCACCTTGGGGTTCCAGACCGTCGGATACTGCCACTGTGGATTCGTCGATTGGCGTCCGAACACCGGGGTTCCGGTCGAAGAGGTGTAGCCGGAGATGTTCTCGGACAGCAGGCCTCCTGCGACGCGTGCGTCGGTCGGCAGGCCAGCCAGGGTGGGCGTGCCGCCGGCGCCCAGTCCGGGCGGGTTCTTGCCGCCCTGCGTATTCGACCAGCCCAGGCGGATCTCGAATAGCGACTCGTTGTTGAAGACGCTGCGCAGCCCGTTCACGTTGAAGGCGCCCTCGCGCCGGTCGCGAGCAGCGCCAGCGAGGAGTACTCCCGTCCATTCAGCGCAATCTCGCGGATCTGGGAGCCGCCGATCGCCTGTCCGCGCTGGCTCGATTCCGTTTCGAGCAGCGGAGCCCGTGCCGAGACCTCGACCTTTTCGGTGACCTGCCCGCCAGTCATCTGCAGGTCGACGCGGAGGCGTCCCCCCACGGCCGCCTGGACGTTGTCGGTCACCGCCACCGAGAAGCCAGCTTTCTCGCCGGTGACAAGGTAGGTCCCGGGCCGTACCGTGAAGAACTCGTAGTTTCCCTCCCGGTTGGTGGTCGTGGCGGCCGAGACGCCGGTGGCGACGTTGGTCAGTGTGATGGTCGCCTGCGGCACTACTGCCGACGTCGCATCGCGGACTGTGCCGACGATTGAGCCGGTGTCAAATTGTGCGGACGCCGGTCTGGCGGCGAACAGGAAGAGAGCGATCCAGAGCGTGCGTCGGAGGGCGTGTCGCATCGTTGTACCTCATGGGGCCGAAATTGGGACTGGCCCCGAGGGTATCGATGCGGCGTAACGATGGGACGACCGTGACGTAAATAGAACCGAACAGAAACAGGGCCGCTCGATGAGTCCAGATCGGGCAGGCCAAGTCCGCAAATTTTACACACACGAAACCTGGATGATTCGTTGTCGAAACCGTCGGTCGATAGAGTCTGTTCGTGCTCAACCTTCACGAGGAGAATCGTTTGACTCATCGAACCTTGCGCGCGTGGATGCTGATTGCCGGTGTGATGCTCTGTGGGAGCCTGGTTCCCGGACGGCTCTACGCGCAAGTGACGCCGGCGGCGGGCTTTACACCCCCTGACGACACGCCCTCGATCAAGATAGGTGTCACGTTCTACGGCGACTACACCTACACCCAGAACCCACAGAGCACCGATGCCGACGGGAACGTCATCAACCCGAGCGCGTTCAACGTCAGCCGGAGCTACATCAACATCACCGGCAACGTCAATCATCGGATTGCCTTCCGCATTACGCCCGACGTCGTCCGAGAGACGGGCTTGTTCAACGCGGCGACCGCGGCGACGGTGGCGAACGACAGTCTGATATTCCGCATCAAGTACGCGTTTGCGCAGTTCAATCTGGACGATTGGATGACCAGGGGATCGTGGGCGCGCTTCGGCATTCAGCAAACGCCGCTGCTCGATTACGAGGAAGGCATCTATCGCTACCGGTTCCAGGGCACGACGTTCACGGAGCGCGAGGGCTTCTACAATTCGGCGGATGCCGGCGCGTCGTTTCACTTCAACTTCCCGAAGAATTATGGCGACGTCCACGTCGGCGTCTACAACGGCGAGGGATACGCGAAAACCGACCCGAATGACAAGAAGGCGATTGAAATCCGCGGTACGGTCCGTCCGTTCGCAACCGGCGCACCCATCCTTCGCGGACTGCGGCTGACGGGGTTCTATTTCGGCGACAACTACATCAAGGACGCCGAGCGTACCCGGGCCGTCGGACAGGTCACCTTCGAGCACAAGTACATCAACGCCGGGTTTGACGCGATCGACGCGAAAGACCAGTCGTCCGCGACGAAGGCCGACGTCGAGGCCAAGGGATGGTCGGTGTGGGCGACTCCGAAGTCGACCAAGGGCTGGGAGATGCTGCTGCGATACGACCACCTGGTCCCCGATCAGCGGGCGTTGGATCAGTCGCGCACCCGCACGATCATCGGCGTGGCCTACTGGTTCAAGGAGCAAGGCGGCGTCAGCACCGCACTGATGCTCGACTACGACGGGCAGACGTTCTCCAACTTCGCACCCTTCCAGCCGGCACAGAAAAAGTTCGCGGTGCACGCGCTGGTCAACTTTTAGGAGGATATATCCCATGAGATTCTTGTCAAGATTCGCCATCTCGGCGGCGTGTGCATCGGTGCTTGCCGTCGGCGCAGCCGCACAGCAGAAGGTCCAGATCAACGGTGCCGGGGCCACGTTCCCGTACCCGATTTATTCGAAGTGGTTCTCCGAGTACAACAAGCTGCACCCGAACGTCGAAATCAACTACCAGTCGATCGGTTCGGGCGGCGGCATCCGGCAGATCACCAACGGCACGGTATTTTTCGGCGCCACCGACGGCCCGATGACCAACGACCAGCTGCTCGCCGCACCCTCGAAGATCCTGCATTTCCCGACCGTGCTCGGCGCCGACGTCCCCGTCTACAACATCCCGACCGTGAGCGCGGAGCTGAAGTTCACCGGCCCGGTACTGGCCGACATCTTCCTCGGCAAAATCACGAAGTGGAACGACCCGGCGATCGCCAAGCTGAACCCCGGCGTGAGGCTGCCGGCGACCGATGTCACCGTGGTCCATCGATCCGACGCGTCGGGCACCAGCTACATCTGGGTCGACTATCTGGCCAAGGTGTCACCCGAGTGGAAGAGCAAAGTCGGTGTGGCGACGGCGGTCAACTGGCCCGTCGGCCTCGGCGGCAAGGGCAACGAGGGCGTGGCCGGCCTGGTCACCCAGACGCCCGGTTCGATTGGCTACGTCGAGCTGATTTACGCGCTGCAGAACAAGATCAGCTTCGGCTCGGTGCAGAACATGGCGGGCGAGTTCATGAAGGCCTCGGAAGCGTCGGTCACCGCCGCCGCGGCGGGTGCGGCGTTGAAGATGCCCGCGGACTTCCGCGTCTCGATCACCAACGCTGAAGGCAAGGGCGTCTACCCGGTGTCGTCGTTCACCTGGCTGCTGCTCTACGAGAGCCCGAAGGACAAGGCGCAGTCGAAGATCATGGTGGACTTCGTGAAATGGGCGTTGATCGATGGCCAGAAGTTGGCCGGTGCGCTAGGCTACGCACCGCTGCCGGAGGCTGTCGTCAAGCTCGAGATGGCAGCGCTCCTGAAGGTCAAGGTCTCCTAGACAGCTTCTCTCAGGCCGAGGTCTCACGAATGAACCGAGTTGGCGTCCGGTCGGCGTTAGAAGCTGTCTTGGCGGCGGGCCGCGAATCGGCCCGCCCAGTCACGAGGCTTGGTTTCTCCTCGAGGCGGGCGTCGTGACCGCGCAGGCGCCTGGACGGAAGCGATCATCGCGCAGCCTGGCGGCGACCGATCTCGGCTTCCGTCTGGGAACGGGCGTGTTCGCCACCGCGCTCATCCTGATCGTTGTCGCCATCGGCTACGAGTTGGCCCGACAGTCGATGCTGTCGATTCAGAAGTTCGGTCTCAACTTCTGGCGGACCGACGTCTGGGATCCGGTGGCGGGACAGTTCGGCGCGCTTCCGTTCATCTGGGGCACCCTCTACTCGTCGATTCTGGCGCTGATCATCTCGACCCCGATTGCGCTGGGCATTGCGGTGTTCATCTCCGAGCTCTGTCCCGACTGGCTCAAGCAACCGCTGGTGTTTCTCACCGAGCTCCTCGCGGCCATTCCGTCGATCGTCTACGGTTTGTGGGGCATCTTCGTGCTCGTGCCAGCGGTGCGCGCCTTCGAAACGTCGTTGCCCGCCGTATTGCGACAGTTGCCGCTGTTCAGCGGTCCTCCCGTCGGCGTGGGCATGCTCGCGGCGGCATTGATTCTCGCCGTCATGGTCGTCCCGTTTTCTTCGTCGGTGGCGCGCGAGGTGCTCAAGTCGGTCCCCGGCGCCCAGCGTGAGGGCGCGTACGCGCTTGGCGCCACGCGCTTCGAGGCAATCCGCGCGGCGCTCTTCTACGCCCGTACCGGCATCGTCGGCGCCGTCATGCTGGGGTTTGGCCGAGCTCTCGGCGAGACCATGGCGGTGACGATGGTGATTGGGAGCACGCCGAAGATATCTGTGTCGTTGTTCGCGCCCCAGGACACCATGGCCGGTGTGCTGGCCAGCCAGTTCACCGAGGCCGACACCGAGCTCTACCTGAGCGCCCTGGTCGAAATCGGCCTGGTGCTGTTCGTCATCACGCTCATCGTCAACAGCTTGTCGCGGCTGTTGATCTGGAGCATGGCGCGCAGCGAACGAAGTTCGACGACCGTCGTTGCCGCCGAACCGGTGGAGGTGACGGCATGAGCCGAACCTCGCGCCGGAAGCTGCTGTCGGCGGTCTTCGTCGGCTTTTGTGCGTTGTCCGTCCTGACCGCCCTGGTGCCGCTCGCGTTCGTCCTGTTTTTCGTCGTGAGCGAAGGGATCCAGTCGCTGAACGTCGACTTCTTCACGAAGATGCCGAAGCCGGTCGGCGAGACTGGCGGCGGCATGGCCAACGCCATTGTCGGCACGCTGATGGTCACGGGCCTGGGCTCGCTGTTTGCCGTACCGATCGGAATCCTGAGCGGTGTCTACATGTCGGAGTACGCCGGCACGCGGTTCGCCGCGGCCGCCAGGTTTGCCGCCGACACGCTGAACGGCGTGCCCTCGATCGTGATCGGTGTGTTCGCGTACGGGATCGCGGTGCTCCCGTTCAAGCAGTTCAGTGCGCTGGCGGGTGGACTGGCGCTGGGCATCATGATGATTCCGATTATCGCCAGGACCACCGAAGAGCTGCTGCTTCTGGTGCCTGGCACCATGCGCGAAGGGGCGCTGGCGTTGGGCGCGACCCGGGCGCGGGCGGTATTTTCCGTGGTCTTGCCGTCGGCGCTTCCGGGCATCATCACCGGCGTTGTACTCGCGCTGGCGCGCATCGCCGGCGAGACCGCGCCGCTCCTCTTCACGGCGTTCAGCAACCGATTCTTCACGACCAAGTTGAATCAGCCCGTCGCCACATTGACGGTGATGGTCTACACCTACGCCATCTCGCCGTACAAGGACTGGCACCGGCAGGCGTGGGCCGGCGCGCTCGTGCTCATCTTCATCGTCTTGATCTGTTCTCTTCTGGCGCGATTCGCCACCAGGCGTCTCGAGGGAATGCAGGCCCGGTGACGTCGAGTGGCGACACGCCGGGACTGTCTGTGTCACTGTCCGGACGCGCTGCCCACCGTCCAGCCGCTGAACACCCCGTCAAGATTGGCGTCACGAACCTATCGTTCTTCTACGGCGACAAGCGAGCCCTCCACGACATCTCGATCGATCTCCGGGCGAACGTGGTGACGGCATTCATCGGGCCCTCCGGCTGCGGCAAGAGCACATTCTTGCGCACGCTGAACCGGATGAACGACGTCATTCCCAGGGCACGGGTCGAAGGCACCGTCAGCATCGGCGGCCGTGACATCTACGGCGCCGATGTTGACGTCGTGGAGCTGCGGCGACGGGTCGGGATGGTCTTTCAGAAATCCAATCCGTTCCCGAAATCGATTTTCGACAACGTGGCGTACGGCCTTCGCATCAACGGCATGGTCAACAGCCGGTCCCAGCTGGCAGAGGCGGTCGAAAAGAGTCTTCGCGGCGCCGCCCTGTGGGACGAGGTGAAGGATCGGCTTCACGATTCGGCCATGGCGCTGTCGGGCGGGCAGCAGCAGCGGCTCTGCATCGCGCGCGCGCTCGCGGTCGAGCCGGACGTCGTCCTGATGGACGAGCCCGCCTCGGCGCTCGACCCGATTGCCACCCAGCGGATCGAAGAGCTGATCTATCAGCTCAAACGGGACTACACGATCGTGATCGTCACCCATAACATGCAGCAGGCCGCACGAGTGTCGGACACCACCGCCTTCTTCTGGTTGGGCAAGCTGATCGAAGTAGGACCCACCGCCACCGTCTTCACGAGCCCGCGGGAGAAACTCACCGAAGACTACGTGACCGGGCGCTTCGGATAGAACGGGTGGCAGCGATGAACCACGATACCCGCCACTTCGGCGAGGAACTGGCCGAGCTCAAGCGACGACTCCTGGTCATGGGCGGGCTTGCCGAGGAGCGTGTGCAGAGCGCCATGCAGGCGATGGTCGAACGCGATCGCGGCTTGATCGGCGCGGTGATCACCGGCGACGAAGCGATCAACCGGCTGCACGTCGAGATCGACGACCGTTGCATCAAGCTGCTCGCACTGCGCCAGCCGATGGCGGTCGACCTGCGGACCGTGGTGGCGGCGTTCAAGATCAACGGGGATCTCGAGCGCATCGGCGATCTCGCCGTCAACGTGGCCGAGGCCGCCGAGCGCTACATCGCGCATGCACCGGTCAAGCCGCTGATCGACTTGCCACGCATGGGAGAAATGGCCGAGCGGATGCTGCGCGAGGCGCTCCAGGCGTTCGTCGTGAATGACGCCGCGGCCGCAAAGAGAGTGCTGGCGCAGGACGACGGCCTCGACGCGCTGAAGAATCAGATTGTCCGCGAACTGCTGACCTACATGCTCGGCGATCCGCGGACGATTGAGCCGGGCATCGACTTGATTCTCGTCTCCCGCCACCTCGAGCGCATTGGCGACCACGCGACCAATATCGCGGAGGACGTCATCTTCATCGTCGAGGCGCGCGACGTGCGCCATCACGGCGCCGATCTGGGTTTCTAGGTTCACGCCAGCCGGCAGGGTGCTTTCCGCCGGTTTTCGCCAGCCTTACCAATGCGCTGTGCTATCCTCCCCTAGCTGCCGGAGCCTCTCCCGAGGTGTATTCATCAAGGAGCGTCGTGCGCCAGAGGTTCGCCAGCCGTGGCTGGCTTCTCAGTGGTCTCGTCGTGTCGGCGCTCGTGCTCGCCGCCCGTCCCGCCGCGCCGCAGTTCACCTCCTACTCGCGGGATCCGCGCCATGTTCTCGAAGGCAGTTGGGAATCGTGCCGCGACAATGATGGACATTACACCGAACGCGTCTACGATCACGTGGTGAACGGCGTCGGACAGTTCGAAGTGCACCTGGGTCCGCGGGACGAGTTCGCCGTCTTTGTCGGCGTCCAGGACGAGCACCGCGAGCACGCCTCGCCCGCCAACCTGTTGCAGCCGTATCGACTCGAACACGACGCGGGACGCGCGTCGCGGCGGTGGGAGCTGCCCTCCCTCGGCCTCGCCTTCACGGCTACACTGGCGGGCGGGTCGCGTTCGGACTGCGAGAGCTGGTTCGTGCTCCTCGAACCGTTGCGGAAGCCGTCACACTGACATGCGAGCCACCGCGGTCGTGAAGGTGTGGAAGGTCTGGCCAGTGTGATGACCTATTTGCTGTGGCTCAGCCGTACGGCGCCAGCCGTGTGGGCGCGGGAATCGGAATCGATCTGGGCGTACCCCACCATCCTGTTCCTGCACACGCTCGGGTTGGGCCTGCTCGTCGGCTTCACGACGGCGATCGATTTTCGCGTCCTGGGGTTTTCTTCGCGCCTGCCGCTGGCGCCGATGGGCCGCTTCTTCCGTCTTGTCTGGATCGGGTTCTGGATCAATGCGCTGTCGGGTACGGCGCTGCTCGTGATGGCGCCGGCCAAGCTGCTGAATCCGACCTTCGCCGTCAAGATGGCGTGCATCGGCCTGGGTGTCGTGACCGCGATGTGGATCAAGCGGGAGGTGTTTCCCGCTGGGCTCGGGACGGGGACTTCCGATGCCGCCGGCGTCTCGACCCTGGCCAGGATCCTGGCGGTCAGCTCATTGATTCTATGGGCGGGCGCGATCACCGCCGGTCGGCTGATGGCGTACATCGGCAACGGCAACGCGCACTAGCAGAGTACGACGCCACGGTCCGGGCCACTGAGTCAGGCAGCCGTGAGCCTGCCGGCGAGCGTCGTTGCTCAGGAGCACACAATGCAGGCATTCGCCGTGTGGCTGGCCGCGACCCGCTATTCCGCGTTCGTCAACGGGCATCAATGGGTGTGGCCCGCCTGCGAGACGCTGCACTTCATCGGCCTCGCGCTGCTCATCGGCAACGTCGGGCTGCTCGATTTGCGGCTCCTGGGCTTCGCGAAAGGACTGCCGTTTGTCTCGTTGAACCGGTTTGTCCGCTGGGCGGTGATCGGATTCGTCATCAATCTCGTCACCGGCGTCACGTTCTTTATCGGCAATCCGTTTCAGTACGTCCACAACATCGCCTTCGGGTACAAACTGCTCTTCATGGCGCTTGCCGGCGTGAACGTGCTCGTCTTCTATGCGACCGGTCTGTTCCGGACGCTCGTCGCGCTCGGTCCCGGCGACGATGCGCCGGTCCTGGCGAAGGTGATTGCCGCGACCTCGCTGTGCTTGTGGATCGGTGTCATGTACATGGGCCGGATGCTGCCCTATATCGGCAACTCCTTCTAGATAACAATTCACATCGATGTGATCGGGTCGCCGCCTGATTGTTACAACGCCGCCGTATCGTGTGTTCGATGGATGATCGAACACCAACCACAAGGCCTTGCGGCCGGCGCGCATGACGATCAGCGCGATCGTCTGCGCGTATAACGAAGCCGACTACCTGCC
>JBDTVS010000029.1:0-26240 GCA_040007095.1 Acidobacteriota bacterium
TGCGGGCGCCGCGCGCCGGAAGCCGTGTACTACATCGTCGAACGCAGGACACTAGTGGCGTGCTCCGGTCACCGGCAGAGGTAACAACGCCACCGCGAACACCACGCACATGACAGCGATCGGCGCCATCGGTCCTACGCCAATGGATGAGCGATGCACCCGTGGATCGTGAGCCCGATCCGCCATGTATAATCCTTCGCGTTCGCGAAATGTGGCGAGAATAGGTGGCGAGAATGAGTAGCATCAACCTCGGCCGTGTGATTGCCGGTGGATTGTTGGCGGGGCTCGTCATCAACATCGGCGAAACCATCTTGAATGTCGTGGTCCTCGCGCAGGCGATGGAAGACGTGCTCCGAGCCAGAAACCTGCCGGTGCTGGGCGGCTCCGCCATCGGCGGCTTCGTGTTCTTCGCCTTCATACTTGGCATCGCGACGGTGTGGCTTTATGCGGCCATCAGGCCTCGCTTTGGCGCCGGCGCGAAGACCGCGATCATCGCCGGACTCGCCGTCTGGTACTTCGCATATTTCTACAGTGCGTCGGCCACGGTGCTGATGGGAATCTATCCTGCGAAATTAGCGGCAGTCGGCGTGGTGTGGGGACTCGTTGAGATCTGTCTCGCCTCGATCGCCGGGGCCTGGCTGTATACCGAGTAAGGACCCAGGCGGGAAGAACGGACCATGCCCCACAAGACGACCACCTCATCCTCCGGCGCGGTGGTGGCCACAGCCGCGATTCTCGACCGTTGGTCCACGCACGACTGGCGCGATGGGATGTCCATCGCCGATCTCCAGCCCCTCGATCGTGTGACGGTCCGGACTCTGAACAGCACCTACGAGATCGTGGTCGTTGCGCCCGACAGCGCGGATGTGGCGGTCCGCGGCGGCACGTTCTTCCCGACGTTTTCGCGAGCCCACGTCGCCGGCAGCTCGCTCGGCGGCAGCTTCCTGAAGGTCCACTCGATCCATGTCGGCTTCTGCCTGGAACTGGTACTGAACGCGCGCTCGATTGTGACCAGTCCGGTCCAGTCGATCTCCGTCGGTCGCTCGGACACGGTCATGTAGCGTACGCGCTGCGGCCCGCGACAGCGTCCGTGACAAGATCACAGCCTTTTAACGCAGAGTGCGCAGAGATTCCTTGGGGTTCTCCTCTGCGGCCTCTGCGGTTTCTGCGTGGAACGTCGTATTTTTTCACACGCGTTGAAGCCGGACACCAAAGTACAAGTCGAAACTGCTCTTTAGGGCCTGCGGCAAAATAAGGTGCACAATTGTGGCCGCCGATGCATCCCGCCGGGCTGCGTTGCTCGTCACTTGCATACGCCCGGTATGCGCGCTCCTCGCGCCTTGCCGGGCGGGCGCCTCGCCGCCCACAATGCACACGTTGTTCTGCCGCGGGCCCTTAGCGTTGCGGCGTGAGCGTCAGCGTCGATTCTGCGCGGTCCTGAACGGCACGTTCGCTGAACGACAGTGGGAAGTACTCGCCGGCCGCCCACAGTCGAGCGAGGTCGCCGAAATGCCGGCTCGCAGGCGCGCCAGACTGTCCAGGCGCGTTGGTGGCGACCGATCGATCCCATTCGCCCGCGTCGACAATCACGCGTAACGACGCTCCGGTTCGCTGCTCGAAGTCGGCCCCGCCCGTGGCCATCACCGTCTCTGCATAACCGCCCCGTTCGAAGGGTCCGATATCGAAGCGAGCGCGGGCAGCCGGGCCGACGGCCAGCGGGTGTCGAAACAGCGCCGTATGGAGCGCACCCCACACTGGCACACGATCGACCTGACGGGCCTGCGCCGCATCGACGGCGTCCGCAAGCGCCGACAACATCACGGCGTCCCGCGATCGAGACGGGTTCCCGTCGAACCAAACGCTCGACGGATTCGTGACGATGGGCACAAGCAGGGCTGTCTCGCGAGCAAGGAACTCGTCAACCAGAGACGAGTCGAGCCTGGCCTGCGCGAGTCGGCGCAGCAACGAGCGCTCCCACAACACGTAAAGGGTCGCTTCGATCGAATCCGCGGCGATCCGGCGATCCCATGCCATCAGGCGAACACGCGCGGCGTCGACATCGGCCCGATCGCTTCGCAGCGGAGCCAGCAGCGGAACCAACTGATCGGCGTTCCACGACATCGTGTCGTGTTGGAGCGCCTTGAAATCATCGATGCTCAGCGGCCGCGGTGTCGACATCACGGCGTCGATTCGCCGTGTACGGGCGACGCTGTCGTTGGCTGAGGCAACATAACCGTCTCGTGCGCGCTCCCGCCCGCCTGGCTTCGCCTCCGGCGAGGACAGGCCCTGCCACTCGTGGCGACCCGTCCAACCCGGAGCCGGCAGCGCGCCGTTCCACGCCCGGCGAATCGGCACCAGGCCGGCGGCTTTCGTGCCGACGACGCCGGCGCGCGTCGCATAGACGAAAGTGGCGGTGGGCAGCTTCCAGCGTTTGAGGGCTCCGAGGAATTCTTCGGCCGAGGCCGCGCGATCGATCGCCAGCGCTCCCAGGCCCGCGGCTGTGCCCGGCTCAAATCCAGCCCAGCGGATCGTGAACGCGAGATGTCGTGACCGGTCGGACGCGATGATGACGCCGTGCGGCGTCGTCTCGCGATCGAATGAGAACGGCTTCTCGCGCCTCTTGACCGCGATCGGGTCGGCGACGACGGTTGTGTCCACCCATCGCCCGGCGCGCTCCACTTGGTGGGGGTTCGCCGGGTTCACCCTTTCGGCGTAGAGATCCTGCACGTCGTCGGCACGGGCGGTCGTCGCCCAGGCCACGTGCTCGTTGTGGCCGATCACGACCCCTGGCAACCAGGGCGTCGCGGCGCCAATCACGTTCCAGCCTGGCGCAATGAGATGCACGAGGTATCGGGAGGAGGGATGATCCAGCGGCGCATGGGGATCGGCCGCGATCAGCGGGGCCCCGGTCGCAGAACGCGAGCCGCTGACCGCCCACGCGTTGCTCCCAACCCCGTCTGGGTGACCGTCGGCGCCGGCGCTGGCGGACGCGATCGATCGACGGCCGGAAACCATATCGGAGCCCGGCCACATCTCGTGAGAGTTCGTCGGCTGAGCGGCGACTGCCCTCGATTCGGGCACGAAGTCTGACGGAAGCCGGACCATGGCAACTGGTGCGGCGAGACCGCTGAAGACCGGAGGGGCGCCGACTCCGCGCAGCGCGTCGCCAACGACATAGGTGATCGCACGCACGTCCAATCCATCGGCGACCGTAAACCGGAGCGGAGCCGCGCCTTGCAGCAGCGCCTCGGCACGCCTCGGACCGACCGCAGCGACCAGACGCGCGTGGAACACCTCCTCGGCGGCATTCGCACTCGTCACGAACGCATCCGTACGATTGAGCAGGTCCTCGGGGCGCCAGTGTTCAGGGCGCCAGCCGGCCAGGGCGAACTCCTCGGGGAGTTGCCGGCTCGCAATGTCGACCCACGCGTTGATACCCTGCGCGAAGGCGGTCGCGATGCTCTCGGTGTCTGCCCCGTAGCTGTCCCACTCCGCGCGCATGTCGCCGCGATACTGGATGCGCCGGGTCATCGCGTCGCGCTCGATGAAGTTCGCGCCGAGCACCTCCGACAGCCGCCCTTGCGCCGAACGCCGCCAGAGGTCCATCTGGAACAGGCGGTCCTGCGCCTGGACGAATCCCTGCGCGAAAAACAGGTCGGCCTGGGTCTCGGCATAGATGTGCGGCACACCCCAGGTGTCGCGCACGATTCGAACCGGCGCACTCAGCCCCGTCACCGTCAGGCTGCCCGCGACCTGAGGGAGCGGCGGCGCCGGCCGTGGCGGTTGCGGAGAACGGCACGCGGACGTGCCGACGCCCGCCGCCACAACGGCACAAAGAACCAGCCGGCGTACACTAAGAACCTCTCGGTCCTCTTGGTGATCTTTGTGCCCTTTGTGGTTCATTGTCTAATTTCGCAAGGTGCTCTAAGTTTCAAATGGCGTTGAAGGACGCGGTGCTGGCTGAGTACGATCACGAGATGGCGACGACGAGAAAGCTACTCGACCGGGTGCCGGACGACAAGCTGTCGTGGAAGCCGCACGAGAAATCAATGTCGATCGCGGGCCTCGCGACGCACCTCGGCCAAATCCCGCACTGGGCCGCGACGATCCTGAACGAACCGTCGTTCGAGTTGGACGGCGCCGCGCTCCATATTGAAGCCAAGACATCGCGAGCCGAGATCCTGACCGCTTTCGACGCGGTCGTCCAGAGCGCGCGCACGTGCCTGGACAAGAGCGACGCGGAGTACCTGGAGATGTGGTCGCTGACTCGGGGTGGCCGCGAGATGTTCTCGATGCCCCGCGTCGCCGCGTTGCGGACCTTTGTGCTGTACCACATCGTGCACCACCGGGGTCAACTGAGCGTCTACCTCCGCCTGAACGACGTGGCGGTGCCCGCCATCTACGGGCCCAGCGCAGACGAGGGTTAGGCGCGCGTGAGCAAGGTCGACGGGGTATTCCTTCACGATCGCTCGGTATGGCCAACGGGTGGGGCGGGCGACTCCTTGAGTCAGTTCGTCCCCCGCCCGTCGTGGAGCAGCGGGCACGCACAAACGATCTACGGGTGGGCCAACCCCAGATATTTTCCACGGCTCCCGGCGCCCACGACGCGCTACTTCGACGTCGATCGCGACGCGCGAGTTCTGGCGCACTGTCACTGGCAGCCTCGGCCGTGGGAGCGCGCGACGATTCTGGCGCTGCACGGCTTGAACGGATCGAGCGACGCCCACTACATGCGAGGGATCGCCACCAAGGCCTTTGCCCGCGGGATGAACGTCGTGCGGCTGAACCAGCGCAACTGCGGCGACACGGAACATCTGTCGGCGGGCCTGTTCCACTCCGGGCTGACGGCCGACGTTCGGCGCGTCTTCGAGGAACTGATCGGCGTCGACGGCCTTCCCGCCATCGCGGTTGCCGGCTATTCGCTCGGAGGAAACCTGGCGCTCAAGCTGGCGGGCGAATATGCGAGTCAGCCGCCGCCAGCGCTCAGCGCCGTCTGCGCGGTGTCGCCGATCATCGAGATCAGCCAGTGCGTGCGCGCGCTGGAGCAGCCGGGCAATTGGCTCTATCAGTGGAATTTCGTCAAGGATCTGAAGCGGCGGATGCGTCGAAAGGAGCGGTTCTGGCCTGGCCTGTTCGACCTGTCGAAGCTCAATCGGATCAAGACGGTGCGCGAATTCGACGAGGCCTACACGGCGCCGTACTTCGGCTTTGAAGGCGCCGAGGACTACTACCACCGCGCCAGTTCGATGCGGGTCGTCGATCGCATCCGCGTGCCGGCCTTGATCATCACGGCCGAGGACGACCCTTTCGTGCCGGCGCAGCCATTCCGCGATCCGCGGGTCTCGACCAACCCCGACATCGCACTGTTCGTGTGCGAGCACGGCGGACATTGTGGGTTCGTCGGACCGCCAGCAGGAGAGGACGACGGATACTGGGCCGAACATCAGATCGTCGCATTTACCGAACAGCACGAACAATCAAGGCTGAAACCTGAAGTTGCGAGTCTGAAGTCTGAAGTCTGAAGTCTGCAGACTTCCACCGTTGCTTCACTCTTCCAACGTCAGACTTCAGACTTCACACTTGCAAGTGCGCTCTGAGCTCGCGCGCAAACTCAGGGCCCTTCCCGGCCTCTTCGTGCTTGAAGTACACGAAGACATCACGGCACGCGCTCGTCTCGCGCGCGATGGTGTCGGCCCATCGCTCGATGTCGGCCGGGGTGTAGCCCTCGTCACGGAGCCGGAAATACGCGTAGTCCGCTGTCACGCGCACGGGGGTGGACAGTTTCTCGCTGTCGGCGACACAGAGCGCCAGATTGCGCGCTGCCAGCCGTTCACACACCTCGTCGTCGAACCACGAGGGATGACGAAACTCGAACGCCGCGCGGACTCGCGGAGGCAGCTCGTCGAGAAACGCATCGAAGAGGGCGATGTCCTTCTTGAGGTTCGGCGGCAGCTGCACCAGGAGCGCGCCCAGCTTGTCCCCAAGCGTGGCGGCGACGTCGCAAAATGTCTTCACGAGCTCGCCGCAGTTCTTCAGCCGGCTGTCGTGCGTGATCCGGCGCGGCGTCTTCAGCGTGAGCTTGTAGGGCGACGGAGTCTGGGCGGCCCAGCCGCCGACCAGCTTCGCGTTCGGCATCCGGTAGAAGGTGTAATTGATCTCGACGGTTGGCAGGCGCGCCGCATAGTACGGCAGCATTTTGGCCGCGGGTAGATCGGCCGGATAGAAGCTGCCTTTCCACTCAGGGTAGTTGTAGCCTGAGGTGCCGATCCAGATCATAAGTCGCTACAGTTTACAGGCTGTCAAGGCGACCCACCACCTCGAGGTGGACCATCGTACTGTCTCAATTTGCCTCTCACCGCCGAGCACACCGAGCCAAAGCCTTGGGACTTCTCGGCGATCTCGGTGATCTCGGCGGTTGACGTTGAAACTGAGCCACTACTTGGACCACTGGCGACCGCCGACCGCCGACGGTAAACTAGAGGCATGTCCCGTCACGGCAACATCACATTTGTCATCGGCGTCTTCTGTTCGGTCCTCGTCGCGGCGTGCACCTCGAAACCCGCGCAGCGCGAGTACAGGCTGCAGGGCCAGGTGCTGGCCGTCGCCGAAAATCACCAGCAGGCGACGATCAATCACGAAGAGATCAAGGGCTTCATGGCCGGCATGACGATGCCCTACAACGTGCACGACCCGAAGCAGTTGGAAGGGATCGCGCCCGGGGACTTGATCAACGCGAAATTGATCGTGCTCACAAACGACGCGTATCTGTCGGACGTCAAGAAAGTGGGTCAGGCGCCATTGCCGAAAGCTCCGGCCGAAGTCGCCGCGCCATCGGCGTCTTCCGGCTTCGAACTGTTGAAGCCGGGCGAATCCGTACCCGACACCGCCTTCGTCGATCAGGACGGCAAGCCACGCACGTTCAAGGCCTTCAAGGGCAGCACCGTCCTCGTCACGTTCATCTACACGACCTGCCCGATGCCGTCGTTCTGTCCGCTGATGGATCAGCACTTCGTCGCCATCCAGAAGAAGGTGAAAGACGATCCGGCACTGAAAGGCCGCGTGCATCTGGTCAGCGTCAGCTTCGACCCGATCGTCGATACGCCGCCGGTGCTCAAGCTGCACGCGACCAAGCTTGGCGCCGATCTGAAGACGTGGACGTTCCTGACCGGCGACCGCGACGAGATCGACCAGTTCGCGTCGCGCTTCGGCGTGTCGGTGGCGCGATCGCAGACCGATCAACGCGACATCAACCACACGCTGCGAACCGCCATCGTGGACGGCGACGGCAAGCTGGTCAAGGTCTACATCGGAAACGAGTGGACCCCGACCCAGGCGATCGCGGACCTGGCGCCCGTCGTGGGCGCGAACTAGTGGACTGTGTCGATCATTTGCCGAGCCGAAAAGCCACCACGAAACCGCGAAAACACGAAGAAGTCACTCCACTCACGGCCAGGGAACGGCGGCTGATCGCGCGCCTGCGCACGCCTCCTGCGGTACAGCGGTTCCTCAACCGCCTGCCGTACAATAACGAGCCCGGCGGCCGCGCAACGCTTCGCAGCTTTCGAGGCGTCGTCAGCCATGGCCGTGCGCACTGTCTCGAGGCGGCGCTCTTCGCCGCCGTCGTGCTCGAAGCGCACGGTTATCCGCCGCTGGTGCTCAGTTTCGAGTCGATCGACGCGCTCGACCACGTGCTCTTCGTCTATCGTCGGAACGGCCGTTGGGGCTCGATCGCGCGGTCGCGCGATCCGGGCCTGCACGGGCGGCATCCCGTGTTCGCAACGCCGCGTGCGCTCGCGCTCAGCTACGTGGACCCGTACGTAGACTTCACGGGCCGAATCACCGGCTATGCCGTCGTCGATTTGCGGGTGCTGGGTTCCTACGATTGGAGACTGGCGGAGACCAACGTCTGGAAGGTCGAGCGCATGCTGCTCGACTATCCCCATCGTCGGATCGCATCGTCCGATCGGCACGTCGAGCGGTTGAGGGAGCGTTATCGCACGTTTCGCGACGCCTACCCGGGCTGCAAGCCCACCCTCTATCGGGGCCGCGACAAGTGGACGGAGCTTCCGCCCGAGTTCAATCCAAGTCGAAATCTCTCGTGGGTCTCGTCACGGGCTCATCGCGAGCCTGTTTGAGCGCCTCTTCGAAGCGGCGGGACAGCGCGTCGCCGCGCGTCTTCTCCGATTCCACCGACTGCTGGAATATCGCTTCGCGGCGGGCCGCTTCTTCAGCAAGGATCCGCTGTGCTTCGTTGAGCTCGGGCTTGTTGCCGCGCTCCGGCTCCTTCTGACTCACGACCCGCCCCAGGTTGACATCGATCACGAGCGTCGTCTGGCAGCAGGGACAGGTGACTTCGAGTTCCGACTTGAGCCGCGCCATCACTTTTTCCCCCCGAGCGCGCCCGCGACGCCGCTCAATTGAAACGGCTTGTCCAACACCAGCGGCTCGCCGCCCGGCAAGGTCGCGGTGAGCCGCACCGCACGAATCTGCGTCCGGTTGAACTCAAATCGCCGGCCGTACGCCTCGACGAACACGTCCAGCGGCGCTTTGAACTGGCTGCGCGCCGGTATCTTCGGAGTGACGGCACGGTAATAGGTGTTCAGAAAGATCCGGACATCGTTCCAGTCCTGCGAGGTCGAGTTGTAGACGGTCAGCAGGTTGCCGTCGAGTTGCAACGGTTCGGGCGGCGGGCCCGAACATCGCGCCGTCGTCAACACCAACCACACCAGCAGCGCGACGGAGCACGGTCCGGAAAATGGACGGGCGGACGCCATTCCGGCACGGCTCTCTCTCCCATCGTCGAGCGGCCACTGTTCGACAACCGCGTCTTGCATGA
This sequence comes from Acidobacteriota bacterium, assembly GCA_040007095.1. Taxonomy (GTDB): domain Bacteria; phylum Acidobacteriota; class Vicinamibacteria; order Vicinamibacterales; family CAVVIG01; genus JBDTVS01. The sequence goes on from JBDTVS010000029.1 coordinate 8,837, forward strand.
AGTTTACCTGCGCGCTCCCGCCCTATCATAGCGTAGTGACTTCGACCGTCCGCACGTTCCGCATCGCGACCTATAACATCCATCGGTGCCGGGGACTCGATGGCCGCACGCGGCCGGAGCGGATAGCCGCCGTCCTCCGCTCAATCAACGCGGATGTCGTGGCACTGCAGGAGGTGATCGGCGCCGGCCCGCACGGCGGCGGACATGCGGAGGCACTCGGTGCGGCGCTCGGCATGGGTTGGGTGATGGCGCCCGCCCGGCAACTTCGCGGACATCAGTTCGGCAACGCGGTCCTCAGCCATCATCCAATCACGCAGCACGTCGAACACGATCTGACGTGGAAGACGTGCGAGCCAAGACGCCTGCAGCGGGTCGACGTGGCTGCCGATGGCCAGACGATGCGGGTCTACAACGTCCACCTTGGGACCGCCATTTTGGAGCGACGCTATCAGGCGCGGCGCCTGGCCGCGCTCGTTTCGGACCGCCACGTCGGCGGCCCGAAGATCGTGCTGGGTGATTTCAACGAATGGATGCGGGGACTGGCGACGACGCTCCTCAGCGAGAAGTTGAACAGCGTCGATTTACGAGATTACATGCGGAGGCGCCGAACCTATCCGGGCCTGTTTCCGATCCTGCATCTGGATCACATCTACTATGCGGGCCGCATCGAAATCGTTCGGGTCGAGGTGCCGCGCACGCGGCTCACACTGGTTGCGTCAGACCACCTGCCGCTCGTCGCGGACGTGCGAATCGGATAGAGCGCCGGGCTGCCACCGCAACGCTGTCCGCCGCGGCGGACCGTCAGTCGGTCTCTTCGGCGAAGTCGAACGGCAGTGTCGCGGTGCGATCGTCGCCAGGCGGCGAGGCCGCGTTGGCTTTCCTGGCGACGGCCTCAGCATAGATCCGTGCCGGGACGGGCTGCACGTCCCAGGCGAGGCCGAGGGCCGCCATCGTACGAATCACGTACCAGGTCGGATCGAATTCCCACCAGTAGAACCCGTTGCGAGCCGCGCGCTGATAGCGGTGATGGTTGTTGTGCCAGCCTTCGCCGGCGGCGAACAGAGCGGTAATGACGTTGTTGCGCGACTCGTCGCGCGTCTCGAACCGACGCGAGCCGAACAGATGATTGACCGTATTGATCGCGAAGGTCGAGTGCGCCAGGGTGGTCGTCGGCAGGCAGAAGCCCCACACGAGCAGCGGCAAACCTCCGACCAGAAACAGCCCCAACGCCAGCAGAAACGGCGGTACAAAGAAGAAGCGTTCGAGCAGCGCGATTTCCGGCGCCTTGGAGAAATCTCTGACGACCGGATTGGTGGGCTCCAACCGGTCGTGCCTGGCGTCGTTCAGGAACCATCCGATATGCGCGTAGTAGAAGCCGCTGACGCGCGGGCTGTGGGGGTCGCCCTCGCGGTCGGCGTAGCGGTGATGGTTGACGTGATGCCCAGCCCACCAGAGCGGGCCCTTCTGCATCGCCGCGGTCCCGATCAGCGTCCAGACAAATCGCGCCACGCGGTTCATTTGAAACGAGCGGTGGGCCAGGTAGCGGTGGAAGGCCAACGTCAGCCCGATCGCGCGAAGGAAATGCGAGATCGCCCAGACGCCGACATACGACCACTTGAACGGCACGACGAAAGCGAGCAACGCGCTCGCCTGGACGAGCCAGAACACGGAGATCTGAACGATGTTGGGCAGCAAGAAAGGTGTCTCGCGAAGGAAGCCGACCCGAACGGGTCAGCCCTCTTCTTCGTATTCTTCTTCTTCCGGCGGGCCGAGACGTGTGGACGGACGCAGCGCTTCGCGGTGGTCGTACAACGGCAGATCGCGCACGTGCAGCGCAAGCGAGCAGGCCGGCGACTTCTGGTCGACAACGACGGTGACGGGACTGCCTTCGACGCCGACGCGGAACGTAACGCGGCAGCCACAGGCGAGACGCGCGTGCGTGAATCCCTTCAACATTCGCCTGCAATCATATCATCCGCCCGCGCCGCAACGCGAACAACGAAATGCGCGGGGCGGTTGGACCTCGACAGCGTGACGACAACCACCAAGATGGCCAAGAAGCGCGCGTTTGCTGGTTCGCCCAACTCGCTGGCTTACATGCAAACGATCGAGCCACAGAGTGGGAACTACGCTGCGGGGCTCCCGGACGGGACCGCCAGGAGCGCCCGAATCTCGGCTTCGAAGGCGTCCTTGACAGCCTGTTGGAGCGACACGCCCCCTGACTCCGCCGGCGGCAGTCCGGTGTGCCGTGCGCAGATCTTGCCGTCGCGCGAAATGAGCACGTTGACGGGAATGCCCCAGATCGGCCCATACGCCTCCTGCACGTCGTCGCGTCCAAGGCCCACGAGCACCGGGTAGTTGATTTTGAACTCCTTGACGTAGGGCGGCAGCTTGTCCGCCGTGTCGTCGACGGACACGCCGACGACCTGCAATCCCTGCGGACCGTATTGCTCCTGCAATTCCACAAATCCCGGAATCTCGTACTTACACGGACCGCACCACGTCGCCCAGAAGTCGAGCAGGATCACCTTGCCCTTGTAGTCGGCAAGCTTGAAATCTCTGCCATTCATGTCCTTCATCGTGAAATTGAGGTTCGCGTCCTTCGCATTCGCGGGGCATGCAGCGCCCAACGCAGTTCGCGGACGTGGGGTCCACGGCTTCGGAATGTAGACAGTGACCAGCGCGAGCCCAAGCGCGCCAATCGCCGCGATGATCCATCGAACCCGCATCCCGCTCCTCCTTCGCAATTAGGGCCTGGAAATGAACACCGTGTGCAGTGTGGGTGGCGAGGCGCCCACCCGGCAAGGCGCGAGAAGCGCACACACCGGGCGTTTGCAAGCGCCGAGCAACGCAACCCGGCGGGATGCATCGGCGGCCACACTGTATCCCTTGTTCACCTTCCGGCCCTTGTCCTCAGAGCGCCCGGACGATGACGATGTCTTCGACCGACCTCGCGCCGAGCGCCGCCAATTGTCCGCTCACCCTGCGCCAGTCGCCGCCTTGAACGTCGTCAATGCGGTTCGACGAGCACGTGCTTCAATCATCAGCATTCAAGCTGTGGAACCATGTCTAGCGCAGGCCGGCGTGCAGGAACGCCGTGATGCGCTCGACCTCGGCACGTGGTTCGTCGGCTATCAGCACGAACGTGCGAGTACCCGCCGACCAGATCGCGGCCCGGTGGCCCATGACCTCGATCAGCGCGTCGCCGCGCGCCCCCTGCGGCAGCATGAACACGGACACCGGATGCCCGCGATGACGGTACATGATGTGGGCGGCCAGCCCTTCCGGATAGATGCAGGGACGCGCCCCGACCAGCTCGAGCTCGGCACGCTCCGGATGATCGGGCAGGCGCATCTGCCAGTCGAAATACGAAGCCATAGAGCCTTCCACCGTCGAGGGGTCGTGGTGGGTCCCGAGCACGCTGTTGATGACCCGGAAGCACTTCACGTGATCGGCGGTGAGCTCGGCAGCCATCACCCGCGTCGAGTACACCGTCAGTCCATACAATCCCGCTCCGCCGACGATCAGCGCAAGGCTGGCCGCGATTGCCAGCAATTTCAGGCGGGCGCGCCACGGCGGGACCAAGAGCGGCGGGTGCGTTGAGGCGAGGGCGGCGCAGCGGACGCGCAGCGCCGAAGGCGGAAGAGGACTGCCGAGCGTTGCCCGGCGTTCCCGCATCAACGCCTGGACCGCCTGCTCGGCCTGGACGCGACCGCAGCACACGCGGCAGCGCTGGATGTGACGATTGACGACGACGGCGTTCGCCGAGCTGATGTCGCCGTCGACATACGGCGTGATGAGCAAGTCGATCTGATCACAGTCAGTCATGGCAGCTCTGCACTTCAGGGTATTCCGCCCGAGGCGGCGCGGGGACGATCGCTCACGGCCACGGCCCGCGCGGCCGTCAAGCGGTCGAACAACAGGCGACGCCCGCGTGAGATACGCGACATTACGGTCCCGACGGGAATCGTCAGCATCCGTGCGATCTCCGAATACGAAAACTCTTCCACGTCTCGTAACCACACGGCCTGACGAAACGCGTCGGGCAACGCGTCGACGGCCGCCTTCAAATCCGGATCGAGCGTCTCCGCCAGCAGCAGGGTCTCGGGCGTTTCGGCAAATCGCGCGTCCCGCAAATTGGATGAGGCGTCGGCGGCACGGTCCACGGTATCGCTGTCGTAGATCAGGGGCTGTCTCGATCGATCGCGGAAGCGGTTCAGCGCGGTGTTGTGCAGGATCGTAAACAGCCAGGCTTTGAGATTGGTCCCCGGTTCGAATCGATTGGCGGCGCGAAACGCCTTCAGATACGTGTCCTGCACCAGATCTTCAGCGTCGGCCGGGACACGGGTCAGTCGCAGGGCAGTCCTGTACAAGCTGTCGAGATACGCCAAGGCCTCGGCCTGGAATGTGGCGGTCTCCTCACGATCCGCCGGGTGGCGGCCTCGACCCATTCGCATCGCAGATGCTAGCCAGTGTAAACCCTGAGGCGCCTGCTTTATTCCCAAGGCTGATGGCGCGACGTCGAATCGGGGGGATGTCGCCCAAAAGGGTCGGGACGGCGCAGAGAGAGGACATCGTGACTCGCTCTCTGGGCCCGGGCCGATCGCCGTGCCAACCTGCGATCGCGTCCAGGCCGCGAATGGGGCGCAACGGGCCGTCGCGACGAGGGAGAATGCCCGCACTAATTCACTCGGCGGGCGACGCGCTCGCGCGGGGGTCCTCATCCGGTCAAACATGGGGATCATCGCACCACGAGCGACCGCGAACGGATCAGCGTTTGCAGGGGCCTCCGCGTCACGGTAAGATCGCAACCGTTCCGCCAGCTCGCTTCAATCCCGAGGTACCGCCTATGCGCCGCGTGCACGTGTCGATGTTTGCTCTCGGGCTCTTCGTCGCCTCACTCGTGGCCGGGCACGTCGGCGTGGCCTCCGCCCAGACCCAGTTCGTCCCGTATTTCGGCAAGAACAACATCCACTACGATCGGTTCGACTGGAAGAGCTACGAAACCGAGCACTTCACGATCTGGTTCTATCCGGAAATCGAGAAACATCTGGAACGGATCGCGGGCTACGCCGAGAGCGCGTACCAGCAGATCAGCGCGGATCTGAAGCACGACCTGCCAACGGCAACGGGCAAGGTGCAGCTGGTGCTGTTCAAGACGCACAGCGAATTCGAGCAGCAGAACGTCGCCCCGGGCGCTGCGCAGGAGGGCGTCGGCGCATTTGCCGAGCCGGTTCGGCTGCGCATGCTGATGCCGATCGACGACCCGCCGGATCGGCTCTACGGCCTGATTGTGCACGAGCTGACCCACCAGTTCCAGTTCGACATCATCCCGCAGGGATTGATTCGGCGGAACGTGCCGCTGTGGGTGAACGAAGGCCACGCGGACTACGAGCGCGGCCAGTGGACGCCGATGGACCTGATGACCGTCCGCGACGCGGCGGTTGCCGACATCGTGCCGAAGATGAGCGAGCTCGAAGGCTACGGCAACACCAGCAACCCCCGCCTGATCTATAACCTCGGGCACGCGGTCTTCGAGTTCATCGAAGCGAAGTTCGGCAAGGAGGGCATCCGGCAGTTCCTGTTCGCCCTGCGCAAAAGCGCCATCGGCGGCGGCGAAGATGCGTACGAAGAAGGTCTGCGGATGAAAAAGGACGAGTTCGACCAGGCCTTCGAGAAGTACTTGAAGGAGCGCTTCAAGCCGTTCCGAGACAAGGAGCGGCCGGCCGACTATGGGCGCGACCTGTCGCCGAACAAGGAAAAGACCCACTTCGCCGAAGCGTTTTCGATCGCGCCCTCCCCGTCCGGCGATCTGGTCGCCGCGATGACCATCAATCAGAAGGACCGCGAAATCGACATCGTCCTGATCTCTGCGAAGGATGGGTCCATCGTCCGCAATCTGACCAACGGGTTCGACAAGGACATGGGATTCGACCACATCGTCCAGTACGGTGAACAGTTCCAGATGCCGTGGATGGCGTGGTCGCCGAAAGGCGATCGGCTCGCGTACTTCGTGCGGACCGAAAAAGAACGGGATCTGATTATCCAGAACGTCCTCAGCCGGAACATCGAAGAGCGGATCCCGATGAAGACGGTGGACGAGCCCGAGTCGCCAAACTTCTCGCCGGATGGCCGCTCGATTGTATTCGCGGCGCTCCGGGACGGCGTCGGCGACATCTATCTGGTCGACTTGGCAACCAAGCAGATCACGAATCTCACCGCCGACGAATTCGGCGACTACGCGCCGACCTACTCTCCGGATGGAAAGTTCATCATCTACAACGCGCGGGTCAGCGGCAATCAGAAACTGTTCCGCCTGGATGTGGACACCAAGAAGAAGACGCAGCTGACTTTCGGCACGGTGGACGAGACCGCGGCGCAGTTCGTCGACGACCATACGGTCGTCTTCTCGTCGACGGCGACCGACCCGAACCTGCCGCTCGATCCGGAAGTCGCCAAGAACGGCAACGTCTTCAACATCTGGACGCTCGACGTGAGGAACGGCGAGCTGCGCCAGTACACCGATGCGCTGGGCGGCAACTGGTCCGCGGTCGTGCTCAACGACGGCAAGATGAACCGGATCGCGTTTGTCACCTATTACAAAGGGGAATACCAGATTCACACGCTCGAGCGCACCGAGCCGCTGCACACCGCGTCCACGTCGGACTTCGGCGGCCCGGGACCGATCATCGACTTCCAGGCGCCGCTCCAGCACACGCTGGTGACGTCGAAGATCAAGAAGAAGGGGAAGTTCGAGAAGATGTTCCTGGAGGGCCGGCCGCCGGTGAACGTCGGCGTGACGAACAACGGCGACATTTTCGGCGGATCCCAGATCACGTTCGGTGATGTGCTCGGCGATCAGCAGTTCACGTTCGCCGCCGCCTCGATCGCGCAATACCGCACGATCTCCCTCTCATACGTCAACCTCGCGCGCCGGTTCCAGTTCGCGTTGCAGGGCTTTTCGCAGACGCAATTCTTCTACGGGCAGCTGGGCGGCTTGCTCTACGATCCGGCGCTGGCCCCGCTCATCAGCCGCAGCGACGCGGTCGCGACCCGCACGGTGCGCGGCGGGACGGCGTTCGGCATCTACCCGTTCAGCCGGTATCGCCGGGTCGAGCTGACGGGCGGGCTGGTGCAAATCGACGAGGAGTACAACGACCCGAGCCTCCAGTCCTACTCGGAAAACTATCAGCAGCAGAATTTCGGTCAGCAGGTGTTTCGCAACGGTGTGCTGGTGCCGCTCGGGGCCGCCTTCGTCCAGGAGACCACGATCTTCCGCGAGTTCGGACCGCTCGCCGGCAACACGATGCGGCTCGCCTACGACGTGTCGCCGAAGATTGGCAGCATCCTCTCCCGACAGACCTTCGATGCCGACGCCCGGCACTACCTGCGAATCGGCACCACCGGTCTGCTGGCGACGCGCATCAGGGCATTCAAGAGCATCGGAGACTTCCCCGATTTCACCTACTTCGGCGGCAACTCCGAAATGCGCGGCTACGACTACCTGCAGTTTTCTGGACAGAACGTCGTGTTCGCGAACGCGGAACTGCGCTTCCCGCTCATCGAAGCCGCGTTGACGCCCGTCGGCGTCATCGGGGGCATTCGCGGCGTATTTTTTGCCAACATCGGCGGCGGTTGGTTCAACGACCAGTTGTCGGGCGCGGCCGGCAACGGCTGCGGCGATCCCAAGGCCACCTTCAAGTTCTTCAACAGCGACCGCATGGTGTGCACACCCGTCATCGGCAACGTCACCGACGCAGCGGGCAACGTCGTCGCCAATCCGCTGGACCCAAGCGTGCCGCTGATCAAGTACGGCAGTCCCACGGCGGTGACGGGGTTCCGCTTGCAGGACGCGCGAGCCTCCTACGGGATCGGCCTCGAGACATTCGCGCTTGGCTTTCCGATCCACTTCGACTGGTCATGGCGCACGTTGTTCAACACGGCGTGGGAAGACGTCGTGTTCGCGGCGGATGGCGGCAGCAACACGTTCCGCAAGCCGCGCTTCTCGGTCTGGATCGGGTACGACTTCTAGGGGGAGAAGATCGAGCGTCTTCTTTCTCCAAGCCATTGACGCTGGAGACAACAAAAAAGGACCGAGATCTGCGAGCCAGTTCTCAGTCCTTTCTTAGTTTTAAGTTCTAAGTTCTAGGTTCTTACGTCAGGCGCTTGAGTCGAAGCACGCTGTGTTCGAGGTCGATGCCGACGCGATAATTCTTGAGGAACTGGGCACCGACAATGCCGCCGAGCTGGAAGCCGAGGAGCACGCTGGGCGCATCGAGATTCAAGACCACAACGGGGAAATTCTTGTACTGAATGGTGTTGAACGCGAGGTCGACGCCCGGCAGCAGGAATGCGTCCTTCTCCCATCCGGATGTGCCCCACACCTTGAGCGGAATCCGACGCACGTCGGTCTTGCCGATGGCATTGGCCGTCGAATGGCTGATGGAGATCACCTCGCCGCCGGTGTCCACCACGAAGCTCACGGAATGACCGCCGCTGACGACCCCGCGAACCGTGGCCAGCCGATACAGCCGAAGCGGTAGCTCGAGGTCTGAGGTTTCCGGGGCCAAATGCTTACCGAATGTCAGCTTGTGGGTTTTGTAGTCGATGGTCATCGAGAAGCCGAGCGCCAGCGGCGACAGGCTCTCGGTTTCCCGTGTGGGCACGTCCCGAAGCGGCGGGCTCTTGACGAGACAGGGGATGTTGCGCAGCTTGAGCGTGCCGAGCTCCAGCGAGTCGATCCGGGCCAGCTGCAGGCCGCGCAAGCCGATGTCGCCGACGCCGGCGCTGAGCGTGTAGGTTACCGGCGTGATCCCCAACCGCTGCAGGGTCGGTCGAGTGATCACCGTGCTTTCGGCGCCTGTATCGACCACGAAATCCTGCGCGGACGAGCCGTTGACCTTCGCCCGTACGATGATCTTTTCCTTTTCCAAACGGAAATCAACGGTGTAGGTCTGGTCCTCGGCGCCCGGATCCATGTCGAACGGCAAACGCTGACCGAACGAGCGCAAGAATCGAATCTCGGCGCGCGCCCACTCGGCCTTGTCGCTCTTGTCCTTGTTGGGCAGCAGATTGACGTAATTGGCGTAGGCCGCAGCGGCTTCCTCGTACTTGTGCATCCGCTCGTAGATCGTGCCGACCGTATGGTGAATCTCGAGATCGCGAGGCGCGAGACGCAGTGCCGCCTGTGCTTCGTTCATCGCTTCGTCGAGCTTCGTGCGGGCGAGCAGCGATTTGGCCAGACCGTGGCGCCCGCGCGCCAGCTCCGGCGACATCGCCAGCGCCCCGCGATAGTTCTCCTCGGCGCTGTCGAAGAGACCGCTGGCCCACAGCGAATCACCGTACAGCGACACGGCGTCGGGATCGCGCGGCGCGGCCTTGACGAGCGTATCGGCCTCGCGGCGCGCGAGGTCGAAATCGGCGACGCGCAACGCCGACGAGACGACGCCGGCGCGCGCCTGTCGCATCGTCAGAGAGTCGTCGGTCTTCACCGCGTTGCGGTACGCCTCGAGCGCCTCGGGATACTGACCTTGCTCGAACAGCATGCGGCCGAGCCGAAGCTCGATGTCCGCAGCCTGCGAGAGCAACTGACCGTCGGCGTGAATCACCAGAGCCGCAGCCGACACGAAAACAGACAACGCGACGAAGCGAACGCCGCTACTCATGAATCCTCCAGGAACCTCAGACCGTGACGCCGGCCCGGCTATACAAAAAGCGGACCACAGCGGCGTTCAGCAGAATACAGAATTCGAGGTCTGGTGGGAACAAATTTTCGTAAGCCCGGACGCAGGCGGTAAATCAGGTAGGGGACGGACGAGACCGCGTCGAGCGGGAACGCGGCCCAGGCGGCTGAAAAACCGCAGCCCGGACAGCTGCGTACTCAACGTCAGAGCGTGGCGGACGGCGAAGATTCAGTCACACTCCACTAGCGGGTGTACTGCTCGATGGTCACGCCGTCGTACATTTCGTCGACCCGTAGAATCTGCGTGTCGCGGTTGTAGCTGCCGAGCTCGTAGTCCTCGCTCATGATGAGCGCTTTGATCGGCTTGGTTGGACAGACCTCGGAACAGAGGCCGCAGAAGCTGCACCGGGACAGATTGAAATCGAAGTAGTCGAGAATCTTGATCTTCTGGCCGGGCTCGCGGTGTCCGCCGAGCGCAATCAGGTCGTCCGGACAGGCCTTGGCGCACTGGTCGCACACGATGCAGGTTTGGGCGCCGGTGCCGGGCTCGGTCTGCAGCCGCAACACGCCTCGGAATCGGGGCGCCGTCGGGCGACGTTCCGCCGGATATTGGAACGTGAATGCCGGCTGAGGCGTGTACTTCAGCGTGAGCCAGAGGCCTTTCAGCAGGTCGACGAGGAAGATGGTCTTCAGGAAGGTGACGATAGTCTGCATTTATGTCCGTTCTCCGATCACGGTCGGTTCAGTGTCGCCTTGCCAGATGACCCGTTCTTTGCGAAGAACCGTCCCCTCCTTGCGAATCTTGTCCTGCAGCCGCATCAAGCCGTAGAGCAGGGCCTCGGGACGCGGAGGGCACCCCGACACGTACACGTCGACCGGCACGACCTTGTCGACTCCCTGAAGCACGCTGTAGGTCGGGAAAGGTCCACCTGCGTTCGAGCAGCTCCCCATCGAGATGACCCACTTTGGCTCCGGCATCTGGTCGTAGAGGCGGCGCAGCACCGGCGCCATCTTCTTGGTCACGGTCCCGGCGACAATCATCAGGTCGGACTGTCGGGGCGAGGCGCGGAACACCTCGGCGCCAAATCTCGCAATGTCGAAGCGCGACGCGGACGCGGCCATCATTTCGATCGCGCAGCAGGCCAACCCGAACCCCATCGGCCAGATGGAGGACTCGCGCGCCCAGTTCAAGACGCGATCGATGCTGGTGGTAATGAAGTTGTCTTCGAAGCGATGATCGATCAGTCCCATGGTTTCTCGGCGACTCCCTACGCTCGAGTCGCTACTCCCTCGCTCCTGAAGTAGTTCGCATTCGTCCGGATGAAAGCCGCCCATTTGGCCGGCGTTTCGTCCAGGGCAAAGATGGCCTCGACCGGACATGCCGGCACACAGGCCCCGCAGTCAATGCACTCGTCGGGATGAATATAGAGCATCTCGGCGGCGGCGTACTCTGGTTCGTCCTTCCGGGGATGAATACAATCGACCGGACAGACATCGACGCACGCCGTATCCTTCGTGCCGATGCACGGTTCGCAAATGATGTAAGCCATGGACCTGGAAATACTGACGCCCCCCCATGATACTGAAAAAGAGGCCTCGCGTGTGTGCGGCACTGGCCGGGCTCGTTGCGGCCGCGCTGCTTGGTTGGACCATCGGGTCGGCGGCGCCATCCCAAGTGGTCGACGCCGCAGCCTGCGATCCCGCGTTTGCCCGGTTGTTCACGCCGTCCCGCCCCGTACTTGGGCGCTACGAGGTGTGCACCGACGCCCGCCCGCTTGCCGACATCGCCCCATCGGACTGGACCGTCGAGGCGCTCGAGGCGGCCGATGCCTTCGGCGGGGCCGGCGCGTACGACCACGCGGCCCTCGCCCGACTGTACGGCGGTCGCCGGCCCCGGGTAGCGCGCGGCTGGACGGAAGACGCGGATCGCTTCGAAGCCGTCACGCTCATCTCGCCGTATCCGAACGTCACCGTCACGACGCTCGAACCGGGCACGCTCATCATCCGCTGGATCTGCGACCACGGCGGGTCCGAGTGCAAGATGCTCAATGCCGGACGATGAGCCGGATCTCGCGCCCGCTGCCAAAGGACGAGAACCCTTTGTGAACCCGAAACTTGACGCCACGGGTCAAGTTTCCGGGCTCGCAGGTGACCTATGGCGAACCGAGGCCCTGTCGGGGCCGGAGGTCCGCTAGAATTTGTAACGAGGATGGGCACACACCTCGCGCGCACGATTGGCGGCTGGGCGTTGATGCTATTCGCCTCCCTGTCGGTGCACGCCCAGGGACTGCCCGACCGCCCGCTCGTGTTTGGCGACGGCCACGTGACCCTTGGCGGCGACGTCTCCTGGTCAATCGCGCGGGAAGACACCGGGTTCTTCAACTACACCGACTACGAGCGCTCGACGCTGCGAATGCTTCGCCTGGCGCTGCTGGCGACTGTGAAGGCCGGCAATCATATCGAGGTGCTGGGCGAGATTCGCAGCGAGAACGGCGAACTCCCCGAGCCGTACGCGTTGTATCTCCGCATTCGGCCATGGAGCGAGCGCAACCTGGACATACAGGTGGGCCGCATCCCTCCGACCTTCGGCGCCTTTGCGCGACGCACCTACGCGGCGGACAATCCGCTCATCGGTTATCCGCTCGCGTATCAATATCTCACCTCGCTTCGTGCCGACGCGCTTCCCGCGAATGTCGACGAGCTTCTTCGGATGCGTGGGAGGGGCTGGCTGGCGAACTACTCCGTGGGCGACCTGGCGCCCGGCCCCGGCGTGCCGCTGGTGAGCGCGTTCCGCTGGGACACCGGGGTCCAGATCCACACTGGCAACGATCTCGTCGATGCCGCGGCATCGGTGACGACCGGGACCCTGTCCAATCCGGAGGTGACCGACGACAATGGCGGCCGGCAGCTTGCCGGGCGCGTCGTGCTCCATCCGGTCGTCGGCCTGGCCGTCGGCGGATCGGCATCTCGCGGCGCATTCGTCAGTCAGAGCGCCGTGCCTGCCGCGCTCTCCGATGCCCGGGCCGGCGACTTCACGCAGACGGCCTGGGGTGCCGACGTCGAGTATTCCGCCGGCTACTATCTGGTCCGCCTCGAGACTGTCGTCAGCCGCTGGACCTTGCCGGTGGTGCAGGCGCCGCTCAGCGAGCTGCCGCTGTCCGCCGTCGCCGCCTCTGTGGAAGGACGATACAAGATTCACCCGGGCCTCTATCTGGCCGCGCGATTCGATCATCTGGGATTCAGCGACGTCGAAGGCACCGGCGGGCGGCAAAGCTGGGACGCGCCCGTCAGCCGTTGGGAAATCGGCGGCGGTTACTCCGTCCGGCGCAATCTCGTGCTGAAGCTCGCCTATCAACGCAATGTCCGCGACGGCGGCAGAGTCCCGACACTCAATCTCGCTACCGCCCAGGTGGTGTTCTGGTTTTGATGACGCAGACAGCGCGAAGCGGGAACAGAGAGGGTCTCTTGGAACCACCACGATCGCACCGTTCACAAGCAAGTCGCTCTGTTGTGTCTGCTGTGGCTCCGCTCGCGCTGCTGGTCCCATCGCTTCTGGCGATCCTGTGCCTGGCGGTTGCGCCGGTCGAGATCCGGGGCGCCGCGGTCACCGGCACCATCCGGGGACGCGTCGACGTGCGCCGGCCAGCACCGCTCATGGAGCGGCGTCCCACCGTGTCTGGCCTCGGGGCGGCGGCCCGGCCGATGTCCACCGATTCGATGCGGTCGGTCGTCTATCTGGAGACGGCGCCACGCGGTGCGTTCGAGCAGTATGAACCGGCTCACGCCATCATGGATCAGCGCAACGAGACGTTTGCGCCGCACGTGCTGGCGATCACCACCGGCACGATTGTCGATTTTCCGAACAGCGATCGCATCTACCACAACGTGTTCTCACTGTCGAAGACGAGATCGTTCGATCTTGGCCGCTACGCCGTCGGCCGATCCAAGTCGATCCGGTTCGATCGACCGGGAATCGTCCGCGTCTTCTGCGAGATCCATTCGCACATGAGCGCGTTCATCCTGGTATTCAGCCATCCTTTCTTCGTGATGACGGATACCGAGGGCCGCTATCGCCTCGACAACGTCCCCCCTGGCACCTACACCGTCGTGGCGTGGCACGAAGGCGATTTCTCCGATCCGACCTCCGTGACCGTGCCGGGCGGTGCGACGGCGGAGCTCGACCTCCCGATTCGATGAGACGCTTTTCCTCGCTGCGCAGCCGCATCTTTCTCGCGAGCGCCGTTCTCGCCGTCCTGTCGATCGGCGTGGCCCTCTTCGTCGTCAACGGACGGGTGACGCGGGAGGCGGAGCGCACGCTGCAACGCCAGGTCGAAGCGACGGGCACCCTCGTCGATCAGTTGAGCACGGCGCGGACGCATCTGTTCACCGCGATGGCGCAGCTGGTGGCGGACAGCCCGACGATCAAGTCGTCGGTCGACACCAACGACCCGCCGACCGTACAGAACGTCGCCGACGGATATCAACGTCAGCTCAACTCGAACCTGCTGCTGGTGACGCACAAATCCGGCCGCGTCCTGGCCATCGTCGGCGCCTCGGTTCAGACGGCCATGATGGTTGCGAGCCAGCCCGAGGTGCGCGGCGCGCTGACCGGCCGGGAGAGCGTCAGCCTGCTGTCGCAAGCCAACGGCGTCCTGCAGCTCGTGACCGTGCCGATCGCCATCGGCCTGACGCGCCCCGAGATACTCGGCACCCTGAGCATCGGCTTCCTGATCGATGACGCGGTCGCCGCGCAGCTGAAAGCGATGACCGGCAGCGACGTCGCCTTCGGGATGAACGGGCAGGTCCTGGCCGCCACGCTGCCGCCGGAGAATCGCCCGGAGCTGGCGGCCCTGCTCCGGCCGGGCAGTCTCCACCAGGCCCGGATCGGCCACGCGGACTACGTCGTCCTGCAACAGCGTCTGAGCGAACCGACCGAGGGTGAGTCGCAGGCCGGCCCGGTCGCGCTCATCCTTCGGTCGCGGACGGAGGAGCTCGCGGGACTCAAGGCGATTCAAACCGCGCTCGGCGTGACCGCGGTGGTGGCCGTGATTCTCGCCACGCTGCTCAGCTTCGGGGTCGCTCGCACCATCACGCGTCCCCTGGCGGCGATCACGGACGCGATGCGCGACGTGGCCAGCACCGGCGACCTGACGCGCAGAATCTCCCTCCAGCCCCGCCCATGGGACGACGAGGATGCGCGGCTGCTCGCGGCCACGTTCAATACGCTGACCGAGTCGGTCGCCCGGTTCCAGCATGAGATCTCGCAAAAGGAGCGGCTCTCTTCGCTCGGCCGGCTGTCCACTGTGATCGCGCACGAGATCCGAAATCCCCTGATGATCATCAAGGCGTCGGTGCGCACGCTCCGTCGGCCCGACGCCGACACGGCCTCGGTGCGCGAGGCGGTCACCGACATCGACGACGAAGTCGGCCGGCTGAATCGGATTGTGAACGAGGTGCTCGATTTTTCGCGGCCGATCCGATTCGAGCTCGCCTCCACGGACGTCAACGCCGTCTGCGCGCAGTCGACCGCCGCCGCGCAAGCGTCCCGAGCGGGCGCAGCCATCCACCTCGACCTGGCGCCGGTCCTGCCGCGGGTGATGACCGACGCCGAACGGCTGCGCATCGCGCTCGTCAACATGCTGGTCAACGCCAGGCACGCCGTGCTCGCGCGCGAAGAGTCCGCCGCAACCGCCAACGAGGCCGGTGTACACCCACAGGAGCAGTCCGGCCCGCCGTCTGGCGCCAGGCGCTCCGGATCGAGTCCTCCGGCTGCGGCGGCCCCGGCCATCACGCTGCGCACGGCGTGGCGCGAGGGACGGGTGGCGATCGTCATCGAAGATCGTGGGATCGGGATCGGCCCCGACGACCTGTCGCGTATGTTCGACCCCTATTTCACCACCAAGCGCGGCGGCACGGGCCTCGGCCTCGCCATCGCGAAGAACATCATCGAGGGACTTCGCGGTACGATTGCCGTCACGAGCGTCCCGGGCGTCGGCACGACCATCGCCATCGATTTGCCGGCGGACGAGAGCGCGTTCGGTCAACAGAAGCAGCGTGCGGGATAATGGCTGGTGGCTCAGCAGGTGAAAGTCTGGCGTTGCACCGAGACGAACGAGGCGCCCCGCAGGCAAGGCGCGACGACCGAGAATACCGGGAGTATTTGAGCGAGGAGCCACGCAGCCCCCGGGGATGCATCGCCCGTCGAATGCAGTCAGACTTTCACCACGGGCTGTCAGGGGCCCGTCAGTCACCCACCCGCTGGCCATCAGCCATTGACGATCAGCCATCGGATTCTGCCAACTCCACATGACCAACGTCGCCGGTTCCATTCTTCTCGTCGACGACGAGGAAAAGATTCTCAAGGCGCTCGGCCGTGCGTTACGCGAGGACGGTCACGACGTCGTCGAAACCACGAGCGCACGGCAGGCGCAGCGGCTGCTTTCGGAGCGCAGCTTCGACGTCTTCGTGGTCGACAACGTGATGCCGGAGAAGAGTGGACTCGATCTGATTCGCGAGTACGTCGCCTCCACACCTGAAGGCGAGCGGTCGCAGATTCTGATGATGACGGCCCACGCGACCGTCGAGAGCGCGATCGAGGCGATGAAGCTCGGGGCGCTCGACTACCTGCAGAAACCCTTCGAGGTGGACGAACTGCTGGTCGTGGCCCGGCGCGCAATCGAACACCAGCGGCTGCGCACCGAGTACCGGTACCTGATCTCGGAGCGCGACGAGCAATTCGACCACTACGGCATCATCGGACGCAGCCGCGCGATGGAAGAAGTGATCCGCCGCGCGGAGCTGGTCGCCGAGACCAAGAGCACCGTCCTGATCCTCGGCGAAACCGGCACCGGCAAGGAACTCGTCGCCCGCGCGATTCACGACCGCAGCGCGCAGCGCGCCATGCCGCTCATCAAGGTCAACTGCGCGGCGATCCCCGAGACGCTGCTCGAATCGGAGCTGTTCGGCCACGTGCGCGGCGCATTCACCGGCGCCACGACGACCAAAAAGGGCAAATTCGCGCTCGCCGACGGCGGCACCATCTTCCTCGACGAGATCGGGACGATGAGCCCGGCGCTCCAGTCGAAGCTGCTGCGGGTCCTGCAGGAACGCGAGTTCGAGCCGCTCGGCGCCGAGCGGACCCAGCGCGTCGATCTGCGGGTGATCGCGGCGACGAACCGTGACCTTCGGCAGATGGTCGCCGACGGCAGATTCCAGGACGACCTGTTCTATCGGCTGAACGTCATCCCGATCGAAATCCCCCCGCTGCGCGAGCGGCGAGACGACATTCCCGGGCTCGCCGAGCACTTCGTGAAAAAGCACGCGCAGCGCACCGGGCGGCGGATCGAGCGGTTCGACGAGGGGGTGCTGGCGGGGCTGCAGCGGTACGACTGGCCGGGCAACGTCAGGGAACTCGAAAACACGATCGAGCGGGCCGTCGTCCTGTCTCAGGGCCCGGTCATCACCAGCCAGGCCGTCTCGGTGTTCGGGGTCGCGACACCGCAGGCGTCCGGATTGCCCTCTTTGAAGCTGCGGCAGAACATCGAATGGGTGGAACGGGAAACCATTCGCCGGGCCCTCGACGGCGCCGGCGGCGTGAAGAAGGACGCGGCAGAGGCGATGGGCATCAGCCAGCGCGCGCTTTCCTACTATCTAGCCAAGTATCGAATTGACTAGTGTCCTGCGTTCGACGATTTAGTACACGGCTTCCGGCGCGCGGCGCCC
>JBDTVS010000030.1:0-12185 GCA_040007095.1 Acidobacteriota bacterium
AGCTCGTCGCCGGCTACCACACCGAGTACAGCAGCATGAGCTTCGCGATGTTCTTTCTCGCGGAGTACATCAACATGGTCACCGTGTCGGCGGTCGCCACCGATCTGTTTCTCGGCGGCTGGCACGGGCCGTTTCTGCCGCTCTCGCTCGGCTGGATTTGGTTTCTGCTCAAGGTCGGCGCGATTCTGTTCTTCTATGTGTGGATGCGTTGGACGCTGCCGCGCTACCGCTACGACCAGCTCATGAGCTTCGGCTGGAAGGTGTTGCTGCCGTTGTCCGTCGTCAACCTGCTGGTGACGGCCGCCGGCGTGCTCTATTTCGGGGGCTGAGGTGCGCGAAACGCTACTCGACACCGGAGCCGTTCACCGCGCGGAGGCCGAGCGCCTCTCGATGACGGACGCGCGCCCCGCCGGTGGCTGGCGATGACGCTGTTCTTTCTGTTTGGGGCGATCGCGGTGGTGGCGTCGCTGCTCGTGATTACGCAGCACAACCCGATGTACAGCGTGCTGCTGCTGATTCTCTCCTTCGGAGCGCTGTCCGGTCTGTACGTGCTGCTCGACGCACCGTTTGTCGCCGTCATCCAGATCATCGTCTACGCCGGCGCCATCATGGTTCTCTTCCTGTTCGTGGTGATGCTGTTGAACGCGCCGAAAGAAGACACCGAGGCAGCGCGTCTGCGGCTGGTCGCGCCCGGCGCCGCCCAGATGGGCGCGATTCTCGCCGTCGTGCTGATCGGCGAGCTGTGGTGGGCGCTGACGAGAACCGGCGGCCAGTCGGGCGCGTTCCCGGCCGGCGCGGTCACCTCCGTGGCGGCGATTGGTCGCTCGCTGTTCGGCGACTATGCGTTTTCTTTCGAGGTGACCTCGATCCTGATTCTGGTCGCGATGGTCGGCGCGGTCGTGCTGGCTCGCCGTGAAGGCAAACGGAGCGACGGGACATGATGCCGACGCTCAATGACTACCTGCTGCTGTCCGCTGTGCTGTTCACCATCGGCACCGCTGGCGTGTTCGTCCGCCGAAACCTGATCACGATTCTGCTGTCGATCGAGATCATGCTGAATGCCGTGAACCTGACGTTTGTCGCCTTTGGGCGCTCCTTCGGCACGGCGGACGGACAGATCATCGTCTTTTTCGTGATGACGGTCGCCGCGGCCGAGGCTGCGGTCGGACTCGCGATCGTGATCGCCCTGTTCCGCCACCGCGAATCGCTGAACCCCGATTCGTTCACGAGCTTGAAATGGTGAACCACGACGGCGAAAACGCGCTCACGACGAACCGGACAGGCCGCGACAGAGTTGGAGCGAGCCACAGAAGCAATGGGATTTTGTGTCCTTTGTGGTTCAGGGATTTGGCAGACCGTGGTAAAAGTCTGGCGGCATTCGACGGGCGAAGCATCCTCGCCGGCTGCGTTGCTCCTCGCTCACATACTCCCGGTATTCTCGGTCGTCGCGGCGTGCCGGCGGGGCGCCTCGCCCGTCTCGGTGCAACGCCAGACTTTCACCACGGCCTGCTGACGGCCGCCGACTCATGTTGCTGCTGATCCCCCTCCTCCCGTTCGTGGGCTTCCTGGTGAATGCCGGCCTCGGCCGGCGCATCAGCAAGGGCGCCGCTGGGGCGGTCGCCTGCGGCGCGATCATCGCCTCGTTCGCGGTATCGGTCGCATCGGTGTGGCAGCTGATCGCGCTGTCCCCGTTGTCGCGCGCGATCGTGCAGAAGGTGTTCGAATGGTTCACGTCGGGTGATTTCAGCGTCGCGTTCACGCTGCGTCTCGATCCGCTGTCCGCGCTGATGATTCTCGTCGTCACCGGCATCGGCTCGCTGATCCACATCTACTCGACGGCTTACATGCACGAGGAGACCGACGCCGAATACGCGCGCTATTTCTCCTACTTGAATCTGTTCGCCGCGTTCATGCTGGTGCTCGTCCTCGGCTCGAACTTCCTGGTGATGTTCGTCGGCTGGGAGGGCGTCGGCTTGTGCTCGTATCTGCTGATCGGCTTCTGGTACGTGAAGAAGGCGGCGTCCGACGCCGGCAAGAAGGCGTTCATCGTCAACCGCATCGGCGATTTCGGCTTCGTGCTCGGGGTCCTGCTCATCATCGTCCGCTTCGGGTCCGTCGACTTTCAGGAGATCGCGCGCACGGTATCGACCGTCGGTCCCGAGACGGCGGGGTTCGGGACGCTCTCGCTGATCACCTTGCTGTTGTTCGTCGGCGCGACCGGAAAATCGGCGCAGATTCCGCTGTTTGTCTGGCTGCCGGACGCGATGGAGGGCCCCACCCCGGTCTCGGCGCTCATTCATGCAGCGACGATGGTGACGGCGGGCGTCTACATGATCGGGCGCAACGCCGTGTTGTTCGGTCATGCGCCGCAGACGCTGACCATTGTCGCGATCATCGGCGTGGCGACCGCACTGATGGCCGGCACGATCGGCCTGGTGCAGAACGACATCAAGCGCGTCCTCGCGTATTCGACGGTGTCACAGCTGGGCTATATGTTTCTCGCCATGGGGGTGGGAGCGTATACCGCCGGCATCTTCCACCTCTTCACGCACGCATTTTTCAAGGCGCTGCTGTTTCTCGGATCGGGGGCGGTCATCCACGCGCTGTCCGGCGAGCAGGACCTGCGGCACATGGGCGGACTCAAGAAGGAGCTGCCGATCACCTACTGGACGTTTCTCGTCGGCGCGGTGGCGATCACCGGCGTGCCGGGTCTGGCCGGCTTCTTCAGCAAGGACGAGATTCTCTTCCGCACCTACGCCGGCGGGCATACGGTGCTGTGGGTGGTCGGGCTCCTGACGTCGCTGCTGACCGCGGTCTACATGTTCCGGCTCGTGTTTCTGGCGTTTCACGGTGAGCGGGCCCAGTCGGCGCCGCACGATGCTGACGCCGCGCATCCGGCGCCAGGTCACGCCGCGCCCGTTGATGTCGCGCCGGGACACGGGGCGCCGACTCACGCGGCCGGGCATCATCTGCACGACGCGCCTCCGGCAATGGCGGTAGCGCTGATCGTGCTGGCGATTGGCTCCGCCTTCGCCGGCTACCTCGGTTTGCCGCACGTGCTCGGCGGTTCGAACCGCCTCGAACAGTTTCTCGAACCGAGCTTCAGGGTGTACCCGACAGAGATCGCGGAGCTACGCAACATCCCGGTTCCACCGTTCCAAGAGGAGGACGACGCTGCGAGAGAGGCGCTCGAGTTGGGGCTGATGGGTGTGTCGTCGGTCGTCGCGATTGGCGGCATCGGCATCGCGATGTTCCTGTTCCTCAAGAACCGTCGCGCGGCGGACGCGATCGCCTCCCGGTTCGAGGGTCTGCATCGCCTGCTCCTCCACAAGTATTACGTCGACGAGCTGTACGATGCCGCAATCATCAATCCGATCCGCATCGTCGCCGAGGAGGGATTGTGGAAAGGTGTTGACGTGCGCGTCATCGACGGATCGGTGAATGGCGTGGCCGCCGTCGTCGCCCGCGGCAGCCAACTGCTGCGCCGGATTCAGACCGGATCGGTTCGCGGCTACGCCGTCTCAGTCTTTCTGGGCGTCGTCACCATCCTGGGCTACTACCTGTGGAAGTAGCGCGACACACTGAGGAATATCCGATGCGACCACGAACCGCCTTCGCGTCTTCCCGGTTGACGGGCGCAGCTGGGCATCCATGACCTTTCCCATCTTGAGCTCGCTCGTCCTGCTGCCGATTCTCGGCGCGGCCGTGTTGCTCTTCATGAAAGAGGACGAGCACGAGACCTCCCTCGTCCGAAACATTGCGCTGGTGGTGTCCGTCCTGGTGTTTGCCGAAACGCTCCTGCTGTGGAGCCGGTTCAACCCGGCCTCGCCAGACTTTCAGTTCATCGAGCGTTACGAGTGGATTCCCGCCTTCGGGATCAGTTACTTCGTCGGGGTTGACGGCATCAGCCTGCTGCTGCTGGTGCTCACCGGCTTCCTGACGCCGCTCGCACTGCTCGGGTCGTGGGAGTCGGTCCACAAGAAGACCAAAGCGTTCTGCATCGTCGTGCTGTTGCTCGAGAGCGCGATGATGGGCGTGTTCGTCTCGCTCGATCTGTTCCTCTTCTATGTGTTCTGGGACGCGATGCTGATCCCGATGTATTTTCTCATCGGGATCTGGGGTTACGACCGCCGCGTCTACGCCGCGGTGAAGTTCCTGCTCTACACGCTGTCGGGCAGCGTCCTGATGCTGCTGGCGATCTTGACCCTCGCGCACCTGCATTACGTCGCGACCGGTGCCTACAGCTTCGATCTGCTCCGGCTCTACACGCTGCAGATTCCTGGCCCGCTGCAGTTCTGGGGCTTTCTTGCCTTCGCGCTCGCGTTTGCAATCAAGGTCCCGCTGTTCCCGTTCCATACCTGGTTGCCGGACGCGCACGTTGAAGCGCCGACGGCCGGGTCGGTCATCCTGGCGGGCGTCCTGTTGAAAATGGGGACCTACGGCCTGGTACGGTTTGCGTTTCCATTGTTTCCGGCGGCGGCGGTGGCGTTTGCGCCATACCTCGGCATCCTGGCCGTGATCGGGATCATTTACGGCGCGCTCGTGGCGATGATGCAGCCCGACATGAAGAAGCTGGTCGCCTACTCGAGCGTCAGCCATCTCGGCTTCGTCGTCCTCGGCATCGCCGCGATGAACACGCAAGGCGTCCAGGGCGCGGTCTACCAGATGCTCAATCACGGCATCAGCACGGGCGGGCTCTTCCTGATCGTCGGGATGTTGTCGGACCGGAGGCACACGCGGCTGATTTCTGAGTTCGGCGGGTTGAAGAAGGTGATGCCGCACCTGGTCGCGGTGTTTCTCATCGTCACGCTGTCGTCGATCGGTCTGCCGGGTCTGAACGGCTTCGTCGGCGAGTTTCTGATTCTGCTCGGCGCATTCCGCTGGAGCCCGCAAATGGCTGCGTTCGCCGCGACCGGCGTGATCCTGTCGGCGACCTACATGCTGTGGATGTTTCAGCGCGTCAACTACGGACCGGTCGGCCAGAAGAACGCGTTGCTTACCGACTTGTCGCCCCGCGAGTGGGTCGTGCTGGTGCCGATTGTCGCGATGGCCGTGTTGATGGGGGTGCTGCCGAATCTCTTCCTCAGACCGATCGAGCCGTCGGTCGAACGCCTGGTGAACCAGGTTCGTCAGGGCGCTCAGACGCCGGTCCAGGCCCGCGGGCCCGTGCCCTTCCCGGCGCCTGGCGTCCCCGCGCCGATCGTCGACAGCGTTTCCTCGTCTCCGGTGTCTAGTGGCCCGTATCGGTTGAACAAGGAGCGGATTCCGGAGCGCGGCGCCAGGATGGCAAGGCGCGACGACCGAGAATACCGGGAGTATTTGAGGGAGGAGCAACGCCGCCAGCCGGGATGGCCCGCCCGGAAGGCGCTCCTTGATCAGCCGATACAGGCCACCAGCCTCCCGCGAGGCCTGCGATGAACCTCGCGCCGTTCATCGCCATCGTGCCGATGTGCTGCGTGGCGGCGACCGCCATCGCGGCGATGATCGCGGAATCGTTCCGGGAGCCGGGCGAGCGAATGCCGATCGGTCCGCTCGGCGTGATCGGCCTCGTCGGCGCGGGGGTCGCATCGATCGCGCTGTGGAACGGCCATGCGACGAGCTTCGGTGTTGTCGCCGCCGATAACTTCGGTCTGTTCGTCACGTGGATTCTGATCGTGGTCGGCCTGTTGTCGCTGGCGTTCTCGGCGCCCGGGGTCGAGCGCGAGCAGCTGCCCCAGGGTGAGTACTATGCGCTGATGCTCTTTGCCATCGCGGGCATGATGTTGATGGCGACGGCGACCGACCTGCTGGTGATCTTCCTCGCGCTGGAGGTGCTGTCACTGGCGGTCTACGTGCTCACCGGGATCCGGCGCGATTCCCCGACGGCGATCGAGGCCGCGTTCAAGTATTTCCTGCTGGGCGCGTTCTCGAGCGCGTTCTTTCTCTATGGCATCGCGTTCACCTACGGCGTGACGGGCAGCACCCATCTCGACCGCATCGGCCGGGTTCTGGCAGCGCAGGGCGGGACGCCTCCACCGATGCAACTACTCGCGGCCGGGCTGCTGCTGGTTGGATTCGCGTTCAAGGTGTCGGCCGTGCCGTTCCATATGTGGACGCCCGACGCCTACGAAGGCGCGCCGCCGGCGGTGACCGGTTTCATGTCCACCGGCGTGAAGGCCGCGGCGTTTGCCGCCTTCGTCCGGGTGTTTCTCGCCGCGTTCGAACCGCTGCGTGCCGACTGGAGCGTGGTCCTGTGGGTCCTCGCCGTTGCCACCATGATTGTCGGCACGGTGGTCGGCCTCGCGCAGTCGAACGTCAAGCGGATGCTGGCGTATTCGAGCATCGCGCACGGCGGGTATCTACTGGTGGCGTTGGTCTCGGCCAACGACATCGGGAAAGGCGCGGTCCTTTTCTATCTGCTGGCCTACGCCGTCACGAACCTCGGCGCATTCGGCGTCATCGCCATGCTCGACACCGGGAATCGGCCGAACGACCAGGTCCGCGACTACGCGGGCCTCTGGAACGAGCAGCCAGCTCTCGCGGCGCTGATGACGATCTTCCTGCTGTCGCTTGGCGGCTTCCCGCCGATGGCCGGCTTCATCGCGAAGTGGTACGTCTTCAGCGCCGCGATCAAGGCCGGCTACTACTGGCTGGCGATCGTTGGCGTGCTGACGAGCGTGATCTCCGTGTTCTTCTATCTCCGGCTCGTCGTGATGATGTATATGACCGCGGCGGACACGCCCGCACGCTTCCCGGCGGTGCCGAGGATCGCCGGCGCCGCGCTCGTCGCGTCCGCCGTGATTGTGTTCTATCTCGGAGTCCTGCCGACGCGCGTCCTCGATTGGGCCGCCGCCTCGATCAGCACGATCTTCTAGGAAGTTCTCGGCTTTGGAATCTGTCTCAGCACGGCCGCGAAACGGCGGCCGACATGTCCTGTTCGTGATTTCGCGTCTTCGTGGCCAAAGGCGTTGCTTCCCGCGTCCGGCGTTCGGCCTATACCCTGTGAAAAAGTAGACGTTCAACGCGGAGACCGCAGAGGCCGCGGAGAGGAACCCAAGGAACCTCTGCGATTTCTGCGTGCTCTGCTAAAACGTTGTGATTTGTTCACAGACTCCTGTGCCGGGACCCTACGTGCGCAATCGTGGAAATTCACCCCGCGAACGTGATCGGTGCTTCCATGCGTGATCGATGACCGCTGCCGCGAACACCAGACGGAGCTTGCCAGAGTCGTTCCGGCTCGTTGACTCCGGTTCCCGCTTCGGCCCGACCAGCCACGCAATGCCGATGCTGAGGAGGTACAGACCGACCATCGGCGCCGCAAAGGCCGTCTGATTCCACGGATCGGCCGATGGCGTGAGAACGGCGGCGATGATGAAGATGATCAGGATGGCGTACTGGACGTGGCGCCAGAGGAAGCGCGCAGTCACCAAGCGCATCTTCGCGAGGAATAGGATCAGCGTGGGCATTTGAAAGACGAGGACCATGCTCAGCATCATGTTCTTGTAGAGGTCGAACGTATCTTCGACGCGCGGCACGAACTTCATCACCCCGGAGTTGAACGTGCCAAAAAACGCGATCATCCCGGGAAACATGATGTAGTGGGTAAAGAGCGCGCCTCCGAGCGCCCCCAACGTCGTCAAGACGACGAATGGAATGGCGAGCTTCTTCTCGTTCGTGTACAACGCGGGTGCGATGAAGCGCCAGACCTGGAAGGTCACGAAGGGCACGGCTAGAACGACCCCGCCGATGAGCGCGACATCCAGATAGAAGGCAAACCCCTCCCCCGGCTTGGTGTAGATCAGCGTCGTGCCGGGCGGCAGCATCCGCAAGGTCGGCGCCAGGACAAAGTCGGCGATGCGGTCCACGAAGACGAAGGCGACCAGCATGCCCGCGCCGATCGCGATGCACGAGCGGATGATTCGTGTTCGAAGCTCGTCCAGGTGGTCCAGAAACCCCATCTGATTCTCGCGGCGCTCGTCATCCGCCGTCCGGGACCTTCGTGGTCGTGATGCTCCATTCATAGCGGCGGATTGTACTCGCAGCGTAGGGGCTCAGGAAATAACTGCGCCATTGTGGCCGCCGATCCATCCCTCCTCCACCCCAAACGCGGGTGCCGCGTTGAGGACCCCGGGGCTGGCCGCGTTGCTCCTCGCTTACATAGTCCCGCTATGCTCGATCCTCGCGCCTTGCCATCCGGGCGCCTCAACACCCGGAATGACTTACCTATTTCCTGACGAGCCCCAACGCCAAGGACATGACCCAGGCGTCGATCACTCGGACGATCGCGGCCGCCCGATTGTCGCCGCTTGACGACAGTGTACTAATGAACTAGTATAAGCACTCAAGTGAGCCTCTAGTGAGCATCGTCTCCATCGATCCCCGCGACGCCACGCCGATCTACGCGCAGCTCGAACGCGGGCTGCGGGCGGCGATCGCCACCGGACGTCTCAGCCCCGGCGACCAACTGCCGACCGTTCGCCAGCTCGCCGTCGAGCTCCGTGTCAACGCCAACACCGTCGCTCGTGTCTACGCGGAGCTCGAGCGCGCGGGCGTGATCGAGACGCGGCGCGGCGTCGGCTCGTTCATCAGCGCCACGCCCGCGCAGGCCCACCCGCCGCGTGAGCATGAACGCCGGCTGCGCGCGTTCGTCACTCGGGTGCTCTCCGACGCCGACGCGGCCGGTTTCACTGTCGAGGATGTGATGGGTGCGCTCGGCGCACATCGAAAGGGAGGAGCATAAATGGTGTCCTTTGTCATCGGTCGTCGCGGGGAAGACACGAGCCGTGCCGTCTCGCGCGTCAACGTCGTGGCGATCGCGATTCTGATCGGCTGTGTCCTGCTCGGTGCTCTTGGATCGTGGGCGAAAGACAACCCGATTCCGCTCCTCGCGATGACCGTCCTCGGTGTGGTGTTGATGCAGTCGCCTCGGATCGCCAAGCAGTGGGAGCACGCCGTGGTCTTGCGGCTGGGCAGGTTTGTCGGGCTGCGAGGACCGGGGCTCTTCTGGATCATCCCGTTCGCCGACAGCGTGTCGTCGTGGATCGATCAGCGCACGATTACCACGAGCTTTGCGGCCGAGCAGACGCTCACCTCCGACACGGTCCCGGTCAGCGTCGACGCGGTCCTGTTTTGGATGGTGCACGACGTGCAGAAGGCGGCGCTCGAGGTGCAGGACTACGCGCAGGCGGTGAGCTGGGCCGCGCAGACGGCGCTGCGCGACATCATCGGCCGCACTGAACTGACCGAGTTGCTGCGCGGCCGCGAGCGGATCGAATCCGAGCTGCAGGTGCTGATCGATCAGCGGTCGAACCCCTGGGGTGTCACGGTGTCTTCGGTCGAAATGCGCGACGTGGTGATTCCCGGTGCGTTGCAGGACGCCATGTCGCGCGAAGCGCAGGCCGCGCGCGAGAAGCAGGCCCGCATCATCCTGGGCCAGGCGGAAATGGAAATCGCCCACTCGTTTCAGGAGGCCGCCAAGTCGTACCAGCAGAATCCGATCGCCCTTCATCTTCGCGCCATGAACATGCTCTACGAAGGTCTGAAGGAGAAGGGCGCGCTGATGATCGTGCCGAGCAGCGCCGTGGAAACCATGGGCCTCGGCGGACTGCTCGGCGCCGCCGCCATGGGCCGCGAAAATGTCGCCGCGAGTGGCCAAGGACCGACGAAGACGGAATAAACAGGAGGTGAATCATGGCGAACGCGCACACACCCGACCGTCAGTCGCAGCTCCTCTTGCTCATGCTGATGCTACTGGGCACGGCTCTGGCCATCGTCGGGTGGTATCGGTGGGTCACCTTCATTTTCTAGCTCCGATGCGCTGCGAATGGATGTGGAGGGCACGACGCGACAGTCGTCCTTCCGCATCGCTCAAGATCCAGTCACACCTGTCTAGCGACTTCCTCGCACCGTCTCGCCCGCCACTTTGCGCGGCTCAGTCGGCCGCGCCCTCCGTACGAGTCCGCCCAGCCCGATTCGACCACGAAATATTTGCTTGCTCAAAAATATACGACTGTAGTGGGCGATGCTCGCGCACGAACTGTGTCACGGTGCTCTCGGCGGCGCGCAGGGATGGGGCTATGGAACAACCGTCTGAAGGAGACCCGGCCGCGCCCGTTTTCTGACGTCTAAGGAGGATCATGACAAACCATGTGCCAGCGCTCAGATCCTGGAGACGGTTCTTGCTCGCCACTCTAGGAGGAATGGCGACTGCGGCCCCCATGCTCGTGGGTGCGCTGAATTCGCCGCGACTTGGGGCCCGGTCACAGGCGGTCGAGACAAAGTCTCCCGCCTTCGAAGTCGCCTCCATCAAGCCGAACAAGTCCGGGGACGGGCGGGTCAACATCGGCATGCAGCCGGGCGGTCGGTATACGGCCACAAACGTGACCCTTGGAATGCTCCTCGGCCAGGCATATCGCCTTCAGGGCGGCCCAGGCGGCGCACCAGGGAACTCCAATCCTCAGATCCTGAATCCCCCCAACTGGATCAACTCCGACCACTTCGACATCGTTGCCAAGGCAGATGGCAATGCGCCCCCCGGTCAGTTTCCGGAGCTGGTGAAATCGCTGCTGATCGAGCGATTCAAACTGGCGGCGCACACCGAAAGCCGGGAGCTTCAGGTGTACGCCCTGGTGCTGGCGCGAAGCGACGGGAAGTTGGGGCCGAGCCTGCGGCCAGCCTCTCCTGAGTGCGCGGCCATGATTGCCGCGCGTGGAAGGAGGGGAGGTCCACCGCCGGGTGGTCCTGGCGGACCTGGTGGGCCCGGACGTGGGGCGATCGCCGGCCCCCCGCAACCGGGCGAGCCGATGCCCTGTGGCATGATGCGCTTCGCTCCGGGAAACCTCGCGGCTGGTGGGACTCCGATTTCACAACTGGCGACCAGCCTGGTGCCGTGGGTGAACCGTATCGTGGTGGACAAGACAGGGTTGACGGGTCCGTACGAGATCGACCTGAAATGGACGCCCGATCAGATCCCAGGAGGGGGCCCCGGGCCTGGCGGCGATCCGCCTCCTGGGATTCCGCCGATCGATCCGAATGGCCCTTCCATCTTCACGGCCGTACAGGAACAGCTCGGTCTGAAGCTCGACTCGACCAGGGCTCCGGTTGAGGTGCTCGTCATCGATCACGTGGAGCCGCCGACGCCGGATTGATCCGAAACGCCTGAAACTTT
Source organism: Acidobacteriota bacterium (assembly GCA_040007095.1). Taxonomy (GTDB): domain Bacteria; phylum Acidobacteriota; class Vicinamibacteria; order Vicinamibacterales; family CAVVIG01; genus JBDTVS01. Next base: position 11,147 of record JBDTVS010000030.1, read on the forward strand.
CGTTCGGCGTCAGGGTTTATCTCGTATTGACCGCCCGTGGGACGATGTCCCAGGCATGACCGCCGCCGACCAGTTTGAGGCGTTCGTGCGGAGGTATCAGGATATGGTGTTCGGCACGGCCGTCCGGCTGCTTGGAAACCAGGCCGAGGCAGAGGACGTTGCCCAGACCGTGTTCCTCAAAGCCTTTCAGCGCTTCGACACGATCGGTCAGAGTCCGGCCGCCGCGGGTTGGCTGAAGACGGTGACGACCAACGCCTGCTTGAACCACTTATCGAGATACCGCGCGCGTTGGCGGCTCTTCAGCGAGCTCGAACGAAGCGACGCGGGCAATTCTGAAACAGACTTCGGCGCGACACTGGTGTCGAAGAGCTCGCCGGCGCTGGAGTTTCAGCAAGCCGACGAACGCGCTCAGTTGGAGCAGGCACTGGCCCGGCTTCCCGATCACCAGCGCGTGCCGCTCGTGCTTTTTCACTTCGAAGACATCAGTTACCAGGCCATTGCCCAACTGCTCGGTGTATCGTTGGGTAAGGTGAAGACCGACATTCATCGAGGCCGCGAGGCCCTGAAAGCGCACCTGTTGACGAGCCATGGATCCCGCTGACCTGGACGACATCGTCGACCGGGAGCTCAGGAGCCTGCCCTTTCCACGGGCCCCGCACACGTTGCTGCCCAGGGTGTTGGCGGCGGTCGATCAATTTGCCCGGCGGCCCTGGTACTCGCGTGCGTGGTTCACCTGGCCACCTGGATGGCAGGTCGCGTCGCTGCTGGTATTGGCCCTGCTTGTTGCCGGTGTCGCTCTCCTGATGCCGGGCGCTCTGGCCGCGGTTGGCGGCGCGGCATCGCGCCTCGCCCCCGGAGCGATCAGTGAAGTGGCTGGCACGGCCAGCCGGGTGGACGCGGCGATCAACGCGGGTCGGGTGGTGTGGCGGGCGCTGATTGAGCCGCTCGCCTCGTACGTCTTCGTCCTTGTCGCGCTGATGTGCGTGGCGTGCGCTGCCTTTGGTACCGCGCTCGATCGGGTCGCGTTCGACCGAACATA
>JBDTVS010000031.1:0-36778 GCA_040007095.1 Acidobacteriota bacterium
GCAACGAGCCCGTAATCGTCGTCGCCAGCAGCTTGCCGGCACTCGCTTTAATCATGATGAGCGTCCTTCGATGCGCAAACCTCGCGGCGGCCAGAAACCGGACCCTTCCCGGTCAAGTCGCCACACCGACACCGTACGAGGTGAGTGATTGTAACGAGACAGCCGCAGCTTCAGTACGAACCGACCAGGGTCGTCGCAAGCAGAGTCTCTGTGATGGGAATCTTCAAGCAGGTCTCCGGTGAAAGACGTCAGCCCGATTTTTTACCACGTTCCCTGTTTAGTTTCAAGGCACAGTTGTATATCAAAAATTAACAGCTCGAAGGCGTCTTGTTCGCATTGACGTCATCCGTACATTTATAGTAAACACACGCTGCGAAATTCGAGCCAGATGGGGCACAGCGCCCGGCTCATCCTCTCGTGAAACACACCACCAGTTGTCTAACGGGCCGAGCAGGGGGTGGGATTCCAGCCCTTGGCATCCGGCTGTTTGCGGAACTGGGAGGTCCGGACCCACGGCTGCTGCAGATACGTCTGGTCGTCCAACATCGTCGTCACGGTCAGGTACCGCGTGCCATCGTCGTCCGTGATCTGCGCGAAGTACTCGGTCAGGACGGCCGCGGCACTATACGGCACGCCGTTCTTGCGCAAGTAGCCGGGCGTCATCGCCGTGGTCACCACTTTGAGCTGACCGTGGCGGGGGCCCGCCGCGCCGCGACCGCCCGAGAGCTCCCATGCCGCGGTGGAGTACCCCTGCAACGACGGTGTGTGTCCAGCCGGCGCCTGGCCCTCCCCCATGTGCAGGAGACGCGTCTGCGTGCCGCTGTCGCTGTCGATTTTCAACGTAGTGGGATCCTGCCAGGTGATGTGCAGGCGGCCGGGCAGACGCATCAACCCCACCGGACCATAGCCTTTGCACGCTCCACCGGTCGCGGCATCCTGCGTCGGGTCCCACGCCTGCGCGACGCGGCGTCCCTCGGCGTTGACCGGGACGTAATCGACGTTACCTTTCGGCGGCGTGAGCATACGGTAGCGCCACTCGTCCGAGACGAGGGACACCCAATATCCCGTCGGATCGAATGGGGGCTCCGCGGGCACATTCCCGCGCGCGGCGGCCGGTTGATTCGCGCCGCGCCCACCGCCTTGCCCGCCCCGCTGCGCGTGAACGCTGACCCCGATCAGGATCACCGACACCGAGAGGATCGATACAAACGCTCGATGAAACATGGGCTACTTTTTCTGCGAGAGGCTGCGATAGACCGCCTCGACAAACTGATCCTTCGTCCACGTCGGGACGTCATAGCGGGGGTCGTAGTCCTTGGTGGGTCGTGCCGCCTTGACCTGCGCCAGCGTCAGTCCTCGCTTGATCATGTCCTGGACGCGGTCACGAATGATGGTCATCCCATCCCGGTACGTGGCCAGGTCGGCGGCATCGCACACGCGGCCGTGTCCAGGAATCAACAGCGTGCCGCCTTCGGTCTGGTACTCCGCGATGACCATGTCGAGCAGCGCATTCAGGCTGTCGATGATGCCGTTGATGCTGCCGCCCTGGGCCACGTCGAACACCGGATAGCTCACCGTCGACAGAATGTCGCCCGTGCTGATCACATCCGAGCCGCGAAAGTGCACGATGCTGTCGCCATCGCTGTGCGCGGAGGGCCGATGGAGGATCTGCACGCCCTCGCCATTGAAATACTGCTTCATGTCGGTCGGATACGACTCGGTTGGCAGGCCGGCCGTCGGCACCTTCGCGGCCGTCAGGCGCGCGAGAACGTTCTCGTGCGCATAGACCATGGCGCTTTCCTTCACGAAGGCAAACGCGCCCAGGCCGGGCCCGCCGCCGAACGTGGTCCCAGCCTGTGCGACCTTGGCGTTGCCACCACTGTGATCGGGGTCGGCGTTGGTATTCACGATGAATTGAATGGGCTTGGGCGGGGCCGGCGAGGCAATCGTGCCGAGCAAGGCCGGATAGGTCACGCCCGCGCACCCGACACCAGCGCCCACGCCCATGCACGATCTGACAGGGCCGGGTGAAGCCGTGACAGCCCGGGCCAATTGACCGACCGTTGCGATCACCTGGTCCGCCATCGCGGCATCCCCAGCATCGACCAGCAGCACGCCGTCGGGACCAACCGACACCGTGATGTTGGCCCCCGCACCCACGAGCAGGAACACGTTGCCGCGAATCGGCAATACGTGGAGGGCCGCGGCAGGGGCTGCAGGCGGCCGCGCCGGCGTCTGGCCTGACACGACGAGCCCGCTCGCAGTGAGCACCGCGATAACGACGAGGAGGGATCGCAGCCGCATCGTCATTGCTGGGGCAACATCGCTTTGAACTCCGGATACATCGACGCGGCGCCGGCGCGAATCAGGTCATCCGGGATCTTCATCATCGTCGTCGGTTCTTTCAGGAACGGGTTCTTGCCGGGCAGGTGTGCCGGCACGACCCCTTTGACATGGCCCTCGTCGGCCGGGGTGCAGGGATGCGCGGGAAACGCGCCGCCGAGATTCAGGCGGTATTCGCCGCTGCGAATCAGAGGCTCGGTCAGATAGACCGGATCCTTCACGATATTGACCCAGGTCAAGTACTCGCCGTGACGCGTCCAATAAGTCGTCACCGTCGCCTTGTCGCTCGCGAAGATGCCGTTGCGCCGGTAGTAGTCCTCTTTCAGATGAGTGGTCGTGATCTTCAGGACGTTCCCTTCCCAGGTCGCCGTTGAAAACCCCATCCAGCTGTACGGCGCATAGTCAGGCGGATGCGGGCGGCCGTCCAGATACACCGGCGTCGACGAAGATTGCTGCCACTGCACATGAAACGCGGTGACGTCCCGCGAGACCGGATCGATCTCGCGCCAGATGCGCAGCGCCGTCGGGCCCCGATAGATGTAGGCCCAGCCGTGCGGGCGGCACTGCCATTCCGGCAGCGACGCAATCGACGCGTCCCATGCCTCGGACCGCGCCAATCCGGCTTCATTGAGGGGAATCCCCAGCCAGTCTCCGGGGAGCGGATTCTCGCTGTTGTCCTGGTTACGCACCGGCTGCCACTCGCCGGAAAAATCCATCTGCGCGACGGCGCTGCTGCCCCGTAAGGTCAGCGCCAGCGCACACGCCATTACACGGATCACTCGGGATAACCGCACTCGTTCACCTGTCAATGACTTGTACAGTGTCACGCTACAACGGAGAATACATCGGCTCACGAGACGATGCAATTTTCGCAATCGTCGCCGGCGATCGTTGTCTCGATCGTGTCACGCCAGAATGGGCTGCACGACATCGCCGGTCACCCCGGTGAGCCTGACGTCGAGACCCTGAAACTGCACCGCCAGCCGTCGGTGGTCGATCCCCAGCAGATGCAACATCGTCGCGTGAAAATCGTGGACGCTGACGGGATTCTCGACGGCCGCATACCCAAGCTCGTCGGTTGAGCCATAGGTCAAACCGGCCTTCATGCCGCCTCCCGCCACCGCATAGGAAAACGCCTTGATGTGATGATCGCGGCCGTCGCCGGTCTGCGACATCGGCGTGCGGCCGAACTCGCCGCCGAAGATGACCAGCGTGTCGTCGAGCATGCCTCGCTGCTTGAGATCGGTGATGAGCGCCGCCGTCGGACGATCGACTTCCTGCGCCTTGTACTCCACGCCGGTCTTGACACCGGAATGGTGGTCCCAGTCGCGGTGGTACAGCTGGATGAAGCGGACGCCCCGCTCCGCCAGACGGCGGGCCAGCAGACAGTTCGACGCATACGAACCGTCGCCAGGCTTGGCACCGTACGCGTCGAGCACGCTCTGCGGCTCCTGGCTGAAATCCACGAGATCCGGCACGCTCGTCTGCATCTTGAACGCCATCTCGTACTGCGCGATGCGCGTCAGAATCTCCGGGTCGGCCACCTTCTGATGCTGCCGCTGATTGAGCGCCTTGATGGCCCCAATGGAATCGGCCTGAAGATCCGACGAGATCCCCGCCGGATCGTCGATGTACGAGACCGGGTCCCCAAAGGAGCTGATCTTCACGCCCTGAAACTTGCTCGGCAGGATGCCCGCGCTCCATTGGCGCGCGGCGATCGGCTGCATGCTGCCACCCCGGCCCGTGGAGACCATTACGACGAAGCCGGGAAGGTTCTCGGCTTCCGATCCCAGGCCGTACAGCAGCCACGACCCGAAGCTGGGCCGGCCAGTCAGGATCGAGCCGTTGTTCATGATCTGGTGCGCGGGATCGTGATTGATCTGCTCCCCGTACATCGATCGGATGATGCAGAGCTCGTCGGCGACGCCGCCGATGTGCGGGAAAATTCCGGCGATCTCCTGGCCAGAACGGCCGAAGCGCTGAAAGGCGAACTGCGGCGCGAAACACATCAGCTTCTGGCGTTGCAACTGGGCCAGCTGCTGCCCCTTCGTGAACGAGTCGGGCATCGGCTCGCCCTGCATCAACGCAAGCTTCGGCTTGTAGTCGAACGTTTCGAGGTGCGACGGACCGCCCGCCTGGTAGAGGAAGATGACCCGCTTCGCCCTGGCCGCATGGTGCAGCGGGTTGACGACGCCTCGCCACGGCGCATCCGCGGCGGTAAGCGCAGGGGGGATCAGGGACCGCAGCGCCAGCGCACCGAAGCCGGCCATGCCACGTCCCAGAAAGGTCCGGCGACAGATATCGATCGACTTGAGATGAGTCGAGTTCATGCCACGCCCTTTAGCAGTGGAGTGTGTTCGTCAATTTCCAAAGCGCAGCCACGAAAGCACGAAGTCTCGAAGGCACCAAAATATGGATGCTCTCTCGTGTTTTCGTGTTTTCGTGGTTGCGTTTGGCGGTTACAAACCATCAGAGACACGACACTAGTTTCTCGTGATCAGCTCGTGCAGGTTGAGCACGACGCGGGTCACCGTGGTCATGGCCGCCAGCCGGGCCGGCGCCACGTCTGCCGGGACGGGATACTCGCCGGTCCGAATCAACTTCGCTGCCTCGTCCGGGCTCTTCTCGTAGCTCGCAAGACTCCTGGCGTATAGGTCGCCCAGCGTCTTGCGCTCCTCCGCGTCGGGTTCGCGTCCCAGCGCGCGTGAGAACGCCCACGTCAACTGCCGGTTCAGGTTGCCACCGCCACTCTTGACGACGCGCTCGGCGAAGACGCGCGCCGCCTCGACGTAAATCGGATCGTTGAGAAGGTCGAGCGACTGCAGCGGCGTGTCCGACAGCACCCGTTCGAGCACATGCTCTTCGCGCGAAGGAGCATCGAAGACCGCCAGCGACGGATGCAGGAACGTCCGCTGCCAATGCGTGTAGAGCGCGCGGCGATACAGGTCCTCGCCGCGGTCCGCCGAGTACGAACGCTTGGGATAGTTCAGCGCCGCCAGGTAGCCATCGGGCTGATACGGCCGGACGCTGCGTCCTCCGAACTTCTCGACCAGCAGACCCGACACCTGCAGCGCAACGTCGTGGACGACCTCGGCATCGACGCGCAGGGGCATTTGCCTGGCCAGCAGCCGGTTGCCAGGATCCCGCGCGTCCAGCTCCGGCCGCGGCGCCGACGACTGCTTGTAGGTCTGGCTGGTGACGATGGTGCGCACGATGTGCTTCATGTCCCAGGCATGTGCGCCGTCGGCCTTGAACTGGGGCTGCACGAACTCACTGGCGAGCCAATCGAGGAGATCGAGATGCGACGGCCACTCGCCCTGCGAGCCGAAATCGCCCAGCGAGCTCGTGATGCCGGTTCCGAAAAATTGCCGCCAGGTGCGATTCACGAACGCCCGGGCCGTCAAGGTGTTTCGCGGCGACACCAGCCAGTTCGCCAGATCCAGCCGCGTCGCCCGGCGGCCGCCCGTGTCGAGCGTCCCCATGAACTCGGGTATGGCCGGTTCGACGATGGCGCCGGAATCGTCCATCCAGTTGCCGCGCGGGAGAACTCTCGTCTCTCTGGGCTCCGGCAGCGCCTCGGTCACCACGACCCGCGTGATGCTGTCCTCGAGCCGCGCCGCCGCGGCATCGAGCTTCGCGCTGTCGGCCAGCAGGACCGCCAGTTCCGGCGTATCGGCCTGGAAAAAGGTTTGAGCCGCAACGGCGACCGGTGCGACACGCTGGCTGACCGGCGTCGCAAGCAGCCTCGCGACACGATCGGGCAGGCCCCAGTACTCCTTCACGTCCGGATTCTGCGTCCCGTCGTCGGCGAGCGCGGCGCGGCCGCCATCGTCGGGCCACGCGCTGCCATGGGAGAGCGCCAGCCGAAAACGGCCGAGCGTGGCGCGGCGGGTGTCCGACAGCTGGCGGAGGCGAATGACGAGGGTGGACGTCGCGGTCGTCACGACCGGCTCGCTGAAATGGAAGGCCGCGAAGGGATTGGCGGTGGACGTGCCGAAATCACTGACGTTCCACGTCGTCTTGAGATCGCCGTCGATGGCGTTCACGGGACCGAGGTCCACTCCGCCTGATTGCGCGTTGCCGGCGACCATGGCGCCGATGGCGAAGGTCAGCTTGCGCGCGGGGCGCCCGCCATCCGCCGGCATCTCGGCTTCGAGCTCCGACAGCTCGGAGCCCAGCCCGCCGCGTGCGACAAAACCTCCCGGGAGCGAATCGTCTCGCTCGAGTTCGATGCCGAGCGATTGCCAGGTGCCGGCGCCAGGCTTCAGCGTGACGGTGTAGGTATCGCGATCCGGATTGCGGCCCGACGCCACGATCAGTCCGGTGACGGGCCGTTCGATGAACCGCAGGAGGCTCCCGATCCTGATCGCCAGGTCGTCGTGAACCGTCAGCGTCGCGCCTTCGGCGGCCGCCGCGACCGGACGCATGAACTGCCACCGCAAATCGCCGCGCTCGAACCGCTCGAGCGTCGCCTTCTCCCACGCCGTCCGCTGAGCCGCGAGGGAGGCCGTGCGCGCGGCCAGGCGGCTCTTTGCCTCCGCCGCGCGGGCCTTGATGGCGGCGAGCTGCTGGGTCTGCCCGGGCGTCGGCAGCTGGAGCTTGACACCCCACGCATCGAGCCCGTTGCGGCCCCCGCCGTCCCTCGCGAGACCGCTCTCGTTGATGTCGGCAAAGAACGCCTTCATCGCGTAGAAGTCCTTGCTCTTGAACGGATCGAACTTGTGATCGTGACACTCCGCGCAGCCGAGCGTGCTGGCCATCCACGTGGTCGTCACCGCTCGCACGCGATCGGCGCCATACTTCGCCAGGTATTCCTTTTCCTGCAGGCCGCCTTCCCCCGACACGCGATTCAGACGGTTGTAGGCCGACGCGATCTTCTGATCGACGGTGGCATTCGGCAACAGGTCCCCCGCCAGTTGCTCGCGCGTGAACTGGTCGAACGGCTTGTTGTCGCGAATCGCCTTCAAGACCCAGTCGCGGTACGGCCATGCGGGGAACGGATTGTCACCGTGGAACCCGACGGTGTCGGCGTAGCGGACGGCGTCCAGCCATGAAATCGCCTGCTTCTCCGCGTAACGCGGAGAAGCCATCAGCCGATCGACGACCTTGTCGTACGCAGTCGTCGATCGATCCGCCAGGAAGGCCTCGAGCTCCGCCGGCGTCGGCACCAGGCCAGTGAGGTCCAGCGTGAGCCGCCGAAGCAGCGTGCGGCGATCGGCCTCCGGCGAGGGCGTCACCCCTTCGGCGTCGAGGCGGGTCTGCACGAACGCGTCGACGGGATGCAACGCACGAGGCGAGGCTGGAACCGATGGCCGTGTGAGCGGCTGATAGGCCCACTGTCCTTCGTACCGGGCGCCCTCCGCGATCCACTGCTTGATCGTTTCCTTCTGTGCGGGGGTGAGCTCTTTGTGGATCGCGGCGGGCGGCATCACTCGCGCCGGATCCTCGGCGAATATCCTCGTGATGATGAGGCTGTCGCCGGGTTGCCCGGGAACGATCGGCGTCCCGTTCCGCCTCGGCTTCAGCGCTTCCTCACGAATGTCCAGACGCATACCCGCGCGGCGGGAACTTTCATCCGGTCCGTGACACCGAAAGCAGGTGCCCGACATGATCGGCCGCACGTCGCGGTTGAAGCTCACGGTTGCGACGGTCGTGCGCGTGGGATCGGTTTGGGCGGCGGGTCCGCCCGCGCCGGCGGCGAGCACGGCGAGACAGGCCGCCGAGGCCCACAAGAACTTCGCGACAGTGTTTTTGTGCGTCGGATGCTTCATGTGGCGTGGCCGATTGATCGAGCTTACCGGAGCGGACGGAAAAATGCGCGAATATCGTCTGTGAGCAGCTCGGGCTCTTCCATCGCGGCGAAATGGCCGCCGCGCGGCATTTCGGTCCAGCGCGTGAGGTTGTTCTGGGCCTCCATCCATCGCCTGGTCGAAAAGACGATGTCCTTCGGGAAGACGGCGCAGGCCATGGGTGCCGTGACACGGCGGCTGTTCGCGGCCGCGCCCGCCCGCTGGTTTTCGAAGTAGATCCGCGTGGAGGAGGTGATCGTCTGGGTCATCCAATACAGGCTGATATTGGTGAGCAGATCGTCCTTGGTGAACTTGCGCTCGACGTCGCCCTCACAATCACACCACGCGCGAAACTTCTCGACAATCCACGCCGCCAGGCCGGCCGGCGAATCATTCAGGCCATAGCCGAGCGTTTGCGGCTTGGTGGACTGGATCTGAAAGTACGCCAGCTCGTTCTGCATCGAGCGCTGGCGCTGGCGCACGCGCTCCAGCTCGGCCGGCGGCACACCGGCATTCGGGTCGGCGACGCCGGCAGGCGCGCCGGTCGTGCAGAAATTCGCGTGCAGACCGACCACATGCGGGGCGTCATTGAGGGCCGTCATTCTGCCGACGACAGAGCCCCAGTCTCCGCCCTGCACGCCGTAGCGCTCGTAACCCAGCCGCTTCATCACCGTCGCCACGATCGTGCCCATCTTCTCTGGCGAGAAGCCCGGATCTCTCGGCTTGTCCGAAAACGCATAACCCGGCAGCGACACCGCTACGACGTGGAAGGCGTCCTCGGTGCGGCCACCAAAGCGAACCGGGTCGACCAGCCGATCGGCGATCCTGGTGAACTCGTAGAACGATCCCGGCCACCCATGAATCATGACGAGGGGCAGCGCGTTGGGGACCGCCGACCGGCGGTGCATGAAATGAATATCGAGACCGTCGACTCTCGTCTTGAACTGCGGCCACTGGTTGAGCCGTCGTTCTTCCTTTCTCCAGTCGAACCGATCCCGCCAATACGTGACCAGCTGCTTGAGGTAGTCGAGGTTCGTGCCGTAGTCCCAGCCCGCGCCGGACAGCTCGTCCGGAAAGCGCGTGCGGGCCAGGCGCACCTTGAGGTCGGTGAGGATCTCGTTCGGGATGCTGATCTTGAAGGGGACGACGGCCGACGAGTCCTGCGATTGGGCAGCGATCAGCGGCACGAACGAGCCAGCCAGCAGCACGGCGCACGCAAGGAAGGCTCGCATGGGAAACGACCGCCAACACCTGATGACTGTTGAAAAACGCAGCCCGAACTGAAAACTCAGAAGTAAGAACTTAGAAGGCCTGCAAGATTCTTGGGGAATTCGCACTTCAGAGTTCTGAGTTCTCACTTCTACGCTCGGGTTGCTGGCTTCTTTCAGCAACCTGCTAATGGCTGGTGGCTAATGGTGAGCGGCTCTCGCTAGAGAAAGCCATCCGCCACTTACCATCAGCCATTTGCCATCAACGATTTGCCGTCAGCCTAGAAGTCCAACCTCATGCCGAACTTGACGATCCGGCCTTGTATGACCGATGTCGGGCGGAGCCAGGTGCCGCCGTTCACGCCAGAGTACCCGGTCGTCAAGGCCAGAATCGCATCCGAGTTGAACGAGTTGTAGACGTCGAAGTTCGCGTCGATCGAGGCGCCGCGGACCTTGATGATCTTGCTGAATCGGATGTCGATCTGGTTCAGGCGATCCGAAAACACCGTGGTGGGGTCGTAGACGTTGACCGTCTTCTGGCCGGCTGCGCCCGCGCTGAAGACCCGGCCGAGCGCCGGCGCCAGCTGCGCGCCCGTATAGATGACGCCGGCCTGCACGCCGGGTCCCGGTAGGCTCTGGAAATTTCCGCTCACGCGGACGGCACCTGGCAGCATGTAAGAGCCGATCATCTTGTACTGAGGCTGCATGCCGGATTCATTGTGGCAGTAGTTGACCGGCGTCGCCGCGGCAAGTTCCGGCAGTTTCGCGATGACTTCGCAGTTGTCCGTCATCGTGCGGCCGGCGGTGACGCCGCCCGTGAACGTCGTGCCCTTCGGCAGCCGGACATCCGCGGTGGCATCGAACCCGTTCCAGTGCCGGTACTGGTTGCCGTAGTTGGACGCGAACGTGTTCACGTTCTGCGTCGCGGCCACGAGCGCCGGGCTGATGTCGTAGACCGTCAGCGACCCGCCGGAATTCGGCAAGCGGCTGTCGGCAGGCACTGCCACCGGGAACGACTGGAAGTCGGCGGCCGTGTTCGCGATGTTGTCGGTCACCAGGAAGCCGCCGTTGATCCGCCGGTAATAGGCGAGCCCGACCGAAACGCGCGGCATCAGCTCGTGCTGGATGCCGGTCGAGAACTCCCAGTTCCACGGCCGGACGCCGAGGCCGGTGAGCGTCGCCGGATCGTTCTGCGTCCCTGGCACGGCGCTGCCGAACGTGCTCGTCAGCCACGGTCCGCATTCGCCGTTGAGCGCCGAATTGAACAGGTTGCAGTCCGGGATGTGGTTGTTGTTGCTGTCGGTCACCGTGCGCGCCGTGCTCGTAATGAGGCTGACGGCCGGATTCAAGGCGTCCGCCGTGGCCAGCGATTCCTGGGCGACACCACGCGCGATGCTCAACTTCCAGGCCGTCTTTCCGTTGCCGAACACGTCGTACGACACGCCGGCCCTCGGATTGATCTCTTTCCAGTTGACGATGTTGGCGGCAGGGAACGACAGGTTCCGCGTCGGCAGGTACTTGGTGGGACCGGCCGTGTAGGCGTCGTAGGATTCGTGCTGGACGTCGTAGCGGAGCGCGCCGCTGAAGGTCATCCGCTTCAACGTCCAGCGATCCTGCACGTAGACGCCGCCGTTGTAATCGAGGTTGGACTGATACGCGCCCGACGGCGAGTAGATCGTCACCTGGTTGAGCGTGAACCCGGTCGTGCGCAGCTGGATGTCGTCGGCGAAGTTCGCGTTGACGCGGCCGCGCAGACCCGTCTGGATGTCCGTCCCGACCTTGAAGGTGTGGCTGCCGGTCACGTAGCTCATCGAGGCGCGGTAGGAATGCTGCCGCTGCGGGATGTCGTAGATGCTGAGCCCGAACGGCCCGTAGGTGATCGGCGCGACCGCCTGCCCGTTGAACGTCCCGCCGGTCTCGACGACGCGATAGACGCCGGCGCCGCCCGTCACCTCGCCGTCGCGCGGCAGAATCGTATCGGGGCTCGCGCCGTAGTTATAGCCGAACTCGACCAGCAGGCGGTTCGTCGCCGCGTACGTGAAGGTGCCCTGATAGAGACGCGGCGGCCAGTCCACCTGGCCGACCGCCTCGGGCGAGAAAGCCGCCGAAATCGTCCAGTGCGGCCACCACTTGCGCTGGATGTCGAAGAACCCGTTCACACGCAGCTTCGGCGTGAGCGACGCGGTGAAGCGCGACGCCTCGTCCCAGACGAACTGATCGTCGTAGGCCTGCTGGCCGCGATCCTCGGCGCGGAAGAACGCCTTCTGATCGACGGGATAGAACAGCCCGGCGACGTAACTCGTGTTGGTCTGGTAGCGGCCGGTCGTATAGAACCACAGCCGATCGCGGACGATCGGCCCGCCGAGCGCGCCGTTGACGTCGAACACGCTCTTGAGGCTCGACGTCGCCGCCAGGCCCAGGTCTTTCAGACGCTGGGTCAGGTTGTCGCTCTGCAGGCTGCTGTTCGCGCCGTTGATCAGGAACGCGCCGGAAAACTTGTTGCCGCCCGACCGCGGAATCGCGTTGCTGGTCACGCCGATCGTCGTCGAGTCGCCGCCCTGCCCGGAGATCTGCACGTCCACCTGTTCGTAGAGCAGCGGCGCGAGGGTGATGTTGGTGCGGCTGCCGCCCATCATGTTGCCGATCCGAAGCCCGTCGAGCAGCTGCACTTCGTCGCCGGTGGCGCTGCCATGCGAGCTCAGCTGCGCCTGCACCGGCGACCCCGACGCCCCGCCGACGTCCACCACCGCGGAGCCGCCGCTGATGGTCACACCCGGCATCATCGCCGCGAGCTGATACATGGTGCCACCCACCGGGATCGACTTGATGATGTCCGGGGTCACGGCTCGCGACTGCGTCGCGCTCTGCACGTCGACGAGCGGCGTCTGCGACGTCACGGTGATCGTTTCGGAGATCGCGCCGACCTTCATCTCGGCGTTGACCGACGCGGTGAAGTTGGCGAGCAGTTCAATTCCCTCGCGCTTGCTCGCGCTGAACCCGGCCAACGAGAAGGTGACGCTGTAGGTCCCGACGGGGAGGCTGACGACCGTATACTGCCCAGCGCCATCGGTCACGACGCTGCGGACTTTCTCGATCAGCGCGGGACTCGCCACCTCGACGGTGACACCAGGCAATACCGAGCCGGTCGAATCCCGCGCCACGCCGGCAATGGTTCCAAGAGTCTGGGCGGAGCTCGCTACCGGAACCGCGAGGCTTGCCACGATTACCAAAATCACCCTAGTCAACGTTCGCATAACTCACTCCCTAACAGCGGCCGTTCGCACACATTTTCAAGATGCTTCAGATCGCCACGGAGTCGGTCCAAAGCACGCTGTGCATCCTGATAAAACAACGATGTGTATGGTGACGAAACGCTAACGCCGTGCCGTTAGGGAGTCAAGCGAAATAGGGCGCGGAACAGGTGCGACATGGCAAACGTGGAGGGAAAATCCAATTTCTCGTAGCGCGGCGTGGCTGAGTTCGTAGCAGGCTGCTGAAGAATGCAGCCCGAACTGAAAACTCAAAAGTCAGAACTCAGAAGGCCCGCGAGATTAGTCTCTCGGGATTCGCGTCTTGTTCTGCGCGAGCCACTGCGCGAATGTTCGCAGCTCAGGATTGAGCTGGCGAGTCAACGCCACGTCACGCGCGGCGCAAAACTCCTCCTGGAAATCGCACTTGAACTGGAACATGTTGGCAAGATCCGCGGCACCTGGAATCGCCAGGTTTCGATACGCATCGAGAGAGACGTCGTGATAGCGGACGTCCTCGCCAAGAGCGTGCGTGAGCTGGTCCGCCATCTCCGCGCCGGTCAGATGCTCGCCCGCAATGCCGATGGTCTTCCCCCGGAATTCTGCGCCGCGAACGAAGATCGCGTAGGCCGATCGTCCGATGTCGTCGACCGCGATGCCGGGCAGCTTCTTGTCGCCCATCGGGAACGTCATGCTCAGCCGGCCGTCCGCTCCACGGCGCGGACCCATCCCGAAATGAATCAGGTTGTCCCAGTAGAAGGACGTCAGCAGAAACGTGGTCGGGGCTCCCGCGTCGACGAACAGCTGGTTCGCTTCGCCTTTCCCGTCGAAATGTGGAACCTTGTATTTCCCCTTGATGGTAGGCATACGACTGTCGTCCAACTTCATCCAACGCCGGGTATCTTCGAGCGTCGACCAGACGACGTGCTGCAGGTCCGCATGCCGTGCCGCAGCGGCCATCGCCCAGGCCTGTGCCAGCTCCCGCTCCGGAGAATGATGTTCCCAGTAGTTGGTGACGCAGAACGCCCCAAAGGCACCAGAAAAGGCGCGGCGCACGCTGGCCTGGTCATCGAGGTCGGCGGCCACCACTTCAGCCCCGGCATCAGCCAGCAGCCGGGCCTTCGGTGCGCCCGGGTCCCTCGTCAACGCACGGGCCACAAAATCCGTCCCACGCAAGATCGCGCGCACCAGCGCACCACCCTGCGCCCCGGTCGCGCCGACCACCGCAATGACTTTTTCGTCGCCCATCGCGCAAACTGTCCGACTGTCGCCTTGGCAGGAAATCCGAGGAAGTCCGTGACGCCAGCAACCAGAACCCCTGAGGACCCGAAAACTTGACTCAACCGGTCAAGTTTCTGGGCTCGCAAATGAACCAGAGCGGCGGAGGCCCTTGCGGGGTCGGAGGCCCGCGCTAGAACAGTCCGACGGTTCTCCCCTCGTCGTCAATGTCGATATTGACGAACGCCGGCGTCTTGCCAAGCCCGGGCATACGCTGCATGTCGCCGCAGAGGGCGACCACGAAGCCGGCGCCGGCGCTCGGCACCAATCCTCGTACCGGGAGAATGAACCCCGTCGGGCGGTTCCGCAGCAGCGGGTCGTGTGAGAGGGACAGGTGCGTCTTCGCCATGCAGACCATCGCTTTGCCGAGTCCGAGCTGCTCGATTTTCGCGAGATCCTTCTGTGCCTGCATTTGCAGGTCGATTCCGTCCGCGCCGTACACCTGCCTGGCGATCGCTTCGACCTGCTCGATCACGGGCGTGTCGTTCGGCGTCAGGAACGAAAAGCGATTCGGCTTCGCACAGGCCGCAATCACCGCCTCCGCCAACTCCACCGCTCCGGCCCCACCGCGCGCGAACCCCTCGTGGACGACGACGGTCTGGGCGCCGGCGCCAACAGCAAGTTCCTTGAGCAGGGCGATTTCCTTCGCCGAGTCGGTCGGAAAGCTGTTCACCGCGACGACGCAGGGCAGGCCGTAGCGGTTGACGATCTGGATGTGCGCCGACAGATTGTCCATCCCGGCGCGAACCGCGTCCAGATCCTCGTTGCCGAGGACGTTGAACGCCTTGCCGCCATGCGATTTGGTCGCCCGCACGGTGGTGACCAATACCGCCGCGCTCGGGGTGAACCCGCCGGTGCGGCACACGATATCGCAGAATTTCTGGAAACCGAGATCGCTCGCGAAGCCGGCCTCGGTCACGACGTAGTTGGCGAGCTTCAAGGCGATGCGGTCCGCCAGAATCGAATTATTGCCGTGGGCGATGTTGCCGAATGGTCCGCCGTGCACGAGGACCGGCTGCCCCTCGAGCGTCTGCACCAGATTGGGAAGCAGCGACTCCTTCATGATCACGGTCATCGCGCCCGCGACGCGCAGCTGCTCGGCGGTGACGGGCGCACCCTCATAGGTCGACGCGACGACGATCCGTCCGAGCCGCCCGCGCAGGTCCTTCAAATCGTGCGCGAGCGCGAACAGGGCCATCACCTCCGACGCGGCGGTAATCACAAATTCGCTCTGGCGCGGGATGCCGTGCGCCTTGCCGCCGAGCCCGACCACGTTGTAACGCAGCTCGCGATCGTTCATGTCCACGGTGCGGGGCCAGGTGATGCTGAGCGGATCGATGCGCAGTGGATTGCCGTTGAAAATCGACGCGTCGAGCGCGGCGGCCAGCAGGCTGTGCGCAGAGGTCACCGCATGTGAATCGCCGTTGAAGGCAAGGTTGATATCCTCCATCGGCATCACTTGCGAGTAGCCGCCGCCGGTCCCTCCGCCTTTGACGCCAAACACCGGCCCCATCGACGGCTCGCGCAGACACAGCATGACCTGCTGCTTGAGCCTGCCCAGACCCTGTGTCAACGCAATGCTCGTCGTCGTCTTTCCCTCGCCGGCTTTCGTCGGCGTGATGGCCGTGACGATCACCAGCTTGCCGTCCGCCTTCGAGCGAAGACGATCGAGGATCGACAGCTTCACCTTGCCGCGATCGCGGCCGTAGGGAACGAGTTCATCGGGAAGAATGCCGGCGGCCGCGGCGACCTCGCTGATCGGCAGTAATTCGGCGGAATTGGCAATCTCGATCGCTGATTTCATGAGGTGGTTGTGTGGTTCAGTGGGCCAGGCGTATTGGTTGAGGGTCCGACGACCGCTCACCAGGAGAGGTTTTGAGTCGACACCGTGCGCAGACGGGCCAGCGACCGAAGATACGATCACGCGCGTACATTGTCAATCTACAGGTGATTTCGCAACCACCGATTTCTTGAGACGGGCTCACGTGGCGTTCGACCGAAGGCGAGCAAGGCTGCCCGACCTGTTCAGTCAACGTTCACATCGCGGGTCGCACGCAGCCCACGTCTCGTCTCATCGCGCCAGCGGGGTGCGACGAAGGCCACCGCCTTCGGTAAGCGTGATGATGGCGTCGGCGTCAAGGTGCTCGACCACGTCGACATGTCCGCTCGGCCATCGCACCTCGAGGCGATCGATCGCTTTCGCCTGGCCGATTCCGAAATGGGCGCGAAGGTCGTTCTGCCCGAGATAGCTCGACCCCGCCTTGATCTCCCGCGTCTGGATTTGCGGCCCCACGGCGGCGCGCAGCCGCGCGCCGATCCCGTCGCGGTTGCTGGTCCGGCCGATCAACCTGACCAGCACCGCATGGCCGCGATTGCCCCCGTCGTTGCGTAACAGATCGGCCGGCTGGCCGTTGTTGGTGACGAGCAGATCGAGATCCCCGTCGTTGTCGATGTCGCCGGCGACGAGCGTGCGACCAACCTTTTCGAGGCTGAAGCCCGGTCCGGCCTCCGCGGCGAGATCGGTGAACCGACCGTGCCCGTCATTGCGGAGCAGCAGCTTGCGCTGGGCGTACTTGGACGCCGACTGAAAGTGGCTGGTGTTGTCGAGGACATGCCCGTTGGCAATGGCGAGGTCGAGCGAGCCGTCGTTATCGTAGTCGAGAAAGACCGCACCAAATCCCAGGAAGCGCAGTGTGGCCGCGCCGACGCCGCTCGGCAGCGTCGCATCGGCAAACAGCCCGCGGCCAAGATTCCGATACAGATTGTGATTCTCCATCTCGAAATTGGTGACCACCAGATCGAGCTGACCGTCGCCATCGTAATCGCCGAAATCGGTGCCCATGCCGGCTCTCGGCCTGCCGTCGCTGGCCACGGCGACACCCGCCAGCAGCCCGACTTCGCGGAACGATCCGCGTCCTTCGTTGTGGTACAGGAAATTAGGCACCAGATCGTTGGCGACGAAGAAATCCGCGCGGCCATCGTTGTCGTAATCGCCAAACACGACGCCGAGCCCCTTGCCATCGGTCCTGTACACGCCCGACGATCGGGTGACGTCCGTAAACGTGCCGTCGCCGTTGTTGCGGTACAGCAGGTTTGGAGCGCCCTTGTAGACGTCGGGGCGGCAGTACGCCCGGGTGCGACTGTCGCCGCACACCTTCTTGTTCCCTTCAGGGTCGACATAGTTCGTCACGAACAAGTCGAGCCACCCGTCGTTGTCGATATCGGCGAACGCACAGCTCGTGCTCAATAGCGACGACCCGACCCCCGCGGCTTGCGTGACGTTGGTGAACGTACCGTCTCCGTGGTTGTGGTACAGCACGTTAGGACCGAAATTGGTCAGGAAGAGATCCTGGTGACCGTCGTTGTCGTAGTCGGCGGCACACGCGCCCATTCCGTACCCGAAGTGTTCGATTTTCGCCGACTGCGTCACGTCGTCGAACGTGCCGTTGCCTCGATTGTGGAACAGCCGGGATCGCGCCTGGCCGGCAACCGTCGCGTCGACCAGCGACCCCCCGTCCACCAAGAACACATCCAGCCAACCGTCCCCGTCGTAGTCGAACAGCAGACCGCCCGAGCCCATCGTCTCGACGATGTGCTTCTCGGAGCTGGCGCCGTTCGTATGGGAGAACGCCACCCCCGATGCGGCGGCGACATTCTGAAAGACAACAGGAGTCTGAGAGGAGGCGGCCTTTTTCGGGCTTTGCCGCGCCAACAGCGCGGTCGAAAGAAGCAGCAGCGGGACGCCGGCCGCAAGCATGCGAGTCAGCGGCCCAGCCCTCGCTCGCGGAATCGATCGGCTTTCGCTCGATCGTAGCGGGCCTGCTCGGCCTGGCTTTCCTGATCCTGGCCGAGAACCCGGTAGGCCTCCGCGAGATAGCGATGCACTTCTGGGCCGGCGTGCAGATCGAGCGCCCTGCGGAACGCGTCGATGGCTGGCACCGGGCGACCGGCCCGTTCGAGCACCAGCCCCAGACTGACATAGTGCGAGGCGACATCGGGCTGGAACGACACCGCCTGTTGTAACAGGAGCGCCGCCGCATCGAAGTCGCCGAGTCGGATCTTGCTTTGGGCGGCCTGTTCGATCAGTTTCAGTTCCCACCCTCGATTCGCCTGGACCAGGGCGTCGGCTTGCCAGCGCTGAAATTGCTCGAGCTCCCGGGTTCCTTCCTCCGTTCGCCCGAGGCGTATCAGCGACGCGCCAAGCGTGTACTTTGCCGTGGCGTGTGTGTTCCTGAGCGTCAGGGCGCGCCGCGCCGATCGCTCCGCGTCCGAATACTCGCTGAGACGCAGATGCACTTGTGCCTCCCCCGCATGCGCCTCCGCGTTGAGCGGATCGAGCAGCAGCGCCGCGACGAATTCCGCCGCGGCTTCGCCTTGACGGCCTTGTTCGAGATACACCTGTCCCAGCTTGCGGTGCGCGTCGCTGTTGTTCGGGTTCACCTGAACCCGATGGCGGTATGCGGCGAGGGCGCCGTCCAGGTTGGCGTCGGTCGTATAAAGGACACCGATGGTGTCGTATAGATGATCCTGCCCGATCACCGGGGACAAGGCCGCCGCCTGCTCGAGCTCGCGGATCGCGTCGGTGTTTCGTCCGGTCGACTGGTACGCGAGCCCCAGCTGGTAATGCGCGCCTCCTGAGACCGGGAACGCCTCGACGGTCGCCCGCAACACCCGCTCGGCGTCTTGCGGACGGCCCGTAAGATCGAAGACGTCTGCCAGCGCGCGGCGCGAGCGATCGTCCGTCGCGTTGAGCGCAACCGCAGCATTGAGCTGCTCGAGGCTCTGCGCGTATTCTTCATTCGCCTGGTAGGCCACGCCCAGCATCCGCCGGGCGTCGGCCCGATCGGGTGACTGTTCAACCGCGGCTTTGAAATGGCTGAGCGCGGCGGGCAGGTCGGCGCGCCGCAGCGCCATGGCCCCTTGGCGAGCCTCTTCATCGTGCTTGGGGTCGTACGCGCCCAGCGGATCGCGGGCCGCGGCTGACCTGAGCTCGGCCACCCCTTTCTCATAGGCGCCCTCGGCCAACAGAGCCAGGCCTCGCGCATACACGGCCGGCGGAAACACGGGAGCGACGCCGGCTGATTGCCGCAGCAGTCCCACGCGCACGAATGGGGCGCTCGACGCGCGCGCCGAGCCATCGGGCCGTACGTTCTTCTCCTGAGCTGTACGGAACCGGCTCAACGCTGCCGTGGCGCCGGCCTCGTCGCCGATGGCGATCAGCCGTTCTGCGAGCCCGTAGGTCGCCGCCGGGTTGCCGACACTCAGCATCGAGGCCTTCGCGAGCGCTCGGGCGGCATCCACCGGACGGCCCGCCAGGTCGTAGGCGAGCGCCTGCAAGATGTGGGCATCGGCTCGCCAGGGGTCGAGACCGGAGGCGGCAACCGCTTCCTTGAGGCCCTCGGCGCCTTTTCCCCGTTCCAGATACACCCCGGCCAGAGCGACGTGGGCATCCTGAGGTTCGACAGCGTCTGAAAGAACGGCCCGATAGGCGCGAATCGCCTGATCCCAGCCGACCAGGGCGCGTGCCATCTCTTCAACGCCGGCGGCGATGAGCGGCCCTTCGTCGCCGTATGTGCCGGTGATTGCCTGGATCAGCTGCCGAACAGAGGAGACGAATCGGCCTTTTTCGCCCTCGATCTGAGTGACCGCGGCAGTGACGTGATTCCGCAGGTTCTGGCAGTCGTCACCCGCACACGGTTGGGGTGTCTGGGCCGCGAGCGCGGCCGAGCCAAGTGCGATAAACAGTGCGCCACAGCCAAGCCAACGGACGCCAAGACCGTGATCGCCGTCCTCGTGCGAAGAGCAGGGACGCTTGGGCCCCGACCTCGATGATGCAACGCGCATCGGAGCACCCATCCCCTCGAAACATGATTCGTCACGTTTCCAGGAAACTAGTGGACTGTATTCGTGATTTCCACAGCGTAACCAAGAAAGCACGAAGTCACGAAGGCACCAAAACATGCATTTGGAGTTTTACAAACCAGCAGAACAAGCCACTAGAAATCAAGTTGCAAGCTGAACTTCATGAACCGCGGCGGCACAATCGACGTCGGGATGCGCCACCCGGCAAGCGTCGCGTCGCGATAGGTGTTGTTTTCCGTGAGGACCGAGTTCGAGTTGAAGACGTTGTAAATTTCGAAATTTACACCGGTCTTGACCCGCTGAATCTTGAAGCCCTTGGTCAGCCGCAGATCGAGTTGATTGCGGCGATCGCCGTAAATCGTCCCGGGCGGCGCGAGATTGACGGTGACGTTCTGTGCATTCGCGGACAGGGGACGACCCAGCGAGGGCGCGACCTCCGCGTTCAGAAACACCTTGTTGGCCGAGACGAGGGGGCCCGGTCTGCTGTACCAGAGGCCGCTGAACGTCACGTCGATCTTTGAAAGATTGTAGGTGCCGACCACCTTGCCATCGGTCAGGAAGTTGTCCTTTTCGTCACAGTACGGCGCGGTGAGGAGCGCGGCTTCCGGAAGCCCGGCGATGACGGCGCAATTGTTCGTTTCCTGACGCCCCGTGCTGATGCCGCCTTGCAGCGTAAACCCGCGTCGCAGCCTGGCGTTGATCGACACGTCCATGCCGTTCCAGTGCTGAATTTGCTCGCCGTAGTTGCTGGCCAGCGTGAAGTAGTTGTTCTGGGGCAGGCTGACCTTCGCCGGATTCAGATTGTAGAATCCGCTCACCCCATAGCCGCCGCCTCCGGGTAGCCTCGTATCGGCCGGCGCCGTGACACTGAAGGTCTGGAAGTCCGACGCGTTCAGATTGAGATTGTCCGTCACGCCGAAGTTGCCGTACCAGCGGCGGAAGTAGCCAACGTCCACCGACAGCCCCGGTCTGAGCTGGCGTTGCGCACTCGCGGAGAATTCCCACTGGTACGGCCTGGTGCCCCACCCGGTCAAGACCTTCGGGTCGTAGTTGAGGCTCAGCGTCGACGCGCCGAAGTTCGTGTCGGAGACGGTGCCGCACAGGTCGCCGCCAGTGGTCCGGAGATCCTGCGCCAACGGATTCGTCAGATTGCAGTCGGGCACATAGTTGCCGTTCTGGTCGATCCAACTCCGGTTGACAATGTTCGCGAGGCGGTTGACCGGATTGGCCGTGTCACCGTAGGTTCCCTGCAGGCCCTGCGCAATCACGTACTTGTTCAACGATATCTTCAGCGCGGTCTTGCCGTCGCCGAACAGATCGAACGCCGAGCCGAGGCGCGGCACGATGTCGGACCAGTTTCCCATCGGCGTCTCCGCGAACGTGACATTGCGCGTCGGCACCAGCAGACCCGGTTCAAGCGTCTGCTCGGGAAAATAGCTGCTGAAGTGATCGAATCGCACGCCGTAACTCAGCGTCAGCCGCTTGACGGTCCACTTGTCCTGGGCGTAGATGCCGAGATCCAGTCGCTGTCGCTCTGCACGATAGAGAGGCGTCGCCCGCTCGGTCAGCTGGTTCGGTACGCCGTTGAGAAACTGATACGTGAGATGCGCCACGTTGTCGGCGACATACGAGGTCCGCTGGGCGGTCACGTTGTAGAAGCCCACCTTCAATGAATGACTGCCCGGCACGTAGGAGAGCGACGCCGCAAACGGAATGCTGACGCCGAGCGTCCGCTGGTACGGCTGCGTCGGGCTCGAGGTCCCTCCGCCGCGGTACAGCAAGCCGGGAATCAGCCCGCCTTGCTCGACGACAGGGATGAGCAACCGCTGCGGGTCGATGGTCGACGTCGGATCGTACGCATACTCTTCGCGGCGGATGCCGAACCGCGCCTCGACGAGGAGACGGCTCGTCGGTGTGGCGGTGTAGGACACCGACCGCAAATCGCTGATCGGGTAATGAATGTTGTTCGCCGCCTCCTGCGAGATGGTGGGCGCGGTCACGGCGCACTGACAGCGCCAATGCTGATCGTAGAAGAAGTTCAGCTTGCTTTTCGCGCCGGCCTGCCACGTGAGTCGCAGATTGACGCTCTGCTCGGTGGCGCTGTTCACCGCCGGCTGGGCCAAATCGGGCTCGTAGGTCCATTTGGTGATGTCGCCGGCATTCTTGTTCTGAAACAGCCCACCCACGTAGTTACCTTGTCGGGTAAATCGCGCAGAGGAGTAAAACCACAGCCGGTCCTGCGTCAACGGACCGCCGAAACCGGGATTGACGTCCGATTGCTCCTTCAGCCGGTTCGGCGTCGCCAGGCCTCGGGCAAACAGGTCGGCGTCGTTGTTGCTGTTCTGGAACGACGAGCTCGCGGCCGTGGCAAAGAGTGTTCCCGAGAACTGGTTGCTCCCGGTCTTCGGGATCATGTTGATCTGCAGTCCCCCGGTGATGCTCTCTGCGGTGACCGACGAATAGTCGACCGCCACTTCCTGCGTGCTGCCCATGTTGGGCAGCATGTTCGCCGACCACCCCGTGCCTTCGGTGTTCGCGATCGTCACGCCGTCGATCAGGAGGCGCGTATCGGAGATGCTGCCGCCATGAACGGCCAGCGATCCGCCGGTGGTGTTGATCACGTTGGTGCCGCCGACGTCAACGTTGCTCAGGTTGACGCCGGGGATGAGAAACGCGGCCACCTGCGGCGTCCGACCGGTCGGAATCGCCACCAGCAGCTCCTGATCGACCACGCGCTGCTTCGTCGCGCTCTGAATGTCGACGACGGGCGCTTCGCCGGTGACGGTGAGCGTCTCCGCGAGCGACCCGACCTTGAGGTCGGCGTTGACCGTCGCGGCGAACGACCCGCTCAGTTCGATACCATCGCGTTTGAGCGTGGCGAACCCCGACAGCGTGAAGGTTACGGTGTAGACGCCGCCCCGCAGTTGCTCGATCCTGAACTGACCGGCACCATCGGTCACCACGGTGCGGGTCTTTTCGATCAAGACGGGACTCGCCGCCTCCACCGTCACGCCAGGCAGCACGGCGCCGGACGCGTCGTGAACGACGCCCGCGATCGACGCGCCGGATTGCGCGAAGGCGCCGGATACGAGAGTGAGCAGCATGCCAAACGCGATCATGGCGCTTCGGAAAGTATGCATGTAGAGCCAGCCTCCCTGCTCGGACGGGTTGACCGCGGACACGGTCTCCACGACGTTTAGCGAAGCTGAACACTAAGCCCAGCGCCACACCCGTGTCAACAACACTCCCAGAGCGCCGCGGCTGCGGATCAGTGCGTCGAGGAACGCCACGTCAATTGCGAGTCGACGGAGCGTCGGACAAGAGGTGGGACGAGTCGGCAAGGTCAGATGCGCGACGTCAAACGCTTTCGAAGCGTGGTCGGTTGATTATTTGGTGCAGTCTGAGGAGACGGGCTTGATCGACGTGAGGT
Organism: Acidobacteriota bacterium; assembly: GCA_040007095.1. Lineage (GTDB taxonomy): Bacteria > Acidobacteriota > Vicinamibacteria > Vicinamibacterales > CAVVIG01 > JBDTVS01. Next base: position 23,159 of record JBDTVS010000031.1, read on the forward strand.
TCAGATCCGCATAGGTCCCGTCGCGGTAAAGCAGGCCCCGCGCCTCGACCTTGCGTCCGTTGAGGGCGCCGGATTTCGTGGCGGCGTCGACGCTGACCAGGCCGAAGGTTTGTCGTCCCAGAGGCTTGGCCTCCGCGGCCTTCAACGCGGCCGCGCTGGGCGTGTTGTCTCGCGTGACCACGGGCTCGCTCGCTTCCGTGAGCGTCCACCCGGCCAATTGATCCCGGTCCAGGCAGCCGACGACCTGGACGAGCGCGAAGTTCGGTACGCCGGCGTCCGCGCCCTTCTTCGTGATCTGCAAGGCGTCGAGCGTCTCGGCATTCGCCGTCAATTCACTCGTGCCCGTCGGGAAGCCGTTCTCGCGCAGCAGGTGCGCGACGATGTTCAGCTTGGTTTCGGGTGGGAGAGAGTCGGTGTTGCCGGGCGGCATCGTATCGCGGACTTTCACGAACAGCCGGTTGACACTGCCGTCTTCCCAGTTAGCCAGAAACGCCGGGCCTTTGAGCGAAGGCGCGCGATCGGTGCCGTTCAGCTCGGGACCGTGACAACCCTGGCACCGCGCCACAGACTGTTTGCCGGCATCCGCCTGAGCGGTGGTGAAGATGCCGTCCCAGACGCCGCGCTGCTGAATGACGACCTCTTCGAGGGCGCCGACATCTCCGGGCAGGTCGCTCTTTCCAGCGGGGAAGCCGTTCTGCTGGAGCACGTAGGCGAGAATCTGCAGCTTGACGTCGTCGGTCAGGGTGCCCGGCGAGCCAGCCGGCATGGTGTCGCGGATCTTCGTGTAGAGGCTTCCGAGCGTGTCCTTGTCCCAGTGCGCGAGAAACGCCGGCCCCTTGAGCGTCGGCCCGTTGCCCTGACTGCCCGTGAGGGGCACGCCGTGACACCGCGCGCAGACGCCGTCGTAACCCGACTTGCCGCGCAGCGCCTGGTCGGCGGTAAACACGCCGTCGCTGAGGGTCTTCGACGTCTGCTGCGCCGCAAGCGAGGCGCCGGCCATCGTCAGGACCGCCGTCACCGCCACCACGGCGGCGACATTCACCGCCGACATGAATTCTTCACGCGCGCTCATGGTTTCTGCATCAGTTGAACGAGCAGCGCCGCCGTCTTCTCGTTCACGACAGGAGCCGTCGCCGGGCGGCCTTGACGCCGTCCGCCACTGCCCGCTCCGCGCGCGAGGTCGAGCGGTGTGCGACCCTGTTTGTCGCGTCGATCGAGCTTGGCGCCTTTCTTTGCCACGTACTCGACAACCGAGTTGAGGCCCCGCTGCGCGGCGTTATGGAGAATCGTCTGGCCGTTGGCGTTGAACGCGTTGACATCCACCCCATGGTCGACCAGCAGGGTCACCGCCTCGAGCACCTTCGGCTCCGGTGCGTTCCCGCCCGATGCGAGGATCGCGGTCGTCGTCCGGTTCGTCAGCGCGAGCGTCGCGTCGGCGCCGCCATCGAGGAGCACCTTCATCATCGGGACATCGCAGGTCTTCGACGCGCGCGCGAGCGCGGTTGCGCCTTCGGTCAGCTGGCCGTCGCCGACGAGATTCTGATGGCGGCCGATGATCGGCTTCTTGAGCTGAAGGTTGGGGTTCGCACCATGTGCCAGCATCGACTTGACGACCCCCACGGCGTCGAGCGTATCGCGCAGCTTGGGCTCGGGCCTGGTCAACAGGTTCGCCGGCGCGCGCATGTCCACGGCCGCGTAGAGTGCGGTCATGCCACTGGCGTCCACCACGTTGGGATCGGCGCCCCGCTCGAGCAGCAGATTCGCCAGGTCGTAGTGGATGTTGATGATCGCGATTTGCAGCGCCGTCGTGCCTTCCTGTTTCGTCGTCGCGTTCAGATCGGCGTGGACGTCGGCCAGCGCGGAGACCGCTTCCATCGCGTTCTGCCGGGCCGCGTACATCAGTGCGGTCCAACCGCCTTTCGGCAGCTGGAACACCGCCATGCCATTGGTCTCGTAACGGTAGTCAGGGAACGAGAGCTCTTTCGACCGTGCATTCAGCTCGACGCCGTGGGCGCCGAGCGCCTTGATCACGGCGCCGTGGTTTTCGGCCGCCGCCCACATCAGCGCCGTCTGCCCCTGCCACGTCTCGGTCGCATTCACGTTGACGCCGCGCTCGATCAGAGCATTGACGACGTCCGCGCTGCCGGCGCGGGCCGCCGTCATCAGGACGGTTTCGCCGTCGGGACCGGGCGCGTTCGGGTTGGCGCCGGCCTTGAGCAGCGCCCGCGCAATCGCCGGGTTGCCATTGGTGGCGGCGAGCGAGAGCGGCGTGATGCCGTAGCGGTTGCCGGCACTGACGTTCGCACCGGCCTTGATCAGCAACTGCACGGTGTCGAGATCGTCGCCGCGGACCGCCCAGTGCAGCGCCGTCATCCCGTCGGCTTCCGCGCTCTTGACCGCGGTGGGGGTCAGCAGCGCCCTGACGGCGGCACGGTTGCCGACCTTGACCGCATCGATCAAGGTAGTGCCGCCGCCGGCGGCGCTCAGGCTGATGACCGATGTCAGCAGCCCGAGCAGCGGCCAGACGTGTGTTCTACGCATTGGGCTAGTGGCCTGTCCTGGTCATTTGTCGTGCGCCTTTCAGGCGGGGCATCCCGCCTGGCGGCGTTGCTCCTCCATCAAATACTCCCGGTATTCTCAGTCGTCGCGCCTTGCCAACCGGGTGCCGCGCTCCGAAATCCGCACGACAACTGACAAGGACCGACCACTAAATCGCGACCCGGCCGGTGCTGAGGCCGAACGTGTCCATCTCGCAGTCGTACTTGTTGGCGATCGCCAGCAGGAGGTTGGAGAACGGCGTCTCCTTCTTCTCCTGGATGTGCCGGTTGCCTTCGACGTTTCCGCAGAGGCCGCCGGCGAGCAGCGTCGGGATGTTGATGCGCGAGTGCTGATCGCTTTCGCTCATCCCGCTGCCGTAGAGGATCATCGAATGATCGAGCAGCGTGCCGTCGCCATCGGGCGTCGACTTCAGCTTCTGCAGGAACTTCGCGAACAGGCTCATGTAGTAGGTATTGAGCTTGACCAGGCCGGCGATCTTGTCCGGGTTGTTCCCGTGGTGCGACATTGCGTGGTGCGGCTCGTTGACACCGATGTTCGGATAGACGCGTTGGCTGGCGTCGCGCGACTTCATGAACGTGAACACGCGCGTCTGGTTCGCTTCGAAGGCGACCGCCGCGAGGTCGTACATCAGGGTCGCGTGATCGTCGAACGAGTCGGGGATCCCGATCGGCGCGTCGGGCACCGTCTGCGTGGTCGTGGCATTCTTCTCGGCTTTCTGAATCCGCTGCTCGATCTCGCGGACGTTGTCGAGGTAGTCGTTGAGTCGCGCCTGGTCCTTGCCGCCGAGCTTCTTCTGCAGATCGCGCGCTTCGTCACGCACCGAGTCGAGGATGCTCTTGTTGTCGCGCATCCGCGCCAGCCGCTGCTGCGCGGTCCCGGGCTGCCCGAACAGCCGCTCGAACGCGATGCGCGGGTTGATTTCCATCGGCAGCGGCGTCGTCTCGTTCTTCCACGAGATCGTGTTCATGTAGGCGCAGCTGTACGCCGTGTCGCACCCGCCAATCCAGCCCGTGAAGTCTTCGGTGGCCAGCTCGAGTGACGGCAGCGGGGAATCCTGGCCGATCTTGTTGGCGACGACCTGATCGATCGTGATGCCCGACTTCACGTTCTCGGCGATCGTGCGGAAGGGAATGACCCCGCTCAGCCACGCCGACACCGTCGTCGCATGGCCGTCGAGCGGATCACACAGTTCGGTGACGACCGTGAGGTGGTCGCGAAACGCCTCGGCCGGCTTCATGATCGCGTTGAACTCGAAGTTCTTGCCGATCGTCTTCGGCTCCCAGTAACCCGGTCTCTGGCCGAGCGGCGTGAAGATCGCGCCGAAGCGAGTGATCGGCGTCGGTGCGGCCGACAGCGCCGGCACCATGGCTTCGAGCATCGGCAAGGTGAGCGTGGCGCCCATACCACGAAGCACCGTTCGACGGGACAGCTTCATCTTCGAAACAAACATCAGCGGCTCCTCTCTTCAAGACGCACGGAGCGGGCCGACTCGTCCAACGTGACACGTTTCTGGAACGGCGTGCTGTTGACGATGCCCATGACGATTGACGAGAAACGGTAGTTGGTCTGTGCAGTCTGGCGCACAATCGCGCGGACCGACGGCATGTCGTACGGCTGCAGGCCGCGGCCGAGCGCGTAAATCATCAGCTTCTCGGTGACCGTGCCGACGAACAGATCGGGTTGGCGCAGCAGCGCCTGGCGCAGCGTGACCACTCCGTTGATTTTGGTCCCGTCGAGCAGCTCGCCCTGAGCATCGATCGGCGTGCCCGGTCCGGCGACGCTATCGCCGTCGCGCATCCGCCACGCACCAACGGCGTCGAAATTCTCCAGCGCCAGGCCGATGGGATCCATGATCTTGTGGCACTGGGCGCACACCGGGTTACGACGGTGTTCCTCCATCCGCTCGCGCATCGTCAGAATGCGGCCGCCGCGGTTCGGATCTTCATTGAGCGGCGGCACGTTGGAGGGCATCGGCGGCACCGGCGCGGCGAGGAGATTGTCGAGCACCCACTTGCCGCGCACCACGGGCGAGGTGCGATCGGTGTGCGACGTCACCATCAGCACCGCGCCTTTACCGAGCAGGCCGCGCCGGGCATCGTCGGTCAGCATGACGCGGCGGAAATGGCTGCCGTAGACGTTCGGAATGCCGTAGTGCTGCGCGAGCCGCTCGTTGAGGAACGTGTAGTCGGCGGTCATCAGATCGAGCACGTTTCGGTCTTCGTGGACGACGCTGGCGAAGAACAGCGAGGCTTCCTGTTCGAATGCCTGGCGGAGGTTGTCGTCGAAGTCGGGGAACTCCTCCGAGTTCGGCTGGATGTTCTTCAGGTTGCGTAGATACAACCACTGGCCGGCAAAGTTCGTCGTGAGCGCATCGGCCTTCGGGTCGGCCAGCATGCGGCGCACCTGCGCCTCCAGGACCGCCGGCGTATGGAGCCGGTTCTGTGCGGCGAGATCGAGGAGCGTCGTGTCCGGGATGCTGCTCCAGAGAAAGAACGAAAGGCGCGATGCGAGCTCCCCGTCGCTGATGCGATAGACCGAGGCCGGCGCCAGCCCCACCGTATCCTGCTCGATATGGAAGCAGAACTTCGGACTGGCCAGGATCCGCTGCAGCGCTTTCTGAATACCACGCTCGAAGGCCGCCTGCCCGGCCGCATCCGCGTTATCCTTGCGCGCCTCTTTGCGCCCGAGGTCGAAGAACGAGAACAGCCGCCGCGCGTCTGTCTCGCTGACGTCGCCACGATACGCGAGACGGGCGAGCCTGGCGATGATCTGGCGCGCACAGGCGTCCTCACCACCCCGATTGGGAGGACGACAGGAAAAGATCTTGCGGCGGCTCGGCGTGTCACCGGAGCCGGTGGCGTTGAACGGCCCGGTCACCGTCAGCGTATCGAAGTGCGGATGGCCTGACGTGTCGCGCGTGTCGGTCGAGCTGCGAATGAACGGTTGCAGCCGGGTCGGGTTCGGCGCCTCGCTGCGCGCGACGAACGCGGCACCGATGACGTGCGGCCCCGCGGAAAGCTTCAGTTTGAGCCGGCCGCGCTCGTCAATCACGTCGCCGGCCTTCGTCATGTTGACAAGGTTCGCTTTGAAGTCGGCTTCGCCGCCCATGCGGAAGGTGTGAACGCGTGCGCCGTCCACCGTGTATTCGATCTCGTGCTCGTACTCGAGGCCTCGCATCACGCCGAGATTCGTGCGGAACATCTTCACCGCGATCTGGTACTCGGCGTCGAGCGGCAGCGTCAGCTTCGCGAGAATGCCGCCGACCGTGCCAATCGGCTGGCCTTCGACGTGCGTATCCTGCGACGCGTCCTGGCGGATGTGGAACGTCTCGGCGGCCGTACCGAAGTCGGGGTCGCCGATGGCCAGCGCGCCGACTTTGTTCGCGGCTTCCATGAACCGCTCGAGCAGTACCGGCGACATCCCGAGGACGTCTCCGACGTTGTCGAAGCCGTACGCCGAGTCATCGGGCGGCAGCAGCGTCGAGGGATCGACCTCGAGCGCGAGGAGATCGCGCACCGCATTCGCATACTCAGCGCGATTGAGACGATGGAGCACTGGACGGCCGGGATTGGGTTTTTCGGCGGCCGCTCGATCCAGCGTGGTCGTCAGCCATGAAATCAGCTCAGCGCGGGTCGCCGAATCGGGCTGAGGCGCCGCAGGCGGCGGCATCATTCCGACACGCATTTTCTTGAGCGCCTTCTCCCACACGCCCGCCCCGGCCGAAATGTGGTCGAAGTCCATGTCGTCGAGCGCCAGACCGCCCGCCTTCGCCCGATCGTTGTGGCAGGTGACACAGTATTTCGTCACCGTCGCTCTATGTTCTGCTGAGCGTTCTGCTGAGCGTTCTGCTGAGCGTTCTGCTGAGCGATTCGATGAGGCTGGCGCGGCCGCCTGTTGGGCGGTGATGGACGGCCCGGCAGCAAGGGTGACGGCCACTCCGACCGCGACGCTGAGAATCCGTGTCGACACTCGTGAGATCCTCGCCGCCTGCCCCTCAGCCCGGAAGGAACAGGCTAATCTGAACGGCTTCAGGCCAGACCATAACACGTCGGGCGGCGGCTGTCTATCCACACTTAACAGCCACACTTAACAGCCCGCGGTGAAAGTCCGTCGTCGCACCGAGGCGGACGAGGCGCCCGGATCGCAAGGCGCGAAACGCGAGGAATACCGGGAGTATTTGAGCGTTGAGCAACGCCGCGAGGCCCGGAGTCCCCAACGCGGCACCCGCGTCGGGGTGGGAGGCGGGATGCCGCGTTCGCCGAATGCAGACGGACTTTTACCACGGGCGGTCAACAGGTCCCTGTCGGGTACTCGCCGTCGAGCGCCAGCGTCACCTTGGCCAGCATGCCGCCGATGGTGCCACCCGGCAGGCCTTCGATTGGTGTCCAGGTGCGTTGACCCTGAACGAGGTGTGGAGTAGTGTGGCGCCTGACTGAACCCCCTTTGTGTTCTTCGTGTCTTGGTGGTTCCGGATTTCAATGCTGTCACGCGTTCTACGGTAGCGATGTGAGAACCGACGCGAACAACCGGGCGACCCGAACCTGCGTGGCTGTCGGCGACGTCAGAAGCAAGTCTCCGTTCAGGAACGGGCCCGGATGTCTCGTCGTTGCGCTCGCGGTGCTGACAGCCGCACCCGGAGCCTCGGCCGCCCCTGCCCCTCCACGCAACGTCCTTCAGCAGTATTGCGTGGGCTGCCACAACCAGCGCGTGAAAACCGCCGGCCTGGCACTCGACACCCTTGATGCCGCCAGTCCTGCCGGCGACACGGAGACCTGGGAAAAAGTGCTGCGAAAGCTGCAGCTCGGGGTGATGCCGCCTCAAGGTTCGCCACGCCCCAGCCCGGGCGTTTACACCGAATTGATCGGCTGGTTGGAGAGCAGTCTGGATCGGGCCGCGGCGGCGCACCCGAATCCCGGCCGACCGCTGCTTCACCGACTGAACCGCGCGGAGTATGCGAACGCGATCCGCGACCTCCTCGGTCTCGACGTCGACGTCACGCCGCTGCTGCCGCCGGATGATTCGGCCTTCGGCTTCGATAACGTGGCCGAGGCGCTCAATACCTCCCCGGCGCTGCTGCAGGCGTACCTGTCGGCTGCGCGCAAGATCAGCGCGGTGGCGGTGGGGGATCCACGCGTGAGCGCCGGGTCCGACACGTATTCGGTAGGCCAGGACCTGTCCCAGGACGCGCACCTCGAAGGGCTGCCCCTTGGCACCGTCGGTGGCATGGCCGCCTGGCACACCTTCCCGGTCGACGGCGAGTACGACATCCAGATCAAGCTCTATCGCACCAACTTGAACGCCATTCGCGGCCTGCAAACGGCTCACCAGCTCGAGCTGACGCTGGACGGGAAGCGCATCCTCCTCGCGCCTATCGGCGGCGACGAGGATCTGGTCGCGGTCCAGGCCAACCCGACGGCCGCGTCCGACGGGATTGAAACCGAGCGACTGCGTCTGCGCGTCTTCGTCAAGTCGGGCCGCCGACAGCTCGGGAGCGCGTTCCTGGAGGAAACGTCTCCCCGTCTCGAGACGAATCGTCTTCAGCGGTTTGTTCGTGACTTCAACCCGTACGATGCAGAGGGTGCCGCGCACGTCCAATCGATCACCATCAAGGGCCCGTTCACTGCGACCCGGTCCTGGCACCCGGTGAGCGCTCGCCTGCTGGAGTGCCATCCATCCACCCAGGCCGACGAGGCGGCGTGCGCGCAAAAGATCCTGGCACGTGTGGGACGCAGAGCGTATCGCCGCCCGCTTTCGAGCGAGGAGACCGGCCGGGTGATGTCCTTCTATCAGAAAGGCCGCGCCACCGGTCCCTTCGAAGCCGGGATCGAATTCGCGCTGCGGTTCGTCCTGGCCAGTCCCGCCTTTGTCTTCCGTGCCGAAGAAGCTCCAGCGCAACTCAAGGTCGGAATGCCGTATCGCATTTCAGACTACGAACTGGCCTCGCGGCTCTCGTTCTTTCTCTGGAGCAGCATTCCAGACGATGGGCTTCTGAATGCGGCCGGCGAAGGGCGGCTGCACCAGCCGGCGGTCCTCGCGCAACAGGTCCGGCGCATGCTGGCCGATCCGCGGGCCGACTCCTTCATCCGCAACTTCGCCGGGCAGTGGCTGCAGCTTCGCAATATGAAGCGGATAGTCCCCAACTCGGATATCTTCCCGGACTTCGACGACAACCTGCGGCAGGCCTTCGAACGCGAGACGGAGCTGTTCTTCGGCAGCATCGTCCGGGAAGATCGAAACGCGCTCGACTTGATGACCGCTGACTACACGTTCGTCAACGAACGCCTGGCGCGCCACTACGGGATCCCGGGCGTATTCGGGAGTAATTTCCGGCGTGTGCCGCTGCCGGATCCCGAGCGCTGGGGGCTGCTGGGCAAGGGCGCTGTTCTGCTGGTGACGTCGCACGCGAATACGACTTCTCCGGTCCTGCGGGGGAAATGGGTGCTCGAAAATGTACTGGGGGCGCCGCCACCGGCGCCGCCGCCCGACGTGCCGGCCTTGAAGGAAAGCGAGCCCGGCCTGGCACCCCGCACGATGAGAGAACAGATGGAGCAGCATCGGGCCAATCCCGTGTGCGCCGCCTGCCACAAGAACATGGATCCGATCGGGTTCGTGCTGGAGAATTTCGACGCGGTCGGCGCCTGGCGCCCGGCCGGCGAGGGCGGCGCGCTCCTCAACACCGTCGATGTACTTGCCGACGGCTCGAAAGTGGTGGACGCGGCCAGCTTGCGCACGGCACTGTTGAAACGCCCGGCGGTGTTTCTGCAGACCCTCACCGAAAAACTGATGGTGTATGGACTTGGCCGCGGATTGACGCACAATGACCTACCGGCCGTACGGCAAATCGTCCGGAACGCGGAGCGTCGCGGCTCCCGCTTTTCGTCGCTCATCGTGGGGATCGTCGCAAGCGATCAGTTTCAAATGCGGATGAAGTCCCAGGACGAAGGCGCGCTCGCCAGCAACGGCGATGCGGCACCGCCGCGTCCCTGACGGGTGCTGCGCTCTCTTCCAGGCACCAGGAGTTGGCCATGTTCATCGACAAGGTATCGTTGCCGCGCAGGACCTTTTTGAGAGGAATGGGCGTGACGCTGGGCCTGCCGCTGCTCGATGCCATGATTCCGGCGGCCACCGCGCTGGCGAGCACGCCCGCGCGTCCCGCGTCGCGTTACGCGTTCATGTACGTGCCGCACGGCGCCGACATGGCGTCGTGGACGCCGGCGACTACCGGCAAAGCGTTCGCGCTGTCTCCGACATTGAAAGCGGGCGGCCTGGAGCCGTTTCGCGATTCCCTCGTCGTGGTCAGCAATCTCAAACGAGCCGGCACGGTGGTGGAAATGCACGCCGCCGCCGCATCGGGCTGGCTGAGCGGCGCGATTCCCAAACGCACGGAAGGCGAAGACTATCGCGTCGGCACGACGATCGACCAGGTGCTCTCGAAACAGATCGGGCAAAGCACGGCGTTTCCTTCTCTCGAATTCGCCACCGAGGATTTCACGGGTTACGTAGGAGGGTGCACGCCCGGCTTCAGCTGCGCGTACATGAACACGATTTCCTGGGCTGGTCCGTCCACGCCGCTGCCGATGGAAATCAATCCCCGCAGCGCTTTCGAACGGCTCTTCGGCGATGGCGGTTCGGATCGCGAGCGGCGAGCCCGGCTGCAGGAAGACCAGAGCATCCTCGACGGGATACTGGATCAGGCGCGAGGCCTCCACGCGAGGCTCGGCGTGCACGATCGATCGAAGCTGTCGAACTACCTCGACAACGTCCGCGAGGTCGAGCGTCGAATTCAGCGGGCCGAAACGCAGCAGTCGCAGGACGTGACGCTGATCGACAAGCCTCTGGGCATTCCCGATGGGTTCGGGGAGCACACCGGATTGATCTTCGAGCTCATGACCCTCGCCATGCAGGCCGATCTCTCTCGCGTCTTCACCTTCATGATGTCGCGGGAATCCAGTCAGCGCACGTTCCCGGAGATCGACATCGCCGATCCGTGGCATGTCGTCTCGCATCATGGCGATCAGCCGGAAAAAGTGGTGAGAAACGCCAAAATCAATGCGCTGTGCCTGAGGATGTTTGCGAAGTTTCTCGACCGATTGCAATCGACCGGGGACGGCGACGGCTCGCTGCTGGATCATTCGCTGCTGTTCTACGGCAGCGGCATGGCCAATTCGAACGTGCACGCCACCGACCCGCTGCCCCTCATCGCGGTGGGCGGAGGCGGCTTCGGGAATCGACATCTCGCACTGCGGCAGCCGACCGAGATCGGCAACCTCTGGCTGTCGGTGGCGAACAAGTGCGGCAGCGAGATGACCACGTTCGGAGAGAGCACGGGCACGGTTGATCTCTTCTGAGGTCTACACGATATGACAGCGCAGAGGATTTGTTGGCTGCTCGCGACCATGGCGCTGGTCGGCGTGGGCGCCCTTCCCGTCGCCGCGGAACCGGACCTCATGGCCGCCGTCAAGGCTGGAGACGTGGCTGCGGCACGCCAGTTGCTACGCCGGAGCGCCGCCGTCGATGCCACGCAACCGGATGGGACGACCGCCTTGATGTGGGCGGTGCGCGACGGCAATCGGCCGATGGCGGCGCTGTTGATCAAGGCCGGCGCGCACGTCAACGCCGCGAATCGCTACGGGGTCACGCCGCTGTCAATGGCCGTGTCGCAGGGCCATCCCGAGGCGCTCGGTCTGCTGCTCGGATCCGGCGCGGACGTGAAAACCGCCGAGGCGACGCTGCCCGACGGCCAGACGTTGCTGATGCTGGGCGCCCGCACGGGCAACGTCGAGATATTGAAGCGGCTGATCGAACGCGGTGCAAACCCCAACGCCGTCGAACGGCGCGCCGGGACGTCGGCGGTGATGTGGGCCGTGATGGGCAACCATGCCGACGCCGTGCAGGCCCTCGTGGCCGCTGGGGCAGACCTCAATGCCCGATCTCGCGTGACCCGGTATCCACATACTCCACCGGCCGTTATCGGCGACAAGCTCGAAGAAGGGGTGTCATACGTCGGTCAGACAGTCCTGCCGAAGGGCGGCTGGACGGCGCTGATGTACGCGGCGCGCGAAGGAGCGGTGAACGCGGCGCGTGTGCTCGCCGGGGCCGGAGCGGATTTGAATGCGACCGAGCCAGAAGGCACGTCCGCGCTCTTGTTTGCGATCATCAATGGTCACTACGACGTCGCCGAGGTCTTGATTGAAGCCGGGGCGGATCTGGACCTCGCCGACCGCACCGGCATGACGCCGTTGTATGCCGCCGTGGATATGCACACGCTGGGTTCAACGTTCGGAAGACCGGATCCGCAGCTGGCGGTGATCGACGGAAGCGTCCCGATGATCGAGTTCCTGCTCCAGCACGGGGCCAATCCAGATGCCGGCCTGCGCACGAAAGTATTGAAGCGCGTCTACAACGCCGGAGATGCACGACTCGGCGAGGGTTCAACGCCGTTCATGAGGGCCGCGCGGGGCGGCGACGTCGCCGTGATGCGGTTGCTCCTGCAATACGGCGCCAATCCGGCATTGACCCTGAAGAACGGGACGACGCCGATCATGCTGGCCGCCAGTCTTGCGACGAATGGGAACTACCCGGATCGCGGAACGGAAGAAAGCGCAATCCAAGCCATCACGCTGTGTCTGGGGCGGCACCTCGACGTCAACGCCGTCAACGGGACCGGCGATACCGCGGTGCACGTGGCCATCGGCTCGCCCGCGATCGTCCGCTTCCTGGCCGGCGAAGGTGCCAGGCTCGATATCAAGAACACGCGCGGCCAGACGCCGCTCGACGCGGCACGCGCCAACCGCAACGCCACCCGGACTGTCGATCTGCTCCGCGAGTTGACGGGCGCGCCCGCAGACGCCGCATCAGCAACCGCCCCGCGGCTCACCAACGGCGAGCCGCCCGATTAGAGCGCTTTCCAATTGTGCGTAGTGTCCGGCTATCTCACGTCGGCTTTTTCGCCGGCACTTTCCCCGACGACTCGGTCCTCGGCGCGGGCCCCCGTGAGGATGTTCTTCAATCCGTAGTTTCCCTCGTGGCAGGCGTACTCGTAGACCTTCTCTCCCGCGGTCTTCTGCTTCAGGATCATCGCAAATGTCCACGGTCGCGCCCAGGTATGCGGGTCGTCGAACGTCACGCGCCATTCGACCACCTTGGGTGCGACCGGGGTGAAACGCTCGGTCATCTTCAGGTGTTCACTCGCGCCGCGGTATGCGCTGCGCGCCGTGAAGTTCGTCGTCTCGATCACAAGCGAGCTGCCCTCGTACCACCCGCGAGCGTCGCCGAGGTCGAGTAGCAGATGCTCGCCGACGTGCGGACGCCGCTCGCCGCGATCGATCGGCACGATGCGGTGCTCGTGAATCATTTCGTAGCGCAGGGCGACCGAGTCTTTGCCCTGCACGATCTCGTAGAAGCTGCCATAGCCGGCCGGCATCATCGAGCTCGGAATGCCGCGCGTGATGCACCGGTCATAGAGTCCGAGATCCTCGTAGCTGTCGAACGGACCGACGGAGTTGGCGTTGCTGCTCACGCCGCGTCCCAGCCCTGATGCCGGACGGCGCGCACGCTGGCGGGCTTCGTCGGTCAGCGGCGGCACCCTGCCGTCTGCCGGGTCGACGACCAGCCACGGCGTGCTGTTCTTGCGCTCGAACGAATCGAAGATGAGGTGTGTGGGCGGCCGGATCCCGCCGGCGAATTCGGTGCCGGCGACGCCGGCATTGAACTGATCGTTGCGCTGCCGGTTCAATGCCGCCAGTTCCTCGGCGGTGACGTCCTGGATCCGACGGCCCTCGAACTGCGCCGGACGTTCGAACGGCGTGCCGGTTTCGTCGTCGTTGCTGTAGACGCCTTCGAGCTGCGGGTCACCCCACGGCGTCCTCGGCGGGACATACCGCACCGACGCGGGTTTTTGCGCGGCAGCCGGCGACTGCGGCGGCGCACCGGCGGCCACCGTCAATCCGCCGGCGGCCACCGCGAGCACCAGCGCCGCGGCAACACGTTGTGGCATGGTGACCTCCCTAAGGACCCGTAGATGAATAACGTGCGCATTCTGGCCGCCGATGCATCCCGCCG
>JBDTVS010000032.1:0-17637 GCA_040007095.1 Acidobacteriota bacterium
CCGGGCGGCGCTTGCGGTACTTGCTGAGCAGCGCCAGGAATTCCTTCCAGCCTTCGCCGTCGGACGCCGCGTCGGAGTCCTGCGTCGTGTAGCGGCCGGCCGTATCGAGAAACACGGCTTCGTCGGTGAACCACCAGTCACAATTGCGCGTGCCCCCGACGCCACGCACGGCCGCCTTGCCGACCCGCTGCTCCAGAGGGAATTTCAATCCCGAATTGATCAGGGCCGTCGTCTTGCCGGAGCCCGGAGCGCCGATGAACACGTACCATGGGAGGGCGTACAGGCTGCGGCCGCTGCCGCTCTTGGTGAGCGTGGCCACGGCTTCTTCGAAGCGTTCCCGCAGCTTCTCCGCTTCAGCCGACGGCCGCTCCTTCTCCTGGCGTGATTGGCCCAGCACCGCGCCGACGAGATTGGCGTTCGCGCGGCTCGCGCCCAGCCGTTTGAGCAGCGCCGACACGATCCACCAGGCGACGATCAGCGCAATGGCAATCAGCCGCGCCAGCTCTGTCTCGAGCGGATGATAGAGGCCGAACCCGAAGTACGGCCCCGCGTACCAAATGAACAGGGCAATCAGCAGAAAGCCGATCAAGAGGACGAACGCGCGGCGTCGTAGAAATGAGAACACGAGTGGCTCACCAACGAAGCGGGTGGGGCGCGGCAACCGAGAGTCTGGTCCTCACATCAGGCGCCCCGCACGTGAATGATTTCCACCCGCCGATTGCGAGAGCGGTTCTCCGGATTGGACTCGGGGGTGTACCTCGGTTCCGAGAGGCCCTTGCCGATCACGCTCAGCGCCACGCGGCTGTCGATGCGCCTCCGCAGAATAGCCGCCACGCCTTCGGCGCGCTCGCGTGAGAGCTGATTGTTATCCGAGTATCGGAGAGACCGGATCGGTTGATCGTCGGTGTGTCCCTCCACCAGCACACGGCCCTGAACCTGGTTCAGCGCATCCGTGATCCGCTCCAACGTCTCGACGTAGGTCGGGTTGACCGTCGCGCTGCCGGACGGAAACAGATCGGGCGCGAGCAGGGTGACCCTGGTCCTGGCGCCCTGCTCCTCCACCTTGAGCCTGCCGGCCTGCTCGTCGGGCGCCAGCAGCTGTTTCAGCGTCAGGCTTCTGGGCGGCGGCGGCACGACGACTTCGGGTGGGGGCGAAAAATCCTCGAGGCCCACTTTCGCGAGTGCCGCGTGCACCGGGGCGGCGGCCTGAGCCAGTCGCGCATAGTAGGTGGTAAACGTGACGGCAAGGATCAGCAATGCGGCCGCGCCGACGACCCACCATGGGATGTAGCGAACGAGCGGATTGCGCCGGTCTTCCAATCCGCGCCAGCGCAGCGACAACGCGTCCTCGGTCGCGCCACGATGCGCGCGGATCTTGCGGTAGAGGTCCTGTTGGACGTCCAGGAGGCGCTCGGATCCCCGATCCTGTGCCTGTTCTCCGTACTTGCCCGCGAACCCGAACGACAGGAGCAGATACTGCAACTCCATCAGATCGACGTAGCGGGCCGGATCCTTGGAGATGCTCTCCAACATGTCAAAAAACTTCTCGCCGCCCCACGCCTCTCGATGCATCTGAATCAACAGCGGGTGCTGCGCCCAGTCGCTCTGATGGCCCCACGGCGTCGACAACACGGCCTCGTCGAGACCGGCGCACAGCGCGTACCGTGCAGAGATCGCCACCTTGTCCGGCACACCCGCCGATCGCGCCTGGTCCTCGAACCGACGAATCTCCTCGAGCGTGTGCCGACGCAGGCCCGGCACGTCCATCGGCGTGAGCGTCTCTCGCAGCTGAGCGGTGAGCAGCAGGAGCGGACTCGCCGCCTGCACGAGCGGGTTCAGTCCGATGCCGAGAAGTGCGCGCGCCCCCTCTGAGATCGGCTCCGCCTCGGTGCCCCAGGCCGCCGCGGGTCGCGGCTGTGGACCATCAACGACCGTGCGTCTGCCGGCGCCGGGGCGCGGCCGCACCTTCGACGCGTCCGGCCGAAGGAAGGGATCGTCGCTCGATGGCATTGATCAGCCCCGAATCAGCTGCGGATCGCCCAGAACTCCATCGCCAACCCCGGGAACTCGCCCGCGACGTGCATCGCAATCCCACCCGAGCTCTTGAGTTGCTCCCACAGGTCGTCGGTTTGATCGAGCTCGAAATACGCATATCCGGCGTGAAACGGAATTTGTCGCGGCACGGCGGGAAGCGCGTGCACGGGCACCCCGGACAACCCCAGGCGCACCAGGTCGCCGATTTTTTCCACCGGACCGATCTTGAGCTGCGCTGGAAACCGACGTCGCAACTCTTCTGACGGCAGGTCGGCGCGCGCTGCCAGAATGAACGCCGCCGTGCTGTACAGGCCGCGATCGGTCACAATCGCCACGCTGATGCCGAATCGCCTTGGCTCAATCGCGATGGAAATGGCGCTCTGCGTGAGCACTTTGCTCAGCGATTCACGCAGCGCCGCGATCACGGGGTCGAAACACTCCCGCAGATGGTCGTGCCGATAGGCCGGCACCTTCGGCGGTCGTTTCGATGTCGTGGTGAAGGTCGCCAGTTCGCCCGCCGCCGCCAGGCAGATCTGAAACAGACTCTCGGGATGCAGGTTTCCGGAATCCGCATAATGAGCGACGACCGGCTCATAGCGATTGATGACCTGCAGCATCAGAAAGTTGGCGAACTCGGCGGCGGCACCTCGACCCGTCGCCGCGACGAGTCCGGCGAGCGCTTCGCCTCGCTGATGGAGCAGTCCGAGAAGCTCACTCGTAAACGCCGCCAACCGATCGGCCGCCCGTACGTGCAAGACCGTGGGAATGAAGTTCTGGTCGAGGACGACCTGTTTGTCGGCCCGACATTCAATCACGCGCGCGAGCGGCACGCAGGCGTAGGCATCGGTGACGTCGCTCGCCAACATCAGCCGCGTCCGCAAGGCGCCCACTTCGAGCGGCGCCGGATCTCCTCCGCTCACCGCGGTGTTGCGTGCCTGCACCTCGCGCACGTCGTGCCGCACCAGGTCGTCTGATGCGGCATCACGGTCCGCGTCGAGTTCGCCCGCGCGGCGCAGCGGGACCGCCAGATAGAGGATTTGATCGCGAACCTCCGGTCCGACGTCAATCGCCATCGGGAGCGGATCGTCGTCTGGCATCCGGAACGGCGTGCCGTCGGGGAAGACACCGGCAACACGGCGCAACCCGGCCTTGCCGATGCTCAGAAAATCGCGCTCGAACTCGATCTCGGTAAAGCCCCAGCTGTAGGGAACCAGCGGCTGGCATCGGGTTTCAACGAAGCGCTCGAAGTAGCGCTCCTGCTGCTGGAAGTGCTGCGGCTGCAGGAACAGCCCTGCCGACCAGATAACTCGACTATGGGCAGACATTCGCATCCGATGCGGCGGTGTCACACGTCGCGATCAAGAGGCATCCCCGTGCGCCATGAGCCCCTCAATCTATAACGAATGACCCGATTCGTCCACAGCCGGCCGCACGAGAAGAAGAAGACAATCAGGGCTCGGACCGGCGTGGCGTGATCGGGGACGCTCCTCCCCTGGGGTGCTCGGCCTTGAGCTGATCGAGCTGCTCGTCGTACGCCCGCGCGAACGCCTCGCCGAACATTCGCCGGAAGCTCGCTTCCCGATCCTTGACGATATCGGCCCCCTTCTCCCGGTAGAGGTCCCAGTAGCGCAGTTTCTTCGACGGTACGAGGCCCTTGCTGAGTTGATGGTCGAACGTCTGCTGCAGACGATCAGCGTCGAACTCCGCGAGCATCGATTCGAAGGCCGCACGCATGCCGGCCAGCATCGCCATTTGATGATCCCGCAGGTCGGCAAAGGCATCCTCGAACGCCGCGACTGGTGTCAGATACGCGGGATTGCGCTTCACGAGCAGGTTGTGCAGCGCATCCTGCGCATCGACGGAGAACTTCAGCGGGTTGTTTTCCGCTCGCCTGACGCGCGTCGTCCGCAGGCCGAACTCCTCCTTGATCTGCTGGCGAGCCTGCATGACATCGATGACGCCGGACACCACGACTCGTAAGATCTCGCCGAAATCCCGAGCGAGCTCAGGCGTGACGTCGGCGGGATTCAGTCCTGCGCCCGCCAATACGGCGGCCAGGCCCGCCGCGGAGAAGTCGTCGTCGGTCGCGACCCGTGGTCCATCGGGTAGGGACGGCGGATATTCTGGCGCACGAGTTGTCTGAGCGAAGCCTACCGGGAGCGGGAGCGGCGCCGCTCGCTCCTCGTCCCGTCGGCCTGTTACAGATTCCTCGGCCAGCGGCGCGGACGGGGATGGGAATGACATCGGTATGGGGTCATCGGGAGCCAGCGGATCGTAGCCATCGGGGATCGTCATCGCATCCGCCCGCGGGACAGATCCAGGGGCGGCCACCGCGGCCGGCGGTTGAAAGTGTGCGTCCAACAGCGGGTCGTGCTCGAACTCGTCAAGGCTGGCGGCTTTTCGCACGAGTGCGGGCTTCGGGGTCACTCCCAACAGCTCGAGCGGGTCGACGGTCTGGCCCGCGTGTGCCTCCGCGCCGAGATCGAACTCCGACGATGGGATCGCGGCCGAAGCAAACGGGTCATCCGGTTCGGAGCTGCTGGATGCGTCGAACCGACCTGATGTCGACAGCACACCAGGCCAGTCGCCCGCATCCTGCCCAGCCGCGTCGCGTTGTTCATGCGCGATCGACACGCGAATCTCATAGGGGTCGATCAAGATGCTGTCGCCCGACTTGAGGGCATACGGTCGGCCGCGCACCAGGCGGTTGCCCGGTGAATTGAGGCACACACCGTTTCGACTCGTGTCCTCGAGGTGGTAGACCCCGTTTCGGTAACTGATCAGCGCATGGTGCCCGGAGACTTTGCGATGCGGCAGCACCCAGGAGTTGTCCTTGTCGCGACCGATGCTCCCCCCCTCTCGATGAAATGTCTGGCGGCTGGCGTCGCCGCGATTCGCCGGCGGAGGTGAGGCGACTTCCAAGATCAGGATCACGACTCAGGTTCTCTGTCAGGCAGTCTACTTCAAGCTGTTTGTCGACCGACCGTAAACGTCCAGCAGCTCAACTCCGGCTACAATCGTGAATCGTCGGGGGGACGACGGTGAGGAGGTCCTGGATGTCAGTCGACGGACAACAGGGGGATCGCGATCCGTGAATTCCTCACAAAGAACGGCGTGATGTCGAAGTAGCGAAATCAGACCGGCTCGGATCAGAAATCACACTGAATGTAGAACGTCGCGAACCGCGCCGACTCCACCGCCCGCGCCCGCTGCCAGTTGGCGGCCAGGACTCCGGTTGGCGTGAACGTCGTGTCCGGGCTCGTCACCGACACCAGGTTCATGACGTTGAATCAATGACATCAGCGAGGCAGGAATGGAATACCGACAACTCGGCGCGTCAGGCTTCAAAGTGCCGGCGCTCAGTCTTGGTACGGCAACCTTCGGCGGAGCAAGCGACTTCTTCAAAGCCTGGGGCGCCAACGGCGTCCCTGAAGCCACCCGTCTTGTCGACATCTGTCTCGACGCCGGGTTGAACATGTTCGACTCGGCCGATGTGTACTCCGCCGGCATGGCAGAGGAGATACTCGGTCGGGCCATCAAAGGACGCCGGCACGACGTGCTCTTGTCCACGAAAGGCACCTTCCGAAAGGGGACCGGGCCGAACGACGTCGGCTCGTCGCGGTTTCACCTGACGCAGGCTGTCGATGGCTGCCTGCGTCGGCTCGGCACCGACTACATCGACCTGTTTCAGATGCACGGCTTCGATGCCGTCACACCAGTCGAGGAAACCCTCCGCGCGCTGGACGATCTCGTCACCGCCGGAAAGATCCGCTACATCGGGTGCTCGAACTTCTCCGGCTGGCATCTCATGAAGTCACTCGCCGTGTCGGATCGATATGGATGGGCGAGATATGTGGCGCATCAAGCCTACTACTCACTCGTCGGCCGCGAATACGAATGGGAACTGATGCCGCTCGCGATCGATCAGGGGGTCGGCTGCCTGGTGTGGAGCCCTCTCGGCTGGGGCAGGCTGACGGGGAAAATTTCGCGCGAACGGCCTCGGCCCGAGACCAGTCGGCTTCAGAACAAGACCGTCGTGGACCTGGGGCCGCAGGTCAACGACGAGTATCTCTTCAAAGTAGTCGACGCGCTTGAATCGCTCGCACGCGACACGGGAAAGACGGTCCCGCAACTTGCACTCAACTGGCTGCTGCAGCGGCCATCGGTGTCGAGCGTGATCATCGGCGCGCGTAACGAAGAGCAGTT
The DNA here is from genome assembly GCA_040007095.1 of Acidobacteriota bacterium. GTDB lineage: Bacteria > Acidobacteriota > Vicinamibacteria > Vicinamibacterales > CAVVIG01 > JBDTVS01. Next base: position 6,241 of record JBDTVS010000032.1, read on the forward strand.
GCGACAGAATCTGGATGCGGTCGGATGGCGCCTGACCGCCGAGCAAGTCGCCAGACTGGACCAGGCCAGCGCCACGCCGAAGACCTACCCCTATTGGCATCAGGACAGCTTCAAAGAGAGGAATCCTCCCCCGGTCGGCTGATCGACCCTGCGCATCCTCGGCGAACGAGCCGCTGAATGTGGGACACTACGGGGCTACGACGGAGCCGAACGTGTGCGTTCGACGACAAATCCACCAACACCGTAGTGTCGTGTCCCAGAAGTTCGTTGTAGCACCGAGGGCGGCGAGGCGCCCGGCCGGCAAGGCGCGAAGAGCGAGCATATCGGGAATATGTGAGCGATGAGCAAGGCAGCCCGCCGGGATGCATCGCCGGACGAATGCCAACGAACTTCTGGGACACGACACTAGAAAAGGACGACGACATGGAGCCTCTTCTCGGACAGATCGAATTGCTGCCGTACACGTTCGTGCCAAAAGGCTGGATGCAGTGCGCGGGACAGCTGCTGCCCATCAACCAGTGGACGGCGCTCTTTTCGCTCCTCGGCACGAACTTCGGCGGCGATGGACGCACCACCTTCGGCCTCCCCAACCTGCAAGGGAAGGCGCCCGCGCCAAACCTTCAGTACTGCATCGCCGTGATGGGTGTCTTTCCAAGTCGAGACTAGGGCAATCCGCGCCAATTTTTCCGTTCGCGGGAGGCCTGTTTCTCTACCGCAACCGCGAAAACCGGAAGCAACGACGTCGACACATCACGTTGCTGTTCGTGCCTTCGTGTTTTCGTGGTTGCACTTCACTCTGCAAGTGACCGATCAAAAGTTCAGCGTCGCGTGTACCCGCGCGAACCGAGGCGCCACGATCGACGTCGGCCGCAGCCAGCTTGCCCCTTGCGTGGCGTAGTCGAACGTCTGTTCGTAGCCGGCGGCGTCGTTGGTGTTGAGCAGGTTGTAGAGGTCCACGCCGACGTCCGCGCGCTTGCCGCCGAACCGCAACACCTTGGCGATCCGCACGTCGATCTGGGTCACGCGGTCGCCGTACACCTGGGCCGGCTCCACCAGGTTCACGGCGGTCGTGCCGTTTGCATTGGTGCCCGACGGCAGGCGCCCGAGAAGGCCCTGCGCGACCGTGTTCGGCAGGTTGTAGTTGGCCGTGAGCGAGGCCCCGTTGGTGGCCGAGTTGGTCGCCGCCAGGAAAGGGATGGTCGTGCGAAGCGAACGGAAGGTCACGCTCACGAGCACGTCCGCTTTCGGAACCGTATAGCTGGTGAGTCCTCGAATCGCCGTGATCCAGGGCTCCGTCACGGCGCACCCGCGTGGGTCCGGGCTGTCGATCTTCACGACCGTGGCGCACGTGTTCTGTACGCCGCGCCCCGTGCTGGTGCCCCCCTGGACAGTCAAGCCGCCGCCCAGCCGGGCGTTCGCGGTGAAATCCACTCCGTGCCAGTACCAGGTCCGCGCCGGCCCGAAGTTGGTCTCGAACGTCTGGAAGTTCTGGGCGCCCCTGGCGAACGCCACCGGCGTGATGTTGTACAGCGTGATAGGGTAGCCGCCGCCATTGGGGAGCTGCGGGTGCATGGGCGCCGTCAGCGTCCACTGGTCATAATCCGACGGACCGACGAGGAGGTTGTCGGTGACCAGGAAGTTCTGGAACCACCGCCGGTTGTAGCCGACCTCCACGCCGACCCGCGGGAGCACCTGCTGCTGCACCGACGCTCCGAACTGCCAGTCTGATTCCCTGACGCCCCACCCTTCGAGGATCGCCGGGTCGATGAGGGTCAGGCCCGGATTTGCATTGCCGAAGTTCAGATCGTTCCCTCCGAGCGCCGCACACCGATCGCCGCCCGAGGCCAGGTTGTCCTGCAGCCGTGGGTCGGAGAGGTTGCAGTCGATCTGGAAGTTCCGGTTGCCGTCGGTCCATGGCCGCGCCGTCACTCGGGTCACGATCTTCTGGGCTGGGTTGTTCGCCACATAGGTCCCGGCGACTTGCGCGCTCTGGAGGTACTTCCCCAGGTTGGCCTTCAGGGCCGTCTTGCCGTTGCCGAACAAGTCGTAGGCGACGCCCAGGCGCGGAGTGATGTCGTTGTAGCCCTTGACGCTGACCGTTCGCTCGAAGGCGATCGGCTGCGGGTTGAAGCTCGACGTTGCCGTCGCGCCGTTGCCCTCGGCGGGCGCCCAGCTCCAGGCCCGGTCGTAGCGCACCGCGCCTTGCAGCGTCAGCTTGCCCAGCGTCCATTGATCCTGCGCGAAGAGGGCCGTCGTCATCGTGCGATCGGTCGTGTCCCACCGCGGAGCGTTGACGTAGCCGAAGCTGATGGGGCTCTTGTTGTTGAACGTGTACCGCAACTGCGAATCGTTGGCGACCCGCCCGGAATTCTGCATCAGGCTGGAGCCCAGATAGCCGACCTTGAAGTTGTGCGCGCCGGTGACATACGCCGCCGACGCCCGCCACTGGAGGGAGGTGGCTTTGTTGTCCGCGAAAGCGTGAGCGTTCGGATCGTACAGCCCCCGGTAACTGAAGTTCGCCAAGCCGTAGAGGGTCGACTGCTCGGTGACCGGAATCAGATCCGTGAGTCCGTCGGGCGGCACCTGGCCGTTGCCCGCGAACCTGTAGTGGAAACGCGAAAACCCCGCGTCGAGGAGCAGCCGGCTCGACACCGGAGACGACCAGGTCGCCTGCGTCACATAGTAGGGCAGGTCGTGGTAACCCGGAAAGGCTTCCGGCGAGTTGGTGGCGCTCCCCACCCCGATCCAATCCCCACCGCGCGTCCGGCAGCCCTTCCCGTTTTCGGTCAGCGTGGAGCCCTGACACCGGTACTGATTCTCTTGGGAGAACGACACCCGGTTGCGCGGTGTCACCTGTTCGGTCAACCGGATCGAGGCGATGTCGTAACGGCTTGGGTTCCTGGTCAGCACGCGCTCATCACGCGCATAGTCCCAATGCGTCGCATCCCCGGCGTAGAGATTGGCATAGGCGCCTGACACTGCCGATGATTGCCCGAACGTGCGCGCGGCGCCAAAGAACCACACGCGGTCGCGCAGGATCGGACCTCCGAAGGAACCGTTCGCGTCAAACGCGTTGATCAACGCGGATGGTTCCAGAATCCCGATGCTCCTCAGTTGGTCGTCGACGTTGTTCGACCGGGACCAGCCGCCGGCACCGCTATAAAACGCAGATCCGGCGAATTTGTTGCCCCCCGAACGCGGCACGAGGTTCATGATCGGCCCGCCGGTTTCCGACTCGCCCAGGCCGCCAGACACGAGCACCTGAATCTCGTCCACGTTGGCCACGTCGTACGCCAGCGACGAGACGCCGGCGCCGGCGCCGGGCTCCGTCACCAGCAGACCGTTGACCGTGATGCGTCCCTCGTTCTGGCGGCCCCCGTGGGCCGTGAAGCGGTTGATTTGACCCGCGTTCGTCTCCGCGCCGACGCCACCGGTCGGCATCAACGACGGGATGTTGGCGAGGACTCCCGTATAGCTGCGCGTGGCCGGCATCGTGCGGACCACCTCGTTGCTCAGCACCGTCTCCCGCCGCGTGGTCTGCACGTCGACGACCGGCGTCTCAGCCCTGACCGTGATGGTCTCTTCTACGCTGCCCACGCGAAGTTCGATATCGATCGTGACCGCTCCGGAGCCGGAGAGCGTCAGCCCCTCGCGCACCACCTTCGCAAAGCCGGGGAGTGTGTAAGCCACCGAGTAGACGCCAGGCGCCAGATCGGTGATCCGGTACTGGCCGGATCCGTCCGTCACGGCGGTGCGAACTTTTTCGATGAGCGCCGAGCTGCCGGCTTCGACCGTCACTCCCGGAAGCACGCCCCCGGACGGATCTCGGACCACTCCCGCCAGCGTGGCCTGCGCGAACGCAACCGTGGGTAGAACCAGGAATCCAAGCAGTAACAGGGAACGCGCCACCAGCCTCATTTCGAAGCCTCCCTCCCCCGCGATTCTGCCGCCGAGATCACTTGACGCGACCGCCGCGCCACTCGAGATTCGCGCCATCCTACACCCGACTGACTCCGGCTGAGCCAGCATTTACGCTCCGGCCTCGAATCCTCCGGGCAATCGTGTCTTCAGGCGTGCGGCGGCAGTGAGCGGCCGCGGGCGGTCACGATGACCGTCGGGAGCGACAGTATCAGTCGAAACCTACGGGACCGCGGCGAGTGGCGACGCGCACGGCCTCGGTGCGGCTCGTGACGCCCGGCTTCTCGATCGAGAGTATCCGCACGCTTACGAGATCGGGTCGAGGTGATTTGCCAGGGACAGACGGCAGAGGGGCCGCCGATCGTCTGGATCAACGGCCCCTCCTGCTCGGCGTTTCGCCGCAGCGAGCACGGCAACGAGCGCTCTCGGCGGGCTACGGTTGAATCGTGAACGCCACCTCGTTCGAGCGCGCGCTCGTCCCGCACGCATTCTTCGCCAGGACACGAGCGGCAAAGCTGCCGCTGGTCTGCGCCCACACCAGACTTGAGCCGGCGCCGTCAGTGGCCAATGAGGCGATCGGTGCCAGGCCTGCGCCAGGCGCAAGTTGCACCTGGTAGGAGTCGGCGGGCACGCCGATCGGTACCCACGTGAATGTCACGCGGCCACTCGTCGTTGTCACCGGCAACAGGATCGGCACGCCGGGCGGATTCGTGCACGATGAGGGATTGAGCGAAATTTGCACGCTGCTGGTCCAGGCTCCGATCGAACCGCCAGTCGCCGCGCGCGCGCGCACCCAGTAGTTGCCCGCGCCCACTGACCTTGAGAACGACGGCGTCTCTGTGGTTCCACCGCCGACGTCACCGGCGCCAAACGTCGTGCCGACCTGGACTTCGTACAACGTCGGCGTGGCACCGAAGGTCGGAGGCGTCCACCCGGCGTTGAAACCAGCGGTGGACCAGTTTACGACCAGCCCCAGCGGCGGCCCTGGAACGGTGGCGCTCGTGGCCACCGTCGCGCTCGTAGGCGCCGACCCGATGCTGAGATCGCCCGTGCCGACCCCGAAGACCTGGAAGTAGTAGGTGCCGCTCGGCAGCGCGGAGAATTCGAACCGCGTCGTGTTCCCCGGGACCAGTTGCGTCGGGAGGTTCGAAGCGGCAGGGTTGGTCCCCCATCCGATCGCGTAGCCCATTGGCGTGCCGGTGTCCGTTGCGGACCACGTCAAGACGATTCCGCTGCCCACCGCATTGGCCAGGGCCACCGCGGGCGCGCTCGGGCGGACGCCTGGAACGGTGACGTTGATGGTGCGGCGCGTCGTGTAGTAGCCGTCGGTGACTGACACGGTCACCATGGCAGCGCCGGCCCGTCCGTCCGCCGGTGCGATCAGCAGCGTGCAGTCACCCGCGGCTGTGCAGCTTGTCGCCAACGTCGAGGGGGCCACCGGCAGCAGTGTCGTGTTCGAAGACGACACGGACGTTTGCAGTGAATAGGTCAGGATCGCGCCGCTGACGGTGAACGGCACGGTGACGGATTTGTTCTGGAGCACGAGCTGATCCGCAATCGGGCTGATTGACGGAGGAAACGCCGTCGGTGTGGGCGTGGGGCTGCCAGGCGTTGGCGGGGGAACCGCCGCGACAAACGGTACGAACGAAAGGCCCACAATCGAACCGGTCGCGCCCAGCGTATTCGCGGCTTGGAGACCGAGCGGGGTCATCGCGCCGTTGGCCGTGTTGAACTGGAACGTGGTCAGATTCAGACTGGAGCCATTGGCTGTGGTCACCAGCGTTCCGGATGCGTCCACGACAGAAATGTTCGCGCCCGTGCCGCCGGTGGCAAACGGCGACCCCGCCACCTCGATCATCGTCGTCGTATTGCCCGAGCCCCCGATGGCGAATACCCCCACGTTGTTTGAGGTGGCCGTCGCGAGGTAATACCCCGCAGAGTGCAGAAAGCCGGCTTGGATCTCGTTTTGAGAGGTGTTGACCGGATCGGGCGGGATAATCTCGCTCGGTGTGCCCGCCGCGGTGTCAAATACGAATGCCAGCGCCGGCGAAGAGTTGTTGGCCGCAAAGAGGCGGCCGGAGGAGTCGGTCTGGTACCCCAGGGTGAAGCCGCCGCCCACGTTGAATGGCGAGCCCGGCAGGGACGCGAGCGCTCCCGTCGCGTTCGTCACGGAGAAACCGGCGACCCGCGGCCCGCCCGCATACAAGTACGCGCCGTCGCGGCTGAACGCTATCGAAAATGGCGTGACATCGCCGGGGGCGCCGCCGGTCGCGAAGGGACTGCCCGGCGCGGCTGTCGCGGCCGAAGCCCCAACCTTGTAGGAGTAGACAAGGCCCCCGCTGTTGCAGACGGCGAGGATCGAGCCGTCCGGGCTGAGAGAGATGCAGATATCGCGGTCCGCTGATGCCGGCAGGACAATGGGGCTGAACGACGCCGCCGTCAACGCCCCCGTCGCCGGGTCCACGCTGAACACGCTCACCGTCTGGCTGGTGACGTTGAGCGCATACACGCGCTTCTGCACGCTGTCGTACACCACCGTTGAAACTTGCGTGGCTGGGCCGGGAGTCCCGACACCGCCGGTCGCGATGGGGAATCCGGCAAGCGGCGTGAGCCCACCACCGGTGTCCGCGCTGTAGCCATAGAGTTGATTGCCGCCCGGCCGATCAACCAGCGCGTACACGAACCCGGAGGTCTGCGGAACGCCGTTGGCGGAGGCTGGAACCCAGACACAACCGAAAACCACCAGAATTGTCGCGATGATGTGACTTGTTCTCATGTTCGCTCCTCTGCCCCAAGGCGCTCGGAAGAAGCCGACGCCCGCTGCCGAGGACAAGGGGGCCTACTCGTCGCTCTGTCGGTCCGCAGGATACGGGGCACACGCCTTCAACGTTCCGGGACCGCGTCAGGACTGGCCTTTCGATGACCAGACACCAGCTCTACCGCCGAGCCATCTTATCCCGTAAGAAAGGCTGCGGACACCTTATCGCGTAAAAAAGGCGGGGCCCACGCAATTAATCTCGTGAAAAGCTGTCTGGCGTTCGACCAATCGTCCGCCGGCGAATATCCCAGCAGCCAGTGGTGGAATGCTGGCGTCACACCGTACCGATACGGGCGAGCGCCCCGCGGGCAAGGGGACTAGACTGAATCTTTATGCCAGTTTGAGGACGGGCTTCGCCGGCACCCACGGCCCTGGCACCGTGAGTCGGCGGAATCCACTCCGCCAGGCCGTCTCATTTTGCGAGGGATCACATGAGGCGCAAGAACCGGGTGCAACTTGCGAGGACCGCGGTGGTGCTGCTGGTGTGGTCTTTTGCCACGATCGGGATCGCACAAGGCAGGACGGCGGCCGCCAAGAGTCTGCGCTGCTCGTTTCGGATCAACGTGACGGCCACCTGGAAGAAAGAGGGCTCTCCTGATGCGACACTATCGCCCTCGACGCTGTTGCTGATCGTCGACTCGATCAACACCGACGAAGGCACCGCCAGACTGAAGAGTGGATCCGTCGGGGCAGAAATCGTCGCGCGATTGTCCGGCGGCTATCTGCATTTCATCCAGTCGTTTCGCACTGGACCGCTCTACTCGACGACCGTGTTCGACCAGGAAACGAGCGAAGGGAAGCTCAAGGCCGTGCACTCACGCCACGAAAATTTCGCCGTGCTGCGACCGGGCGCAACGTCGAGCCCGTAGGGAATGCGAAGTCCTGAACTAGCACGCGTGCTGCGGAGTTGACCACCGGTTCGCCAACGCCCTGGTAGCATCAACGCCCCTTCCCTGTGACGCCCCCCGTGGAGGCGCCCGCAGACGCCGTATCGTGGCGCCGCGCGGGCGAAGCGCTCCAGTGGTCCCGCCGATCGAACTGATCGGTCGGCGGCGGAACACCGCGCGCTCCGGACGCCGTGTCGAGGGCGTCGAAGTCGATATCGACTCCCGAAGCCCACATCCGGCCGAGCGCCTCCAGGAGACCTTCCGAATCGAACCGTTCGGACCGGCGTAACAACAGAGCCGCTGCCGCGCCGTCCACAGCGGGTGCTGTGAGGCCCACGTGACCGAAACCGCCGCCGGCAGAGCCTGTGTCCCCGAACAGCCGGCCCACACGGAGGCTGTCGTCGAACCGCACCCGAACTGTCCGCGGCTGCGTCCAGCATCGCAGAGACTCGGTGTCGCGCTCCATCATCGAGCCGCCGGTCGGTCTCGAGAGAAAGCGATCGAGGTGCTGCGCCAAACGCTCGGTCATTCGTGAAAGGCTCATGGATTGCCCCGCAGTCGACGGTCTCGCGTTCGCTTCACATGAGAGACAACGTCGGAGCCGTCCTGACGGAACAGCAGCGGTCCGCAGCGGGTCGGCGGGCGGTGGGCGCTTTCGGACTCGGACTTGTTCCACCACGTCGTCGTCGCCTTCAGCGTCATCGCCGTCGTGCTCACGGTGCTGTCCCTCAGCGGGCTCGTCAAGTCGTCGCGCACGTCGGGTCGGACCGCGGCCGCCTGATCGCGCAGCCGTTGATTGTCCTTGCCTCGCGGAGGACCGTCAGGTCCGCATTGGAGCGCCCCGGACGCAGCGCCGCCGCCGCGTTCGGGCCGGCGCCGCAGGTTCCCGGTTTCCCTATGTGCGGGCGGGGACTTGTTTCCCGCCGAGAACGGTCCGGCTGGGAAAGAGCTTCTGGCGGCCGGTGCGTTTGCCCGCGAAGTTGTCGACGAACTCGAACGACCCCTGGCGGAGCTCGAGCACCGCGATGTCGGCAGGAGCGCCGACGTTGAGCGTGCCCCGGTCGTGGAACACCTCGAATACGCGAGAGGCATTCAGTGTCGCCCGGGCGATGACCTGATCGAGCGGCATGCCGAAATCCAGGAACTTCGACATGACGTTCGGGAAATCGAAGACCTGCGTGGTGCGCGCCTCGGGGGTCCAGTCGGTAGAGAACGTGTCCGGCCAGAAGCCTGCCTGCATGACCCGCTCAACGATGTCCCATCGGAGGTGGCCGGTGCGGCCATTGCCGAGGTCGAACCAGACACCCCGACGTCGGGCGGCAAGCACCTCGGGCAGGATGCGGCCGTTGTCGTCGATGATGCTGTTGGGCGGCGGCGCGAACATGTGGGTGACGATATCGCCGGGCCGAAGCAGATCCATCAGTTTCGGAAGCGGTGAGACCGTCTGTCCCATGTGGATCATCACCGGTAAGGTAAAGGCGCTGCCGACCTCCCTCGCGCGCTTGAGCACTTCGTAGTCATTGGGCCCGGCCACGTCCCGAGAGAGCCGCGCCTTGATGCCCCCGATCATGTCGCGGTTCTTGGCGATGGCATCGCGCGCCGCGGCGACATCCGCCCGGTTGAGGTCCATGGTGTCGCCGTCGGGCAAGATGCCGGCGCGCCCGATGTTCAGCAGCACGCGGCATGGCTGCTGAGCCGTTTTGGCGACGGCAATCGTCTCCTGAATCCGATCCGCTCCCTGGGATCCCGCGTCCACGAATCCCGTGACGCCGTCCGCGAGACAGAGCGTCGGCCCGTCCTTGATACGAGCGGCATGGGTATGAATGTCGATCAGACCGGGGACGACGATCTTGCCGCGCGCGTCGATAACCGCGGCGCCGTCGGCCGCGATGTTGGCTTCAACGGCGGCGATGCGGCCGCCGGTGATCGCCACGTCGCGCGTCGCGTCGAGCCTGACCGAGGGATCGATCACACGTCCGCCCTTGACGACGAGGTCGTACTTCGAGTCTGCGGCGAACAGCTCGGCCGCGCGGGCGAATACAGCCGGGCCTGCGGCGGCTGCGCGGACAAATTGGCGGCGGTTCATCATGGTCACAAGCTCCCGGATTCTGTTTCTTGGGACAAAGGGTTCACCGACGAGCGTTCTGCGAAGTGCGCCGCCTGGACGCGTCGCCGGAAGCTGGTCCCTACGGGCAGATGGGAGGTCAGCCGTGCGACAGGATACCCGATCCGCAAGTCAGGGCGCAGGTGTTCCGGCACCACCCTACCCGGCCCCGCGCAAGGGCAAAGAGTGTCGAGGTTCGAGCCGCGAGCAATCCAGTTGCCTACATTGGGTAGCCGCGTGCCACGTCCCGGCCGGACCGAGTCGCTTCTGGACGGTACGCTGGGATTTCCGTCGGTCTTTCACTCAGCAGGGGGATGGCACCAATGTTGATGGTTGAAATCCAAGATGAGGCGCATCGACGGGTACAATTGGTCATATCGCAATCAACCTGCTGGTGTCCTGCGCGGATGGAGAGTGTGGCTTCCGCGACGGATATCGGACATAGCGAAAAACACGAATGGAGGGAAAGTCATGAGTGGATGCAAGCATCTCCTGTCGGTCGGTTTGGTCGGCGTCGCGCTTGTCATCGGGACCCCGCAAGGGACGTTCGCCACGCCACGGGCCGTCCGTTCGGCGGCGGCGGCCGACGACAGTACGCTCAAGTCGGAGATTGCCGCGAGTCTCAAGAAAAATTCGATGCTGGCGCCTCGGGACATCGACGTGAGTGTCGACAACGGCGTGGTCACGCTGAAGGGCGAGGTCAAGACCGCGGCCGAGAAGACCCGTGCGGGGCGGGTGGCGCAGATCAAAGGCGTCGCTCGCGTCGACAATCGGATCGAGGTGAATCCGGACATCGATCGATCGAAGATCGACGCGGCGGCGGAGAAGACGAAGGCCGGCGTCAACAAGGCGGTCGACGCATCGAAGGGGGCCGCTGAGAAGGCCGTCGAAGGAGTGCAGAAGGGCGTGGGCAAGGCCGAAGAGGGCGTGGGCAAGGCGGCTGAAAAAACCGCTTCGGCGTTGGGCAAGGCCGGCGACAAGGTCGGCGACGCCTCGGTGACCACAAAGGTCAAAGCCGGATTCTCAAACGAGGCTCTTTTGAAAGAGACGGCCATTGACATCGACACCGCCGACGGCGTGGTGACGCTGCGCGGCACCGTCGGCTCGGATGCGGCCAAGGCTCGGGCGGGAGCAATCGCGACCGGGACGGACGGTGTCACCCGCGTCGTCAATCTGCTCGTCGTGCAGGGCGCGTAGCCGGCCTCGACGCCAGATCCCGAGAGCTCACACGAGTTCCCACCATGAACACGTGAACCAGGGACTCTTACATGGAGCCTGGTTCACGGGCGGATTCGAGGGCACTCTCGTCACTGGCTGACAAGATCGATGAGCCGCCAGATCGATGAGCTGCTGCCTGGGCCAGGCGGATCGGGCTCTTCCCGCCACCTTCCGGGCTCTCTGACGGGCACCCACCAGTAAGTCGGTGTATGGCGGATTGCTCCCGCTCAGAAAGGTTGGGGCGTCACGCGGCCCGCCTGGAACGTTTCTTCGGTGCGCCGCTCTTCTCCGACGATTCCTTCCGTGGCCGGCTTCCGGCGCGCCGGCCACGCGTTCCTGCCGCCGCGCCCCGTTCCTCGAGGCTTTGCCGCAACCGCTCCATCAAACGACCACCTTGGTGCTAGTGTCCTGCGTCCGACGCTTTAGGACGTCTTCCGGGCGGGGCATCCCGC
>JBDTVS010000033.1:0-76677 GCA_040007095.1 Acidobacteriota bacterium
AGGTTGCCGGTGCCCTTGAACTCCTCGAAGATGACCTCGTCCATGCGCGAGCCGGTGTCGACGAGCGCGGTGGAGATGATGGTCAGCGACCCGCCCTCCTCGATGTTGCGGGCGGCGCCGAAAAACCGCTTGGGCCGCTGCAGGGCGTTGCTGTCGACGCCTCCCGACAGGACCTTGCCGGATGGCGGCACGATGGTGTTGTAGGCGCGTGCCAGTCGGGTAATCGAATCGAGCAGGATCACGACGTCCTTCTTGTGCTCGACGAGCCGCTTGGCCTTCTCGATGACCATTTCCGCGACCTGGACGTGGCGCTGCGCCGGCTCGTCAAACGTCGACGAGATCACCTCGCCCTGGACCGATCGCTGCATGTCGGTGACCTCTTCAGGCCGCTCGTCGATCAGCAGGACGATCAGGTACACCTCGGGGTGGTTCTTGGTGATGCTGTTGGCGATATTCTGCAGCAGCATCGTCTTGCCGGTGCGCGGCGGCGCGACGATCAGACCGCGCTGCCCCTTGCCGATCGGCACCATCATGTCGAGGACCCGGGCCGACAGATTCTCGGCTTCGGTCTCGAGCGACAACTTCTCCTGCGGGTAGAGCGGGGTCAGGTTTTCGAAGAAGACTTTCTCACGCGCCCGTTCGGGCGGCTCGAAGTTCACCGCTTCGACCTTGATCAGGGCAAAGTACCGCTCTCCGTCCTTCGGGGGCCGGATCTGTCCCGACACCGTGTCGCCTGTGTGAAGGTCGAACTTGCGGATCTGGGATGGAGAGACGTAAATGTCGTCGGGCCCCGGCAGATAGTTGTAGTCGGGAGCTCGCAGGAACCCGAAGCCGTCCGGCAGCGTCTCGAGCACGCCTTCCGAGAAGATGAGGCCGCTCTTCTCGGCGCGGGCCTTCAGGATCTCGAAGATCAGCTCCTGCTTCCGCAACCCGCTGGCGCCGGGTACGTCGAGCTGCTTGGCGATCTTGGTGAGGGCACCAACGCTCATGTCCTTGAGCGTCGCAAGGTCGATGCGCTCTATTTTTTCTGGGGGTTTTTCTTTTTCTGGGGGTTTTTCGGAGGCTCGATCTGGCGGGGCGCTCTTTTCGGAGGCGTTGGCCCGGTGTTGCGGGACATCCGGTTGCTGCTGGTCAGCTTGTCTATCAGTTTCCACAGTTCGTCCAGTCCTTCGCCCGTCGCCGCCGAAACCGGCAGGACGGGATCATCAAAAACGGATTGCAGTTCTCTCATCGCGCGGCTCCGTTCCCCGCGCGAGAGCTTGTCAATCTTGGTCGCGACGATCGCACGCGCGCCAACCGCCTGCCGCATCCAGGTCCACGCGTCCCGGTCGCTATCGAGACCCGGGTGTCTTGCATCGACGAGCAGGAGCACCGCTGGATCGGGTCGGCCCGGCGCGCCATGCCGGCCTGGGTGATCGCTCACGGCCTGTCCCTGACCCTCTACGGCGAAGTATGCCCGCGCCAGCTGCTCGAACTCGTGGGCCGAGCTTGCGCCGCCACGGGCGTAGCCGTAGCCGGGCAGATCCACCAGATAAAACGGTCGGGACGACCCGCGCACGACGCGGTAGATGTTCGCCAGGCGGGTCTTGCCAGGTGCGGCACTCGTGCGCGCCACCTTCTGCCGGACGAGCGCGTTGATCAGGCTCGACTTGCCGACATTCGAGCGCCCGACCATCGCCACTTCCGGTACGCCCTCGCGCGGCAAGTCGGATGCCGCGGCGGCGCTCTTCACGAACTCAGCGCTTATCTTCAGTGGGTAATCGTGTCGTCGACGACGTCGACCGGTTCGGCTTCGGCGGCCGCAGGGAGGCGTCCCGCTAGCGGCTCGGCCAGCGCGATCTTCAGGACTTCGTCCATCGTCTGGACCAGGTAGACGTTCAGGGTGTCCAAGACGTTCTTCGGAATGTCCGCCAGATCCTTCTCGTTGTCCTTCGGCATGATGATGGTTTTCAACCCGGCGCGATGCGCGGCAAGGACCTTCTCTTTCACGCCGCCAATCGGCAGCACTTTGCCCCGGAGTGTGATCTCGCCCGTCATCGCGACATCCTTTCGCACCGGCACCCGTGTCAGCGCCGACACGAGCGCGGTGGCGAGCGTGATGCCGGCCGACGGTCCGTCCTTCGGGATGGCGCCCTCGGGCACATGCACGTGGATGTCGCTCTTGCGGTTGAAATCCTTCGGCAGGCCATATTCCTCGGCCTTGGTTCGTACGAAGCTCATCGCCGCCTGCGCCGATTCCTGCATCACGTCGCCGAGCTTGCCTGTCAGGGTCAGGTGCCCCTTGCCCGGCATGAGCGTGGCTTCCGTCACCAGAATCTCGCCGCCCACTTCCGTCCAGGCCAGGCCGGTCGCGATACCGATCTCGTTAGTCTCCTCGGCCATCGTATTGCGGTAGCGAGGAACGCCGAGGTGCTGCGTGACCTTGTCGGCGGTGATCTCTTCGAAGAACTTCGGTCCCTCGACCACGACGCGGCGGGCAATCTTGCGACAGATCGACGACAGCTCGCGCTCGAGGTTGCGGACGCCCGCTTCGCGCGTATACCGGTTGATGACGGTCTGAATCGCTTCGTCGGTGAAGACGATATTGTCTTTGGTGAGGCCGGCACCCTCGACCGCCTTGGGCGACAGGAACTTCTTCGCAATCTCGACCTTCTCGAGCTCGGTGTAGCCGGCCAGTTGCAGCACTTCCATGCGATCGCGCAGAGCTTGCGGGATCGTGTGCAGCACGTTCGCCGTGCAGATGAACATCACATTCGACAGGTCGTATTCGACGTCGAGATAGTGATCGAGGAACGTGTGATTCTGCTCTGGGTCGAGGACTTCGAGCAACGCCGCCGATGGATCGCCGCGGAAATCCATCGACATCTTGTCGACTTCGTCCAGCAGGAAAATCGGGTTCATCGAGCCGGCCTTCTTCATCATCTGGATGATCTGGCCGGGGAAGGCCCCGATATACGTCCGGCGATGACCGCGAATCTCCGCCTCGTCGCGCACGCCGCCAAGCGACAGCCGGACGAACTTCCGGTTCATGGCCCGCGCGATCGACTTGGCCAGCGACGTCTTGCCCACTCCTGGAGGCCCGGAGAAGGTCAGGATCGTCGCCTTCGGCTTCTTGACCAGGGCGCGGACGGCGAGGAACTCGAGGATCCGTTCCTTGATCTTCTCGAGGCCGTAGTGGTCCTCGTTCAAAATCTCTTCAGCGCGCTTCAGGTCGCGGCTCTCGCGGGTCTTCTTGTGCCACGGCACGGCGATGAGCCAGTCCAGATAGTTGCGCGAGACCGTCGCCTCGGCGGACATCGGGGGCATCGCTTCGAGGCGCTTCAGCTCCTGGACGGCTTTCTCCTCGACGTCCTTCGGCATCTTCGCCTGTTCGATCTTCTTCTTCAGATCATCGACCTCGTTGCCCTTCTCGTCCTTGCGACCGAGCTCTTTCTGGATCGCCTTCATCTTCTCGTTGAGGTAGTACTCCTTCTGCGCCTTCTCCATCTGCTTCTTGACGCGAGACTGGATACGGCGGTCCACCTGGAGCTTGTCGACCTCGATTTCGAGAATGCCGGCGATGCGGTTCAGACGCTCGATCGGCGAGATGATTTCCAGCAGGTTCTGTTTCTCGTCGACGCCGACCAGCAGGTGTGCGGCGATGGTATCGGCGAGCTTGCCGGGGTCGTCCACGCGGACGGCCGCGATCATCGCGTCGTAGTGCAGGTTGTTGGAGAGCTTCACGTACTGCTCGAACAACGAGACGACGCGGCTCATCGTGCTCTCCGCGTCGGCGCCGGCGTCCCGCTGCTTGGGCAGCACCTTGACGACAACGCGATAGAAGCCCTTGTCTTCCTTCCACTCCACGGCGCGAGCGCGATCAACCCCTTCGACCAGGACCTTGATGTTGCCGTCGGGCAGCTTCAGGCTCTGGACGATGTTGGCGACGCAGCCCATCGTGTAGATGTCTTCGGGCCGGGGGTCGTCCACCGAGGCATCGTGCTGGGCGGCCAGGAAGATGCGTTTGTCTTTGAGCAGCGCATGTTCGAGCGCGCGCGTCGACGATGGCCGTCCGATCACGAACGGCATCATCATGTGCGGGAATACCACGACGTCCCGCAGCGGGACGATCGGCAGCGTTTCGTAGACTTCCAAGGGGGTTTCCACCGGCTAGCCAGCCTTCTCAATAAGCGTCACGGGCTTGTCCTTGGCCATGACGACTTCGCGGGTGATCGTCACTTCACGCACTTTCTTCTGATTCGGGACTTGATACATCAGGTCCAGCATCAGATCCTCGATAATCATCCGCAATCCGCGGGCGCCGATCTTGCGCTCGAGCGCCAATTCCGCAATCGCCTCGAGCGCGTCGTCGGTGAAGCGCAGCTTCACGTTCTCGTATTCGAACAGCTTCACGTACTGACGCGTGATGGCGTTGCGCGGTTGCGTCAGAATCTGGACCAGCGCCGGCTTGTCGAGCTCGTGCAGGGTGCCCATCACCGGCAGCCGGCCGACGAACTCTGGGATCAGGCCGTACTTGATCAGATCCTGCGGCTCGATCTCTTCAAGCGTCGCGCCGACTTCGCGCGTACGCAAGGATTTCACGTCGGCCCTGAACCCGAGCGTCTTCTTGCCGATCCGCCGCTCGATCTGTTTGTCGAGGCCGACAAACGCGCCCCCGCAGATGAACAGGATATTGGTGGTGTCGACCTGGAAGAACTCCTGGTGCGGGTGCTTCCGCCCGCCCTGCGGCGGCACGTTGGCGACGGTGCCCTCGAGAATCTTGAGCAGCGCCTGCTGCACGCCCTCGCCCGACACGTCGCGAGTGATCGACGGATTCTCGTCCTTGCGGCAGATCTTGTCGACTTCGTCGATGTAGATGATGCCCTGCTGGCACTTTTCGATATCGCCGCCCGCCGCCTGGAGCAGCTTGAGGATGATGTTCTCGACGTCCTCGCCGACATACCCGGCTTCGGTCAGCGTCGTCGCGTCGACGATCGTGAAGGGCACCGACAGCAGCTTGGCCAGCGTCTGCGCAAGCAGCGTCTTGCCCGTCCCGGTCGGACCGATCAACAGGATGTTCGACTTCGTCAGCTCGATGTCGTTCCGGCTGCGCGGCTGTTTCTGGATCTCGATGCGCTTGTAGTGGTTGTAGACGGCGACCGCGAGCTTCTTCTTGGTGCGCTCCTGCCCGATGACGTACTCGTCGAGGAACTTCTTGATTTCCTGCGGCGTGGGCAACGAGGACCGCGTGCCGCGATTTTCGAACCGGTTGTCGTCCGCGATGATGTCGTTGCAGACCTCAACACATTCGTCGCAGATGAAGACCGTCGGTCCGGCAATCAGCTTTCGGACGTCGTTCTGGTCTTTGTTACAGAAGGAGCACCGAAGAACCTCGGTTTCGCCGTTCTTTTTGACCATAAGTGGGGACGGACGTGACGGCGGCTCAATCAGCCGCGTTTCCGGATGACATCGTCAATGATACCGTATTCCTTGCCCTGATCGGCCGACATGATGTAGTCGCGCTCTGTGTCATCCTGGATACGCTTGACCGGCTGGCCGGTATGGTGGACCAGGATTTCGTTGATCCGCTCCCGCATCCGCAGGATTTCCCGCGCCGCAATATCAATATCGGTCGCTTGGCCCGCCAGTCCAGACATGAGCGGCTGGTGGATGACGATTCGTGAATTGGGCAGGGAAAACCGCTTGCCCTTCGCCCCGGCCGCCAGAAGGACCGCCGCCATCGACGCCGCCTGGCCGATGCAGTAGGTCTGCACGTCGGGCTTGATGAACTGCATGGTGTCGTAAATCGCCATTCCCGACGTAATCGAGCCGCCTGGGCTGTTGATATACAACGTGATGTCTTTGTCGGGGTCTTCCGCCTCCAGAAACAGCATCTGTGCGATCACCAGATTGGCGATCTGATCGTCGATGGGCGTCCCGATGAACACGATGCTATCTTTGAGGAGACGCGAAAAGATGTCGTACGCCCGCTCGCCGCGATTGGTCTGTTCGACCACCATCGGGACAAGCTGCATACGCGGAGTCGGAAGCTGATCACGCATACTGGGAGTCGCTGGCTGGTTGGGGTAAATGACGTGCGGAGAGTGGCTTGCGAGTTTCATGCAATTGTAGCACGCGCGAGGAGGAAGTCAATCGCCTTTTCCCGGCGCAGACTGGCGCGGACCCGTGACAACCCGCGCTCTTTTTCGAGTTCGGCGCGCACCGCAGCCGGCGTCCTCCCCATCCGCCCGGCGTATCGCTCGACCTCGCCCTCCACCTCTTCGTCGGTGGCGTCCAGTTGCTCACGCCGCGCGACTTCGTCGATCACAAGCGCCGCGCCGACCGCTTCCGACGCGGCACCGCGCTGACTTTCCCTGAAGGCGCGCCAGTCGATGCCGGCCTCGTTCGGGTTGATCTTCTGGTCGAGCAGCCGGTGAGCGAACTCTTCGACGCGCCGATCCAGCTCGCGTTCGACCAGCGAGACCGGCAGCTCGTACGGCACGCGCGCCGCGAGCGCCGTCATCAGCTGCGCGCGCACGTCCCGATCCGCGGCATGGCCGGCTTCGTGCGCGAGGTCGTCCCGCACGCGCGACCGCAGCGCGTCGAGCGTCTCGAACTGGCCGAGGTCCTTCGCGAATTCATCGTCGAGCTCGGGCAGCCGACGCCGCTTCAGCCCCTTGACGGTGACCGTGTAGCTGACGTCGGTCCCCGCGAGTTCGGTGACGGCGTAGTCGGCCGGGTAATGCAGCGTGAAGCTCTTCACGGCGCCGACGTCGAGGCCCAGGAGCTGTTCATCGAAGCCGGGCGGATTGGCCGACGCGCCCAGCTCCACGCTGACATCTGCATGCGTGTCCGAGCCGCCCCCCGGATCCGTCCGCTCGAGATCCAGCGTGACCGTATCGCCGTGATCGACACCGCGGCCCTCGACCGGCTCGAACCGCGCCGCCCGCTCGCGCAGCCGCTGCATCGCCTGCTCGAGCGCCTCGTCCGAGACCGCGCTCGACGGGCGGCGCAGCGAAATCGTCTCGTACTCGCCCGGCTCCACCGGCGGCAATGTGTCGAAGGAGGCGGTAAACGTCAGCGGCTGCCCCGCCTCGACCGTCACATCGCGGATGTCCGGCGTGTCCACCGCTTCCACACCACGCTCGCGCAGCGCCTCGTCCACCGCCGCCGGAATCAGGTCCTGCGCGACATCGTGCAGGATCTGTTCCTTGAAGCGCTGCTTGATGACCGTGGACGGCGCCTTGCCGGGCCGGAAGCCGGGCACGCGCGCCTTGCGCGACAGATCGCGCGCCAGGCGTTCGATCTCCGCGTCGACGATCGCGCTTGGAATTTCTACGCGGACGTTCTTTCGTGTTTCGTTGACGTCAACGAACTCGGTCTTCATCAGGTATCAAAAGTATGAGGGTTAACGGTGTCGCTGGATCCGCCGTCGCGGGACCGCGAAAGACGCCGCGTCGGTGGCGGATGCGAAAGGGGGGAGTTGAACCCCCAAAGCCTTTCGGCTACCGGATCCTAAGTCCGGCGCGTCTGCCAGTTCCGCCACTTTCGCGCATCGTACGCGCCAAACGATCCAGCCTAACATGTTGGCCGGACGATCACCAACCTCCAGCATGGTGAGTAGTGTCTCGGTTTCAAGGTCAACCACCGAGGTCACCGAGAACGTCCCAAGGTTTGGCTCGGTGTACTCGGTGCTCGGTGATGCCGTGCAAATTGACGCAATTCGACATTGCGTGATTCGTCCCGGCGCGCCAGCTCCCGATCGACGACGCTCTGATCGAATCGCCATGACGGCCACGTGAAGGCGGGCGCGAGGACGTGCGTCTGGTTGGTCATTTCCAGGGCTCAGGGCCGTTCGAGTCCCGCGCGACGCCACTGGTCATATCACGGGATGTCGGTGAGCGATCCTAGTCGCGCCGCCGCCTCCCAATTCACGTGCAAGGAGCCGCGCCGGAGCCACAACCCGAGATTTCCGCTGCGCCACTCGCGGTAGTCGGCGCGCAGGTACGGCAGCGCAACCTCCGGCTCGAGCCACACATCGGTGATGACGTCAGGCTCGAGCGTGCCGATCGAGTAGTCGTAGTTCCATTTCAGATGTCCGGGGTGAAACGCCAGCCAACGCGCCAGTCCCTGCGCGGTCAAGTGCATCGGCTCGTGGGCGATCACCCGGTCGGTCTTGCCCAGCAGGTCAATCGACTCGCGGTCGGCGAAATAGGGCAGGGCGCCGGCCCACGTCACGGCCACCCGCGCCTTCGCGTCGGTGAGCTCGTGAAGCGCCAGCCCGACCCGAACCATCCGTTCATTGATGTCGACCACGAAGGGGGGTCGCAGCAGGGTGGCTTCTCCGAGCGATGCCTGACCCGTGAAGAGATTGAGATTGACGAGCACGCAACAGGCAATCATGCCGAACACGATCCGATCGCGTCCCGTGTCGGGGGCAGAGCCGACCACCCGGTCGTACCACTCGTGCATCGCCGTGGCGAGTAGAACGAACGCGATCGGCATCACCGTACACAAATACCGATTGGCTCCGCCCCACGCCTCCCACGCGTCCCCGCCGACGAACACGCTGTAGCCGGCGACCGAGCCGACGACCGCAAGCAGCAGCAAGACGCGTCGGTCCCGGCCAAAGGCATACGAGGTGAACACAGCCAGCCAGAGCAGGAAATTCATCCGCCACGCGGTCGCCATGAGCGCCGCCAGCCCGCGTCCAATGCGCAGCGCCGAAGGAAAGCCGGTCATCTTCAAGTAGTAGGTGTTCGGCAGCAGATCGCCGAAATACCAGAACCGGAACGCCGTTTGTCCGACGACGCAGGCAAGCAGCATGCCCCCGCCCAGTACGAGATGCCGAAGCCGATGGGTGCGATCCGCGAATGACAGGAAGACGAGAAAACACATCGACGGAATGATGCCGTCCGGCCGCACCAACGCGACGATCCCGAGGATGACGTACAGCCGGGCGTTGAGCGTCAGATGCTCCAGACGGTCACAAGCGAGCCAGGCCGCGTAGGTGAGGAGAAGCGCCAGGGCGCCCACCTCCGTGCCCTGGAGCGACCAGTTGTTCAGCGGCAGAAAAAAACCGACGAACGCAGCAGCGGCGGCCGCCGCCGGAGGCGATCCGTTGGTCAGCCGCTTGGTCAGACGCCACGCAAGCACCATCGTCAGTGCGATGGCCGCGGCGCCCGACAATTGAATCGCGAGGCTGATCTTTGCCGCCGGCAGTCCGATGCGGTGAAACGCCGACATGTAGAGCACCCACAACGGATTGGAATACCCCTCGACCCGCGGACCGCCGGCGTTCCAGACCAGGCCCCGACCGCTCGCCAGATGTTTGGCGAACTGCATCGAGACCATGGCGTCGTCGAATAACGAGAAATAGCGGGTCGCGCCGATCACAAACGACGTCGACCGAATGAACGCCGCCGCATACAGCACGTAGCCGGCGACGAGCGCAAAGAGCAGCGTTCGGTCCGCGGTCTCTGTCGCCCGCTGCAGGCGATCGCGCGTGGGGACCATCAACGAATCACCAGGCGGCGGATGGCGCGACCGTTGTGAACAGGACCGGGGTGCCGCGACTGCGCGATGAGGCTCGATGTGCCAGCGGGAACGGTTCACGTCCCCGATGCGCTCCGTGTCGCACCGCGTGCGAAAGCGCAGGCGGCTGCCCAACCCGGCTGACGCGTCTCTTTTGATACACGGTTACGCGGAATGATACAGCGGCTCCGGGTTCGCGAACCGCGTGATTCGAAGAAACTCAGGCTGGTACGACTCGTGCTCAATAGCATGGACAGAAAGAAAGGCCGAGAGCACGTCGGCTGTATCGTCTCGGACGTCGCTCGTATCAATAAACGAAAGGAATTCGCTGTTTACTCGCGCAGAATCTCCGAATTCCATCCACGGCACGGCCCGAAAACGACGGTTGCTCGTTTCAATTCTGTAAGTGAAGGGGCGAAGCTGGCACAGACGCGGTCCAATCCATGTCCGACACCTTGACACTCGCTAGCCGGCTTCCCGACACCCTGAGTGGAAATTCAGAAGGCGTCATCGAGCTGTCCGGCCGTTCCGCGGCCATCCTTCGCGTCCGCGAACAGCTTCGCCGCGCGGCGACAACCTACGGAGGAGTGCTGTTCGTCGCGGACCGAGGCATCGACGTGGAATCTGTCGCACGAGACCTGCACGAGCGCAGTACGGCACGCGGCGCGCCGTTTGTCGCGATCGATTGCGCGGATGACGTCGGCCGACTCGACAACCTGGTGTTCGGTTCGACCGCCGCGTCGAGCACCGACGAACTTGAATCGATCGGCAGCTTGAGTCGACTGGCCGGCGCGCGTGGCGGCACATTGTTCCTGCGGGACGTCGCCGAGCTCCCGGCATCCGTGCAGGCGCGGCTCGCACGGGTTGTGCGTGACGGCGAGGCGTTCATGGAGGGCCGGCCCGTCGCGCTGACGCTGCGGCTCATGGCCGGCGCGACGCCTGGGATTGGCTCGGACGTTCGAATGGGGAGCTTTCGTCCGGACCTGTTCCGGCGCCTGTCGATCTCGCGGATTGATTTGCCTGCTTTACGCGACCGCATGGACGACCTGCCCGCATTGGCCACGCGCATGCTCGACAAAGCATGCGAGGTCAGCGATCGTGCTCCGCTCGCTTTTTCCCAGGCGGCGTTGGGTTTGCTGTCGGCGCTGTCCTGGCCGGGGAATATCGCCGAGCTCCAGTCGTTTGTCGCCCACATCGTCGCGAATCTGTCTGACGGCAGCGTCCCGCCCAACGGACTTGTGCAAATCGAACAGCTGCTTCCGGCGCTGAAGCTCGATCGGGCACCGGCGCGCTTCGTGCCGGCGGGCAGTCTGCGAGAAGCGCGGCTCGGGTTCGAGCGCGACTACATCACGGCCGTCCTCCGGCACCACGACTGGAGGATGTCGGCGGCGGCCGAGACGCTCGGCATCCAGCGTCCCAACTTGTATCGAAAAGCGCGCCAGCTCGGAATACGACTGTCGCGCGCCACTGAATAGCCTCGACCATATGGACAAAGTATGAAATCCAAGAACGCCTTCCTTTTGCTCATGTTGCCGGTATTGTTGGCCGCCAGCG
Organism: Acidobacteriota bacterium; assembly: GCA_040007095.1. Classification (GTDB taxonomy): domain Bacteria; phylum Acidobacteriota; class Vicinamibacteria; order Vicinamibacterales; family CAVVIG01; genus JBDTVS01. The sequence continues at coordinate 11,068 of JBDTVS010000033.1, forward strand.
CGTCGCGCGCGGCCGGGCAAAGTGCGGCACCACAGGCGGCCGCGACCGCCTCCGCGACACAGGTCCCCGGTCAGGCGCCGATGCCCGCCCCGCCGCTCTTTGCCGTCGGTTCACCGCCCCCAAGCTACGTCATCGGACCGCAGGACGTCTTGAAGATTTCGGTGGTCGACGAAGGGCCGGAACTGCAGAACCAATCCGCGGTTGTCGGCTCGGACGGCCTGATTTCGTTCTGGGCCCTCAGGAACATCGCGGCGGGTGGGAAAACGCTGCGTGAGGTCCAGGACAAGATTGCCGCAATGCTTGCGGATGGGTACATCAAGAATCCCGTCGTGCGGGCCGAAATCGACAAGTACAAGAGTCAGTACGTGACGATCATCGGAGAAGTCCGAACGCCGAGTCGCATTCCGATGATGGCGTCCAAGTCGCTGCTCGAGGCGCTCGCTGATGCGGGCGGGCAGAGCGGTCAGGCCGCGAACGAGGCCGAGGTGTCGCATACCAGCGGCGCGAAGGAAATGATCGATCTCCGGGACGTGCAAGCGGCGCAGGCCTACCTGCTGAAAGACGGCGACGTGGTGCTGGTGCCGAAAGCACAGACGTTCTACATCAATGGCGAGGTGCACAATCAGGGTGCGCTGGTCTGGCAGCGCAACATGACCCTGTCACAGGCCGTGACGCTGGCCGGTGGTCTCACCGATCGCGGCACCTACCGCAACGCCGAAGCCACCCGCGTCGACAAGGGGAAGTCAATCGTGGTCAGGCTCAAGGAGCAGTCGCCGGTGATGCCGGAAGACGTGATCACGATCAACAAGCGCATCTTCTAATTGACGACACACACCATGGACCGGCGCCGCACAATGACGATTCCGCCGGTCTCGGCAAAGACGCGCGTGACATGCGCTTGATGTTCTTGAGCGCGTCGGGCCAACTGGGCGGCGCCGAGACCAGCCTGCTGGAGATCCTTGCGAGCCTTCGGCAGGCGGAACCGTCCTGGCCGCTGTGTGTGCTGTCGGCCGGCGAGGGCCCACTCAATGATCGAGCGGCGGCGCTGGGGGCGACGACGTTGACGCTGCCGTTTCCGCGATCGGTCGCGCAGCTCGGCGAATCTGGTGCGGTTGCCGGCGGCGGCTGGCCGGGATTTGCCGCGCAGTTGATATGTGCGGCTCCTTCTGCGGCCGCGTATCTCGGGCGGATGCGGCGGGCGATTCGTGATTTCGCTCCCGACGTCCTGCACACCAACGGTTTGAAGATGCATATCCTTGGCGCTCTCGCGCGGTCGAAACCGGCCCTGGTCTGGCACGTGCACGACTACCTGGAAACGCGTCCGCTTTCGGCGCGGTTGCTGCGTTGGAATCGCGCGCAGTGCGCCGCCGTGATCGCGAATTCGTCGAGTGTCGCCGCCGCTGCCCGGCGGGTGTTGGGCGATGTGGACGTCGTCGTGGTGCTCAACGGCGTCGACTTGAATCGGTTTTCGCCGGTTGGACCGATACTCGACCTCGATGGCCTGGCAGGACTGACGCCCGCCGCACCGGGCACCGTCCGGGTCGGGCTGCTGGGGACATTCGCGCGATGGAAGGGACACGCGACGTTCCTCCAGGCGCTGGCTCGCGTGCCGCCCTCGATACCGCTTCGAGGCTACGTCATCGGCGGCCCGCTGTATGAGACCGACGGCAGCCAGTACACACGTCAGGAATTGATGGGCCTCGTCAGCGATCTGGGGATGGGCGATCGCGTCGGCTTTACCGGGGTCGTGGCGGAGCCAGACTCCGCGTTGCGCGCGCTCGACATTGTGGTTCACGCGAGCACGGCGCCGGAGCCCTTCGGCCTCGTGATCGCGGAAGCGATGGCGTGCGAGCGGGCGGTGATCGTCAGCGCGGCCGGCGGCGCGGCCGAGATAGTTACCGACCATGTGGACGCCCTCGGACACCCCCCCGGCGACGTCGATGCGCTGGCCTCGAGGATCATCGCGTTGGCGACCGACGCCGAATCGCGTGCGCGGATCGCGCGCGCGGCACGGGCGACGGCAGTACGGTCGTTCGACCGGACACGACTGGCCGCCGACCTGGTACCGATCTATCGAAAGGTTGCAGGTCCTCGCCGGTGAGCGTCATGCGGGTCCTCCATGTGTACGGCGGGTCGCTCTTTGGCGGCATCGAATCGATGCTCGTCACGCTCGCGCGGGAGCAGAACGCCTGTCCCCCGCTGCGACACGAATTCGCGCTCAGCGGCGACGGGTTGGTCGGGCCCGCGCTTGCCGCGGCGGGTGCCCTCGTGCATCCGCTGCCATTGGCTCGCGCCAGCCGTCCCCACAGTGTGTGGCGCGCTCGGCGCGCCTTGATCCAGCTCCTTCACACGCAGCACTTCGATCGCGTTATTTGTCATGCGGCGTGGCCGTACGCGGTTTTCGGCCGGGCCGCCCGACGCTGCGGCGTGCCGCTGGTTCTCTGGGTGCACAACGACATGACCGGCGCGCATTGGACCGAGCGATGGGCCGGACGAACCGTACCGGACCTGGCGATTTGCAACAGTCAGTACTCGGTGGGCGGTCTTCGTCTGCTGTTCGCGCACGTGCCGTTCATCGTCATCCGGCCGCCGCTGCCGATGCCGCGACTGCTCTCGAGCGGCGAGCGGTCGCTGGTGCGCGAAGAACTGGCGACGCCGGACGCCGCGGTGGTCGTCGTGATGGCCGGGCGGCTCGACGCTCTGAAGGGGCACGCGATCCTGCTGGACGCGCTCGGGGCTTTGCGCGACCTGCCGGGATGGATCCTGTGGCAGGTGGGCGGCGTGCAACGGCCCTCCGAGCAGGAGTATCTGGCCTCGCTGCGTGCGCGCGCGCAACGCCTGGGCATCGCCGAGCGCGTGAGGTTTGCGGGCCAGCGCGCCGACATGCCACCGGTGTTGGCGTCGGCGGACATTCAATGCCAACCGAACACGGGACCCGAGTCGTTCGGGTTGGCGTTCGTGGAGGCGTTGGCCGCCGGCCTGCCGGTCGTCAGCACGCGGTTGGGAGGGGCGATCGAGATCGTGGACGACTCCTGCGGAATGCTGGTGCCGCCCGGAGACAGCGCAGCGCTGGCGGAAGCGCTGCGTGAGCTCATCACCAACCCAACGCGGCGTCTGGCGTTGGCACAGGCGGCACCCGATCGCGCCCGGCGCTTGTGCGATCCCTCCGTTCAACTGTACACCCTTCATCGCGCGTTGACCGCGATGAACAATCGACAGGATGCCACATGATCACGTCCCCGTTGCCGTCCAACGTGTCGGTCGCCGCGGCCTCAGCCATCGGACGGCCGATGCCGTTGTGGGTACGCGTTGCCGCGCACCTCATTCAGCATCAGCCCCGCGGCCGATACCGTACCGCCAACTGGTTGGGCCGCCGGAGCGTTGACCCGTTCTGGGGCCGGCTGCCGCACGATCTGGGACGCCTGTTCTTTCAATGCGATCTTCGCGATCACATCATGCGCGAGGTGTGTTTTGCCGGTTGTTACGAGCCGCAGGAGACGGCGCTCCTCAAGCTCCTGTTGAGACCGGGCATGACGGTGGTGGACGTGGGCGCGAATTGGGGGTATTTCAGCCTGGCCGCAGCGCATCTGGTCGGCTCGCGCGGACGGGTGGTCAGCGTCGAGGCCGATCCGCGGGCGTGCCGGACTCTCAGGGCCAACGTCGCGCGCAACGGACTCGATGCCGTCGTCAACGTGCTCGAGATGGCGGCAAGCGATCGACGCAGTGCCCTGCACCTGCGGGAGTATGCGCCGGGCGCCAGCGCGTCGGGCAACTACGGCTTGACGAGCACGACGACAGTGGTCGACGGCGGTCGCCAATTCGAGGTTCCCGCCCGCCAACTCGACGAGGCGCTGGACGAGTCCGGCATCGATCGTGTCGACGTTCTCAAGATGGACATCGAGGGCGCGGAAGCCCTGGCGCTACGAGGACTCGAACGCCGGCTGTCAGACGGCCGGATCGGCGCAATCGTGTTGGAAGTTCATCCGCAGCACCTGCTCGACCAAGGCAGCTCGGTCGATGACGTCGTCGGCAGGCTGCGATTTCACGGCTATCACCTCTGGACAATCGATCACTCGCCGTCTGCTTCCCGGCGCATCGGCGCAGGGAAAATGGATGTCCGCGGCGCCCTCGCGCCCTTGACCGACACCACGAATCTCGGTTCATGGCCGCACGTGTTGTGCACCCTCGATCCTCGCTTTCTGCAGGCAGATCCATGCTGACCAATCGATCCAGTCCCTTGTATCGCACCGCACTGGAGGTGCCGCCGTCGCCGCCGGCATACGCCCAGCCGCTCGTCGTCGAACCGGACTTCGAGACCGAGCCTTCACGCGGCAATGATGGCTGGATGCCGTCGGGCCTGCTCGAATGGTTCGCCATCGGGCAGACGGCGCTGCCCGCCCTGTTGGTCCTGCCCGGCACTCAGCCACTCCGATTTGCGATTCGAGCCGGCGCGTTCCTCGTCAGTCTGGCTGCATTGGGCTACTGGTGGGCCAAGGGGCGCCGCCGGGTGCCGGTTGCTCATCCCGCGAGTCGCTGGCTCATGGTGGTGATCGCCATTCTTGCGGTCATGATCGCGCATCCAGACACCGAGACGCTCAGTGCCGGTCTGGGGCAGACGGCACTGTACGTGGCGGTGTTCGCGCCCTTGTTCTGGGTGCCTGCGTTCGTGACCGATCGACGCACGCTGATTCGCGTCCTGGTCATCCTGCTGGTGTGCAACGGCATCAACTCCATCGTGGGCGTCCTGCAGGTCTATGATCCGGCGCGGTGGATGCCGAAGGAATTCTCGTCGACTTACATGCTGAGCCGCGACTTGATGAGCACCGCTGCCTACGTGGGACCGAACGGGCGTCTCATCATCCGGCCGCCGGGGTTGTACGACACGCCCGGCGCGGTGTGCGGCGCCGGCACGGTCGCCGCGTTGCTCGGAGTCATTTTCTGCCTGGAAAAGATGGCGTGGTGGAAGCGGATTCTGGCGCTGGGCTTCGCCGGCGCGGGGTTGGCCGCCATCTATTTGAGCCAGGTGAGATCGTCGCTGATGGTGGCGCTCGGCATGCTGGCGGTCTACACCGTGCTTCTGATCCTTCAGCAGCAGAAAGCGCGCGCGGTCGCGCTTCTTGGGTTGACCGGCGGGCTGGTCGCCGGCGCGCTGGTGCTGGCGACCCTGCTCGGCGGCGTCAGCATCCAGAACCGGTTCTCGACCGTCGTTCAGGGAAACCCTGCCGAGCTTTATTACAACAGCCGGGGCAATCAGGTTCAGGCCGTCGTGAACAACCAACTGTGGGACTATCCGTTCGGCGCGGGTCTGGCCCGGTGGGGAGTGATGAGCGGCTACCTTGGCACGTCGCCCGCGAAACAGCTCAGCGCCGAAGTGCAGCCCCACGCGTGGATTCTGGACGGCGGCATCCTGTTGCTGCTCGCCTACGGGCTCGCGTTGGTGTCGACGGTGCTGTGGGAATTGAAGCTGGTCTTGCGACTGCCCGATCCGGACGATCGGCTCTGGGCCGCGGCGGTCGTGGCGGCGAACGTCGGCACGCTCGCGCTGGTCTTCACCTTCGTGCCGTTCGCCACGCAGATCGGCGTTCAATTCTGGTTCCTCGAAGGGCTGCTGCATGGAGCAATGACGATGAAGTTGCAACAATGGCGTTGAGGCCGTGGCTCCTCGTGGCTGGCGACTTCAGCCCGCTCGGAGGCATGGACATCGCCAACTACGAATTGGCCCGCCACCTCGCGGTGCGGGGCGAGGTGCACCTGGTGACGCACCGCGCGTGGCCCGATCTGTCACGGCTGCCGAGCATCACCGTTCATCGTGCCCGCCGCCCGTTCGGCTCGCACGCGCTCGGCAGCCCCTGGCTCTCGCGCGAAGGCCGGCGAGTATGGCGAGCGTTGGCGCCTCGCCGCGCCCACGCGATCGTCAACGGCGGCAATTGTGCCGTCGGCGCCGTCACCTGGGTGCACTACGTCCACGCCGCCTACGCACCAACCAGCGCTGGATCGGCCGTGCGCCGGATGAAGGTCGCCTCCCTGCATCGCCGGGACGTGGCGGCCGAGCGGCGCGTGATCCGAGCAGCTCGATTGGTGATCTGCAACAGCCATCGCACGCGCGCCGACGTCGTGGAGCGAATCGGCGCGGATCCGTCCCGGGTGCAGGTCGTGTACTACGGCAGCGACGAAGTCCGGTTCTCGGCCGTCGACACCGAGCAACGCGCGGCGGCCAAGCGCGCGCTCGGCTGTGATCCCGACCGGCCGCTGGTCGGCTTCGTGGGCGCGCTCGGCGATCGGCGGAAAGCGTTCGACGTTGTCTTCGCCGCCTGGATGGACTTGTGCCGTCGAACCGACTGGGATGCCGACCTGGTGGTGGCGGGCGCGGGTTCCGAACTGGCGCAGTGGCGGGCGCGCGCCGAATCGGCAGGTATTGCCGCGCGTGTGCGCCTGGTCGGATTTCGAGCCAACATGCCCGACGTGTTCGCCGCGCTCGACGCGCTCGTGCATCCGGCCCGATACGAGGCATACGGATTGTCAGTGCACGAAGCGATTTGTCGCGGCGTGCCCGCTTTCGTCAGCCGTTCGGCCGGCGTCGCGGAGCGGTATCCAGCCGATCTGGACAATCTGCTGATCGACGACCCGAACGACGCCGCCGCCCTCGCCGCGCAACTGTTGCAATGGCGGGGTCGCGTCGACGAGATCCGTGGCCGGGTGGCGCCGCTGTCGCGGACGCTTCGCGGGCGGAGCTGGGACACCATGGCCGCCGAGATCGTCGCGCTCGTCGAACGCGCGGGAGACCTGTGATGTTTGCACCGGTCGAGCGCTGCTGGATCTGCGACGGCGCAACGCTGCGCCGATACCACCAGGATGGCTTCGACTTCCACGCCTACGCCACCCAGGATCCCGAGCTGCACGCCTACACGGGCCAGAAGGTGTGGCTGGTGCGCTGCGCCGGGTGCGGCCACGGTCAGCCCGAGGCGCTGCCGACGCTGCCGCGATTCTTCGATCGCATGTACGACCAGGAGTGGGATGAGGGATGGGTCGAGGATGAATTCGCAGGCCGATCGAAGGACTTCATTTTTCACCGCGTTCTGCGCGGACTCGAGAGACGCCATCCCGCCACGCCCCGTCGGCTTCTCGACGTCGGTGCACACGCCGGCCGCTTCATGTCGCTCGCGCAGCAGGATGGCTGGACGGTTGAAGGCATCGAGCTCAACGCGCGCACCGCGGCGTGCGCGGCGCGGCGGACCGGTGCACCGGTCCATCAGGTCAACGTCCACGCGCTCAACGCCGGCGGCCGCCGATATGACGCGGTCACGCTCACCGACGTCCTCGAGCACGTGCCCGAGCCGTTGCCGGTGCTGAAAGCGATTGCCGGCATCCTCGACCCCGGCGGCAGCATCGCCGTCAAGGTCCCGCACGGACCCATCCAGGCGCTGAAAGAACGAGGACTCGCGGCGGTCACGTCGCATCGCGTATCGCTCGCCGAGAACCTGGTCCATGTGAACCATTTTTCTGTCAAGTCGCTGCGGCTCGCGCTGGAGCGAGCCGGCTTCGGCCGCGTCGCCGTCGGGACCGGAGCGCCCGAACTGCTGCCAGTGGCGTCGCACGGCATGCGCGCAGTGCTGGCGGACATCGTGCGGCTTTCGGTGTATGCAGTTGCCGCGTTGCCGGGCGGCGTGCATTCACCACTGGCCTTCAACCTGCAGGCGTTTGCGACGAAACGCCCGGAGCCCGGCCGATGAGCCGCACCAGGAAGGCCGCCCTCACCGCCGTGTTCTCGTACGCGCAGTTTGCGATGGCCATCATCCCGGGGCTCGTGCTGGTGCCGCTGACCCTTCGCTGTCTCGGTGCGCGGACCTACGGTCTGTGGCTGACCATCGGCGAAGTGCTCACCTATGCGCTGATGGCCGACCCCGGAATCCTGCAAATTCTGCCCTGGATGGTCGCCGAGGCCGACGGATCCACCGATCGACAGACCCTGCGTCGTCTCGTCTCGAACGCCTTCGCCGGAGCGTTCCTCGCGGGCGCCGGGTACTTCGTCGTCGCGGCGGCCGGATGGAGCGTCCTCCCGGACATGCTCCGGCTGACGCCTGCGGATCGCGCGCTGCTTGGCCCACCGCTGGCGCTGCTCGTCATCGTCACCGCGGTCACCTACCCGCTTCGCGTCTTCCGCGCCGTGCTCCTCGGTCTGCAGGACGTGACGTTTGTGGGAGCGCTGGCTGTCGCCGAAATCGCGATCAACGTCGTCATCATGGCGGTGATGTTGCTGAAGGGCTATACGGTATGGGCCATGGTCGGTGCCGCCGCGATCTCGGCGACGAGCATGGCCGTGGCCAACGGACTGCGCGTGCTGTATCTCGCGCCGGACCTGGTGACATCGCTCGAGCGTCCGAGCCTTGCGGGAATCCGGCCGCTCCTGCGAGGCGGCGTTGGCGCCTGGCTGTCCAGTTTCGGGTGGATGTTGCTGTCCGCCAGCAACAACATCGTGATTTCGTATCTCGGACATCCTGAGTGGGTCCCCGTCTTCAGCTGTACGGCGAAGATGAGCCTGATGCTGACGCAACTCGCCTGGGTGATGCCCGACAGCGGCCTGGTGGGATTGGCGCAACTGCACGGCGAGCGGCCGCGCTCCAACCGCGTGAAGCAAATGGTCGGCGCACTCGTGCAGCTGCACCTGCTCATGGCGGGCGCGGCCGCGTGCGCTGTGCTGGCGTTCAATCCGGTGTTTGTCGGGCACTGGGTCGGCGCGCCGTTTTTTGGCGGGATGCGTTTGAACGCTCTGCTCGCCGCCGGGGTCGTCGTCTACGGTCTGATTCACGGCCTTCTTACGGCGGCGGCTGTGGTCGGAGATCGGTTGCGCGTGGGCGTGATCTCGCTCGTCAACGGAGCGGTCCAGTGCGCGTTCGCGATCCTGTTCGGCGGGATGTGGGGACTGAGCGGGGTGGCGGCGGCGGGGCTTCTGGCTGGGCTCGTCACCGCGGTGCCCACCGGTCTCGGGTTGCTGCGCACCGCCGGGTCGGTCTCTCTGCCGATGCTGGCGCGCGAGATCGTCGGACGCTGGGCTGGGCGGGCGGCGCCGTTGTTGGCGGTGGCTGCATCGATTGGCTTCTTCCGTCAGACTCTGGGTGCGCCGCTGAGCGCGGCCGCGGCCGTCGGGATCGGGCTCGTGTACGTCTGGCACATGCGCCCGCTCTATCACATTCTGCCGATCGATCCGCGCTGGGTCCGTTGGCTTGTCTCGCTCAGGCTGCTGCCGCAGCCGGTCGTGCCACTGGAGCAGGCGTGATCCTGGCGGACCGGGCCGTGTCCGACGCCGCTGCGGCGCCGGTCAGTCCTGCCGTGCATTGGCACATCCTGAGCGGGGAATACCCTCCGCAGCCCGGCGGCGTCAGCGACTATACGCGGCTGGTCGCAGTGGGACTCGCCGGCGCGGGAGATGGCGTGACCATCTGGGCGCCTCCGTGCGACGAGCCGGAGCAGACTCATCCTGGCGTCACCGTTCGCCGGCTGCCCGATCGGTTCGGACTTCGATCGCTCCGTGTGCTTGGCCGTGAATTCGATCGCGCGCCAGAGCCCAAGCGGTGGCTGGTGCAATATGTGCCGCACGCCTTCGGCTGGAAAGCCGCGAACGTGCCGTTTTGCCTCTGGCTGCGATCGCGGCGGCGTGATTCACTGTGGGTCATGTTTCACGAGGTGGCCTATCCCTCCGGCGCCGGCTACAGCATCGCCGAGCGGGGTCTTGCGTTCGTCACGCGGCGAATGGCCGCGATCGTCGCTCGATCGGCGCAGCGAGTGTTCGTCTCGATACCGGCCTGGGGAACGCTGCTCGAGTCGCTCGCGGTGCCTCGCGCACCAATCGTGTGGCTTCCGGTCGTCAGCGGCGTTCCTGTCGTCGACGATCCGATCGGCACCGCGGAAGTCAGAACGAGGATTGGGGGAGGCCACCCGATCGTCGGCCATCTGGGCACCTACGGCGGACTGATTCGTCCGTTGTTGGAGGCCTGCGTCCCGGGATTGCTTGCGGCGACAGACAGTCATCTCCTGCTGCTCGGGCGGGGCGGCGAGTCGATGCGGGACGAGTTAGTGCGCCGCCATCCGCAGCTCGCCCGACGCGTTCACGCACCGGGACAATTGTCGGACGCCGACCTGTCGCGGCACATCACGGCGTGCGACGTCATGCTGCAGCCGTATCCGGACGGCGTCAGCACTCGTCGCACGACCATGATGGCCGCGCTCTCGCATGGGAGGCCGGTGGTGACGACATCCGGCCGCCTCACCGAGCCGCTGTGGTCGGCCTGCGACGCCGTCATCTTGATCCCGGCGGACCGGCCGGCTGATTTGGCGCCGGCCGCCGCCAGGCTGATCGCAGACCCCACGCATCGCGGCCAGCTGGCAGCACGATCGCGCGCGCTCTATGCCGAACGCTTCGATCTGGCGCATACGGTTGAGACTTTGAGGTCGGCACTTTGAGGTCGACACTACGCTGAGTCGCATCAGTCTTGACCGACCGTGATTGTGTTCCAGAGCAAGCCGCCGGTGGTGAAAGTCTGGCCGGTATTCTCGGTCGTCCCGGGGTCGCGCCTTACCAGCAAGGCGCCTCGCCCGTCTCGGTGCGACGCCAGACTTTGCAAAGGGCTGTTAAACCGCGAAAGTGGGAGGCCACAAAGGCCGCAGAATTGATTGACCGGATTGCGACCGGATGACGACCATATTGAGGACCAGACCCCGGCGACCAGATAACCAGATGATTACATGGCCAAGTTCGCCCGTCGGCGGCTACTGACGATCGGTCATTCGTACTGCGTCGACGTGAACCGTCGGCTCGCCCACGCCATCGCGCGTCAGGGCGATTGGGACGTGACTGTCGTTGGCCCGGCGCATTTCCGTGGCGATTTCGGGTGGCACACGCTGCGGCCCGACCCGAGCGAGCCCTGCGCCGTGGTTCCCGTTCCGGTCCATTTCAGCCGCCGCGTCCAGACGCTGCTGTACGGGCGACGGTTGGTGGAACTCCTGAAGGAGTCCTGGGATCTCGTGCACTGCTGGGAAGAACCATACGTGGCTGCCGCGGCGCAAGTGGCGTGTGCCGCGTCCCGAGACGTGCCCCTCGTGTTTGCGACGTTTCAAAACATCACCAAGCGGTATCCACCTCCGTTCAACTGGATCGAGCGCTACGCCATGTCCCGTGCGGACGGCGTGATCGCCTTCGGGCAGACGGTCTTCGACGTCGTCGCGCCCCGCGCGCGGCGAAACATCCCGATGCGAGTGATACCACCCGGTGTGGATATCGAGCAGTTCTCGCCGGACGCGCAGGCCCGCGCTCGAATGTTCGCCAGGTATGGGTGGAGCGACGGCCCGCCGGTGGTGGGATTCGTCGGTCGTCTGGTTCCGGAGAAGGGATGCCTGCTCCTGGCCGCCGTGCTCGACCAGTTGACGGTGCCCTGGCGTGCGGTGTTCGTCGGCTCGGGTGGCCTGGAAGCGGAGCTGCGCCGGTGGAGTCTCCGGTACGGCGACCGGGTCCGCATCGAAACCCATGTCTCTCATGACGAGGTCGCCCAGCATCTCGGCGCGATGGACGTGCTGTGCGCACCGAGCCAGACAACCGGGGCATGGCGAGAGCAGTTCGGCCGCATGCTGATCGAGGCCTTCGCTTGTGGTGTGCCCGTGCTGGCCTCCGACAGCGGCGAGATTCCGTACGTCGTCGGGAATGCCGGGATGGTGGTGAGCGAAAGCGACCGTGCCGCGTGGGTTCACGCTCTGTCCGGACTGCTGTCCGATCCCGGGCGGCGCGCCGATCTCGCTGAACGCGGTCGAAGACGGGCCGTGGCGTCATTTTCATGGCCGGTGGTCGCGCGCCAGCACGCGGAATTTTTCGATCACGTCATCGGTAGCAGACAGCGCGCGACTAGTGGCCTGTCCGCGCCGAACCAGGAGCAGAACGCGGAGCGCGGCGCGCGGCTGGCAAGGCACGACGACCGAGAATACCGGGAATATTTGAGGGAGGAGCCACGCAGCCAGCCCGGATGCCCCGCCCGCGAACCTGCCCTTGATCGGCGTGGACTGGTCACTGACGCAGCGGCCGCGGCGATCGTGTCGAAGACGGCGAGGGCAGGCCGCGGACCCGCGCCGCTCGACGAGACTCGTTCGTGACACCGCTGCGCGTTGCTCTCTGCGCAGATTTTCGCGAGGAGCTGTGGCCGAGCATGGATCGCGTCGCTGCCAGGCTCGTCGAATACCTACGTCAAAACCATCGGGACGAGATCCGCGTGACGCCGGTCGTGCCGCCCTTTGTCAGGCGCGCGACGCGCGTTTCAAGGCACGCCGCCGGACGCGCGTTCACAGTCGATCGGCTGGTGAATCGCCTCTGGGACTACCCGCGCTGCGTTTCGAAGCTTGCCGGCGACTACGATGTCTTTCACATCGTCGATCACAGCTACGCACAGCTGGTTCACCGGCTCCCGGCACACCGCACCGTGGTCACCTGCCACGACCTCGACGCATTCCGATCGCTGCTGCATCCTGCCGACGAACCGCGGTCGGCGCCCTATCGCGCCATGATGCGCCATGTGCTGGCCGGCCTGCGGCGTGCCGCGCGCGTCACCTGCGACACCGCGGCGGTTGCCGATGAGCTCATGGCGCGACAGCTGATCTCGCCCGAGCGCGTGATCGTCGCACCGGTCGCCGTCGGGCCGGAATTTTCGAGCGCTGCAGACCTCGATGCCGATCGGGCTGCCGCGCAGCTGATCGGCTGCTCCTCGGATACGACGGTGCTTCTCCATGTCGGCAGCACCATTCCGCGCAAGCGAATCGATCTGCTGCTCAGGATGTTCCGGGAGTTGTGCGATCGCATTCCGAGTCTGCGTCTTGTTCGCGTGGGCGGACCGTTCACGCTCGACCAACGTCAGCTCGCCCATCAGCTCGGAATCGACGATGACATTGCCGTGCTCGATTTCCTCGACGATCGCGCGCTGGCGGCCATGTATCGGCGCGCCGCGCTGGTCCTGTTGCCGTCAGACCGTGAAGGGTTCGGCCTGCCGATTCTCGAAGCAATGGCGTGCGGTACACCGGTTGTCGCCAGCGACCTGCCGGTGCTGCGGGAAGTCGGCGGGTCGGCCGGCGAGTACTGCGCGCCAGGCGCCGTCGCGCTCTGGTCCGCACGGGTGGAGGAACTGCTCAGCGAACGTCGGCAGTCGCCCGCTCGCTGGCAGGCGAGAATCGACGCCGGTCTGGAGCGTGCCGGCCGCTTCAGCTGGTCCCAGTTCGCCGCTCGTCTCGCTGCCGTGTACCACGACGTCGCCGCGCAAGCCGACCCGGTGATCGCACGTGAGCTCAGGGGTGTGCGAATGAATGCGCCGCAACAACTGGAACCGCCGAGAGCTCGATGAGCACGAAGGAGCTCGAAGCGGTGACCACACACACGGTCGCGGATTGAGGCGGTCATGAAGATCGTGCACGCCGCCAAGTTCTATCCGCCGGTTCCGGGAGGCATGGAAGCCTTCGTCCAGACGCTGTCGGAAGGGATGGCCGACGACTGGGACGTCGTGGTGGTCGCAGCCAACGACGCGAGGCGTACGGTTGAAGAGCGTCTCGATGGCGTTCGCGTCGTGCGGGCGGGCGCCATCGGCGTCGCGGCGTCGGTCCCGTTGTGCCCGTCGCTGCCATTGCTGTTGTGGCGCGAGCGTGCCGACTGCGTCGTGCTCCACGAGCCAAACCCTGTCGCCGGATCGGCGGTGTTCCTGCATACCCCCGCGCCGCGCCTCGTCGTCTGGCACCACAGTGATCTCGTACGCCCGTGGTGGGCGATCCCCACCTATGGACGCCTGCAGCGAGCCCTCTACCGGCGGGCCGATTGCGTCATCGTGTCCAATCCCGTGCTCGCGGCGCGTTCGCCCCTGGTTCGCTGCGCACGGCGTGTGGCGGTGATTCCCCACGGCGTCGATCTGCCGAGGTACCGGACGCTCAGTGCGGCGCAAGACGCCGTCGCGGCCCGCATTCGCGCGGAAGCGCCGGGGCCGCGGATGCTGTTTGTTGGCCGCTTTGTCTACTACAAGGGCCTCGACGTGCTGATCGAAGCGATGTCGTGCTGTCCGGGCACGTTGATTCTGGTGGGCGAGGGGCCGCTTGGCGGCGAGCTGCGCCGGCAAGTGGCTGCTCTTGGTCTCGGAGCCCGTGTCGTATTCGCCGGCAACGTGTCGAACGACGAGTTGCCGGCCTATTACCACGCCAGCGACGTCTTCGTGCTGCCGTCGGTTGCGGAAAGTGAAACTTACGGTCTCGTCCAGATCGAGGCCATGGCGTCCGGCGTGCCGGTCGTGAGCACGAATCTGCCGACGGGTGTGCCGTGGGTCAATCAGGACGGCGTGACCGGGATCGTCGTTCCGCCGCGCGATCCGCGGGCGCTGGCCGAGGCGCTGACGAGGCTCGCCGGCGACGTCTCGCTTCGCCGGACGCTCGGCGACAACGGCCGGCGGCGCGCCGAAACCGTTTTCTCGCGCGACGACACCGTCAGGACCTTCCGAGCGCTCATCGAAGCAACCGTCCGCGAGCCCCGCCACCTCGATCAGTGGTTGGCGCACGCTCAGCCGCTGTGATGTCGAGGATCGATGCCGTCGCGAAACGGACGCTCGATCTCGCGCTGTCCGGCGCGGGCCTGCTGGTGTCCTCACCGCTCTGGATGGTGATTGCTGCCGCGATCCGCGTGGACAGCCGCGGGCCCGTTTTCTTTGTGCAATGGCGCGTCGGGCGGTGCGGGCGGCGATTCAAGGCGCTGAAGTTTCGCTCGATGACCGTCGACGCGGAGCGTACGGCCGGATCGGTGCAGGTCGTCGAGCACGATCCGCGCGTGACGCGCGTCGGCCGTGTGCTGCGCGCGACCGCCATGGACGAACTCCCGCAGTTGTGGAACATTTTTCGCGGCGACATGAGCGTCGTCGGCCCCCGCGCGCTGCGGCCGGACGAGCCCGAACTGGGCGAGACCACGCCCACCCCGCTCGAAGACGTGCCCGGATTTGCCGAACGGTCGTCGGTCCGGCCGGGACTGACCGGTCTGGCGCAAATCTACGCGCCGCGCGACGTGCGACGCCGGCAGAAGTTCCGGTACGACCGCCTGTACATCCACCGACAGTCGTTCGAACTGGACCTCCGGCTGATTGCGCTCTCGTTCTGGATTACCGCGCGTGGAACCTGGGAGGCACGTGGGAGGAAATACTAGTGCATAAGAAAGCTATACTGTCCGCGCGCTCGAGGCGCCTGTCGCACTTCACCTGGTCAATCTGATGCCAATGCGCGACGTGGTGATTGTTGGCGGCGGGCCGGCCGGCCTGATGACCGGGTGGAGGCTCGCCCGCGCGGGTCACGATGTGACCTTGTTCGAAGAGCATCCCGTCGTTGGCGAGCCCGTGCACTGCACCGGCATCCTTGCACGCGAGGCCTTCGAGGAGTTCGGCCTCGGGTCCGAGGGCGTGCTGAACATGCTGACGACCGTGCGATTCCACGCGCCGGGTGGCGACTCTTTCGTGTATTCCACGGCGACAGTGGAGGCAGTGGTCATCGACCGCCCGGTGTTCGACCGGGTGCTTGCCCGTGAGGCGATTCGTGCGGGAGTCACGATCATGCACGGCCGCGTCAACCGCGTGATCGTGGACCGCGACGGCGTGACGGTGACCTCCGACCAGGTGACCGCCCGCGCGCGAGCCTGTGTGCTGGCGTGCGGCGCGAATTACGCGCTGCAGCGGAAGATGGGATTCGGCGTGCCCGAGTTGCTGATGCGCTCGGCACAGACCGAGCTGCCGGTCGATCGGCTCGGCGACGTCGAAGTGCATTTCGGCCGTCAGACGGCGCCCGGCGGTTTCGCCTGGGCCGTCCCGGTCACGCGTGGCGATCGCGCGTTTGTTCGTGTCGGAGTGATGTGTGAGGATAATCCACGCGGGCACTTCGAGCAGATGCTGGCGCAGGTCTCGCCGAGATGGGGTGTGCACCGGCCGTTCGACGCGCGGCCTCGTCAGAAGGTGCTGCCGCTTCAACCGATCGCGCGCACGTATGCGGACCGCGTCGTCGTGGTCGGCGACGCCGCCGGCCTCGTCAAGCCGACGACGGGCGGCGGCATCTACTACAGCTTGCACAGCGCAGAGATCGCCGCCGAGGTGTTGTCGCGGGCGCTCGAACGCGACGAATTGTCGGGTGGTGTTCTGTCCGAGTACGAAACGAAGTGGCGGGCGCGATTCGATCCGGAAATGCGCACGCAGCTCGTGCTGAGGAGAATCGCGCAGCGGCTGAACGACGAGGACATCGACGGTCTGTTCGAGCTCGCTCGAACCGACGGCATTCTGCCGCTGATTCGACGCACGGCCGCGTTCAATCACCACCGCGAGTTCATCGTCGCCCTCCTGAAACACCCGCCCGCCCGCCGGTTGATGTTCAAGACGTTCGTCGCGTAGCCGGACCTGGCGCGCGACGCTCGGCGCCCTAAGCGTCCTTAGGACCCCGGCAAAATTAGGCTGCCACCTTCGCCGTCGATATCCCGCCGCGCTGCGTTGCTCGTCGCTTGCATACTCCCGGTATGCGCGCTCCTCACGCCTGGCCGGGCGGGCGCCTCGACGCCCAAGCTGACAGCTTAATTCCCGCCAGGGTCCTTACTCCACGTCCAGCTGGTCGCTCGGGCCTTCCCCGAGGGTGCACGGTCTCCGCGACGACCGTCCCCTTCACGCACCAACCGATTGTGCTCGGAGTCGTGCAGCGCCACACCAGCGAGGAGCGCGAACAGGACGGCGTTTGCCGGCATCCGCAGGCCGGTGTCCCAGACGCTTTGGATCGCAACGGCGACGAGGCCGCTGGCCGCGCCGGCGCGAATCCAGAAGACTGGCGTGCGGTCGGCACGCAGTCGATTCATGATCTGCCAGGCGCCGGAGACGAGCGCGAGCAGGACGGGCACGGCAAGCAGCCAGCCCCCTTCGGCTGCGAGCTGGAGATATTCGTCGTGTGCCTGGTTGAAGTGAAATCCGTTTCGGGTCTGCTGGTAGACCAGCATGCCGCGCCCATACGCGCCGGCTCCGATACCGACCATCGGAAAGTCCCGCGCCATCCCCCACGTCTCCTGCCAGATCGCCTGTCGGCCGCCGACTCCTGCGGCGAGCGTTTCATCGAGTCGTTCCGTGAGTGCACCCGCTTGAACATAGGTCAACGCCATCGCGAGCACGAGAACGACCGAGGCCAGAACGCGCAAGCGGCCGCCGCGGCCGACCCGGCTCCGGGACAGCCACAGGAACGACAGCAGTGAAGCGCCGGCGCCCATGAGGCCCGATCGGGAGAGCGAGGCCAGCAGTGCCGCCGACATCAGACTGACTGATCCCGCGAACCAGACGGCGTCCGCATCCACGAGAGCCGCGAACGGGACGGAATGTCCGCGATCGGTCTTCCGCGCCTCGGTTCGCGCCGCGATATAGCCGACGGTCGCGGGAATGGCCATGATCAGCCACGTCGCGAAGTCGTTGCGGTTGCGGTACGGGCCAAAGGGCGCCCCGAACACCGTGGGGAAGGACCAATAGATGCGGGTTGGCGCGGTGGCGCGCTGCGCCAGTGTGACCGCCGCCAGCGCCAGGCCCGTCCACGCGATACCGCGCGAGACGGTGCGTACCCCTCCGTGCGCCACTATCTCGCGCGCGGACCAGAACACACACACGAACGCGACGGCCAACGCGAGCGCGACGCGCGTTGCGGCGACGTCGATGGAGAGCGGGCTGGCAGGACCGTTCTGCGGGTCGCTCGGGGCGCCTACCCACAAGGCCTGATCGAGGATGCCGACATGCGGCGACAGGGCAAGGCGCAGCCCGGGCGGCAAGGGCAACAACTGCAGCGCGACCACTAGCAGGCACGCGGCGAGGGCCTGATCGAGGATCCGCTGGGGAGGCCGCGCGATCGGTGGGCGGACGACGAACACGAGCAGAATCGCGGCGGCGACAAGTGGCAGCGTGGTCCAGAGATAGGCCCCAGCGAAGGCAAAGAGCGTCCACGCGGCGAAAGCGACGAGCGTCCAGGCCGGTCGGGCGCGCCTAAACCGCCGCACTCGAATAGTAGCTCTTGTGGTGGTGGCCGTAGTACCGGGAATAGTAGTACTTGTTGCGGGAGATATCGACCTTGTTCAGGACGGCGCAGACCGAACGTGGATTGGCCGAGAGGATCGTGGCGAGCGCGCGCTCCGCGAGGCGGCGTCGCGTCATCTCGGCGCCGATCACATAGATGACGCCGGAGACCGACGGCGCGAGGATGATGCCGTCGCTGACCGCCAGAACCGGCGGCGTATCGATCACAATCCAGTCGAACGCGCCGTGCGCCAGGTTCGCCAGCAGCGTCTTCATGCGCTCGGACGAGAGCAGCTCCGACGGGTTCGACGGCGTCCGGCCGGCGGTAATCGCGAGCAGGTTCGGATCGACCGTGCGCTGAATGACGTCGCGCACGCGGGCTTGACCATTGAGCACCTGCGCCAGGCCGCGCTCGTTCGTGAGACGGAGCGGCCGGTGAAGGCCCGGGCGTCTCATGTCGGCGTCGATGAGCAGGACGCGCGCGCCGCCGTAAGCGAGGGCCATCGCCAGATTGGCGGCCACGATGGTCTTGCCTTCGAGCGGCTGCGCACTGGTGACGATCAGCACTTTGGTGCCCGGCTCGGTGTACTTCGACAACAGCGAGGTGCGGAGCGCGCGGAACGACTCGCCGAAATCGATCGGCACCTGCGAGGAGGCGAGCAGCGGGTGCTTGTCGCCCCGGACCGCCGGCACCAGGCCGAGGAACGGCAGCTTGAGACGCTCCTGGATGTCTTCCGGCGTCTTGATGGTGTCGTTCATGTAGTCGAGACCGAACGCGACCGCGACCGCCATGGCGAATCCGAGCACCACCGACATGAACCACGTCCGCCGGCCGGCCGGCGACGTCGGCTGCTTCGGGACCTCGGCCCGATCGATGATCCGCACGTTGTTCGCGCGGCTGGCGCTCGCGACGCGCAGCTCTTTCTCCTGCTGCAGCAACGTGTCGTAGACGGCGTGGTTGCTCTTCGCTTCGCGCTCCATCACGTTGTAGTCGACGCTCTTGCGCCCCAGATCCGAGACGTCCGCTTTCGCCGCCTCGACGTTCTTCGACAGGGTCTGCTCGGCGAGCAGCGCGGTATCGAACTCGGTCTTGACCTGCTGGACGGCGCGCGCCACTTCCAGGTCGAGCTGGGTCTTGGCCTCATCGAGGGCGCTGGCGTTGGCGGTCACCTGCGGGAATCGCGGACCGTAGCGCTCGAGCAGCTTCGCACGCTCCTGCTGCAGCCCGGTCAGCTTGCCGCGTGCGGCGACGACCTGCGAATTCTGCGAGACGGCGGGGATCACATCCGGCGAGGTGCCGGTCGAGATCGACCGCACCTGCTCGTAGAGCGCCTGCCGCTGGGTCTTGTCGTTGCGCGCCTTCATCAGCTCGTCGTTGAGCCGCTGATAGCGGTTGACGACCACGTTGTTGCGATCGTCGAGCGACATCGCATTCTGCTTCTCGCGATATTGGGCGAGGCCGCGTTCGCTGTCTTCGACCTTCCGCTGCTGCTTGGCCAGTTCGGCATCGAGCCATTCCAGCGTGGTCTGCGTCGCGGCGATCTTGACCGCCAGATTCTGATCGACGTACTCGTCCATCAGGGTGTTCACGGCCAGCGCGGCGAATTGCGGGTCGATGGAGTTGATGGTGACGTCCACCAGGCGGCTCTCGGGCACCTGCTTGACGTCGACCATGCCGATAAAGCTGTCGACCAGACTCGCCTCGTCCGGCGGCGGGGGTGGCGCGGCATTCGGCTCGACGACTGTCGAGTTGCGGCGAATCAGGCCGACCAGGCGCTGCTCGAGATCCTTCAGCATGCTGAGCGGGGTGCGCGGCGGATCGGCGGTGCCGTTGAACTCGGGATAGTTCTCCACGTGCATCTTTCGCACGACGCGGCGCGTGAGGTCCCGGCCCCTGATGATCTTGTATTGCGTGTTGTAGTACGACTGCGGGTCCTCGTAGTACTGCTCTGAGCTTTGGAAGGGGAGCGCGGCGGACCGCTCGCTTTCGATGACCAGCCGTCCCTGTGCCTGAAACAGCCGGATGTTGGTGTAGCCCTGGATCATGATCGCGACCGTGGTCAGCACGAAGACGGCCAGCGAGATTTCGCGGTAGCGATAGAGAACGGCGAGGCGGTCCAGAATGTGGACATCCGACCCGGAGGTCAGCTTCTGCGGTGCGCCCGGTGTCGGCGACATGGGCATCGGCGGTTGAAGGGGACGTTCGGTCATGACGCGGGCCGTCGGTTACCGTTCGCCCGCAGGCGGTGCGATCGACACCACCGCAGGAATCGCTTGAGCGATCGACATGCGGGTCATAACAGCCTCAGAGGTATTATCGGCCGGAATCGGCCAAGGGTGAATTTGATACTGTGCAAACGCGCGGGGCCGACAGTCGAACATCAGTCGTGCTCCAAGACTCTGATCGTAACTCATTGAATCATGGCCTGGTCAGGGTATTTGCCGCGCTGGAATGGACGCGTCAGCTCCGCGACGACCAGGTCGAGCCGCAATCGATCGTGCAACCGGCGGGCCAGAGAACGCGGTCTTGGTAACGCCCGGAGCATTGCGGGCCTGGCGCCGGCGTAAGAAGCCGTGAAAACCGTTCGCTCGACATCGACTGAGGTGTCCTTGGGGAGTGTGGCGACGTGGTGGCGGTTCGTGCTGATCTCGGTGGCGGCGGTCACCGCGATTGTGCCGTTATCGCCCCGATGGGTGGAGCGCGCCTATTCAACGTCGCTCTACCGCACCGTGCAGCGGCTGCTCACGACCTGCTCGAATCTCGTCCCGTTCGCGTTGTTTGACCTGCTGATCGTGGTGGCGATTTGCGCTTGGGTGGGCGCGGCGGTGGTCGATCTCCGGGGCGGCCGTCCGTGGCGCCGGTTCGTCGGACGCTTCCTGCTGCGGACCGCGGTGATGACGGCGACCTTCTACATCGCCTTCCTCCTTTTGTGGGGCTTGAATTACCGGCGTGTGCGGCTCTCCGAGAAACTGCAGATCGACGAGGCCTCCATTTCGCCGGACTCGGCGTCGGTCGCAATGGCGACGGCCATCGAGCAGCTCAACGCGCTTCACGTTCGTGCCCACGACAAGGGGTGGGCGCCGCTCTCCGTGATCGACCCCGATCTCGTCGATGCGTTCGCGCGGGCGGATCGTGACCTCGGCGGCCGGACGCCGCCCGTCGCCGCCCGGCCGAAGGTCACGTTCTTCGATCTCTACTTTCGTCGAGTCGGCGTCGAGGGCATGACCGATCCGTATTTTCTCGAGACCCTCGTGCAGCGCGAGTTGCTTCCGTTCGAACGGCCATTCGTCATCGCTCACGAATGGAGCCATCTCGCGGGATTCGCCGACGAGTCGGAAGCCAATTTCGTGGGCTGGCTGACGTGCCTGCGCGGCTCCGTCGCGGACCAGTACAGCGGGTGGCTGTTCCTGTACGCCGAGTTGTCGCGCGCGGTGCGCGCACGGGACCGCGGGCCGCTCGCCGCCACGCTCGCGGCCGGGCCGCGCGCAGACCTGAACGCCATCGCGGATCGCTACAACCGTCAGGTCAATCCCCGGATGTCAGTGACCGGTTGGCGCGTCTACGATCGGTATCTGAAGGCCAACCGGGTCGCTGCGGGAACCGCGAGCTACGATCAAGTCGTGCGACTTGTGCTCGGTGCCCGCTTTGGTCCCGATTGGACGCCGCTGCTGCGGTGACCGGCGGGCTCGACGTGACGCCTGAAGTCTCAAGTCTCAAAACCGCAGCCTGGCACTGGCGTGATCGCACGCAGTGATGTCGCGCGGGCCTCGTTGCGGTAGTAGACGCGCTCGAGGAACAGCCCCGACGGTGGGGCCGTGAACCGCGCCGGCACGTCGGAGCTCTCGGCGAGAAATTGCGCGGCGTCGGCCGGATCGAGGCCGCCGCGTCCGATTTCCGCCAGCACGCCGACCAGGCGGCGCACCATCTTCCACAAGAAGTGCGACCCTTCGATGCCGACGAGCACCAGGTCGCCGGCGGCGGCGATGTCGAGGCGATCGATCAGGACCAGCGTGGAGGGCGGCCGGCGGCCGTCGAGCGGCGGCTCCTCGTCGGCCTTCGCGAACGACTGAAAATCGCGCATGCCGACAAACACGCCAGCGGCCCGCTCCATCCGCAGGATGTCCAGCGGCTCTTTCACCCACCACACATAGGCCTTGTTGAATGCCGTCCGGCGCCGCGCGATCTGATACAGGTACCGACGACCGACCGCGTCGTGACGGGCATGGAACCGGTGCGGTACTGGCTCGATGCGCAGCAGGTTGATGTCGGCCGGCAGTTCGTCGTTGATGCGCCGCCGCAACGATTCGGGCGGCAGCGATGTCACCACATCGAGGTGGGCGACCTGCGCCACCGCATGCACGCCGGCATCGGTGCGGCCCGATCCGTACAGCTCGAAGTCGGTCCGGCCGGTGATCGCGCGAACCGCGCGATCGATTTCACCCTGCACGGTTCGAGCGTTCCTTTGAATTTGCCAGCCACTGAATCGCGTGCCGGCGTACTCGATCGTGACCTTGAAGCGAGGCACGCCTGTATTGTACGGGGTCGCGCGCATATACTCGGCCACACCGCATCGTGACGTTCAGTCGTTCGAGCCTCTCATCGGAGCCCGCCAAAGACCTCGCCGCGCTGGCCGCCATCGCCTCGCTCTTCGCGCTGGGGTGGCTGCTGGTCGGATCGCGGGCCGATGTGCCGGTCATCGACGACTGGGTGTATGCCTGGAGCGTCGAGCACCTCCTGAAGACGCGACGGCTCCAGGTGCTCGAATTCAGCGCGATTTACCCGCTGGCGCAAATCGTCTGGGGCGCGGCGTTCGCGCGCGTGCTCGGGTTTTCCTTCGTCGCGCTCCGACTCTCGACGGTCGTCCTGTCGGTTTTCGGATGTTGGGCGGTCTATGGCACGCTGCGAGAGCTCGCGTGCCGCCGAACCACGAGTCTGCTCGGCGCGTTCGCCCTGGCGCTCGATCCCGTGTTTTTCGCATTCTCGTTTTCGTTCATGACCGACGTGCCGTTCGTCGACTTCAGCGCGATCGCGCTCTACTTCTACGTCAGCGCTGTTCGCCGCGACGAGACCGGGAGGCTCTGGCTCGGTGGGATGGCAGCGCTCGCGGCCTTTCTCGTGCGCCCCATCGGCATCGCCCTGCCGCTCAGCGTGATCCCCGTCTTGCTCTGGAGACGCGACGCGCTCTCGGCCCTTCGTCGCGCCGTGGTGCCGGTAATGGTTCCGTTGTTGACGATGGCGGCGCTGCAGGTGGTGATTCCGCGAACACTCGGATCGCTCGACTGGCTGGCCATCCGCGCGGATCAGCTGCGGTGGGTGACGTCAATTTCGCTGCGCACCTACGGCGTGTGGACGATCCGTGTCGTGCTGGAGTCGGTCTTTCCGTTCGCGCCGCTGCTGCTCGCACCGCTGGCGAGATGGCGACGGGCCGCGATCGTGGGCGTCGTCGCCTTGCTGTTGATCGTCCCGATGCAGCGGGCCCGAGGCGAGATCCTGACGCCGCTGCCCAACTGGCAGACGTGGAGCATGCAGGACATCGGGGCGCGCGCCGTGATCGCCGGCGACGCTCCCGCTTCTGCGTGGTCGGCGCGGGTGATGCCAGTGTTGCGCGGGCTCGGCCTGGTGACCCTCGCGTCGCTGCTGTTGCTCTGCGGGCGGGGATTGTTGACGCGGGCCAGATGGGGCCGCGGCGAATTCGTCCTGGTCACGCAGGCGTTCCTCCTCCTCGGCGCGACCCACGTGTTGTGGCTCTACAACGATCGCTACTACCTGGTGTTCGCCCCGATCCTCGCCGTGCTGGCCGCCGCCGCGCTCGATCAGAACGGTCGCGCGAAGTGTGTGGCCGCCGCCGTCCTGATCGTGTGGGCCGCGATCGGCATTACCGGCACTCGCGATCTGCTGGCCTTCAACGAGGCGTGCGCGCTGGCGGCCAAACGCCTCGAGGCGCGCGGCGTGCCGCCATGGGAAATCGATGCCGGATACCCGCTGAATGGCTGGCGGCTCTACGCCCATTCAGAGAACCTGCCGCCTGGCGCCGATCGTCGCTACGATGTCCCGTTTGTGACCTCGGACCGCAAGGCGCAGTACGTGATTGCGAACTATCCGCCCGCCGGTGCCAACGTCATCGAGGTGGTGCCGCTGCCGCGAGCGACCTGGCAAGCCACGCGCGAGCTCTACGTGGTCAAGCGTCCGTAGTTCAGCTCCGGCCGTGAGGCGACTGCCAATCCACCACCGGGCCGAGCGGCACGATGCGCGTCGGGTTCAGTTGCTCGTGCGTCATGTAGTAATGACGCTTGATGTGGTCGAAGTTCACCGTCTCACCGAAGCCCGGACGTTGGTACAGGTCGCGCGCGTAGCCCCACAGCGAGGGGTAGTCGATGATGCGCCGTAGATTGCACTTGAAGTGTCCGAAATAGACGGCGTCGAAGCGCACCAGCGTTGTGAACAGTCTGATGTCCGCTTCGGTGATCTGGTCAGCGGCCAGGAAGCGTTGCCTGCCCAGCCGATCCTCCAACCAATCCAGTCGTTTGAAGAGCGGGACGACCGCCGCTTCGTAAGACGCCTGCGACGCCGCGAAGCCCGCCTTGTACACGCCGTTGTTGACGTCTTCGTAGACCAGCTGGTTGAGCTCGTCGATCTCGTGCCGCAGCCGCTCCGGGTAGAGGTCCGGCGCGCCGGGCCGATGATACGCCGTGAACGCGGTTTCGAGATCGATGGTGATGTCGGGATAGTTGTTCGTCACCAGCCGGCCGCTGACGCGATCCCAGATGCACGGGACGGTGTAGCGGCCCGTGAACGACGGATCGGTACGCAGGTACGCCTCCGACAGGAACTGGAAGCCGCACACGGGATCCGCGTGGTGCCCGGGACCTTCCCGGAACGCCCAGCCGCGCTGGTCGCGAATCGGATCGACGACCGACATCGATATCGTGGATTCGAGGCCGAGCAGCCGGCGGACGATGATCGCGCGGTGCGCCCACGGGCAGGCGAGCGATACATAAAGGTGATAGCGGCCGGGCTCCGCCGGAAATCCGGAGGCGCCGTCAGCGGTAATCCGATCGCGGATCGTGTAGCGCTGCCGAACGAACGCGCCGTCGGTGGCTGTCTCCGATGGAAACTGTGCGGTCACGACTGCTCCCAAGCGAGAAGGTGGGTCAGACACCCTGGGCTTGCGACCTGATCTTTTCGATCTTGGCGTCGCGCTCCGAAGTAAATCGCTCGCGGTCGCGGCGGTACTCCTGCGCCATTGCCTCGCGCAGCGCGGGGTCGGCGCTGTGCCGCATCCGAGACTGGTGCAGGACTTCCTGCTCGGCGAGCTTCGCTTCACAGAAGTTGCGCGCTTCGCCAATCGCGGCTTTCTGCGCATCAGTGAGAGGCCGCCTCTCGACGCCGGCCGCCTCGTCGGTCTTGCGAAAGCGCTCCATAGCGATATCCAACGCGGACTTCAACGGTTTCTCATCGGCCATGTCATGAGAATACCGCCTGTCGACCATCGGGCGTGCCGCGTCTTCGGTCAGTTCCTGCGAATCAGGTTCTGCGATTCCTAGACAGTGTGCTATAATAGAGCAATAAATGAGCGTCATGCGCCCAAGTGTGACGCATCGCATGTTCTTCATTTGAACGTAGACATTTATTGCATGGCTCTAACTATGATGCTATTCAGAACACAATGAGCACGCAGATGTTTGTTTACTAATGGAACACGAGAGTTTGGGCCGGCTGCGCTATTCCTGAGGAGAGTGCTCTCGACATGTCGCTGCGAGGCACATGTCTTGCTCAACTCTCATATCAAGGCTGTTATGAACAATACTGACAAACGACCGCGCGTCGAAATACCGGACTCCGTTGTCTCGGCCTGGGGCCGCAGGTTGTGGGCGAACTGCGCAATTGCTCTGCTCGCGGGGCTGGTCGTCCAGAACGTCAATGCGCAGGTGGGTGCCAGCACCGGCGCCGTGCCAAAAATCGCAGGGCCTGCCTCTCCGGCCCCTCGTGTTGCCCCGAGGCTTACGCCGCTTCCGAAGCCGGCCGCCCTGGCCACTATCCAAGGCAGCGCCGTCGACATGGAAAAGGCTGCCGTGCCGAATGCCACGGTTCGTTTGCGTGATGCGCGTCTGGGCAAGATTGTCGGCTCCGCGCTCAGCGACAAGGGTGGCGGGTTCATGTTCTACAGCATCGAGCCGGGCAGTTATGTCGCCGAAGTCGTCGACGGCGAGAGCCGATCGGTGATCGCATCGAGTCAGATTATCGGCGCTAATGCCGGAGAACTGACCACCGTGGTGTTGAGACTTCCCTCAAACATGCCGCAGTTCGCCCGGCTGCTCGGTTCGACGACCTCGACGAATGGCGCCCTGGATGCGCAGGCTGGCGGCGTCGCCGCGTTCCGCGCCGGCACTCCGATCAGCGAGCGGTGACTGCGGCCAGGCGGCTCAACAATCTGCTCGGCATACGGGGCACTTTGCGAAGAGTGCCTCAACTACTTTGTTCCGAAAGCAATCTTCTGCATCCCTTTGAGAATTCTATGGACGTATAACGCGGGAAGTAGCGCCGTTCCAAACCAGCTCGCCATGCCGTACGCCGCCAGCACGTACGCAGGCCTGGGAAAAGCGACCTCCCTCAGCAGGCCCACGCGATCGCGTAATCGCGGCAAGCTTTGGATACTTGACATCAGCTCGTCGAGCCATCGCCGCGATTGCCGCAGGTAGGCGGCGGACGGTTCGTCTGTGACAGCGGCGAGCGCCGTTACGACCCTCGGCGGTAGATTGAAGGTGAACCGGGAACGCGCCCGCAGCAGTTCGTGAACGCAGACCGCCGCCACCTCTCGGGCCAGCGCGAGCGCCGCGAGACGATCGAAATCCGCCTCGGAGAGCCCTGAAGCGAGCAGACGAATGTCGGACATCCAAGTAAGATGTTCGGCGTTCCGATGGTGCATCGCCGGATGAATGCAGGCGAGAACCAGCGCGTGTACGTGCCCGGCCGCGCGTGCATAGGGCCCCAGCGCGGCGACCGGTACCGACTCGGCGGCGAGCTCTTCAGGCGTCAACACGTCGGCGAACATCGGCTGCGTACTAATCTTCCAGTGGAAGTCGAAGGCGTGCTGGACCCCGTAGGCGTCCTCTCTCCAGAATTGAAACTGTGCAAAGAGGCGTTCCCCGCCGCTGTTTACGGACGCTGTGTAGCCAAGGTCCTCCATGACGCGGGAGGCCCGACCAACGAGTGCTCGCGGAATCATAAGATCGGTATCCACGCGCGGTCGACAACTGGGAACGGTGTACACCGTGTAGGCAAGAGCGGTGCCCTTGAGAATTACCAGCGGGACGCCGGCCGAGCCCAGCGCCGTCAGCGTCGCGATCGTCTCGCTTTGTCGTAGCAGTTCTTCGGCCGCCGCGGCACACGCCCGAGACGCGATCTCCTCCCGAACGGTCTCCGGCCAGTCGGGCCCCGCTCCGAGGCCCAGGTGATGATGGAGGAGACCGGCCAGACCCTCTTCGTCACAGGCGTCCATCAGCTCCGCTGGCGTCGCCTCGAGCGACGTCCACGGCACGGTCGTTCCATCGATCAGCGCCGCGAGTCCGCCGAAGAGGGCCGGTGAACAACCCATAGCTCTTGGTGTATGCTGCTGCTCATTGATGAGCCGGTCAAGGGGAGCTTGAGCTCCGCTGGGTGGCGAATCCCGGAACCTATGCAATGGAGGTTACGAGATGGACGGAATGATTACGACGGCCATGACCGTCGTGGCCTCCAAGGATCAGGTCTCCTGCGATCTGGCGGGCGAAGCGGCGATTCTCGATCTCAAGAGCTCTATCTACTACGCACTTGACCCGGTTGGCGCCCGCATTTGGACGCTGGTCCAGGAGCCAGTTGCCGTCTCCGCCGTCCGCGACGCCATCCTGGGCGAGTATGACGTCGAGCCGGACCGGTGCGAACGCGACGTGCTCCACCTGCTGCAGGAGTTGGCGGCCGAAGGCCTCATCACGATCGACACCGCATCGGCGTAGGATCGCGATGCGGGAACAGTCGGCACGCGTAGACCTCGACCCGGTTGAACGTGTTGTTCTCGTCGAGAATCACGACGAAGCCTATCGGGTGTGGCTCAACGCAGGGTCGGTGAACAAGGCGCTGGTCCACGTCGACGCCCACCACGATATGTGGTGGGCCGACGACGCGTCGTCCCTCACGATCGCGAACTTCATCTCGGCGGCGTTGCAGAGTGGCCTCATCCGCGAGATTCACTGGGTCGTTCCCACCGCGACTTGGCAGACTGCTTCAGGCCGTGAGGCGGTCGCCAGACACGTCGAAAAGATCGTCAAACAGTATCCGGGCGAGCGTCGACCGATACGCCGGGCCGCGGACAGCCTTGCCGCCTGTGTTCACGGAACACCGCTGAGAGTCTGCTCTCTCGGCTCGCTGGCGGTCATCGATGACGATGTCCTGCTCGACATCGACGTGGATTTTCTCGTCATCCCGCGGGTGTCGTACGGCGACGTGGACGAGCACAGCGTTGAGCCGTGGTGCTGGCCTGACGAACTGGTGTCGCGGCTGGGAGCGAGGATGGTCCGCGCGAACCTGGCGACGATCGCGTATTCCGTCGAGGGTGGCTACACGCCGCTCGAGTGGAAATATCTCGGAGACGAGCTGGCGGCACGTCTTGGCCAGCCAGCGTCGCCGGCGGTCGTGCTCGCCGCGAAGCTGATGCGCGAAGGCGCCCAGGCCGTCAATCTCGGGGACATCGCCGCAGCGGAACGGAGTTACAGTCGCGCCGCGGACGTCTGGCCGTCGTCGGCGGCTCCCGATTTCCACCTCGCTCACGCCTATGCAGGCGCCGGCCTGCTCGAGGACGGGCGGCGAATGTATCGGCAAGCGATAGCCAAGGATCCGTCGTATCGAACGCCGTACAGCAATGCGGGCTTCCATCGCTACTGGGCGGGTCATGTGGTCGACGCCGAGCGGGAATTCCAACGGACACTGACGCTCGATGCCGAGCATGCCGGATCCCTTCTCGGTTTAGCCGTGGTGGCGGCTACACAGAAGCGCTGGGCGGATGCGGAGACGTTGTTGCGGCGATCGTTGGCCGCCGACGATGAACTGGTCGACACGTATCGCCAGTTCGCCGTCGTGCTGGCAAGGCGGGGCGCGGATGAAGAAGCGATTTGCGCCTACGAGCGGTCGCTCGCGCTCGCGATGGCCGGGCACCAGCCGCTCGGCGGACTGCTCGGGACCAGAGATGACGCAGTTCGCCTCTTGGACGCGGACCACTGGAAGACTCATGCGCGGCTGGCGCGGCTCTACGAACGCAAAGGCGACGTGAAGAGAGCTATCGTCGGATATCGCATATGCGTCGCGGCGGGCCACGGTGGGATCGCGCTGCGTCGTCGTCTCGCGCGTTTGTGCGGGGAGCAGGAGACTGCAGCCGGATGAGCGGAGTGATGGGGCTTTGGAATCTCGACGGGCGTCCGGTCGAAGTGTCGTGGCTCGCGGCTATTGGGTCGCGCCAATCCCATCGCGGATCGGATGGCGGCTATTGGATCAAGGGGCCAATCGGCTTGGGCTGCCAGATGGTCCGCACGCCACCCCAACCAGCACAGCCAACTTTTCCCCTCGTTCATCCCGCCGGCTTCGTCGTGGTCTTCGACGGCCGGCTCGACAATCGCGAGGACCTCCTTTCGTCGCTTCGCGCGCCGGGCCTGTTCGCCGATTCGCCGGACGCCGCCTTCGTCCTCGGGGCGTACGAGCGTCATGGAGAGCGCTTCGTCGAACATTTGAACGGCGACTTCGCATTGGGCCTCTTCGACCCGCGCAGGCAGCGGCTGTTCCTCGCTCGGGACGCGATCGGCATCAAGCCCCTCCACTACTGCCGCTGTCGGGACGCTTTCGTATTCGCTTCCGAGATCAAGAGTCTGCTCGCCCATCCTCAGGTCGCTGCCGTGCCGAACCACGACGCGCTTGCGGGGTTCCTGCTGCGCGGCTACCAGTACGGCACAGAAGGGCGGACGTTCTTCGAGGACGTGTTCAGCGTCTCCCCGGCGCATCTCGTCGTCGTGACGCGCGAGCGCCTCACGACCCGGCAGTACTGGGATTTCGACACGAGCCGCCAGGTGCGATTCGTCGGATTCAACCAGTACGCGGACGCGTTCGCCGACGAGTTCACTCGCGCGGTCCGGCGCCGTCTCCGCATTTCGCCGGCGGCCGTGTCGGTCAGCGGCGGTCTGGATTCGTCTTCCATCTTGTGCGTGGCGCTGCAGGCAAGCCGGGCCGGCGATGCGGTTCACGCGCCGATCGGCATGTCGCAGATGGCGCCGGAAGGGTCGGCGGCCGACGAACGGGGCTTCCTACTCGAGATCGAGCGCGATCACGGGATCGCGATCGATCGGATCTGGGACGGCGGTTCGGGCGTCATGGATCACGCGCGGGAGGAAGTGTGGCATGTCGAGGCGCCGATCCTGGGCGCGCTGAGCAACCGGCATCATGCGTTCATGCGTGCGGCGCGTCGCCGCGGCGTCCGCGTGCTGATCGGCGGACATTGGGGCGATCAGATCCTGTGCGGCCGAAGCTACCTGGTCGATCTGGCGCGACGCTTCGAGTGGACCATGGTCCGCTCGCATTTGAGGGAGTTGCCGCGCTGGTACGCAGATGTCGAGCGCCCGGGTTTCACAAGAGCCTTCGTCCGGGAGCTCCTCCGGGATTGTTCGCCCGGTGTCGCGGTCGCGCTGGCCAAGAGAATTCTGAATACGAGCAGACGGCCGAGGACGGGCGGTCCGGCCTACACTGCAGCCTTTGCACAGAAAGGTCGCGTTGTGAGCTCACGGCAGGGCCTCCGACGCCGGCGGCGGGGCACGGCCCACGCGGAATCCATCTACGCGGAGGTGCGCAGCGGCTATCACGTGCTGTGCATGGAGACGAACGACAAGACGGCCGCCATGTACGGCCTTGATGTCGCGTTCCCGTTTCTGGATAGAGACTTGGTGTCGTTCCTGATGGCGATTCCGGGAGAGATGCTGGCGTGGAACGGCGTTCCCAAAGCGCTGCTTCGCGAAGGCTTGCGCGCGGTCGTCCCGAGGGCGATTCTGGCGAGACGCGGAAAAGCGGACTTCACGGATCTCCTGAACGAAGGGATGGAGTGCGATCTGCCTCAGGTAGCGGAGTGTCTGCAGGCACCCGGTCTCGCCGTTGCGCTGGGGTATGTCGACGGTGACGCGACGGTCGACAGGCTGGAGCGTCTGGAGGGCCGTATGAAGGGACCCGACGGCCGGTCCGCGTGGGGCCTGCAGGAAATCCTCTCGCTCGAACTCTGGTTACAAGTGTTCTTCGAAGCCTCGCTTGGAAACAAGCCTCCGGAAGGGAGCGCGCTGAATCATGCCAGACCACACTGATGACCGGGCTGCCGACAGAACGGTCAAAATGCCAGGCGATCCACGACGACAGCCTTACCGATCGCCGCGTCTCGTCAAGTATGGCGATCTACGTCGCCTCGTGAAGGCCGGCAAGGGCAAAACCAGACAGGACGGACCGGAAGGCATTCCGAAAACGAAGGTATGAGGTCTGAGCGAGCCTACTGTCTGTACGGCACGTGTTTCACGAGTTATTGGCGCCTGCCGTATGCGCAGGCGCCCAAAGGAGCGCCGCGGGAGATCCGCCTGGTCCCCGATTCTCCAAGGTTCTTTTCCGATGCGGCGATCGAGGCCGGCTGGCTGCCGTCGTCGGCGCAATGGTTCCACCAGGCGCACCTTGGAGACGGCTCCATATACCTCCGCTGGAACCGGCATTTCGAGTTCGTGGTGTCGCCCGATGGCGACCGTATCGCTGGACGATTGCTGAGCACGACCTCCACCGAAGCGTTTCACGCCTATCTCTTGGGACAAGTCCTGTCGTACGCGCTGCTCAAGCGGGGGGAGGATCCTCTGCACGGAACAGCGGTGGTCGTGGACGGAGCGGCGATCGCGTTCCTTGGTGATTGCGGGCATGGAAAATCCACGCTCGCGGCCGCGTTTCTCGGGGATGGCAACCGGCTGCTTACCGACGACCTGCTGGTGGTCAAGCGTGACGCGAACGGCGTCACCGCCTATCCAGGGCCCCCCCGGATCAAGCTTTCCCCGAGCATCGCCGAAGCGTTGCTCGAGGAGCGGAGCCGGGGGATTCAGATGAACCAGTTTACGCCCAAGCTGGTGGTGCCGTTACAGGCTCGCGAGGTTCACAGCACCGCGGCGCCGTTGAAAGTCATCTACCTTCTGACGCCGCAGGCGAAGAGCGCGGCGAGCGGGCGCGTGACGATTCGGAGCAACTCGCCGCGCCGGGGATTTTTCGAATTGCTGAAGAACACGTTCAATGCGCAAGTCACCGAGCCGGAGCGCCTCGAGCGCCAATTCCGACTGGCCTCGCAGATCGTGTCCACGGTGCCCATCAAGTCGTTGTCGTACCGTCGGCGCCTGTCCACGCTCGCGGCGGTCCGCGAGTCGATTCGGGCCGATCTCGTGAACATCGGATGAGCGCGATGTTCGGTTCGAACCCGGAGGCGATCTTCCACTTCCATTCCAACCTGCTGCTGGACCGCGCCCGCACGGAAACGTTGCACCGCGCAATCGCCGATGCCGTGAGGCCGGGTGACGTCGTGCTGGACCTGGGAAGCGGGACGGGCATCCTGTCGTTCTTCGCGTGCGAGGCCGGGGCCCGGCGCGTGTACGCCGTCGAAAGCGGTGACGTGGCGGAGCTGTCCAAGCTCCTGTGCGTGGCGAACGGTCTTCAGGATCGGATCGTCGTCTTGAACCACTCCTCCTATAACGTCGTCCTTCCCGAAAAAGTGGACGCCATCATCACCGACACATTCCATACATTCGGCCTCCAGGACGGGTTGCTCGGTTCCATCATCGATGCCCGCCGGCGGTTGCTGAAGACGGACGGGACGATCGTTCCGCGGTCGATCGAGCTGTTTGTGGCGCTCGTGGAGCTGCCGGATGTCTATCGACGGTTCGATGTGTGGACGGCCGCGCAGTATGGATTCGATTTCTCGCCCGGTCGGGAATTTGCGACGAACAATCTGTATTCGATTCCCGTCGAGGCGGACGTCTTCCAAAAGGCGTGGCTTGGTCCGCCCGGGTCCCTCATCCACATCAGGCTGTCTGACGTCGAGACCTCGAACGTGGGCGGCCAGGCAACCTTGACGACGACTCGATCCGGCGTCATGCACGGACTGGGCGGGTGGTTTGCCGCCGAGCTCGGCGACGGGAACGTCCTTTCGAATTCACCGGACATTCGGACGGTCTCGTGGAAGTACGCCTTCTTCCCGCTCGACCGCCCGATGATGTTGGGCGTGGGCGAATCGATCAGCGTGCGGATCGACACCTGTGACGGCGCGACGTGGCGGTGGGAGGTCGAACGCGCCGGCGGCTCGGCGCGTCAGCGGACAACCTTCAGAGGCTTTCCGTGGTCCGCGGAAGGCTTCCACAAACTCTCGCCCGGATATGCGCCGAAGCGCACGCCAATCGGCGACGCCGAGCTGTTCGTCCTTGGTCTTCTGGACGGCCATCGAATGATCACCGATCTCGAGGAGGAGCTCCGGCGACGCTATCCCGAGCAGTTCAGCACGCCGGAATCAGCGGCCTCGTTCGTCCAGGACATCGCCTGGCGATGCTCATGATCCAGCTCACGCGATCCGGCGCACACATCTCGGTCGACGCAGAGGCCGTGGCGCGTCTGAAAGCGCTGTTCGCGCGCGAGCACTGCATCCATCTCTCTCGGCTCATCGACGCAGACCTTCTACAGATCGTCCAACGCAGGATTGACGACAGCGAATTCCTACCGTTCGTCCACGTCCGGAGCATCGGACACGACTCGGACCTCGCGGATGAATTCACCCTTCATATTCTGCACTTCGTGGCCAACGACCCGCGATTTCTCGAGCTCGTCAGGGAAGTCACGGCCTGCCGCGAGATCGACGCCTTCCATGGACGCGTGTATCGGCTGGACCCCGCCTTGTGCCCAGTTGATTCCTGGCACGACGACATGGCAGACAATCGCGTGGTCGGAATGAGCTTGAACTTGAGCCGCGAGGTCTTCGCAGGGGGGGCGCTCCAGATTCGCGACCGGCCCTCCGGACGGATCGTGCACGAAGTGACGAACACTGGTCTCGGCGCCGCGATCATTTTCAGACTGGGTCACCACCTCGAGCATCGCAATACGACGATCACTGGTACGATTCCGAAGACGGCGTTCGCCGGCTGGTTCCGGTCGAATCTGCCTGACTATCACTCGCTCGTCAGACAGCGGGGACCTGAACTGCGATGAGGATGTTCTCGCGGCTGACCGGCGCCGAACTGGTCCTTCTGTTTCTCGTCGGCCTTCTCGTGGCGTTCGTGCGAGTCGTCTTGTGGACGCGACGGTGGCCGAGCGTGGTGCGTCTCGCCCGAGCCATCCCCTCACGTCTTCCGTCAGTGTGTATGGAGGGCTTCTCCGTCGAACGGCTGGCCTGGGCCGTGCGCCACGCGAGCCGCCTGGTGCCGGGGTCCTCTTGCCTCACCCAGTCCTTGGCGCTGTCGTGTGCACTGACCGCCGCGGGGTACCGCAGCCGAGTTGAGTTCGGCGTCGCAAAGGGATCAGGTGGCGCGTTCGTGTTTCATGCATGGGTGGTGCACAACGGCCGCGTGCTTCTGAGCATGCCGGGCGAGGTCTCGATCTATACGCCTCTTCACGCCTTGCAGGCCTGATTCGAGATTCGCGCCTTCAGCGGTCCGCATAATTTTCTGCTGGGCCTGTATCCGCTGCATCGTGCGGGGCGCGCCGCCCTGGTTCAAACGCCCACCGACTGGAAGACGTTGAAAGAGTCTGAAGTCTGACGTGTGAAGTCTGCAGGTCTGGGGCGGCAAACCGATCGGCGGCGGCCGACGATACCGGAGTCGAAAAAAACCTGTGCGGGGCGTGGCGGACGGCGCTAGTCTAGACATCTTCGAATCCCGATCATTCGTGAGAATGGCGCAAGTGTGGGCTGGGTGAGCCATGAATCTCAAGAGTTCTGCGTCCACATCCGACGTCGCCGCGACCTCGGCACGTGCGGTCGGCATCCGCCGACACGCGATACTCGCGGCTGGTCTGGCGATCGGACTGCTCTTCGTCTCGTGGGCGCCGCCGGGCGCGGCGCAAGGCCAGGAAAAATACAAAGTGCGATTGGCCACCGTACCGATGGACGGGGGGATGCGCGACGCGATCGCGGGCTCGGGTTCGGCCGCAGGAGTGTTGACAGGCACCAAGCTCACCATCACCGGGACGTTCGCGGGTCTGCGCACGCCCGCCACCGTGGCCCGGGTTCACAGCGGGCTCGCGAAGGGGGTGCGGGGCCCATCCGTCGCCGAGTTGACCGTGTCCAAGGCGACCAACGGCACCGTCTCGGGCTCGCTCGACTTGACCCGGGAGCAGGTGCAGAGTCTGCAGGGCGGCAAGCTATACATTCAGATTTCGAGTGAGAAGGCCCCGGACGGAAATCTGTGGGGCTGGTTCGTCCGCTAGTGTCTCGAGTTCTTCGGACTCGGGACACTGGGAGGCACAACGCTATGCGCGACGCAAGAACTCAAACAGTGCTGGCCTTGATTGGCTTCGTCTCCTGCGGCCTCATACTCGCAGGCCAACAGGCGGCACCCGCGGCGGGGCGGTATACCGCGGCACAAGCGGCCGCGGGTCGCACGGTATACCAGGCGCAGTGTTCGGCCTGCCACCAACCGGATCTGAAAGGCCAAGGCGACGCGGCCCAGCTTGCCGGCTCGGAATTCATCGACTCGTGGGGCCGGCGCTCGACGCGCGAGCTGCTCTCGTTCATGCAGCTGACCATGCCGCCGGCGCGGCCGGGTGCGCTCAGCCCGGAGGAATACGCGAACGTCGCCGCCTTCATCCTCCAGTCCAACGGCGCGGCCGCCGGCAATCAGACGCTGACGGCAGCCACCGAAGTCACCATCAACAGCATCGCGAACGGCCAGGCTCCGCCAGTCGCGGCGCAAGCACAACGCGGCGCGGCCCCAGCGCCGGCCGCCGCGGCCGGTCGGGGACGAGGAGCGGCTGCTCCGCCAGTGGGAGTCACCGTTGCCGGTGAGGTGAAGAATTACGTCGCCGTCACCGATGCGATGCTGCGCAACCCGGACCCCAGCGACTGGCTGATGATTCGCCACGACTACCACGCCAACAACTACAGCCCGCTGAACCAGATCACCGCAGACAACGTGAAGGACCTGCGCCTGCAGTGGGTGTGGGCGATGAACGAGGGCGGCGCGAACCAGCCGGCTCCGCTCGTGCACGGCGGCGTGGTGTATCTCAACAACCCCGGCAACGTGATGCAGGCCATCAACGGCAAGACCGGCGATCTGATTTGGGAGAATCGCTACGGCTCGCTCGCGACCGGCGCGGCCATGCGCGGCATGTCGATCTACGGCGACAACGTGTTTGTGTCGACCAGCGATGCGCGGCTCGTGGCCATGGACGCGCGAACCGGCAAGACCGTGTGGCAGACCACCATCGGCGATCGATCGAAGGGCAACTACAGCACGAGCAGCGGTCCGCTGCTCGCCAAGGGCAAACTGATCCAGGGGCTTGGCGGCTGCCAGACCTACCGCGAAGAAAAGTGTTTCATCAGCGCATACGACGCCGCCACGGGTAAGGAAGCCTGGCGGTTCTACACGATTGCCCAGCAGGGCCAGCCCGGCGGCGACTCGTGGGGCCCGCTGACCAATCTGTTCCGCGCCGGAGGCGAGTCGTGGATCACGGGCAGCTACGATCCGACGCTGAATCTGACCTATTGGGGCACCGCGCAGGCGAAGCCGTGGATGCCGATCAGCCGTGGCATGTCGATCAAGGACGATGCGCTCTATACGAGCTCGACGCTCGCACTGGACGTCGATACCGGAAAGCTCGCCTGGCACTTCCAACATGCGCCGGCGGAGTCGCTGGATCTGGACGTCGTCTTCGAGCGAGTGCTGGTTGACGACAACAACCAGAACCTGGTGTTCACCGTGGGCAAAGACGGTGTGTTGTGGAAGCTCGATCGAAAAACCGGCAAGTACCTCGGCCACAAAGAGACCGTATTTCAAAACGTCTGGGAACGCTTCGATCCCCAGAGCGGCCGGCCCACCTATCGTTCTGACATTCTGGAGCAGCGGTTCGGAGAGTGGCTGCAGGGCTGTCCGAGCACGGAAGGCGGCCACAACTGGCCGGCGTCGACCTATCACGCGGGGACCAACCAAATCATCATTCCGCTGAGCCAGAGCTGCATCGAGATCAGCGCCCAGAAGGTGGAGCAGAAGGAAGGCGGCGGCAGCGGCGGCGGCGCGGGACGGCGTTTTTACGAACTACCGGGCTCCGACGGCAACATCGGTAAGTTCGCGGCCTACGACGTGAGGACGCTGAAGGAGATGTGGTCCTACGAGCAGCGGGCGCCCTTCATGACAGCGACAATCTCGACCGCCGGCGGCGTGGCCTTTATCGGAGATCTCGATCGACGGTTCAGAGCCTTCGACGTCAAGACCGGCAAGGTGCTGTGGGAAACGCGGCTGGCCACCTCCGTTCAGGGCTTCCCCGTGTCCTTCAGCATCGATGGCAAACAGTACATCGGCATCACGACCGGGAATGGCGGCGGAAGCCCGCGGCTGGTCCCCGCCACAATCGCCCCTGAGCTTCATCCTCCGGCAACGGGGAATGCGATGTATGTGTTCGCACTTCCCGATCGCCGGTAAGCGCAGCCGCCAGGCCCTCGTTCTGTGACGGCGCCCGGATGCCATCGACGCGCTGGCGCGCCGTATGCCCCGACCAAAGGACGTGATTGATGCACCGGATCCTCCTCATCGAGGACGACGACAAGGTTCGCAAGATGCTGCGCCAGACGCTCATCGCGGCTGGATACGACGTGCAGGACGCGGCAAACGGCGCGATCGGCCTCGAATGCTATTTCCAGCAGCGAAGCGATATGGTCATCACCGATATCGTCATGCCCGATAGGGAAGGGCTTGAAACAATCATGGAACTGCGGCGGCATGACGCCGCCGTGAAGATCATCGCGATGTCCGGTGGCGGGCGCGGCGACTCGCAAGACTACCTCAGACTGGCGCAGCAGTTCGGAGCGCAGCGCACGCTGTCCAAGCCATTTTCAGGCGAGGAGATCCTGACGGTCGTCGCCGAAGTGCTCGCCGCGGCTCCGTGACGCCGTGCCACAGGGGCTGACCGTTCTCTGCGCCATTACACCCGGCCAGGAGGAACGTCTTCGCGCGGTTCTGCGCGCCATCGGCAACGACATCCGCGGCCGCGAGTTGAACGAGGCGGTCGAGCGCCCCCACGTCGACTTCCCCGGCAGCCGCCGGATTCATTTCGCCCGCTTCGCGATTCTCGACGATCCCGATCGCGGGCCGCTGCGCAAGCGTCTCCTCTACTCGTCGAACTACGACGGCGATCTGGACGGCCATCTGACCGAGTTGACGGCGATCACGTCGGACCTGGACGCGATCTGGGGCGCATGCGAAGGCTATGCGGGTGGGGCCCACTTCGCGGCATTCATCAGCGCGCACGCGCACCAGCCCGAAGCGTTCTACATCGCGTTCCGCGACGAAACGGTCGGTAGTATCCAGGACGCTGCTGCCATGCGCCGCCTGGCAGCGCCGCTGCTCGATGCGACGTCCGTGGGACGACTTCCGGCGATTCTATCGAGACTCTCGCCGGGTGAGCCGGCCTGGGTCGTCGACATCCTTCGGGTGTCTGCCACCGCCACGCGAACACTTGCCGGCGCGATGGCCTGGGTCGCACGGGCGCTCCCGATTCCGGTTGATCTGTTCCGGGCCGTCGTCCGATGCGGCTTGAGGAATGTGTTCGCTGGTGGAATGCAGATCATTGCCAGCCTCGACCGCTACGTGGTCTTCCGCTTGTTGAACCGGGTCTTTCGAAATCATGTGAAGGCGCTCGCCTCACCGTATTCGAGCGTGGAGCTGGACAATTGCGCCGCTCGCGCACGGCTCGTGCCGGGCGACGAGATCCCTGTCGGTCAGGATTTTCCGGCGCCACCGACTTTCAGAGAGGACGTGGTCACACAGAACCAGCTCACGCTCGTGACCGTCGTGCAGCCGGAACAGGTGGATCGCGTCCGTGCCGTGATGGCCGCGATCGATTCGTACGCCAGGCGGCTGTCGCCGCGCGGTTCGCTGATCGGCATCAGCACGATTCACTTCGTCAGATGGGTTCTCATCGACAACGGGCGAAGACTCATGCTCCTGAGCGATTACGATGGGTCGTGGGAGAGCTATATCGATGAGTTCGCGGTCATGATTCTGTCCGGGCTGGATGCGATCTGGCGAACCTCGTACGGCTATCCTCCCGACGGCGCGAAAGATCTGCCGGCCTTCAAGCGGTTCCTTCGTCGGCATCAAGTGCCGTCTGACGTGTTCTACAGCGCCTACCCCGACGAGACTGTCCTGAACATCGTCAACGACCAGGCGTTCGCGGGAGCCTGTTCAGAGGCGTCCACCGGCCCGGCGGGCCGGCTCTTGCGGCAGGTGTAGTCCCGTGACGCCGCCGTCCACGCGCCTCGCCAACGAGGTCCTGGCCGATATCCAGGGTTTCATCACCAGCGGATATGGACATCTGCCCTTTGCCGCGTACTTTCCAATCGAGCTTCGCGATCCGGTTCGAACGCAACGTTGGTTGGAGCGCCTGCTGCCGGCGACGACCTCTTCGCAACCGTGGCCCGTGGCGCCTGGGGGCGTCAAGGTCAAGCCGGCCGAGTCGCTCAACATCGCCTTCACGGCCGGGGGACTTTCGGCGTGCCGTTTGCCGCCGGAGGTCTTGTGCACCTTTCCCCCCGAGTTTCGGGAAGGGATCGCACACGAGGATCGATCGAGAATTCTGGGAGACACGGAGGAGAGCGCCCCGGCCGCCTGGGAGTACGGCGGCCCCGGGTCGAGGCCGCTGCACGCGCTGCTTATCGTGCACGCCGATTCGGAGGAAAGACTGGCGGCCGCGTGTCGGGCTCAACGGGCTCTCATTGAAGAGACGGCCGGCGGCGTCGTGTCGGACGGCATCCAGACGGGCTACAGACCCGAGTCGGATTGCGAGCCCTTCGGTTTTCGTGACGGCATCGCGCAGCCGCCAATTGCTGGATTGAGTGGCGCGGGCGTTCCCACCGGCGAATTCATCCTGGGGTACCAGAACCACTATGGTCTTGTGCCGCCCACGCCGGTGGTGCCTGCGGTGTTGGACCCCGGCGCGGTCCTGCCGCCGCTGGTCAACCCGTATCACGCGTCACAGCACGCGCGAGACCTCGGGATCAACGGATCCTATCTGGTGTATCGAAAGCTTCAGCAGGACGTCGGCGGATTCTGGCAGTTCATGAAGCGCGAGTCGGTTCGCACCACCGGTGCAGAGGACGCGGCCTACATGGTCTGGCTGGCGTCGCGTTTCGTTGGGCGCTGGCCGAGCGGGGCGCCGCTCATCCTGGCTCCTGATGCCGACGATCCCCGCGAAGGCAGTCGCGACGATTTCTACTACGGTGGCGACGCGGACGGTCTGGCCTGTCCGCTCGGTGCGCACATCCGCCGCGCGAACCCGCGCGACCTTCTCAAGCCGTACTCGAACGCGGAGTCGCTCAGCATGTCGGCCGCCCACCGGCTGCTTCGCCGCGCACGCGCGTTTGGGCCGCCACTGTTCGATCCGCGTATCCTCCAGGCGCCGACGGCCAATGCGAGCCGGAAGGCGCTCCTGGAGCTGACTGACGACGGGCAGGCACGCGGCGTTCATTTCTTCTGCGTCAACGCCAGCATCAAGAGTCAGTTCGAATTCGTGCAGCAGACCTGGTGTAACAACCCTCGCTTCGGTGGTTTGAACGACAACAAGGACCCGATTGTCGGCGACAACAATCGAATCGACCAGCCGCCGAGCCGCATGACCATTCCCCGGGCTCCGATTCGGGCGCGGACCGAGGCTTTGCCGCGCTTCGTGACGGTGAGGGCCGGCGCGTACCTCTTCATGCCCAGTCTGACCGCGATCAGATTTCTCGCCGGCTTTCGGGGCCATTGATCTCCAAGGCATTTGTCGATCGTGGGTCAGACTCGAGGTGTTCGGCCAGCGTGGAATTCACCACCGAAGGTCACCGAGATCACCGAGAACATTCTGGCTCGGTGTGCTCGATGGTTGACTGAAACTGACCCGCCATCGAATCGAACTAGACATCGGGTGCAGACTCGGGTAGTTTTATCGTCGTGAAGAAGCATCTTGATCGATTCGCGCGGGCCGTGTTCATCCTCACGATGGGCGTGCTCTCGACATCGCTTGCCGGCCAGAACCAATCGGGCGGCGATCGGCTCATCCTGTCTGGCGACCTGGTCTATTTTTTTGGTCCCGGTAAGCCTGGCAACTGCACGATGAGCAATCAGTACAAACGTGGCGAGCCGGTCGGATTCCGGATGACGGCAGTCAATCCGGCCACGGGGAAGCGAGACCGCGCGAGCCAGTTGGTGGTTCACCTCACCTTTGCCGGCAAGGTCATCGATGTCCCGATGCGCGATCGCCAGACCGAGCAGCAGCCGGAGCGGGATTTCTTCGTCGCCAAGTGGATCGTGCCGGACGATGCGCCGACTGGAGTGGTTCGCTACACGGTGACCGCCAAGGATTCGCAGGGGCATACCGGCGAGTGGAAGCCCTTCGACGTCCTCGCCTCGCAGCTCACCGTCGTCCAGTAGGCGTCCAGTAGGTGTCCAGTAGGTGTCCAGTAGGCGTCCAGTAGGCGACCAATAAGGCGTGCAGTAAGAAGTGCGGTCACGCGGCATGCTGCAAAAGACGTCTTTCACGGTGGCCCTCGTGGGGTGGCTCTGTCTGACGGCGCCCGCGCTGTCGGCGCAGGGTCCGCAAGGCGGTGGACGCGGCGGGCGGGGTGCCGCGGCCGGGCAGACGGTCGAAAAAATCCGGCAACTCAAACCGGATCTCTACATGATCACCGGCGGCGGCGCCAATACGCTGGTGCGTGTCACACCCGACGGGCTGATTGTCGTCGACACGAAGAATCCCGGCGACGATAACTACAACCGGGTCATGGAGGAGATACGGTCGGTTTCGAACCTGCCGGTCAAGTACGTCCTCAACACGCACCATCATCCCGATCACGTCGGCACCAATCAGAAGTTCATCGATGCGGGGGCGCAGGTGATCGCACTCGAGGCCCTGAAGACACGCATGGCCAGCGACCCTCGGACGAAAGACATCCCGGGGCTGCCGACGCAGACCTTCGCCAGAGACTACGTGCTGAAACTCGGAGGCGTGGAGGTTCAGGCGCATTCGTTCGGGCGGGGCCATACGGGCGACGACACGATGGTCTATTTCCCCGATCTGAAAGTGGTCATGGTCAGCGATCAGATCACCAACGCCACGCCGATCGTGGATTTCGCCAACGGCGGCAGCGCCGTCGAGTGGACGCAAATACTGGATGGCGTGCTGACGCTGGACTTCGACATGGCAATTCCGGGACGTGGCGAGCCGAAGAGCCGGGCCGAGGTCCAGGCGTTTCGGACAGCGTTTGGCAGCGTAATCACTCGTGCGTCCGACGCCATCAAGGCTGGCGCCACCAGAGATCAGCTCTCGACTCAAGTGAAGACCGACG
This sequence comes from Acidobacteriota bacterium, assembly GCA_040007095.1. GTDB lineage: Bacteria > Acidobacteriota > Vicinamibacteria > Vicinamibacterales > CAVVIG01 > JBDTVS01. The sequence continues at coordinate 53,726 of JBDTVS010000033.1, forward strand.
ACCTCGGCTGGCAGTTCAACCCGCAGTTTTACGGTCAGCTCTACGACGAGCTCGCCAAGAAATAGTTGCTGGCACCAGGCCAGCGAGATCCGTCCCAGCGGCCCCCAGCCGCGCCGCAGACCACGGCCGGTCGCCGACAGCCAGCCTCGTTCTGGCGCCGTTCATTTCGGCCGCTGGCCAGCCATCACGCCCGTCAATGCGATCGGCCGAACCAACGACAGGCCGGCGGCGATTCGAGTGGACGCGACGGGTGGGCAGCCGGCTGCCTACAATGAGCAGCGAATGGCCAGCCGGCGTTGGACCTTAATCTACTACGGGGGAGGAGCCAGCCGGTTGACCGCCTTCATTGTGATATCCGAGACAGTATTCGTAAGTTAAAGAGTGAGATGGCGATTGTCAGCCGATTTATTTGAGCGATCTGGAACGTGGCCCGACAATTGCTCACCAGGAAATCGAAGATGACCCAGACGTCTTCGAACCAAGCCGTCTTCGTACGGCCGTTCACAACGCGACAGGAGGCGGGTGTGTCAGACCATTCACGAGCGATAGCGGCGGCGGTCCTTGGCGCTGTGGGCGGGGCGGTCGTGGGATATCTCCTGTTCACCGATCGCGGCCGGGCGCTACGGCGCGAGCTCGAGATTGCGATTGAGGGTACAACGGCCGAATTCAACAGTCTTCGCAGTGCTGTGCAACAGACGGCCGATCTGGCTACCGAGGGCTGGAAGCTTTTGAACGATGTCGTCGGCGAAGCCAGCGCGGAGCCGGCACGGTTCGAGCGCGCGCGTCAGACCGCCCCCTTTTGAGGTACGACATGGAAAACCTCGCGACGACCAATGTCTTGCTGGGCATCATGGCCGCCGTCAGTCTGCTCGAGGCGCTCGTGATAGTCGGCGTGGGAGTGGCTGCGTGGAAGGTCTACCGCCGGGTGGGAGAGCTGATGGCCGGCGTGGAACGACGACACGTCGAGCCGGCGATGGCGCGTGTCAATGCCATTCTCGACGATGTGAAGGCAGTGTCGGAAACGGTCAAGGCAGAAACCGAACGAGTCGATCACGCCATCCACAGAACGATTGATCGGGTCGATGACACCGCCGAGCGTGTAAAACGGGGCGTGCGCGCCGGGGCAAGCCCGGTCGTCGGCTTTGTCCGAGGATTGCGTACGGCCATCGAAACCTTCGCGCGCTTGCGTCAGAAGGCGGCGACGGATCGCACGCCTCGCGGCTTCGACGGCATGTAACAAGCCCTTGTGCGCGGCGCCGGGCACTGGCAGAAAACTTACTCAGGAGGCTTCATGGCAAATGCGCAGGGTCGCGTCGACAGGCGAGGTAGCGGCGGTGGAAGCTTCGTGATGGGACTTCTGGCGGGCACGGTGATCGGCGCAGGGATCGCCATGTTGTTCGCCCCCAAGCCCGGGTCCGAGTTCCGCCGCGATCTCGGCGAGCACGTGGACAGGTTCGCGACCGATGCTTCCAAGACATACCGCAAGGCCACCGTCGAGGCGACCGAATGGGCACGCAAAGCCTCTGATGCGGCCGAAGAAGTCACTGAGCGAGGCAAGGAGCTCTATAACGACGTTCGCGACGCGGTGGCCAAAGGCGCAGATGAGGCGCAGCGCTTTCGCCAGGAAGCCAACGGCGGCGACCCCGTTCGGCCGGGGGGCTCGACAGGTTCGCAGGCAGGCTGAGTGCGTGATCGACGAATGCGTCGGCAGTAGGGAAAGATCAAACGACAGCTACCGCTTTCGACGGGCGCCGCTATAATCATGGCTCCAGGAAGGTCCACATGATTGCTGCTCGCCTTTTCAGTGCGGCCGCCGTAGCCCTGTTATCGTCGCTGCTCTGCTCGCCCGCTACCGCGCAGTGGCTCGACTATCCGACACCGGGAATCCCACGCCTGCCTGACGGCAAGGCGAACCTGTCCGCGCCGGCGCCCCGCACACCGGACGGCAAACCCGATCTCTCCGGGATCTGGAGAGGTGCCGGCCCTATCTACCGCTTCAACATCGCGCAGGACCTCAAGACAGAGGACGTTCAGCCCTGGGCCGAGGCGCTCTTCTTGAAGCGCGTGCGAGATTCCAGGAAAGACAGTCCCCTGGCGCGATGCCTCCCGGTCAGCGTGCCCTTCCACAATTTCTTCAACCTGACGAGGCTCGTCCAGACTCCGGGGCTGGTGGTGGTGCTGTACGAATCGCCCAACAGCCCGCATCGGATGGTGTTCACCGACGGCCGCGATCTTCCGAAGGACCCCAATCCAACATGGCTGGGGTACTCAATCGGCCGATGGGAAGGGGACACGCTGGTGATCACGACAGCGGGTTTCAACGACCGCGGCTGGCTCGACAGCGCGGGGCATCCGCAAACCGAATCCCTTCGCGTCACAGAGCGGCTCCGGCGCCGCGATTTCGGCCACATGGATTTCGAAATCACGATCGACGATCCGAAAGTGTTCACCAAGCCGTTCACCATCAAGTCGGTGCGGCTCCTGGCGGCGGATACCGAAATCCTGGAAGATGTGTGCGAAAACGAAAACGACGGCAAGCATCTGTCCGGCGACAGCGGAATCAGACTCAGTCCGGCGCTTCTCGCGACATACGCTGGTGCGTACGAGATGGCAGGGCGCGAGATTGTGATCACGGCCACCGGTGACCTGCTGTTCGTGCAGGGTTTCAACGAGCCCAAGCTTCCGCTGCTCGTTCAATCGGAGACCCAGTTCATGTCCACCGCGACGCCCACGGGCTTTGAGTTCGTCAAGGACGCGCAGGGGAAGGTCACGCACCTCGTTGTTCGCGGCGACGCTGGAACACAAAGAGCGGCCCGCAAGAACGCGGCGTCCCCGGCCCCTCGAAGATGACCCAGCCCGACTCGCTCAGCGCTTGCTTCCCGAGGCGGGCGTCCGCTCGTTGAGTTCTCGCAGATTTCGATCGACTTTTTCCAGCAGCGCCTTGTCGCCAGGGTACCAGTACTGGATGTGACACGACTCGCACGCCTGGTCGAGATTGTCGCCAGCCTCCCACATCTCGTCGGCGTTCTTCTTCTTCACGATCTCGAGGATTTCGAGGCCCACGTTGCGAAGCGCTTCGATTTTGGCGTTCCACAGCACGGGATCGGCCTCGAGCTTCGCCTTGATCTGGGCCGGAGACAATTCGGTCGCGTCGAGGCCGGTGCTGTTGTTCTCGTCGCCGGCCGGCGTAAAGGGTCGGGGAACTTTCAACAGGTAGATACCCTCTGCCAGCGTGACCGCACCGATGCGGATTCTCTCCCAGTCCTTGTCCGTCTTCGGTACCCTCTCCACCGTTCCGGTCTTCGTCGTCTCGATTTTCACCGCGTCGAAAACATTGTCGGCGGCGGGGTCGATCATGTCCCGCATCAGTTCCTTGACGGACACGATCGGCTTCATGTCTCCCCACAGCGCGGGGGTGGGCGGCGAAGTCGGGTTCGGTTTCGACGGCGAACATGCAGACGACAAGATGCCGGCGACCAGCAGTCCGGCACAGGCGACAAAGGGCGTCCCGATCAAACCGTTCGACATTCGCAACTCCAATGATGGTCAGGCCTCGCAGGCAGCGGGTGACCGTGAGAATGTCCGGAGTGGCATGGGCATACCTCGGCGGTCAGCGGACACTCACCGGCGATCCTTCATGATTGATCACAAACGACGAATGCGGCGACTTCGGATCGACGGCCGGACTGGTGCGATCACTGTCGGCGACGCGAACCGGCTTGCTCCCGCCAGGCTGGCAGGCCGTGGTGAAAGTCTGGCTGCGTTCGACGAGCGATGCATCCCCGCCGGCGACGTTGCTCATCGCTCGCTCCCGGTATTCTCGTCGCCCCCGCCCCAACGCGCTGGGGAAACGCCCGTCGGGGGCCCCGGGGTCGCGCCTGGCCCGTCTCGGTGCGACGCCAGACTTTCACCACGGGCTGCAGGATCGCGTCCGAGCAACCCGAACACGCTCCCAGGAGCCTCTTCAGGCACGACTCGGACGGGCTGCCGAGAAAATGTGTGACCTGAGATCCATGTAGCCGCTTGCCTGCATGATCCATATACTACGAGCCGTTGTTGGTGCGCTCGAGGGGTGTGGTTCGTCACCTTCTCGTTTATACTCCTTACGCCTTTCTTATAGGGTCGACTAGCGGTTGGAGCAGTGTGGAGAGACTTATGACTAGAAACACAGTTCTGTTTTTCGGCCTGGCCGCCATCGTGGCCACAGCGGCGTGCAGCAAACCGGCGGGCACGCTCGACGCCGCCGTCGACGCACTGAAGGCAAACGACGTCAAGGCGATCGAGTACTCCGGCACGGGGAATTGGTTCCAGTTCGGGCAGGCGCCGAACGTCACGCTGCCATGGCCCCAGTTCGACGTGACCGCCTTCACCGCGGCGATCAACTACGAGGCCCCTGCTGCTCGTGTCCAGATGACGCGGAAGCAGACAGTCGATCCCGCGCGCGTGCGGCCGACCCCGGCCGAACAGCGGGCCGACCAGTACGTCAACGGCTCCTTCGCCTGGAACATGGCGCCGCCGGCCGGCGCACCCGCGGGCGCGTCTCCTGCGGCGGCGACGCAACCGGCCGCCGTCGAAGAGCGCACGATGGAGATCTGGTCTACGCCTCAGGGCTTCATCCGGGCGGCAAAGGCGAACAACGCCACGTCCACCCCCGCCAACGGCGGATCTGAAGTGACATTCACAGCCGGCAAGAACAAGTACGTCGGGACCGTCGACGCGCAGAGCCAGGTGACGCGCATCCAGACCTGGATCGACAACCCGGTGCTCGGCGACACCCTCGTCGAGACGACCTTCTCCGACTATAAGGACTTCGGCGGCGTCATGTTCCCGGGACACATCGTGCGTGTCCAGGGTGGACACCCGGTCCTCGACCTGACGGTGTCGGCCGCGAAAGCCAGTTCGACGGTGGATTTTTCCGTACCCGAGAGCGTGAAGACCGCCACGGTGCCGCCGCTTGTCGTCACGGCGACGAAGCTCGCCGACGGCGTGTATTACCTCACCGGAGGCTCGCATCACAGCCTCGCCATCGAGCAGCGCGATCACGTCGTGGTGGTCGAGGGTCCGCAGAACGAAGCGAGATCGCTGGCCGTCATCGCGCGGGTCAAGGAGACGATCCCGAACAAGCCGCTCAAGTACCTGATCAACTCGCACCATCACTTCGACCACTCGGGCGGGTTGCGCACCTGGGTGGACGAAGGCTCGATTATCGTGACCCACCAGATGAACAAGGCGTACTACGAGCAGGCCTGGGCGACGCCCCACACACTCGGCCCGGACAAGCTCGCCTCGTCCAAGAAGCCCGCCACGTTCGAAACGTTCTCGGCCAAGTACGTGCTGGCCGACGACAAACGGCCGGTCGAGATCCACGAGATCGTCGGCAGCGGCCACGCCGACGGGTTCCTGATGATCTATCTTCCGAAACAGCAGATTCTCGCGGAGGCGGACGCCTATACACCGGCCGCAGCTGATGCGCCGCCGCCCACCACGCCGAACCCGTTCTCGGTCAACCTGTACGAGAACATCGAGAGGCTCAAGCTCGATGTGAAACAGATCGCCGGACTGCACGGGCCGCGCATCGCCACCCTGGACGATCTTCGCACCGCCATCGGTGTGGAGACCAAGAAGAAAGGCTTCTTCCGGCGCTGAGCGCTCAATCTGTTCTCCGGTTATTGGTCAGTTGGTGGGTCGTAGATCCCGTCGCTGACCAATAACCAGCTCGGCTCATCATATGCGCCCCTTGCTGCTCGCTGTTCTTGCGGTGTTTGGCGTCGGGCTCCTGGCGCCGGCCGCGTCCCTGCTCGCAACAGGCATTAGCGATCCTGAGGAGCAAGTAGTCTGATCGCGGGTGTCGGTTCACCACCGAGGCCACCGAGAAACATCCTGTTTTGGGCTCGGCGCGCTCGGTGGTTCGAGCAGTTTCGACAACGGTGTAGCGGGCGGGTCCGAAAGAGCACCAAGGCCACGAAGTCGTTCTCCGCGCGGCAAACGACAGCCTTTGTGTTCTCTGTGGTTCAGAATGCGCGCGGCGTCATTTCTGTTCCGACGATGTCTTGGGGGCGTTGCCGCCCATCAACTGACGCAGCAGCGCTGCCGTACTCTCCCGAACGACGCTTGGCGCGGCGCCCCTGCGGCCCTGAAAGCCGGACGCGGACACGCCCAGGGCCACGTCAAGGGGCGTGCGGCCGTCCTTGTCCTTGAGATCCAGTTCGGCCCCTTCCGCGGCGAGGAACTCGACCAGGCGATTCGATCGTTCGACGGCGATGTGCAGAGCCGTCTGGCCCGCGTTGTTGAACGCATTGACGTCGGCGCCGTGTTTCAGGCAGAGCGAGAGGGCCTCGATCGCCGTGTCGTCGCTCCGGCCGCGACCGCCCCCGAGCCCCGCGGCGAACATCAGCGGCGTCGTCATGTTCCGGGTGGCGACGTTCGGATCGGCACCCTTGTCCAGCAGCAGGTGCATGATCGCCACGTCAGTGGATTTGGCCGCCCGCATCAGCGGCGTTGCGCCGTCGGTCAGCTGCGCATCGCCGCCGTTGTGATAACGCTGCAGCGTCGGTGTTCTCAGACGCGCATTCGGGTTCCCGCCGCGGTCCAGGATCATCGTCACGAGCGCCACGTTGTCGATGGTCGATGTCGGCTTGCGCGAAGGCCGATTGATGAACGGGCCGGGCGTATGCAAGTCCACGGCGGCATACAACGCGGCCATGCCGCTGGCATCGGCGACGTTGGGGTCCGCGCCCTTCTCGAGCAGCAGCGTCGCGACCTCGTTGTGGCCGTTGATGATCGCCATGACCAGCGCGCTGGTGCCATCGGGATCGGCCAGATTCAGATCGGCGCCGCCCTCGGCCAGCGCGCGCACGCCCTCCAGTGCACCCTGCCTCGCGGCGAACAGCACCGCGGTCATGCCTCCGCGGGGCATCGGCGTGGACACCATCGTGCTGCCGTTGAACGCGATCTTCCCGAACTCCAGCGGCTTCGAGCGGGCGTTGATCTCCGCGCCACCCTCGATCAGCATCGGGACGATGTCGCGGTGGTTCTGGGCCGCGGCCCACATCAACGCGGTCTGCCCCTGCCATTTTTCTACCGCGTTGACCCTGGCGCCGTGCGCGAGGAGGACCTTCACGGCCGCTGTACTGCCCGTGCGTGCCGCCGTCATCAGTGCGGTTTCACCTTCGGGCAACGCCCCGTTGGCATCCGCGCCGGCTGCGAGCAGGAGCTCGATCGTCGCGGCGTCGCCGTTGGTGGCGGCAAGCGAGATCGGCGTGACGCCGTAGCGGTTCGCGGTTCCTGCTTTGGCGCCCGCTTTGAGCAGGAGACGTACCGTCTCCTCGTCGCCCGCCCGGACCGCCCAATGGAGCGCGGTCGTGCCGTCCACTTCCGCGGTGTTCGGATCGACGCGCGCCTTCACCAGCTGACGGACCGTGTCGCGGTTGTCGTTCTTGATCGCGTCCAGCAGCCGGGTGTCGCTGTTGTCGGCGGCGCGAGAGGGTATCGCGCACAACGCGACCAGACTAAGGACCAGCGCAAAAATAACCTTTGCATTGTGGCCGCCGAGGCAGCCCGCCGGGCTGCGTTGCTCATCGCTTGCATACTCCCGGTATGCGCCCTCTTCGCGCCTTGCCGGGCGGGCGCCTCGACGCCCACAACTTGCAAACGTTATTCTTGCGCGGGCCCTAACGGCCGATGCCCAATTCAACAGCAGCGCTCTTTGGCAGCGGGTCAATTTCAACCTTGGTCGCGGGAGAACCACCGAGATCACCGAGAAGAACACTTTCTTCGGCTCGGTGTCCTCGGTGGTGAACGTGACTTCGCTCATGGTTCGCTCAGATCTCGACTCGTTCCGTGCTGACACCGAACTTGTCGATCGCCACCCCGAACTTGTCGGCCACGCTCAGCAGCAGGTTCGCGTTCGGTGTGTGCTGCTTGGCCACGACATGGCGATCGCCCTTGATGACGCCCGCGCCGCCGACGATGACGAGCGGGAGCGGATCGGCGGCGTGGAGGTTGCCATTGCCCATGCCGCTGCCATAGAGAATCATCGAGTGATCGAGCAGCGAACCGTCGCCGTCTGGCGTCGCGCGCAGCCGTTCGAGGAATTTCGCGAACAGCCCGACGTGATGCGTATTGACCGTGGCGTGAGCCGCGATGCGCTCCGGGTTGTTGGCATGGTGCGAAATCGCGTGGTGCGGCCAGATCACACCGAGGTCGGGATACGTCCGCTGGCTCAGCTCGCGCGCCATCATGAACGTGAACACCCGCGTCAGGTCCGCCTCGAACGACAGCGCCAGCAGGTCGAACAGCAGGCCGACGTGGTCCTCGTACGAATCAGGCACGCCGACCGGCGCGGTCGGGACGACGAGCTCCGTGGCCCCCTGCTGCTCGGCGCGCCGAATGCGCCGCTCGACCTCGCGGATGTGTTCGGTGTACTCGTTCAGGCGAACGCGATCGCCCGGCCCAATCCGGACGCCAAGATCATGAAGGTCCTCGTTGACGAAGTCGAGGATGCTCTTGTCTTCCGTCATCCGCGCCCGCCGCTCCTCGGCCGTGTCGCCGCTGCCGAACATCCGTTCGAACAGCACGCGCGGATTGATCTCCATCGGCAGCGGGGTTGTCGGACCCTGCCAGCTCAGGGTGTTGGCGTAGGCGCAGCTGTAGCCGGGCGCGCAGGAGCCAACGAGGGCGGAGAAGTCCTCCGTCGCGACTTCGAGAGACGGAAACGTCGTATCCTGACCGATCTTTTGGGCGACGACTTGATCGAGCGTCGCGCCGAGCCGGAAGTTCGGGCCGTCGGTGCGCTTGGGAGGCATGCCGGACAGGAACGACGCCGGAGCGCCCGCATGGTTCGTGTCGGAGCCCGACTCTGGTCTGGCGAGGTTGCTGACCACCACGAGCGAGCGCCGGAACGGCTCGAGCGGCTTCATGATCGGCATCAGCTCGAAGCCGGCGTTCGCCGTTTTCGGCGTCCACTGCTCCATGATCTCGCCATGGGGCACATAGATGCAGCCGAGGCGGCGGGCCGGGCTCGCTGCCGTCCTGGCGGACGCCGTCAGCGCCGGCACCATCGCTTCGAGCAGGGGCAGCGCCACCGTCGCACCCATCCCACGCAGGAACGTCCGTCGAGGAAGGGAGAGCTTCGAGATGAACATCAGTTGGTCTCCAGCGATTTCATCCGCATTTGAAAGGGCGTGCTCCTGGCCATGGCCATGACCAACGCCCTGAACTGGTAATTCTCAGCGCGCGCCCCGCGGACAATCGCCCGCACCGCCGGTCGATCGTGATAGTCGAGCCCGCGGCCGAGCGCGTAGGTCAACAGCTTTTCCGTGAACGTCCCGACGAACACCTCCGGACGCTTCATCAGCGCCTGCCGGAGCGAGAGGATGCCGTCCACCTTGGTGCCGTCCATCAACTGCCCGGATGCGTCGATCGGCGAACCACCATCACGCGTGCGCCAGGCGCCCACGGCATCGAAGTTCTCCATCGCAAAGCCAATCGGATCCATCAGCTTGTGGCAGGTCGCGCACACGGCATTGGCGCGGTGCAACTCCACCTGCTCACGCAGCGATCGTGGCTTCGTCCCGCGGCTCGCTTCGAGTCCCGGCACGTCGGGCGGCGGCGGCGGGGGGGGCATGCCGAGCAGGTTGTCGAGAATCCACTTGCCGCGTACGACTGGCGACGTGCGATCCGGCTGCGACGTCACGAGCAGGATGGCGCCTTTGCCGAGCAGTCCCTTGCGCGCTTCGTCGGTCACCGTCACGCGGCGGAAGTGGCTGCCGTAGACATTCGGAATGCCGTAGTGGGCGGCGAGCCGCTCGTTCACGAACGTGTAGTCGGCGGTCAGCAGGTCGGTGACGTTGCGGTTTTCACGGATGATGCTCTGGAACAGGAGCTCGGTTTCGCGTTTGAACGACTGCCGCAGGTTGTCGTCGAAATCCGGAAATTCATTCTGATCGGGCAGCGCCGCGCGGAGATTCCGCAACTGCAGCCATTGACCCGCGAAGTTGTCGACCAGCGCTTCGGATCGCGGATCGGCGAGCAGCCGCTGCACCTGGCGCTCGAGCACCGCCGGCTTCTTCAGCTCGCCGCGACTCGCGACGTCGAGGAGTTCCTCGTCGGGGATGGTGCTCCACAGGAAGAACGACAAGCGCGAGGCGAGATCGAAATCGTTGATCCGGTACGGCGTGCCGGGTGCCACATCGGCCGGCTCGTTCTCGAGCCGGAACGCAAACTTCGAGCTGGCGAGAATCGCGCGCAGCGCCCGTTCAATCCCGGCGTCGAACGTCCCGCCGTGACGGCCGGCGTCGTAGAACGCCATCAGCCGCGAGACCTCCGAGGGCGTAGCGGTACGGCGGTAGGCGCGGCGCGCCAGCGCGGTCACAATCCTTGTCGCGCACGGCGATTCGGCCGAGACAGCGGCCGGACGACAGATGAAGACGCGGCGTCTGCTTGGCGTGTCGCCGGGGCCGGTCGCCTTGAACGGGCCGGCGATCGTGACGCTCTCGATATGCGGCACCCCGGTGTGGTCCGTCGTGTCGACGGTGGTGCGCAAGAACTGCTGCATCCGCCCGCCGTTCTCGGCGGCGGTTTTCTGCACGAAGGTGGCCGCCACCGCGCGCGGGCCGGCCTTGACGTTCAACCGCACCTTCAGCCGGGCTTCGACCGCATTGACGACGTCGGTGGCGTTGACCGATGACGCAATGAACTCGGCGTCGCCCCCGACTGTCGCGGCGTGTACGCGCGCGCCATCCACCAGAATTTCCACGGTATGTGGAAACTCGAGGCCGCGGATGGAGGCGAGCGTCGTTTCAAGCAGCTTGACGTTGATGACGTACTCGCCGTCGAGCGGGAAGTTGTGCCGCACGACCAGGCCACCGCGCGTCCCGAGCGGCAGGCCTTCGGTGTGAACGTCCTGCGACGTGTCGCCACGGATTCGGTAGGTGTCGGTGCTCGGGCTGATCCCCGGATCGCCGACGGCGAGCGCGCTGATCCTGCGCGCCGCAGCGAGATAGTGCTCCAGCAGCGCGGGCGAGACGCCGAGGACGTCCGCGTTGTTGTCGAAGCCACTGCTCGAATCGTCCGGCGGCAGCAGCGCGGAGGCGTCCACGTCGACGGCCAGCAGATCGTGAATCGCGTTGGCGTATTCCGCGCGATTGAGCCGGTGGAGGGCCGGCCGGCCCGGATCGGGGTTGGCCGCCGCCGCGTGATCGAGTGCGGTCTCCAGCCAGGAGGCGAGCGCATCGGACGCCGCCGCGTCGGGCCGCGGCGCGCCGACCGGCGGCATGGCGCCCGCCCGCAGTTTGCGCACCACCTTCTCCCAGATCTCCGCAGCGTCGGGAAGCTTGTCGAGGTCGAGCGAGTCGAGGACCAGGTCGGCGGTCTTCAGCCGCGTGCTGTGGCAGCTGATGCAATATTTGTTGACGGCCGCTCGAGCGTCGGTGGCCGATGACGGGGTCACGGTCGGCGACTGACGCTGCGCCTGCACCGTCATCGGTCCCGCGTACAGGAGCATGGCGAGCGAACCGGCCGCGACTAGAAGGCTTCGGCCTCTCCTCATTCAGTCAGACCCTCGTCAAATAGTACGTCCCAGACGCACTCTGCGCGCCAAGACTTTACAGGGTATCCCGAACTCAGCAGCCCGTGGTGAACGTCCTGCTGCATTCGGCCGACGCTGCATCCCGCCTGGCAGCGTTGCTCCTCCCTCAAATAGTCCCGCTATGTTCGGTCGTCACGCCTTCCCAGCCGGGCGCATCGCCGGCCCCGGTGCGACGCGGGACTTCCACCACGGCTGTCAGGGGCCGCAATTCGGATCGACCGTCTCCAGGGAAACGAGGTTGATGCGGTTCTTGCCCGGCGCCCGGTAGAGCAGGCCCTTCGCCTGCATCTTCTGTCCGGCGTGGGCGGCCGGGTCGAACGAGTTGACACTGACCAGCCGGAACGTCTCGGCGCCGAGCGGCTTGCGGGACGCCTCCTTCAACGTGTCAGGCGTCGAGGGCCGCTCAATCGCCACCTCTGGTGTGCTGGTGCGGGTCAACGTCCACTGGTCGTTCGGACCGTGCGTCAAGCAGCCGACCACCTCAACCAGCCGGAAATTCGGCACGTCGTTCTGACCGTCCTTCCCGACGATCAGAATGCCGTCGAGCTTGCTGGCGCTCAGGGTCTCGTTCCCGGCGGGGAAGCCGTTCTTCTGAAGAATCAGGGCGACCATATTGATGTAGTCCTCGTCCGGCAGGCTGGACGGACTATCTGGTGGCATCGTGTCCCGCACCTTGGCGAACAACGCGCTCAGTTCCTGTGTCTCCCACGTGGCCATGAACCCCTTCCCGTGCAGGGAGGGCCCGCGGTCGCTGCCGCCGAGGTCGTCGCTGTGGCACCGCCGACACACGGCCACCAGCGGCTTTTTCGCCTGCTCGACCTGGGATGCGGTGTAGACGCCGGTCCAGATCCGGGCACCGTCGCCGTCACCCGCTTCCGCCGGTTTTCCGGCGTGCGCGGTCACGACGTAGGCCAGCATCGCCATCGGAAGCAGTATCAGTCTTCGTCGCATGGCTTCCTTTCACCACAACCGCCCGCGATTTCGCCGGCCGAGACAACGGAGCGGCCGGTGGTAGTGATTCCAAAGAGACGGTCCCTGGCCGCCGCCCGCGTACGACTCTATCGCGGCGTGTCGGGCTTCGCCGGTGCCGCGCTCGTGGCGGGCGCCGGTGTCCGAGGTTGCGAAGGGCGCAAGGCGTGGTGGATGCGGGATTGGAAGCGCCAGCCCTGCGCGGTTTTCACGTAGGTGTCCTCGTAAAACCCATCGTGTTCGATCTTGTTCGGGTTGCCGTCGAGGCCGATCATCAGCATGTTCACCGTCCCGGCGGCTCCCTCCGCGGTCGGCTTGATGATGTGGTTGACGTACATGTGATGGACGCCCTGCTTGATCCAGCCGACGTTCTTGCACCCGAGTCTCCCGCCTCCGGACGCTTCCGCCAACCGTTCCCGTCCCTGGAATTTCCCCCCGACGGCCCCATTGATAAAGGGCGCGAAGTATCCGTCGGGCGCGAACAGATCGGCATAGTCGTAGCCGTTGTTCGAGCAGGTGTCGATGTATTGGGCGTAAAGCGAGACCAGTTGCTGGATCTGAATGTAGTCGAGCGCCGTGAGCTCCATTGGCGGCGGTGCCGCTGCAGCGCGCTCCTGGGCCACCGCCGTGAGCTGAAGGGTCAGGCCGATTCCGACGGCCACGGCCGCGAGCGCTTTCGCATTCAACATCTTCGTGTTCCTATGGGCAGGCGACGTGCCTAAGCTCTGGCATTAAACGACGGACGGGCACCAGGTCAACGTCGAACCTGCCATGGCTTCTCGTCTGGCCATCTCGGCCAATGAAAAAATCACGATCGCGCCGCGTGCGTCGCCACGCCGCCCGTCTCGATGGGGGGTGCAGGGTCGAGCCTATTGTCAACCATTGCGTTGCTCTTGTCGCCACCTTAATTACCGGTCCGAAGTACTGGCAGGAACCGTTCATCACCAGCTGGCATTTCAAGCGGGAACCGGACGGTTCGAAGTGGAACCCGACGGCGTGCAAGATCGATCCCCCGGTGGTCCTGCCGCCATAGCGCCGGTCCAGCGACAACTGCCGGCGTTTTGTTGCGCAGACTCACTCGCTTTTCCCGGTCTTCCTGCGTAGACTGCCCGCCGTGGGACCGTACGTCGCTCTCCACATCGTCCTGATCGGATTTTTTGTCTTCGGCGCGCTGCACTACTTCGCGCAGTGGTGGATGGCGCGCGATGAACGCCTGCTGCTTGGATTCTCGGTGAGTCCCCAAGCAGTTGCTCATTTGACGAGGGTGAGGATGAACGGTCTCAGATCGCGTCTGCTGTGGGCAGTCGCTGCAGTCCTTGTGCTCGCCTTCAACGCCTGCGGTCGACCGAGTTCGGCGCCGGCGGCAAGTTCGGCGTTGTTGACGCCTGTCTCAACACCTGTGCCAGTGCCCGCTGCTGGTGACAGTGTCCCGGTTCGCGATCTGCAGGTTGACGAATCGATGGGCGGTCACACGTTGGCACGGCACGTTGGGAAAACGGACACCGAGCTTGCCGATCGACTGCGACGAGAGCCGCAGATCTCGAGCGCGTCGACGTATGCCGATCGCGCGACGGCTGAGCGGGCCGTTGGAGCCGCGCTGGCGTCGGCGGCCGGCAGGCTGGCCGGGTGGCTACACCGGAGCGGACGACGGCCCAACTTGGTACTCCACTATGTGGATCGCACGAGGCGGCCCCTCGGCCGGTCACTCTCCCGCGGGCAGCGGGCGACGCTGCCGTCCGACCGGGTCCTCGTTGTGCTGCGCTGGGACGAGCGCGACGAACGCTTCTTCGTGCTGACGTCATATCCGGAGGTCCAATAGTGAAGCGGTTGAAGGCGTCAGATTTTCCCGGGTTGCAAAAGGTCTTCTCCGGTTACCTGCACGAAGATTTTCTTGACGAGTACGGCACGCCGGCGGCGGCGTTGCGCGCGTTTCGAGACGACGCGGACCCCGCCGAACGCCTGCAGTTTTCGACCGAGGCGCGGCGCTTTCTTGAACGCTCCGGACAGGTCCCGTTCAACGAGGTTCGCGTCCTCGTCGCACGTCTTGGGTGCCGGTGGACGCCGCCTTCGCGTCACGCCCTGATCGCCTTGCTGGCTGAGACCACGACTTCGCCGGCAAACGGCCCCGTCACTTAGTACTCCGTTTCACAATTACGCTAACGTATCGGCCGCCGATGCATCCCGCCTCGCGGCGTTGCTCGTCGGTCAAATGCTCCCGGCATTCTTCCTCCTCGCGCCTGGCGATCCGGGCGCCTCGCCGCCCGAATACGTCACCGTAATTGCGAAGCGGAGTACTTAGAACGCGATGCAGCATTGAAATCCGGAACCACAAAGACACGAAGAACACAAAATTGTGGTTCACCATCTACTTCGCACCGTGCGATTAAAATTAGGACCTTCAGCGCTCAGCCAAGCCGTGCGATGGTCGCGCCCAGGTGCGAAGCCGGGTCGTCCCAGAACTCGATGACGAGCGGATGGCGCTCGAGGGTGGCCTGCACGATGCCGCGCTGAACGCCCCGGCCGCGTCCATGAATGAGTCGAACCTCGCGGATGCCAGCCGCTCGAGCCTCGTGGACGTACTCCTCGACGACCGACGGAATGTCCCTGGGATGGAACGTGTGGAGGTCCAGTTCCGGCCCGATGGGAATTCTGATCGGGTCCGGCGTCAGCTGGTCGTCATGCATGAGGCACGTTTGCAGACCCGCTCATTACGGATCCGGCCCGGCGATGCGGCTTGCCGTAGATCGCCATCATCAGGCTCGCTGGCGCGGTCAAACAGTCCGACCGACAGCCATGGACGTGTCAGTGGGCGGGCCACTGCTCCTCGGCTCGGAGGGCCAGGCCCGTCGCCACCGACGTCAGCTCCGCCCCTCCCGTAATCTTTGGCCGTCCGAAGCGGGTGACAAAGATCTCCCTGACCGCCGGGACGAAGGAGGAGCCGCCGGTCAGGAAGACGTGGTCGATATCGTTGGCCGACACGCCGGTCGTGTTGAGCAGTCGGTCCACACAGGCGGCGATGGCGGCAAGTTCCGCCTCGATCCACTGGTCGAATTGGTTCCGGGTGACGGTGATGTCCATCGAGATCGGATCGCAGCGAAACCTGAACTGCGTGTCGGTCCGCACTGAGAGGTCGAATTTCGTACGCCGAACGGCCTCATGGAGCTGGTAGCCGAGCTCGCCTTGAATCAAATGAATGAGCGCTTGAATGCGCTCTGGAACCGACGCGTGCTGCAGCAGCCGCTCCAGTTTGTCGATGTTTGCCGCGTTGTTCATGAACGAAACGTGGTGCCACCGCTCGAGGCGATCGTACGGCCAGTTGGGCATCGGCAAGAACTTGCTGGGAGGGGACAAATACTCGGATCCCAGCCCCAGGCGAGGAGCGACCAGCTTTCGGATGATCTGTCGGTCGAATGCGTCGCCAGCAATGGCGACGCCGTCGCTGCCGAGGATGTCGTGGCTCGTGCGGCCTCGCCGCCTGACCGAGGGGCCGACGTGCAGCAGCGAAAAGTCACTCGTGCCACCGCCGAAATCGCCGATCAGGATCAGTTCGTCGTGCTCGAGGCCTCGTTCGTAGCTGTAAGCCGCCGCGACCGGCTCGTATTCGAAGACGATGTCCTCGAACCCGCACCGCTTGACGGCAGTGCGTAGCCGCGTCAGCGCGAACTGATCGTCTGACTCGTCGCCGCCAGTGGAAAAGTGCACCGGGCGTCCCACCACAACCCGACTCGGGATGCCACCGAGTGCCCGGCGCGCATCCGAAAGCATGTGGTGAACGACGAGCGCGATCATGTCTTCGAGCGTGTACCGTTTCGAAAAGATCGCGGTTCCGTCGAAGCGGCGGTCGGCAAGGAAGGCTTTCAGCGACTGGATCAGACGCCCCTTTTCTTCGGCGTTCAGATACCGTTCGATGGCGACAGGGCCGGCACTCGAGGTCAGCCGGGTGCCCGAGCTCCCACGGTGGCGCTGGAAGTAGAGGATCGAAGGGAAGGTCTGGGTCGGGCCTTGCGGCGTTGCAAAGGAGGCGAGAACGGGCAGCGAATCTGCGACCCTGGCAACGGCGCTGTTGGTCGTGCCGAAGTCCAGGCCGACGCTGCCGCCCTTGACGAACTCCAGTTGAGAGCGGACCTCGAATGATGGCGTCATCCTTCTCCGGGGCGATCGAAAACACGTGACACGGTGGCTGGCCAGGGGCGGGAATGTTCACGACCGCACAGGGGTGCACATTCTATACGGAGGATCAGAGTCTGACGCTGGTCGGCTGCCAGATTCGCATCGACGGGCGGCAAACGGCTCTGACACTCCGATACACGCGACATCTGATACACGCGACATTGACACCTGTAGGGTTGCCGTGTACATTCCGCAGCCACATCAAGCGATACTACACGCGGTTTCGCAACCAGCGGTTGAACATCGCGGGACGGCTCCTCTACCGGGCGTCAGGCAGGAACCTGCCGTCTCCCGCCAGTTCGCGCGTTCTCATCGAATCGCATGAACTGGCCTTTCCCATCGGGGCATCGTCCAGTCGGACTTGGATTGCCCCGACGCTGAAATCTCGCACGGCGATCGTGGCGTGGAGTTGTGCGTTATCGTGAATTCGAGTGGTCTCCCAAAGGAGAGAGTATGCGTGCATCGACCAGGTTGGCGGCGTTCATCCTTGCGTGCACAGTGTGTCTTCCCGCGCTGGCCTTCGCTCAGGGCTCCATCGCCGGCGCCGCCAAGGATTCGACCGGTGCCGTGCTGCCCGGCGTCACCGTCGAGGCCTCGAGTCCGGTCTTGATCGAGAAGGTCCGCTCCGTCATCACCGATGGCGCGGGCCAATATCGAATCGTCGATCTTCGGCCCGGCACCTACACCGTCACGTTCACCCTGGCCGGGTTCTCGCCGTACAAGCGCGAAGGCATCGAGCTCACCGGTTCGTTCACCGCCACGATCGACGCCGCGCTCAGGGTCGGCTCGGTAGCCGAGACCGTGGTCGTGAGCGGCCAGTCGCCGATCGTCGACGTGCAGGCCGTGTCGCAGCAGCGCGTGATCAGCAAGGACATCATCGACGCGATTCCCGCCGGCCGCGGTCAGTCCGCGCTCGCCGTGCTCATTCCCGGGATGGTCACCGGCGGACAGGACGTGGGTGGTCAGAACACACAATCGCTGAGCGCGATCTCGATCCATGGCGGGCGCGGCACCGACCAGCGCCAGACGATGGACGGCTTGACGCTCCGAAACGTGGCCGGCCAGGGCAACTCGACGAACACGGTCGTCGACGTCGGGTCCAGCCAGGAAATGACCATCGACTATGCCGCCGGATCGGCCGAAGCGGTCACGGGCGGGGTGCTCTTCAACTTCATTCCCAAGGAAGGCGGCAACAGGCTCTCCGGCTCCTTCTTCGGCGCCCAGACCGGCGCCGACTTCCAGAACAGCAACTTCACCGCCGATCTCCAGGCGCAGGGCCTGCGTGCACCCAACTCGCTGAAGCACTTGCACGACTACAACGCGTCGATCGGCGGACCGATCGCGAAGGACAAGCTGTGGTTCTACTCGAGCGCGCGGTTCCAGCAGAGCCAGAGTTACATTGCCGGTCTGTGGGAGAACGCCAACGCCGGCGATGCCACCAAATGGCTGTATTCGGCCGACCTGAACCGTCAGACCTTCAGCTCGCTGCGGAGCAACACGGTCAACACTCGAGTGACGTGGCAGGAGTCGCCGAGGAACAAGTTCAACGTCTACTACGATCAGTCATACCGCTACTGGGAAGCTGCCTTGTCGGGTGTCTCCTCGGAGTCGGAGCAGAAGTACACCTTTCCGCGGCTGCGCACCGCAAACGGCGGCTGGTCCTCGCCCATCAGCAGCCATCTGCTCGCCGACGTCCGGTTTGGCTACCATGAAGAAGACATCTTCAACTTCTGGCCGAGCGATCCGAACGATCCGTACCGCAGTCTGATCGGCGTGGTCGAGCAGAACCAAATCGTTCCTGGTATCGGTTCCATCGGAACCATCCGCTACCGGGGACGCGCGAACGTCAACGACACGGGCATTGCCGCCAACGATCAGATTCAGACCAACACGGGTGAGCTCAAGGGCTCGGTCTCTTATATCACCGGCAGCCACGCCTTCAAGTTCGGCGTCAGCAATTTCTGGGGCACGCAGACCTACAATTCGCCCGACAACATCTCTGCGTACAACATCCGCCTCAATGGCGGCGTGCCGAACCAGATCACCGAGCGGCAGAACCAGTACGCGGGCCTCAAGGGCGGAGTCCGGGCGGAGCTTGGTGTGTTCGCGCAGGACAAGTGGACCGTCAAGCAGCTCACGGTGAATGCCGGCATCCGGTTCGACTACAACAACACCGGTTGGCAGGAGATCCACCTGGGACCCGGGCCGCTCGTGCCGACGCGCAGCATCGATTTCCCCGACACGGACTGGTTCACGTTCAAGGACATCTCCCCGCGGCTCGGTCTCGCCTACGACATCTTCGGCAACGGCAAGACCGCCGTCAAAGCGAACATCGGCAAGTACGGGCTGGCGCCCGATCCGACCGCGGGCAATCCGATCAGCACTCGACTCCTCAATCGTGTGACGCGCTCCTGGACCGACGCCAACGGCAACTTCGTCCCGGACTGCAACCTGCTCAATCCTCTCGCGCAAAGCCCCGCGACCACCGGCAGCATCGACACCTGCGGCCAGATCGCCGACCTCCGCTTCGGCACGCCGATTCCGAGCACGTCCTATGACCCGGCGATTCTCGGCGGCTGGAACATCCGCCCGAACAACTGGGAGACCTCCGTGAGCGTGCAACACGAGGTCGTCGCCGGCTTTGGCGTCGACGTCGGCTACTTCCGACGGACGTTCAACAACTTCACGGTCACGCAGAACCGTGCGGTCTCGCCGGCCGATTTCACGCCGTACAGCATCCCGGTGCCGGTCGATTCGCGACTGCTGAACAGCGGCCAGACCCTGGGCGGTTTCCGCGACGTCAGTCTCGCCAAGTTCGGCCAGGTGGACAACTACGTGACGGCCGCGGACAACTTCGGCGGCCAGACTGAAGTGTTCAACGGCGTCGACTTCAGCGCGAACGCGCGCATGCACGGTCTGATTATTCGCGGCGGCATCAGCACCGGCAAGGTGACGCAGGATGTCTGCAACATCGTGATCGACCACCCCGAGGTGACCGTAACGACGACGATCGGCACGGCCCAGAGCACCACGATGTGTCACGTCGTGACGCCATTCCTGACGCAAGGCAAGTTGTTCGCGACCTACGTGGTGCCGGGGATCGGCGTGGACCTCGCGGCCACCTACCAGAGCCTGCCGGGTCCGCTCATCGCGTCGAACTACATCGCGACCACCGCCGCCATCGCGCCGTCACTCGGGCGCAACCTCGCGGGCGGCACGGCGAACGTCACGCTCAATCTGGTGACGCCAGGGGCGCTCTATGGTGAACGGATGAACGAGCTGGATCTGCGGTTCACCAAGGGTTTCACGTTCGGTGCGCGGGCGCGCATCCGGGCGAACTTCGATATCTACAATGCACTCAACGGCAACTACGTTCGGGCCGTCAACGCCAACTACGCGGCGTGGCTGACGCCGACGGCCATTCTTGATCCGCGGCTCTACAAGATCAGCGCGCAGTTCGATTTCTGATACGGATCGACCCGCCATCAGCCACGGCGGGTCAATCTGGTTGTGAAATCCGATGAACCACAAGGGCACATCCCTGTGTTCTTTGTGGTTCTGGGTTTCGATTCTTCAGCCACCGGCCGATTCCCGGGGCATCCAGACTTCGCACCGCCGCGTCGTTGATAGCGTGCGGGACGTCGGCCGGACAAGAAGATTCACCGCGGCACTCCGGCCGTGTGTCGTGCAGACCTTCAGGCCTGCTTCAGAAATCGAACTGCACACCGATCTTGAAGAACCGGGCCGACATGATCGACAACGGATTGGCGTACGCCGTCCCGTAGTTCAGCTGGTACTTCTCCGTCGTGCTCGAGTTGAGCAGGTTGAACATGTCGAGGCTCACCAGCGTCTTGCTGGTGCCGTGCTTCAGGATCTTGGCGAACCGGAGATCGACGGCATTCAGGCGATCGCCGTACTTTGCGCCGGGCTGGACGATGTTCAGGAATTCGACGGGAATGCCACTGGAGAGCGGCCGCCCGAGATTGGTGCTGTCGACCCCCGGCACTCCGAGGAACAACCCAGTCACCTGCCCGCCGATGCTCTGGGTGGCGACGGAGGGGAATTCGTTCCCGGAATACGGCAGGCTGCGGAACGTCCCGCTGAGCAGCACGTCGATCTTCGGCACGTTGTACGTCACCAGCGCCTTCACATTCGTCTGCCATCCCGACTCGCGATGGCAAAAGGCCTGCGGCCACTGTCCGACACCGCCGAGGAACGTGTCGAGGAACCCGTCGTTGCCGCCCCACGGACCGAAGATGTACAGGTCCGGGTGCAGCGCCACCACGCCGCACGAGTCCTCGACGACGTTCCCGCTGCTGGTGCCGCCCTGGAGCGTGACGTTGCGCAGACGCGCGTTGATCGTAAAGTCGACGCCATTGAACTTGTTGTAGGCACCGCCGACGTTGTCCGCGAAGGTCAGGAAGTTGTCGGCTTGTCCGAACTTTCCAGGCTTGATGTCATAGAACGTCAGGGCGTACCCGCCGCCGCCCGGCAGCCGGCTGTCCTGCGGCACGTTGTATACGAACGGATCGAAGTCGGCCGGCGTCCACGCACGGTTGACCGTGGCTGGCAGGTTCCCCCAGCTCCGCCGGATGTAGTCCAGTTGGACCGACACTCTCGGCGCGAGCTGCTGCGTGATGCCTGCGCTCACATCCCAGCTGTACTCGCGTGTGTTCCACCCGCTTGTGAACGAGGGGTCAGTCGTGAGCGGAGAGATTGGCTTCCCGAAGAACGGACTGCCTGGGCCGCACTCGCCGTTGGCGGCCGAGTTCAGCAGATTGCAGTCGACGACGAAGTTGCGGTTCGCGTCGCTCCAGCCTCTATTCTGGTCCTGGCTGACAAAATGCCCGAGCCCGGCCGGGCTGTAGTTCGCCCACTCGTCGACGGTGTTGAACGTCGTCACGTACCGGCCCACGAAAGCCTTCACGGCCGTCTTCCCGTTGCCGAACACGTCGTACGACGCGCCGAACCGCGGCTGCAGGTCCTTCTGGTTGAGCGGGCCGTCCTGAGCCGGGAACACCACCGCGCTCGGCAGGAAGAGGTTTGGCCCCATCTGCTGCTGAGGAAAGTAGTCGCCGAGGTGCTCGAAGCGGAGACCGGCCTGCAGCGACAGGCGCCCGATCGTCCAGCGATCCTGCGCATACAGGGCGAACATGCTCTGCTTCTGTTGCTGGTGCGAGTTCGCGTCGCCGTTCACCGTCACTCCGCTGGGAACGCCGTCCTGGAAGATGTACTTGAGCTGCGAGTCGTTGTAGAAGTTGATCGGGTAGTTCGCGTCGTTGCCGTGCCAGCGGAAGCCGACCTTCGCCGAGTGCGACCCGGTAATGTACGAGGCGGACCCTTGCACGATGTTGGTATATCCGGTGTGCCCGGACCAGTTCTCACCACGGTAATTGATGCCCGGAAAAGCGCCGCCGTTCTCCTGCACCGGAATCATCGTCGTATCGAACGCATTTTTCTGACGGCTGCCCCACCAGAAGTAGGGCCCCAGTTGCGCGTTGGCCTCGAGCAGCAGTTTGCTGGTGACCGGCGAGGCCCAGCTCACCTGCGTCATCATGCTCGGGTGGTTTTCGTTCGTCGAAGTCCCTTCGGGCGAGCTCACCGCCGCCCCGAAGCCAAGCCCCGTGCCGTCGCCGCCCTGGATGCAGTGCAAGCACGAGTACTGGACGCTCGACCAGATGTTGATCTTGTTGCGCGGCGTCGGCTGCCACGTCAACCGCAGCGACCCGTTCTTCCACGTGCCGTCGTCGACCGCTTGCTGGCTCCGGTCCGGATCGTAGGTCCATTTCGTGGGATCGCCGGCGTTCTTGTTGATAAACATGCTGGCGACATTCTGCCGGCTGATCTGATAGCGGTACGTACCGAAGAACCACAGCCTGTCACGGACGATCGGGCCGCCTAACGAAGGATTGACGTCCCACAGCTTCTGGATGGAGTTGGTTGCCGTCAGCCCCTTGGCCTGAATGTCCGCCGTGAGGTTGCTGCCTTGGAGGGAACTGCCCGTCCCACTCACGAAGAAGGTCCCTGCGAACCTGTTACCGCCCTGCTTGCCGATGATGTTCATCTGCGGGCCGCCGGTGGTCGCCTCGCCAAGTCCACCGCTCAGGCTGAACACCACTTCCTGCGAGTTGGCGACCTCGGGCACATAGCCCGACACGCCCATGCCCTGGTAGCCCCCGTTCATGCCGTCGACGAGAACCTGTCCCTCGTTCCGGCGCCCGCCGTG
>JBDTVS010000034.1:0-61356 GCA_040007095.1 Acidobacteriota bacterium
AGGAGGGATGCCCCGCCCGGAAGACGTCCTAAAGCGTCGGACGCAGGACACTAGCCCGTGGCAAAAGTCTGTCTGCATTCGGCGAGCGCCGCGTCCCGCCTCGCGGCGTTGCTCAACGCTCAAATACTCCCGGTATTCTTGCGTGTCGCGCCTGGCGATCCCGGCGCATCGCCCGCCTCGGTGCGACGACGGACTCTCACCACGGGCTGCCAGTGGCCTGTCGTACGTCGACCACCGAGACCACCGAGAGCACCGAGAGCACCGAGAGCGTTCAAAAGTATTGGCTCGGTGCACTCGGTGGGCTCGGTGGTGATAGGCAAATCATTTTTCGTGTCTTCGCGTTTTCGTGGTTGCATCTTGCCTCAGCCGATTCTTTTCGAAAGCCCGTCAGGCTTGCCCTGCACGAGAAGGTTCAAGCCCAGCACGAATAGGAAAATCGCCGCGGCGGGACTGAGCAGCCAGGGAAAATCGGCGAAGGTGCCCACGTTCGACGCCTCCTGCAGCATCGTCCCCCAGCTGGTCGCGCTGTCGCCGAACCCCAGCCCGACATACGACAGCGTCGCCTCCGCGACGATGAACGCGGGGACGAGCATGGTGATCTGCACGGCAAGGAACCCGCGCGCCGCCGGCAGCAGATGACGGCACAACAACCGGCCGTGGCCAGCGCCGAGCGAGACCGCGGCAATGGCGTACTCGAGCCGCCGCTCGGTGCGGACGATGCCGCGCACGCCGCGCGAGACGAACGGCGCGCCGATGACCGCGAAGATGACGGCGAGGAACATGAAGACCGTCGCCGGCTCGAGTACGAGCGGCAGTACCGCTCGCAGCGCAAGCGCCACGTACATCGTCGGCAGCACCATCACCAGGTCGGTCGCCTTCATCAGCAGGTCGTCGGTGGAGCCGCCGGCGTAGCCCGAGATCGCGCCGACCAGCCCTCCGACCAGCAGCGAGCCGAGCGCGGCGGCGATCGAGAGCGCCAGCGACAGGCGCGCGCCGAAGAGCAGCCGGCTGAACACGTCGTGCCCGAGCCGGTCGCTGCCGAGGAGCAGCAGCGGCATACTTGTCTCGTCCGACGATCCGACGAGGCGGCCGCCCGTGAACCAGCGGAGCCGCACCGGCGCCGTGGTGTCCTGCTCGAAGCGCCGATCCAATCGGCTCGCGAGCCGCCAGGGGTAGATAAAGGGCGCCCGCACGCCGCCCGTGCGGTCGATGATGTGCGGCCGCGTGGGCGGTGCGTTCAAGTGATCCGGAAATCGATCGGCGGTGCCATGCGGCGCCAGGATCGGGGCAGCCGCCGCGCCCAGGACGACGAGGAGCACGAGCGCGCCGCCGGTTCTACTCGCGGGCACGGGGATCCACGCAGGCCAGCGCGACATCCGAGAGCAGCGTGCCGACGGCGAGGAAGACCGAGCCGGCCGCCGCGCAGCCGGCGACGAGAAACAGATCGCGCGCCCGCAGCGCCTCGAGCATCAGCCGGCCGAGGCCCGGCCACGACGTGACCATCTCGACGGCGAACGAGCCGCTGAGCAGCGTCGCCACGACCAGCCCGTAGACCGAGGCCACGGGACGCAGCGCCGCCTTCAGGCCATCGCGCCACAGGATGCGCGAGCGCGGGACGCCGCGCGCCATGGCCGCCAGTACGTACGGCTGGCCCATCACCTCGTGCATGGCCTGCGCCTGCAGCCGTTCGAACATCGCGGCAATCGGCAGCGCCAGGGCGGCCGCGGGAATCACGAGATGGCGGGCCGTGCCCATCCCGCCGACCGGCAGCCAACCGGTGCGAGCGGCGACAAAGACAAGAAAGAGCGACGTGAGCAGCGGCGGCATCGAGAGGAGGGCGACCGAGACGGCGCGCACGACCGCCACCAGCCATCCGCCGCCCCGGCTTCCCGTGGCCACGCCGAGCGGCAAGCCGATAAGCGTCGCGACGGTCAACGCGGTGATCGCGAGCCAGGCTGTGTTCGCGGCGCGCTCGGGAATCAGATCGGCCACCGGACGGTCGTACATCAGCGACTGCCCGAAGTCGAGCCGCAGGGCGCCGGCGAGCCATTCCCGGTACTGGACGAGCACCGGCCGATCGAGCCCGTAGCGCGCACGCAACGCCTCGATGCGCTTGCTTCCTTCGAGCCCGCCCCCGCTGGTCGCGTAGTCGCCAGGCGCCCATCGCGTCAGCAGCAGCGACGCCGACGAAACGGTCAGCACCAGCACCAGAGCGAAGACCACCCGCCGGACCAGGTAGCTGAGCATCGTGCCTGGAGTTTACACGCGGTGAACACGCTCGAGCGCGCTCGCCCTCCGGCCCGCGCGTCGTGCGTGACCGGCGGCGGTCCTGCCTTTTCACGTCAGGCGGCGTCTTTCAACAGCCTGTTGGTGCTCTGTTTCCTTTGTGCTCTTTGTGACCTTTGTGGTTCAAAGAATCCACGCGTTTCTTTGTGGTTCAAGTAATCCGCGGCGCATTCAACGACGGCGACCACCATTGTCGAGCGCGGCCTCACTGTTGCACCGCGATCGTGTCGGGCGACCACAGCAGCTGCGGCCGCATGAACGCGGTCGGCGTGAGGTTCGCGACGCGCGCCGACGCGGCGACGTAGATGCGGGGTGCGACGAACTGGATCATCGGCAGGTGCTCGGCGAAGATCGTCTGCACCTGGTCGAACAGCCGCTTGCGCTCGGCCTCGTCGGGCGACGCCATCTGCCGCCGCATCAGATCGTCGATGCGCCGCTCCCACTCGGTCGCCGGTGTCTTCTGCTCGAGGTTCCACGCGTGGGCGCTGCCCGAGCTGAGCCAGAAATCGGGGTTGATCGCCGGATCGGTGTCGGTGGCGTTGATGCGGAAGTAGACCGCGTCGTACTGCCCCGACATGATGTGCTGAATCACCGCGTTCCCCTCGAGCAGCACCACGTCGACGGTGACGCCGATTTTCTTCAGCTCGTCGCGAATGACCGCGGCGCCGCGCTCGATGGACGTGTTGCCCTTCTGGGCCAGCAGCGAAAAGCGCGCCGACTGGTTGGCTGCGTCCTCGAGCAGGCCGTCGCCGTTTCTATCGCTCAGCCCGATCGCCGCCAGTTCGCGCACGGCGCCTGCCGGGTCGTGCGGCACGGGTGGAAGAGAGGCGACCCACTTCCGGTTCGCCGGCGTGATCGGACCGTAGACCGGCACGCCCGCGCCGAGAAAGACCGTGTTCGCGAACAGCTGCCGATCGACCGCCATCGAGATCGCGCGCCGCAGCGCGTCGTGCTGCAGCCACGCGGCGCGGCGATCCTTCGGGCCGAGGCCGCCCGGCTTCAGGTTGAACCACAGGCTGTCGGCGGCGTAGCCGACGCCAAGCTCCAGCACCCTCACCCGCCCGGCATCGGCGGCGCGTTTGAGCGGCGTGTAGTCCTCGGGGCGCATCTCGGTGGTGGTCATATCGAGCTGCCCCGCCTCGAGGCGCAGCAGCTCGGCGTCCTGCTCGGGCACGATCTCGACCGTCACCTGATCCAGATACGGCAGCGCCTCGCCGTCGGCGTCCTTCCGCCAATATCGCGGATTGCGGGCGAATGTCAGCCGCTGGCCTGGCGCGTACGCGGTCAGCACGAACGGACCGAGACCGGCCAGTTCTCCGGGAGGCGTGGCCAGCCCCCACATCTTCGCGAACGTGCCCGCCTTGAGCGCCGCGCCGAGCTTGTGCCGCGGCAGGATCGGCAGGTTGTCGAGAATGCGCACGCCGGGGGCGAACGGCTCCGGAAAGGTGACGACGACGGTGGAGGGGTCGGGGGCGGCGGCGTGCAGTGGCTTGCCGCCGACCATCAGCGCGCTGCCAAGCAGCACGCCTTCGCGTTCGTCGTATGCCGCCTCGAACGAAAACAGCACATCGTCGGACGTGAAGGGGTGGCCGTCGGAGAACGTGACGTTCGGCCGCAGCTTCAGCGTGTAGCGCAGGCCGTCGGCCGACCGTGTCGAGGATTCGGCGAGCCAGAGCTCGAGGTCCTGCGTGACGCGGTTCAAGCGCACGAGCTTCGCGTGCGTGAGGGTCGCGACCAGCTCGCTCGACGCGTCTTGATGGAGATAGCGGTTGAAGGTGCGCGGGTCGGTGTGAATAGAGGCGACGATGCCGCCGCCACGCGGGATGGATTGCCGACCCGCCCCACCAGTCCCACCTGCCTGACCTGCCCCAGTCGCCCCACCAGCCTGATCGCCCGCGGGACGACAGGCCTCGCCCGCCATCACCGCGATCGTCAGGCCGACAGCGACGACAACAGATCTCATGGTCTCCGGCATGACGATTGTCGCTCGGAACCCTGCGCGTGAAGGCTCCCGCTTCTCACTTCCAGGTGCAAGGCCGCCGCTTCCTGCAACCAGCTTGGGCTGCTGCGCAACACTATCGGGCGACGTTGGTGCGGCGCTATTGGACGACACAGTGCGCGACTGTCCGGTCAAAACCTGCCTAGGCGGCCAAGAACCTGCCCCGGCGAAGTGGGACGAAAACGCTCTCGACAACGGGTATTTGCGTGCAAATCAGGCCGCCGGCCGCGAATCGAGGGAGGCATGGCCAGTTTCTTGACCTGACCCAGGCCCTTACGTTTTGCTCATTTTTCTCGCGGGCCCGCGCGACAAATTCAGAGCCTACAAGAGGTTGCGGCCACTCGCCATTCCAGCTCGTCGGCTCGGCATCAATCCTGCGATCACAGGAGTCGGAGTAATGAACCCATGGACACCCCAGGCACCGCAGATCCGTCGTCCTCGTCCTCGTCCTCGTCGGCGTCGCTTCACGTGGAACCGCGCATCGGCCGCAGCGTGTCGCTCGACCAGGCCGCGCAATTGCTCGGCGTCTCACGCAGAACGATCTACAACCGCATCAGGGAGGGCCGCTTGCAGACCATCCGCACCATGGGCGGGTCGCAGCGTGTGCTGCTCAATTCCGTGCAGCGCGTACACCTCCACGGAGCGAGCGGCGAGTCATAGCCGCCGCCGGGCACGTAGTCAAACGTAGGGCAAGCAGAGTCCGGCCACAGTATGAAACGGGGCGGAGGCGCCTGACTGACAGGCGAGGCCGCCCTTTTTTTTCAAGTACTGCGAACCCGCCGGGCGTGGCAGGCGGTATCAACCGGCGCGCGTTCGAGTCGCGGCAGCGGTCTCGAACGCGAAGTCCGGTGTCGTGTGTACGTCAACCTGTGGTGTATGAAATTCCGTGTACGTGGGTGTAGCGTGACGGCAGTATCCGGCTGCCACCTCCGCAAAAGCTACGGTGGACCGCCGTCGCAGTTGGCGAAGGCTGGTCAGCCAGACCGGCGCGCATGTTTTCAGCGTTGATTCTCCTGGGGAGTTGAATCAGACTAGGCCAGTCCAAAGACACCCTTCAACCTGTTGAAAGTGTCCGCCTCACTCACGGAGCCATGGTGACTGCGACAGCCAACGTGCCCAGCCACCTGACCCGTCTGGGGAGTGCCGCCGCGCTCCTCGTCATCACCCTCGCAGCTCCCGGCTACGCCCAGCATCGCGCGCGTCTCAGCGCCGATCTCGCCGACCATCTCGCGTTCGGCTCCCAGTCGATCGACGTCATCGTGCACGGCAACGCGGCGCAGGTGAACATGGTCGCCGCGCGCTACAACCTGGTGATCGCGCGGCGGATGAAGAGCGGCGCCGTGCTGCGCGTGAACGCCGGTCAGCTCGACGCGCTCGCCGAAGACCCCGACATCGATCATCTCTCGGGCGACCTGCCGATTCGATCGTCGATGGCCGTGACCAACGCGGCGATCGGCGCCGATCAGGTGTGGGCGGGCGGCGAGGATCTTCCGTCGCTGACGGGACGCGGCGTCACGGTGGCGGTGATCGACTCCGGCATCGACGTGCGGCACCTGATGCTCAGGAACCGCGTGATCGCCTTTGTGGATTTCACCGGCGGCGACGGCAGCGACGGCTTCGGCCACGGCACGCACATCGCCGGCATCATCGCCGGGCAGGCGGGGCGCACGCCCGACACGCGCGACGTGCAGGGCGTGGCGGCGGGCGCCTATCTCGTGAGCCTGCGCGTCCTGGGCAACGAAGGAGACGGCACCGTGAGCAGCGTCGTCGAGGCGATCGACTGGGCCGTCGAGCACCGCGCGCAATACAACATCAGGGTGATCAATCTGTCGATCGGCACGCCGGTGCTGCAGCCGTACCGCGACGATCCGCTGTGCGAAGCCGCGGAGCGCGCCGTGGCTGCGGGCATCGTGGTGGTGGCGTCGGCCGGGAACGCGGGCCGAACGACGGAGAGGCGGATGGTGTTCGGGGGAGTGACGTCGCCCGGCAACGACCCGTCGGTGCTGACCGTCGGCGCGATCGACACGCACGGCACAGTGACGCGGTCGGACGACACGGTAGCGTGGTTCAGCGCGCGCGGACCGACGCGGTACGACCTGGTGGCGAAGCCCGACATCCTCGCTCCCGGCGCGCACATCGTCTCCGCGGAGGCCGAAGGCTCGTACCTGTCCAGGACGTATCGCGAGCGTCACATAACGGGCGACGGCCGAACCGCGTACATGCAGCTTTCCGGCACGAGCATGTCCGCCGCCGTCGTGAGCGGCGCGGTGGCGCTGCTGCTCGAGGAACAGCGCGGACTGAAGCCGGCGGACGTCAAGGCCGCCGTCCAACTGACCAGCAGGTCCCTGCCCACAGCAGGCCTGCTGACCGGTGGAGCAGGAGGCCTGAATGCCTTTGCGGCGGTCATCTCGGTTCGTCGCCCACTCACGAACCAGGCCGCCGCCACGGAGTTCGATTCAGTCGAAACGAGCAAGACATTCCTGGCTCCACCCGATCCGGCGAACCCTGTCTTTTGAGCGCGAATAGGGCCTGATGGATATGTCGCGCTCGGCGAAACAACTGGCGTTCGACGGTCGCTTTGCGGACGCCTTCAGAGTACTCAATGAATCTGGGCCTGGAGCAGACACGCGGGCCCACGATGTCCTTCGACTTGAAGTGCTCGAACGACTGGGTCGGTACGGACAGTGTCGCGCGCTGGCGGAGTCGCTCTTCAGAACGAAAGGCCTGGACCCGCGAGACCGTGGTAGTTGTGAGTTCGTCATCGGCTTGGTTGAGTTGAACAACGGCAATTCGGCCGAAGCTGTGCGCCGCTTTCATCGGGCGATATCCCTGATGACCGAAGCTGCCGACCTCGAGCGTCGGTGTTGGTTCCAATTGCGCCTATTGGTGACGGTTGCCGACTTCTCTGGGCCCGAACGAGCGGCCTCCATACTGGCTGAACTTCGGGCAACGGCGACCAAATTGGGACTGCGTCATATCACCGCCGGCCTCCACATCATGGTCGGCGAAATGGAAGCAAAGCGGGGCTTACTGAAGAGCGCCGACTCGCATACGACGCTTGGGCTTCAACTGCTATCGGCATCACCCAACCTGTGGCTCGAGACCGTTGCCGAGAACACCAGGGTCGCACTGGCCATCATGCGCTCGGATACGGACGCGGGATTCTTGCATGCCCGCCGCAGCCTGCAGCTTGCTGAACAGTCCGGATCCGCATCGATGTTGCGCGCCGCGTTCGGCAACTACGCCAACCTCCTGTTGGCGGCCGGAGAGTTTGAGCAGGCCACGCATCACTTTCAGAAAGCCATCGCGGCCATGCCGGCGCCGGGAGACAACTACTATTGCGGCATCGACGGCATGGCGCGGGCTCGCTTGTTTCAGGGCCGACTCTCAGAGTGCGCGGAACTGACCGCTCAAATTGAAAGTTCCGAGCAGCGACGCGATGAACGGACTCAGTACGGGCGTCGTTATTCTCAATTGACTCGGACGCAATTGCTGGCGCGCCAAGGCTGTCTCACCGACGCTCTCGCCAGCTGCGAGTCTCTTATCGAGATATCTCGCCAAGCGGGCGATCAAGGTCTCAGCCAAACGGCGCTACTGACCAAGGCGGAGTTGCTGCAGCGGGTTGGAAGGTCCGACGAATCGATGGCAACGCTCGACATTGTCGCGTCCACGCTGGCTCAACAGCCTCCAGATGTCTTCGCTCACTACGAGTGCGTCCTCGCATGCACCCTTGCGGACGCTGGCTATCAGGAAGCGGCGGTTTCCCACCTTCAGCGTGCCCGGCGATTGTACGAAAGCATGCGCAGCATGCCGGGCCTTCTGGAACTGTCCCGCCGATGGGAGGAAACCACCAACGCTCTCGTGCTCGGCGCGAGATCGACAGTGGGCACCTCGCGGTCTCAGGCGTCGAGTGCCGTCGACGTCGCCCGCGACGTGCTGCAAACGGCAACCGGCTTGTTGCGCCATCACAACCATCCAGAGTTACTGGCCCGCGAGTTCGTCCATCTGCTTACTGCGACGGATGCCGTCGTGGAGGCAACCGCGCTATCTCTCGGGCCCGGCGAGCCGCAAGTGTTCGCCCAAGCCGCCGGCCTGGACGATGCGGGCGCGAAGTTCACTGAACGACGCCTCGCAGTCGGAATCGCCCGCGAGCGGTCCGTGGAGCTCCATCTCAGGGTTCGGCGCGATATCGATGCGCAGGCCACTGTCAACGCCGTCGCTGTTCTCCTGACCACGATCCAGGACTTGGAGCGTGCCCGGACCGAACGCGAAGAGCGGATCAGCCTCTGGCCGTCGGACGACGACAGCGAGGAGTCTGAACACGCCGTCGTGGGCGGCGCCATGCGTGGCCTGATGGCCGACGCCAGACGTATCGGCCGCACCAGCGCCAGCGTGCTTATCACCGGGGAAAGTGGGACGGGCAAGGACATTGTGGCGCGCGCGCTTCACCGCCATTCGGACCGGGCTGCAAAACCGTTCGTCCCGTTCAATTGCACGGCGGTCCCCCGCGACATGCTCGAGAGCCACTTGTTCGGCCATCGGCGCGGCTCGTTCACAGGCGCCGACCGCGACCATCCGGGCCTCATCGGCGCGGCGCGCGACGGCACGCTGTTCCTCGACGAAATCGGCGAGCTCAGCCTCGAGCTCCAGCCCAAACTGCTCCGCTTCCTCGAGTCCCGTGAGATCTGCCCGATCGGCGCATCGACCCCCTTCACGATCGACGTCCGCATCGTCGCCGCCACCAACGCCGACCCCGAGCAGCAGATGAAGGCGGGCCGCTTCCGCGCCGACCTGTTCTATCGCCTCAACGTCATCCGCCTGCACGTGCCCCCGCTCCGCGAGCGCCGCGACGAGATTCCCGCGCTCGTCCGCCACTTCGTGACGCAGGCGGGGCACGAGTTCAACCGGATCGGCGTGCGCGTCTCCGAAGACGCGATGGAGCACCTGCTGCTGTGCCGCTGGCCCGGCAACATCCGCCAGCTGCAGAACGAGATCCGCCGCATGGTCGCGCTCGCCGAGCCGAACGCCGTACTGATGCCGGCCGACCTGTCCGACGATGTGTTCAGCAGCCGCCTCGCGCCGCGACACGCGGCCAACGAGCTCGAGATGACGGTCGGGCTCAAGGGCAGGCTCCAGCCCACCGTGGCTCGAGTCGAGCGCGAGATGATCCGCCTCGCGCTCGAAGAGCATCCCGGCGATTTCGACGCCGCCGCCCACGCGCTCGGCCTCTCGCGCAAGGGCCTCTACCTGAAACGACAGCGCCACGGCCTGTAAGCCGCCGCGGCGCCCTGAAGTGAACACGTGGAACGTTCCGCGCAAAAAGTGCCTAGGGCTCGAGCGTCCGACGCGCTACACTGCCTCCAATCGGCGTTCGGCCATGGTGTTCGCACTGGTTCCGCCCGGGTGGGGTGTGCCGACCGAAGGAGATGGCGTGGTGAGATCGTGGCGGGGTCGGGGTTCTGGAGGCGGAGGGCGACGGGCGATCATCGTGTCGCTGGCCGCCGCGCTCGCGACGGCCGCGGGCGCCTCTTCCGCCTCGGCGACGCCGCTCGGGATCAACCTCATCGTCAACCCCGGCGCCGAAAACGGTGCGGGCGCCACCAACTTCAGTAGCGCCGTCGTCGTGCCCACCGGCTGGATCACCACATCCAACTTTTCGGCTGTCCAGTACGCCGTCGGCGGCCCGGCGGACCTCAATACCAGCGACGCGGCGGCGATTCTCGGAGGCCTCAACTATTTCTCCGGCGGCCCGGCCAACGGCCTGTCTACCGCGACGCAGGAAATTTCGTTCGACGACCTGGCGGCCGATGTTGATGCCGGGAAGGTCAGCTTCCTCCTCAGCGGCTATCTTGGCGGCTGGGGCGCGCAGGGCGACGCCATGTCCGTCAAGGCGACGTTCCTGAACGAGGCGAACGGAATCCTGCTGTCGTCGATTCTCGGTCCGTTGGCCACCACGAGCCGCGGCGGTCTCAGCCAACTGCTGTTCGCCACGTCGGGCCTGAACAGTGTGCCCACCGGCGCCCGATCGGTCACCATCGCCATGACCGCCACGCGCACCGAGGGCGCCTACAACGATGCATACGCCGACAACCTGTCGCTGCTGTTCGCAGAGCCCGACGCTCCTTCCGCGGTGCCCGAGCCCGCGAGCCTCTCGCTGATCGGCCTCGGCGTCGCCGCATTGATCGCCCGGCGGAAATTGTTCAAGCGCCGCCCGCTGAAGTAGCACGGCTCCACGCAGGCCGCAACCGCGTCACCTTCACGCGCATCCCGCCCTTTTTCGGCCGCCTTCATCGCCGCTGATTCCGCGTGCATCCCCCGCGACCGTTCGTGTTCCGTAAAGGCCACCCCGGCGTTGATACAAACACGCGGGCAATATCCCGGACGCGCGACGGGATGTAGGACGCGCCGGGATGCCACGCTGGATTGGCCATCGCGGGGAAGAGATGGCTGGCAGATCCGGACGTGGAACGTGGACCCTGTCGAAGCAACCCATTGGCAACGCAAGGCGGAATTCCCCGTCCTTGCCAAGGAGAATCATCATGCGTGTGAATTCATCGGTGTCGGCGTACGTGTCAATTCTACAATCACGGGCAGGCCGGATGCTGCTCGTGGCGGGCAGCGCCCTGGTCGTCTCGCTGCCGGTCAACGCCCTCGCACAGAGCCAGACGGTGTGCGGGCCCGAAATCAAGGTCGCGGTCGCCAAGGCGCTGTCGGCCGTGGACGGCGCGCCCGCCGCCGCGGTCGCAGCCACGGAGGCCCAGCTGTACGAGAAGTACAAGTACTGCGCGCAGGACGCGGCGCTGGTGCCCTCGTCCTTCGTCGCCGCCGCGCGTGAATGCGGCGCGGCCGTGTCCAACCTCGGCAGCCTCTTCTACGAAGAGATGCCGTGCGCCGGCTACGATCCCCAGCGCCGCCAGTTCGCCGCGCCGGTCAAGATCAAGCAGGTCTTCGGCTTCGGCGGCGCGCCGCTGCCGGGCAGCCGCGAGTTCGTGCTTCACTGCGTCGCCGACGCCGCCGGAACCCTCCAGCCTGTCGGGCGCGACAGCGTGCATCTGGCCGACGCCCTCGCCGGCCAACCGACCTGGCAGTTCGCGGTCATCGTCAACGCCACCGAGAACCTCCAGGTGATCTATCCGATGAACGGCGCGACGCGTCGGGCCCGATCGATCCTGTCGTGGAACTTCAGACCGCCAGACTGCAACTACACGCCGATCTGGGGCAACGCGCTCAACTACATGATCCGCCTCGATCAGTAAGTCCTCTCGCAGGGGGAGAACCCGGCCCCGCCTCCCCCTGCAACCCCCCGCCGCTCCCCCCAACGTCCCGCACACGATGCCCACGTCGGCACACGCCCGAAGAACGACGACACGTATCCAGGAGGTATTCGTCGCGGCTTCGTGGCGGCAATTTATCTCTGGAAATCACCAGGACAGGCCATTGGTGACCGCCCGACGGCCGCACCCGCCCCAACGCGCGTTCAGACGGCGGCCGGTGCCGGGCCGCGCGCGTACCGCCGATCCGTCGGACCGACATACACCGACCGCGGCCGGATCAACTTGCCCTCGCGAAGCTGTTCCAGGCAATGTGCCGCCCAGCCGGTCACGCGTCCGACGGCGAAGGTCGGCGTGAACAACGCGGTCGGCAATCCCAGCCCGTGCAGCAACAGCGCCGTATAGAACTCGACGTTGGTATCGAGCCGCCGGTCCGGCTTGCGCTCGCGCAGCAGGCGCAACGCCGTGGCTTCAACCACCTTTGCCAGCTCGTAGAGCGGCCGGTCGCCGTCGCTCGCGTAGAAGCGCTCGCTGGCCTGCGCCAGGACATCGGCGCGCGGGTCGCGCACCCGGTAGACGCGATGTCCGAATCCCATCAGACGTTCGCCGCGATCGAGCTTGGCCCGCAGCACCGCCTCCGCGCGCGCGGGGGCACCAATCTCCAGCACGGTGTCGAGCGCGGGCCCCGGGGCGCCGCCGTGCAGCGGCCCCTTGAGCGCGCCCACCGCGCCGGTGATTGCCGAGATGACGTCGGATCGCGTGGACACGATCACGCGTGCGGCGAACGTGGACGCGTTGAGGCCGTGGTCGCACACGGTATTGAGATACGTGTCGAGCGCCCGGATCCGTTCGACCGACGGCAACTCGCCGAACAGCTGATGCAGGTAGTGGGCCGCGTGCCCGAGATCGGGACGAACCGGCACCGGCGCCATGCCGTTCCGCAGACGCCAGTAATTTCCCACCACGGTCGGAAACGCCGCAATCGCCGTCATCGCATCGTCGAGTGGCTGCTCCTCGCGACCGAGGCTGAGCACGGGCGCGGCCATGCGCAGCGCATCCATCGGCGGCGTCCCGGCGGCCGCGGCATCGTGCAGGATCGCCAGGACGGCGCGGGGCAGCGCCCGCCGCCCGGCCAGATCCCGGGCGAATCGATCGCGCGCCGAATCGTCCGGCAGTTCGCCGTGCAGCAGCAGGTAGGCCACGTCCTCGAATCGGGCGTACGGCGCGAGGTCTTCCACGGCGTAGCCGGCGATGGTCAACCGGCCCGCCTCTCCGTCCACATGGCTGAGCCGCGTGGACGCGGCGACGACATCTCCAAGTCCCTCGTTCATGGGATCCATGGTTGGGGATCGCTGAAATATTGTCAATATTGATTATATAATCAATGTAATATGCCATCCGGTCCCTACTACCTCACGGCGCGGCAGGCCGCCGGCGTCCTCGGCGTCACGCCGGCGACGCTCTATGCCTACACCAGCCGCGGCCAGCTGCGATCGGAGCCGGTGCCCGGCCGGCCGCGCGAGCGCCGCTACTACCGGGAGGACGTCGAGCGTCTGCTGGAGCGCAAGGAGACACGCCGGGATCCCGCGAAGGCAGCCGCGCGAGGCCTCGATTGGGGCGGGCCGGTGCTCGAGTCGAGCATCACCCTGATCCACGAGGGACGGTTCTACTATCGCGGCCGCGATGCCGCGGCCCTCGCGCAGTCGGCGAGCCTGGAGGAGGCGGCGGCGCTGTTGTGGGCGGCCGACGAGACGGAGCGCACTGCGCTTTTCAGGCAGCCCCCCGCGCTCTCCCGCCGCCAACTGGCGCTGCTGCGAACCGCCGCAGGCCACGAGACAGCCAACGTCGTCACGTTGTTTCAAGCCGCGCTGCCGATCGCCGCGGCGGCGGACGTGGCCTCGTTCGATCTGCGTCCCGCCGCAGTCCGGCAGACGGGCGCGCGCATCATCCGGCTGTTGACCGCTTGCATCGCGCCGCGCTACGACGCTGACCACGCAGGCGTCCCGGTGCATCTCGCGCTGCAAGCCCGATGGGCGCCGAAACGAACCAGGGTCGCCGACGTGATTCGCACCGCGCTGGTCCTGTGCGCGGATCACGAGTTGAACGCCTCCGCGTTTACCGCCAGGTGCGCGGCGTCGGCCGGCGCCTCGCCGTACGACGTGGGCTCGGCCGCGATGGCCACGCTCAAAGGCTACAAGCACGGCGGCGCCGCGGACCGCGTTCTCGCACTGCTGGCGGAGGCCGACACGCCGGCGCGCGCCCGGGCCTCGATCGCGAATCGGCTGCGCGGAGGAGAGCACCTGCCGGGATTCGGCCATCCGCTCTACCCGCGCGGCGATCCCCGCGCGGCGCTGCTGCTGCGCCTGGCGGAGGCCAGCGGAAATACAGTCGAGTGGCGGCGCGCTCGCGGCGTCCTGAAGGCTGGCATAAATGCGCTGCACGATCTCCCCAACCTGGATTTCGGGCTGGCCGCGGTGACGCGGGCCTACGGTCTGCCCGCAGAGGCGCCGGTACTGCTCTTCGCCCTGGGCCGTACGGTCGGCTGGATTGCGCACGCGATCGAGGAATACGCCTCGGGCCGTCTGATCCGCCCACGTGCACGCTACACGGGCGTGGTCCCCGGACACGCTCCGGCGAAGGTGCTCACATAGAGTGCAGTCAGCCGCCGTGTGTCAGTGTGACGTTTACCACCGAGCACACCGAGTGCATCGAGGCCACATATTGGGATGTCTCTTCGGTGTTCTCGGTGAGCTCGGTGGTTCACCTTGAAAGGTGGGGATGAGGACACACGAAAAACCTATAATTCCACCGTGCAGCACGACGATGTGACGAAGGCGTTTCTCGAGTTTTCGCGGCACAAGCTGATCGAAGAGTACTCGCCGCGCCTTCGCGCGGCGGTGGAGTGCTTGACGGACGAGCAGGTGTGGTGGCGGCCGAACGAGGCCAGCAACAGCGTCGGCAATCTCCTCCTGCACCTGAATGGCAACGTGCGGCAGTGGCTCGTCGGCACCTTTACTCGCGGCGAGGACGCTCGCGACCGGCCGGCGGAGTTTGCCGAGCGGCAGCTGATCCCGGCCTCACGCCTGCTCGACATGCTCGACCGCACCTTGCAGGAGGTCGCGGCCGTGCTGTCGCGCGTCAGCGAACAGGAGTTGCTCGCCACGTATCGCATCCAGGGCTACACCGCCAGCGGCCTGGCCGTCGTCTATCACGTGGTCGAACATTTCGGGATGCACTACGGACAGATCCTCTACGTGGCGAAACTGCTGCACGGAGCGGACCTTGGTTTCTACAAGGAGCTCGACCGGACCGGCCGGCTCGGCGACTAGAACGTTTTCCATCTCGACACTGTTCTGGCTGAGCGCGCTCGCCGTAGACTTTTTCGTGTCTTCGTGTTTTCGTGGTTGCATTTCGGCGCACAGCGGACCCGCGACTATTTCGGCAGCACCTGGCGGTAGTTCGGATACTCGGGCTTCTTGTAGGTGGGCGGCGGGTTTTTCTTGAGCTGCTCGAGGATCACCTCGACCGCTTTCTCGAGCTGCGGGTCACGGCCCTGGCGCACGAGCGCCGGATCCATTTCCACCTCGACGTCGGGACTGACCCCACGGTTCTCCACTTCCCAGTCTCCCTGCAGTCCGTAGATCGCGCCGCGCGGCGCCGTGACCGATCCGCCGTCGATCAGCTCCGGATAGTCCCAGATGCCGACCAGGCCGCCCCAGGTTCGCGAGCCCACCAGCGTGCCGAGACCGGCCTTCCGGAAGTACCACGGCATCGCGTCGCCTCCCGATCCGGCGAACTCGTTCACGATCATCACCTTCGGCCCGTAAATCGCCCCGCCCGGACTGGCGAAGTCGTGTCCGTCGCGCGCTGTCACCAGGCTCATCAACGGTCGGCGAAGATAGTCGATGACGTAGTCCGCCAGATCCCCGCCGTGATTGAAACGCTCGTCGAGAATCACCGCGTCCTTCCCCACCTGCGCGAAGAAGTAGCGGTTGAAGCTGGCCAGACCACCCCTCGCGGTGTCGGGCAGGTGGACGTAGGCCACGCGGCCTCCGGTCAGCTCGTCGACCTTGCGCCGGTTCGATTCGATCCACTCGAGATGGCGCAGCGGCTCTTCACTCTCGACCGGCACGACGGTGACCTCGCGCGCGCCGGCGCCGGCCGGATCGGGGCCGACCTTGATCACGACCTGCCGATTCGCCGTCTGCTGAAAGAAGCCGAAGACTTCATCGCTCGCGCGCAGCTCCCGTCCATTGACCGCGAGCAGATAATCGCCCGCCTTGACGTTCACACCAGGCTGCGTGAGCGGCGCCCGGAGCTGCGGGTTCCAGTTTTCACCGTCGTAGACCTTCGTGACGCGGTAGCGTCCGTTCTCGATCGCGTAGTCGGCGCCGAGCAGCCCGACCTTGATCTTCGGCGGCTCCGGCCGATCGCCGCCGTTGATGAAGACATGACCGAGCGTCAGGTTGCCGAGCATCTCTGTGAAGAGATAGTTGAGGTCCGCTCTGCTGGAGACGTTCGCCATGAACGGCTGGTAGGCTTTTTCCGCCGCGGCCAGATCGAGGCCGTGCGCGCGCGGATCGTAGAGGAAGTCGCGCTCGATCCGCCACGCTTCGTGGTACATCTGCTGCCATTCCGCCCGGGGCTCCACCCACACGGCCATCTCCCCGAGCTTCAGCGCTTCGGCTTCTGGTTTCGGCGGCTCCGCCGTTCCGACGATCTTCCAGTCGTCGCCCTGCCGCGCCAGCAGCTTCTCGCCATTCGCAGACAACACCGCCTGGGTGGCGCCTTCCAGAAGCTTGTTCGTCTTCCGCTTCTTCAGATCGAACTTGTGCAGCGTCAGTGGCGGCGGATCGTCGCTATTGAAGAACGCCGGGGCCTCGGCGAGAAACAGTTCGCCTTCCTTGCCCGCCCACAGGCCGACGTAGTTGCGCGCGGGAATGGGGAGCGCGAGAATGCGCTGGCCGATGCCCGTGAAGTCGATGCGTACGACCGGCGGCTCCTTCGGTTTGTCTTTCGCGTCCTTCGCGTCTTTTCCATCCTTTCCGTCTTCCGCCTTCTGGGCCTCCGACTTCTCCTCGTCGCTTTCAGGGGCCAGCGGAGACGGGTCGCTGGCCGAAAGCACCAGAACGTAGGGGCTCCGGCTGATCGGGTGATCGATGCTCGATAGATCCAGCCAGCTGGCGCTCAGCCCGACATTCGTGCTGGCGGTCAGATAGAGATACTTCCCGCCCTTGTCCCAGGCCGCGTACAACGCATCGCTGAATCCGTCGGTGATCTGGGTGGCCTTGGCGGCAGCCACGTCGTACACGACCGCCGCGTGCATGCGGCTCTTCAATTGTTTGGTGTAGACCAGCCACTTGCCGTCGGGCGACCACGAGGGGTTCAGTGAATGAAAGGGCGTGTCGTAGTAATCGGTATCGACCTTGACCGGCGTGCCCTTCTCGACGTCCACGTACCAGACGTTGAGGCGCTTGTCGCTGTAGGCAATCCTCTTGCTGTCGGGAGACCACACCGGCGAGTAGAAAAACGAAGCGGGCGCACCCAGTGCGACTTTCGTGACCTCGCCCAGACCGTTCTGATCGCGGAGGTGCAGCGCGTATTCTCCGGACTCGTCGGAAAACCAGGCAATGCGTTTCCCATCGGGCGACCAGGCGGGATCCCGGTCGGCCACGCCGGGGCTGCCCGTCAGGTTCCTGATGTCGCCTTTCTCAGCAGGCACGGTCACGATCTCGCCGTGCACTTCGAACACCGCCCGGGCGCCGCTCGGCGAGAGATTCGCATTCAGAATCTTCTTGGCGCTCAACTTCTCGAAGTGCGGCTGAACTTCCGCAAATTGTGCCGCCACCCGGACGCTGACCGCCTTCGACGTTCTCGTTCGTACATCCATCACATGCAGTGAGCCGAACTGTTCGTAGACGATGGCGTCGGTGCCTGCGGAGGCGGACTTGAGATCGAAGCCGGTGTTGTGCACGACCTCCGAGACATTGCGACTCTCCGTGTCGTAGGCATACAACCCGACGGGACCGCCGCGATCGGACAGGAAGTAGACCGTCTTCCCGATCCACATCGGATTGAAGTCGTTGGAATTGTCGCGCGGAATCTTCTCGATGCTCGAATCCGACAGCCGCGCAATCCAGATCGCCATCGTCTGGCCGCCGCGGTAGCGCTTCCACGCCGGCTGCCATTGAAATTTCGGCGTGTAGGCGATTCGCGATCCGTCGGGAGCGAACGCGCCGTCGGACGCCATCGCGAGCAGCAACTCGGTGGGAGATCCGCCCTGCAGCGGGACCGTGAAGAGCTTGAGCGGATCGTTCGCGCTCGTTCGGTTGGAGGTGAACAGCACGCTCTTGCCATCGGGCGTCCAGCCGACGGCGATGTCGACGGCGGGGTGCGTGGTGAGCCGCCTTGGCTCGCCGCCCGCCGCGGGAATCACGAAGACGTCGGGATTCCCGTAGTAGTCGGCGGTAAAGGCCAGCCACGCGCCATCGGGGGAATAGTACGGATCCCACTTCTCGCCGATCCCGGCGGTGAGCCGCGCGGCGTCGCCGCCGCCGCGCGCGACCGTCCAGATGTCTCCCGCATAAGAGAAGGCAATCCTGTCGCGGCTGAGAGTCGGGTGGCGGATGAGCAACCGCGCGTCCGACTGAGCCCGGGCGAACGAGGCGAACGCAAGCAGACAGATCCCCACCGCGCACGATCGGACCATAAGCGCCTCCTGGCGAGCAGCCAACTGCTGACGTGTCTTCTAGCAGGCGGTTTCCGCAGTGTCAAGGCTGCGGGTCGCGGGTCAGTTTCACGTCAACCGCCGAGCACACCGAGCAAGAACCAGCATGTTTTCTCGGTGATGTCGTTGGTGAATCTCGTGAAACGGCTGAACGTGATGACCCGCTACTCGGCTGCGGCGTTCTGACTGACCTGAGCGCCTGGCAGCGGAGTCGGCACCAGTGGGAAGCTGTCGTTGTCCTATCGCTTGGAGCGGCCCCGCCTGACTGCGGATCACTCCATCAGCCGGATCGGGTTCACGTCCACCGGCAGCTGATCCTCGAAGGCCAGCGGCGTGTCCGTCCACCGGCTCCGCCTGTATCGGCCGAGCGCCAGGACCAGCGCGAACAGCATGGCGTCAAGCGCGAACGCGGCTCGATGGCCGGTCAGCGTGACGCGGGCCAAAACCGCGCCCGAGGTGGTGAAGAGAACGAACGACAGCAGACCGGTCAGCACGGTCTGCGGCACGAACCCCTTGCCTGGAATATAAGAACAGGTAAAGGGAATCCGCGCCCAGTCCCTCATGAGGATCTCGACGAGCAGCCCGCCAAACAGCAGCGCGACGGCGACCACGCCAATCGCATCGCGTCCCAACACCAGCCATTCGAGCGGAGCGATGGCCACGAGCGGGACGACCGCTCCCAGGCGACGCACGGTGTGAAGGGCCGCGTCGAGTTGATCGACGGGCCCCGCGTGCTGCTCGGTCATCCGGAATACCCAGTTTGCGCGCGGCTCGATCGGCACAGCGAGCGCCAAACGGACGGCGAGGCTGGCGACAAACATCAACGCGAACGGCGCCCAGATGACCGATGTCGTCAGCGCCACACCGGCGCTGCCTCTGCGAGGCATCCAGCCGGCCAGGTCGGCCGCCATCAGGTTGTTCACGACGAGGC
Source organism: Acidobacteriota bacterium (assembly GCA_040007095.1). Lineage (GTDB taxonomy): Bacteria > Acidobacteriota > Vicinamibacteria > Vicinamibacterales > CAVVIG01 > JBDTVS01. The sequence continues at coordinate 19,215 of JBDTVS010000034.1, forward strand.
CGACGCCGACTGCCGACAACGCGACCACGATGCCTTGATGCAGGACGCTTCTGCGGAGCGTGATGCGCGTGAACATTCGAGTCCCGTCAAACACCGGACGCCGCCGCGCTGTCGTCGTTGCCGGAGAAGACAAGCCGCCAGGCATCCACCTGAAGCGTCGCGGCGACTGCGCGTCGCCCTGCGGCGGTCTCGACATCACGCGATCGAAACGGCGGTATAGAACAAGGTAGCTTCCTCCCGCCAGGCCTGCGGCGATCGTCAGCGCAGCGCCGGCGATTTCCGCCAGATGGATCAGCGGCGCGGTGCCGGCGTCGCCGGACAGCCAGCGCTCGAGCCCGAGGAACCACGCGGGCGGAGCGGCGTACAGCCAGGCCGATCCGTCGGCAAACGCCCGCGCCTGTCCGGGCAGACGGAGGACCATCGGCAGCGACACGATCAGGAGGCCGAGCGTCGCACTCCGCAGCGCCGCCGACACGGCGAGCTGGCGTCCTCGCGGCGCGGCCAGGACCACGAGCCCATGCAACGCGGTCACCGCCGTGACGGAGAATGCCGATCCAAGCAGTCCCGCGGCCGCGTGCGTCGTCAATTGCAGCGGCCACGGCGGTTCGGCCCAGCGCCCGACCGACATCAACAGCAGCAACGGCAGCAGCGCCGCGTGGGCCGCCAGCATGAACAGGCCGGTGAACAGAGTCAGCGCAAGCAGCTTCGTGGCAAAGACCAGGCGCCGCGACACCGGCAGCGCCATCAGCACGCGGAAGTCGATCAGGTCGGGAAACAGCGAGTGACCGGCGAGCGCCGTCACGCAGGCCACAATCCACATCGGCACGGCGAGGAGGAACGCGTGGTCGGCGAGGAGTGCCTGTCTGTACGGCTCCGGGGTGTCGAACGACGACAGGACTGCGTACTTGACCATGAAGAGGCGCACCAGCAGCAGTCCGAAGGCGAGAAAGACCGCGCCGCAGCCGACGATCATCCGCGTGAACGAGTCGGCGCCCGCTTCGGAGAGAAAGCCCAGATCGAACAGCCCGTTGAAGAAATGGCGGGTCAGGTGATACCACGGCTGTTCTCGATGCCTGGTCATGCGGCGGAGATGGTGTCGAGAATCTGCCGGGCGACCGGTGCGTAGTCGGGTTGATCCGTGACACGGACGAAGAGGTCTTCGAGCGAGCCGTCGCCCGCCCGCGCCGTGTCACACACACGATGCTCGGCGACCAGGCGGCCGGAGGACAGAATCACCACGCGCGAACACAGCTTCTCGACCATGTCGAACCGGTGCGTGCTGAAGAGCACCATCTTGCCTCGCGCGGCCAGCAGCACGAGCAGCGCCCGGAAGAGCAGACCGGCGCTGACGTCCAGGCCCGAGAACGGCTCGTCGAGCACGAGCAGGTCGGGATTGTGCAGCAGCGCCGCCGCCAGCAGCACCCGCTGCCGCATGCCCTTCGAGTACGCGCTCATCGTTCTGTAGCGGCTGTCGTGGAGCTGAAAGAGGTGCTGCAGCCGCGAGACTCTGGACCCGAGCTGTGCTTCGCCGATTCTCCTCATCCGCCCGACCAGCGTCAGGTACTCGCCGGCGGTGAGATGCGTATAGAGATATGGCTCCTCGGGTACGTAGCCGATGCCTCGTTTGTACAAGACCGGATCGTCCGACAGGCTGATGCCGTTGGGCGAGATGGCGCCGGCGCTCGGCTCGAGCAATCCCACGACCAGATTGACCGTGGTGCTCTTGCCCGATCCGTTCGGGCCGAGATAGCCGACGATTTCCCCGGGATGAAGATCGAAGCTGACCTTGTCGAGGGCCAGGAGTCCGCCGTAGCGTTTGGTGAGCCCTCGGGCCTGCAGCATGGCGTTAGAGCACTAGACCCGGCGGCGGTAGAGCATCGGACGCGTGAACCAGAGCGTGAGGATGATCGTGGCGGCGATCACGACGATCACGACCGCGGTAAGAAGCACCAGCAGGATGACGTCGGCGTCGGCGGTGGCACGCGGCAGCAGGGCGGACGCCCGCCGCCAGAATTTCGCGATCGCCGACGCGGCCATCAGCGGATAGAGCATCGAAATCACCACGATGAACGGCCATGCGGTCCGCAGCCATTGACGCACGATGGTGACCGCGAGGTCCGCGCTCATCCGCGCCCAGAAGGCGCACAGGCCCCCTCGGGGACTGGCGACCTGCGTGTCGTGGCGCGCCTCGTGAAACACTCGGACGATCTCCTGCGAAAACTCCCGGCGAAACGCGGGCGGGCATAGATACAGCGCCGCCTGATAGCACCTGGTGTCGAGAGACGCGGTCGGCTCCATGACGGATTGGCCACCCCCTACCCGCGCGATGGGCGCGGAACGATGCCCCGCGCCCGCGCCCCGCGGACCAGCGCATCGAGTCGCTCGACTTCCGCCCTCAGCGCCTCGCGGCCGGAGCGCGAGAGGCGATAGTATCTGCGCCGCTCGTCTGATCCGTCCCCCGGTCCGTCGGTCTCGTCAACCCAGCCGCATTCCATCAGCCGCTGGAGCGTCCCATAGAGCGTGCCCGGACCGAGGCGTACCTGATTGTTCGTCTGCGTCAGCACTTCCTTCAGAATCGCGTAGCCGTGGCGCTCGCCGCCCGCGAGGGAGAGCAGGATATGCATCACGGCGGGGGTCAGCGCAGCCATATATCTGCCAGCGTTATATCAGCAACGGATATAGTCGTCAAGCAAAAGGCAGCAGAGATGACAGAGATAAACTGTCCCGGAATGCTGATCGTACTGGGCGGATTGCCGGGCGTGGGCAAAACCACAATTGCCCGCGAGCTGGCGCGGGGACTCGGCGCCGTGCACATTCGCATCGACTCGATCGAGCAGGGGGTTCGCCAATCCGGCGTCACGGCCCGGTCGATCGGCGATGCGGGGTATCGCGTCGGCTACGCGGTTGTCGAGGACAACCTGCGTGTCGGCCGCACGGTGATTGCCGACTCGGTGAATCCGATTCCCCTTACGCGCGATGCGTGGCTCGGCGTCGCGCTCCGCGCCGGGACACCGGTTGTCGAAATCGAGCTCAGCTGCTCCGATGAGCGGGAACATCGCCGACGAATAGAGCGCAGGCTGGCCGAGCCACCTGAATTCACCGGACCGACGTGGGACGATGTGATCTCGCGGGACTACCGCGTGTGGGATCGCGAGCACCTGGTGATCGATACCGCGGGCGCGACGGTGGCGCACACCGTCGCGGAGCTTCGCGCCGCACTGCGGAGCAGTCAGCCGCCACACCTGGGCTGTGACTGATCCTTCCTACCCGACCACGGTTCACGCGGACGCCGAGCGTGGCAGGGCGCTCCTGTTGCTGATTGCCGGCGCCTGCGTGATCGGTCTGGCGCCCATCCTGGTACGCCTGGCCGAGACCGGTCCCGCCGCCGCTGGGTTCTGGCGTCTCTTCTTCTCGCTGCCCGTGCTGGCGACACTCGCGCGACGGGCATCCGGCAGCGTGGACCGCCCCTCCCGGCTCGACCTGCTCGCCGGACTGGCGTTCGCCCTCGATCTGGGCTTCTGGCATTACGGTATCGCCAACACCTCGGTCGGAAAAGCGACGGTGCTGACGAATCTCACACCGGTGGTCGTGACCGCGTCGGCCTGGATCGTCTTCAAGCAGCGCCCGGCCCGCCTCTTTCTGGCCGCGGTCGCGCTCTCGGTCGGCGGCGCGTCGATCATGGCCCTCGCCAAGGGCGTCGGCCGGGTCGGCCCCAATCCTCCGCTGGGTGACGCGCTGTCGCTCGCCACCGCGGTCTGGTACTCGATCTATCTTCTGGCCGTCGGCGCTGCACGGCGTCACGAGGCCACGACGCGCATCATGTTCTGGTCGTCGCTGACGGGCGCCGCGCTGCTCCTGGTGTCGGCGCGGCTTCTGGGTGAGCCGATACTCCCCGCCACCGCAGCCGGCTGGGCCGCCTGCATCGGACTGGGCATCGTTCACGCGGCCGGCCAGGGCTCGATCGCCTCGGCGCTGGGACGTCTGCCGCCTGCCACCGCGTCGGTGACCGTTCTCATCCAACCGGTGGTCGCGACCTCGCTCGGTTGGCTGCTGTTCAATGAGTTGTTCAGCGCGTGGCAGGGACTCGGGGCGGCGGTGGCTCTAGCCGGCGTCCTGACGGCGCAGTGGGCCTCCCGGAGGCGGCCGCGCGCTGGCTAGCGGGTAACGATCCGGGGAAATGGAATCGAGGGATCTGGCCGCTCGGCTCGAGCGGCCAAGACAGACCCTCCCGACGTGCAATCTCGTCGCTCAGTTTGAACCGGTCCGCTCCAGCGCGCGCAGGCACTGTGCGGCCGACTGGTGAATCCCCGGCTGGTAGCAGTACGGGCACACCGACCGTGCGGCGTTGGATGACCGCGGTGCCGAGCGGCGCTCGGTCATCGGCTGTGTCGGCGTGTCGTTAGGGGTGTCGAAATCCAGATGTACTTTCATGGCTCCTCACTGAAAACGCGTTACGAGATGTCCGTCCAACCTTGCTGGGGTCCCATAAAGCATGGGTCATGCCACCTGACGCCGGCGGCCAAACGCCGAGCGAATCGCCGGGCATGGCCGTCGCGAAAAAGACCGCGACCCTCGACAGGCGCGTCATTCGACCTCCCGCTACCATCCCCACGTGCGACAGTTGGCGATTCTCATCGTCGTTTTCATCGCGCTCGGCGCTGCGGGCGCGCGGGCGGCCGAAGATGACGATCCGTGGTTCGGCCGCGACAAGGCGCTGCACTTTTCGGCCGGGGCGGCGCTCGCCGGCGGCGGGTACGCGACGAGCTCGCTGGTCTTCGATACGCGCGGCAAACGGATCCTTTCAGGACTTGCGGTCGCGCTCGCAGCGGGTGCGGCGAAGGAGTGGCGGGATCGCGCGAGCGGCGGCACTGCGTCGTGGCGCGATTTCGCGTGGGACGGCGTCGGCGCCGCGACCGGCGTCACGATCGCCTGGCTGATCGATCGCGCGCGGCATGGGCGCACGACGCCAGCCGGCAGAAACCCTCGCGGGCCGAACGCCCGCGCGATGCCGTCTCAGGCGCGGTCGGGCCCCGGCACGCCTTGAGCGCTCTTGGGCACCACGCTGATCGCACCGTTGTTCTCGAGAATCACCGCATGGACGTCGCACGCGTTCGCGTAACCGGACTGCCTGAGCGCGGCGTTCAGTTCGTGGTGCGTCAGCTTCGCGCGAGCCATGACCTCCTCGAACAGCTGGCCATTGTGAACGATCAGCTGCGGGCGTCCCTCGATCAGCGCCTCGAGTCTCTTGTTGCGAAACGTCGCCATGCCGATGATGTGATTGAAGCCGACGAGGACGAACGCGGAAATCAAACCGCCGACGAGCGAGTTGTCTCCACCGTTCATTGAATTCTGCACCGCGTTCGAGAGCACCAACAGCAGCACGAGATCGAACGGCGCGAGTTGACCGACCTGACGTTTTCCGGTCAGCCGTAACAGCAGCAGGAGAAATCCATAGACGACCGCGCTGCGCAGAATCAGCTCCCACCAGGGCACCGCAAGGTTGAACATTCGACGCGTCCTCCGTCTCATTAGCAGTCTAGTCGTGTCGCAGAAATTCGCCGGCACATTTTCAGGATCGCAAGTGCGTGAAGCGCACGAATATCAGGAAGGTGTAAGCGACGAGCCGCGCGGCGGAGGCGCCTCTCGGACAATGGCCAACCCCGCCGAGACACGAGAACGGACGAGGCGCGTAGGTTGAGCAGGCCTGTTGAATTCGGCGCTCTGGGCAGGGCGGCAGCGAGTCAACTCGGCGGCTTCGCGTAGTTCACCACCGGGATCACCGAGAAAACATTCTGTCGTTGGCTCGGTGTGCTCGGCGTGCTTGGTGGTTGACGTGAAACGAGCTCACGACCCGCTGGGCGGAAATAAAAGAGAGCCGGCGGTCGGCTCGGTGTAACATGGGCGTCCGAAAGGAGGGCCTGTCTCATGAGTGTCGTCGAACTTCCGCGGGATCGGTCCGCCTGCCTGGCTCCCAGCTAGATCTCACCAGCACGCGGACCTTCTTCTCTCACACAACCCATCGGGGTCGCGAAGGAGGATCGACGTGTCTTCATTGGAACGTCTCGGGTGGAATTCTTTTTTTCAACAACAACTCGCTGACGAAGGCCCGCTGCGACGCGCGCGCGTGGTGCAGGAGCAGCGTGGACTGTGTGCCCTCGCCGGCGAGGTCGACGGCTGGGCAGAGGTCAGCGGGCGCTTTCGCCACGATGCCGGCGCGGCGGCCGATTTTCCGGCGGTAGGCGACTGGGTCGGCGTCGCCGCGCCGCCGGGGGCCAATCGCGCGATCGTGCATCGCCGGCTCGATCGGCGAAGCATTCTGTCGCGCAAGGCAGCCGGGCGGGTCCAGGAAGAGCAGGTCGTCGCGGCCAACGTCGACACGGTGTTCCTCGTGAACGCGCTGACGTCCGCGATCAGCGCCAATCGCATCGAGCGCTACCTCACGATGGTCTGGGAGGGAGGAGCGACGCCGGTCGTGGTCCTCAGCAAGGCGGATCTCTGCGCCGATCCGGCAGCGGAAGCGGTCGCACTGCGTCGTCGGCTGCCATTCGTGGACGTCGTGGTCGTGAGCGCGCTCGCGGCCAACGGCGTAGACGCGCTCACTCTCTACCTCGGGCCGGCGCGGACGGTGGCGCTGCTGGGGTCGTCGGGGACCGGCAAGTCGACGCTGATCAATCGGCTGCTCGGCATCGATCGTCTGGGTGTTGGCGCGGTCCGCGACCTGGACGGAAAGGGACGACATACGACGACGTCGCGGCAATTGGTGGAGATGCCGGGGGGTGCACTGCTGATCGATACGCCCGGCATGCGGGAGCTCCAGCCGTGGGCGGATGAGTCAGCCGTCGATCGGACGTTCGAGGAGGTCGTCGACGTGGCGCGTGGATGTCGTTTCGCCGATTGCGCGCACGGCACGGAACCTGGTTGCGCCGTGCTGGATGCTGTCGCTGCCGGCGCGCTCGATGCGGGCCGGCTCGAGCACTATCGGCGGCTATTGCGTGAAGCGGCGTTCGAAGAGCGGAAGAGAGACAAAGGGGCGGCGGCCGAACAGAAGCGGAAATGGAAGCAGATCCACCAGGCGAATAAAGCGCTGTATCGGCATCGAGAGAAGCCGTAATCGGCGAGCGCGACAACGGCGGCTGATTCGGACGCACACGCGCCCGAATCAGCCACACAACTCACCACGCGCCGCGACCGCGGCGCGAGAACCCGGGGACGGCACGACCGCCGTCAGTGAATCACCTGGCCCTCGATCTGATCGTCCAGCGGTTCGAGATGAGGAATCTCCAAGGCGCGCACCGCCTCAATGGCCATGGCGAGACTTTGATCGGCGCTGCAACCGGGCTCGGGGTTTCGAAGCCGCTGTCGCGTGGCTCGCAGGACGCGCAGCACTTGCGCCCGATCGAATCGTTGACCTTCACAGTGATCACAGAAGCCCATGTGGTCCTCGCCTACGTAAGAAGAGCGTTCATCGAAGTTGCGTCGTCAACATTCTACCTTCGACCGGGACCTGGCAGACTGGATCGGGGTCATGGGTCAGTTTCGGATCGACCGCCGAGCACACCGGTTGAACATCTGGATTCTCGGGAACCTCGGTGACCTGGGTGGTTGACCGTGAAGACTGAGACAGTACCCGGTCACGACGCGACTTGACATTCGCCCGGCACTCAGCCATTTTCTGTGCATCATGCATCACGTTGGAAAGCTCGGCGTATTCTCGCCAAATCCTACTTATGACGGGCACAGCGAGGGCTTCATGGAGGCCGTGCTGGTCGATCACGCATCGGGCTCGGTGCACACCGGCCTCAGCATCGCTCAACTGGACCCGGGCGGCTCGCTGGCGCCGCACATGCACGCCTACGAGGTCGGCTTCTATATCCTGTCCGGCCATGCGGTCGCCACGATCGATGGCCAGACCTATCAATTCGTCCCCGGAGACTACGGCTGTATCAAGGTCGGCACGCTCCACGCGTGGCGCAATCCTGGAGCGGACTCGGTCCGTTGGCTGCGGATGGCAGCGCCGCAGCCCAAACCGTACGGCCTGGAGCGCGACACGTTCTTCCAGAAGGACGGCGCTCTTCCAGGTGAGGGCGCGCCGCTCGATCCTGCCGCCACAGGGGGCAACCTCCTGGGCCACTTCGACCAATCGCAGATCCCAGCGGGCGACGAAGGCCGGATGGTCTCGGCCGGGCTTAAAGGCGTCTTTCTCAAATGGCTGATCGACGAGAAGTTCGGCGCCATTCACCATCGACTGCTCTTTATCGAATACCTGCCCGGCGTCGGCATCGGCGCGCACGATCACACCTATGAAGAGGCGTACTTCATTCTCAGCGGGGAGGTCGAGGCGACCCTTGATGGCACGCGCTATCTGGCCAGCGCCGGGGACGTGCTCTGGACCTCGACAGGCTGCACCCACGCATTCAAGAACACCGGCAACGAGCCTGTCCGGTGGCTCGAAACCTTCTCGCCGCAGCCTCCCCGCGAAAACGTCTTTCGATTCTTCTCGGAATGGGACCAGAAGGCGAAGGAACTGGAAGGATAAGAGCCCGGAGACGACGCTGCGATGCTCGAGCCACCAAGCACACAAAGAGCACAAAGAGAATCGACAGCTTCGACCAGAGCCGTGGTCACACGAGCACTGGCGCTCGCATTCGCCGTGATTGTCTTCACCAGCGTGGTGAGGGCCGCGCACTGGGCGCCAGGCACGACGATCCCGGTCTGGATCGATCCGGCGGGTGCGCCGACGGGCGGCGACCGGCTGGTCGAGCGCGCCATGCAGACCTGGACCACCGCCGCGAACGGACGATTCCGGCTCGAACAGAGCGCCACCAGGAACGGGGCGGGCATTCGCGTCCATTTCTTCACACGCGATTGGCGGTACGGGATGACCGAGGCGCGCCCCGATCCGCGGACGGGCCTGCTGACCAGCGCCGAGGTCGTCGTGGCGGCTGATGCCGACGGCGACGCCCTCGATCGTCAAATCGTCGTCTATCTGACGGCGCTGCACGAGCTCGGCCACGCCATCGGCCTGGCACACAGTGCCGACATCGGCGACATCATGTATCTCTTCCGCAATCCGGGCGACGGCGCGCGCTTCTTCGGCACGTACCGAAGGCGCCTCCGCTCCGCCGACGACATCGGCTCCGCGCAGGCCACCGGCCTGTCTGCGGACGATGTGCGGGGCCTGAGAGCGCTCTATGATCGCTAGAGCGGGGAAACAAACAGCCTGTGTGATCTCTGTGGTTCGACGGTTCATTCCAAACTGCCGAGCATCGGCAGATCGCGCGTGGGGCGATTGGCCGCTGATCTGTGGGAGGATACGCGTGGAGGCGATGGCATGAAACTGCTGGCTCGACTGACGTTCGCGGGGGCGGTACTCGCGTGGGCCGGCGGCCGGCAGGTGGCGGCACAGGCCCCCGCGCCCGAGGTACAGAAGCACGTCGACGCGGCGAAACAGGCGGCTGGCGCGGACCACATGGGGGTGTTTCAACCGGTGTGCGACGGCGCGCTCGCGCTGGCGAATCCGCCCGCCCCGCGCGGCGGTGGACCCGGCCGCGGGCGCCAGGGCGGACCGCCGCCGACGCCGGCGCGCGAGTCGTGGTACGCCGAACCGGCCAAGGTGTTCGACAACCTCTACTACGTGGGGATGACGGAGTACTCGGCGTGGGCGATCACGACCTCGCAGGGCATCATCCTGCTCGATGCCATCTACGACTACTCGATCGAAGCCGAAGTCGACGAAGGGCTCAAGAAGCTTGGGCTGAACCCCGCCGACATCAAGTACGTGATCGTCAGCCACGGCCACCTGGATCACGCCGGCGGCGCCAAGCACCTCCAGGACAAGTACGGCGCACGACTTGTGATGTCGGCCGCGGACTACGACCTACTCGACCAGCAGAATCCGACGTGGAAGCCAAAGCGCGACATGGTCGCGACCGACGGCCAGAAGCTTACGCTGGGAGATACGACGCTGACGCTGTACCTGACGCCGGGTCACACCGAAGGCACGATCTCGACGCTGATTCCCGTGCGCGACGGCGGACGCCCGCATCTGGCGGCCGCCTGGGGAGGCACGCTCTTCAATTTCGGACCGATCCGGCCGCGGCTGGTGGCCTATGCGCAGTCGGCCGATCGCTTCCGGGATATCGCCACGAAGGCCGGTGCCGACATCATTCTGTCGAACCACACGCAGTACGACGGCACCAAGGCGAAGCTGGCTGCGCTGAAGACGAGGCAACCCGGCGCTCGCCACCCCTACGTCGTCGGCAACGACGTGGTGCGACGCTACTTGACGGTCGTGAACGAGTGCGCGCAAGCGGCGATCGCGATCGTACCCGCGCAGTGAGGACCACCCGGCGGTCACCGCCTTCGTTCCTCGCCGAGCCACTTGATGGGTTCCCAGCATCGTCTCGAGGTGAAGACAACTCGAGGCCTTGAATCCTCGGACCGCTTCATGGCGTCTTATCGACGTTCGCGTTCGAGCTTCGCCTGGTGCATACAATAGGGTCAAAATTCGCGCGCTGAGCTCTGCCGACGCGAAGGTTCCGAGCCTCGACGCTCATCGGAGGGATGGATGAAAGCGAAATATCTGTATCTTGCCATGGGCCTCGCCGGGGCGCTGGCCATGCCCGCCGCCGCCCAGGACGCCAAGACCGTGGTCAACGCAGCATCGAAGGCCATGGGCGCTGACGGTTTGACGTCACTCACGATCTATGGGTCTGGTGCCAATTTCGGACTCGGACAGTCGAACAACTCGAATGGCGCCTGGCCCAGGACCAACGTCAGCGACTACGTGCGCGCGATCGACTTCTCGCAGCCCGCCTCGCGGGCAACCGGAGTGACGTTCGCCGCCCCCGTCACGGGCGGACCGGCCGTCCAGGCGCAGTTCCAGCAGAACATCACGCCGGCGAACAACGCGTGGGCGCAGCAGTTGGAGATCTGGACCACGCCGTGGGGCTTTCTGAAAGGTGCGGCGGCGAATAACGCGACGGCGAAATCGCAATCGATTGGCGGCAAGAAGTACAACGTCGTGACGTGGATGACGACCCAGAAAGCGCCGTCGGGAACCCCCTACAAGGTGGTGGGCTATATCAACGACCAGAACCTCGTCGACAAAGTCGAGACCTGGCTCGAGAACCCGATCTTCGGCGACATGCTCGTCGAATCGCTCTATACCGAGTACCGGGACGCCAACGGGTTGAAGTACCCCGCGTTCATGGTGCAGAAGCGCGGCGGCTCGGCGACCTTCGAAGCCCAGATTCTTGGCGTCAATGTGAATCCAGCGAACATCGCCCAGTTGGTGACACCTCCCGCGGGCGGGCAGCGCGGCGGTCCGCCGCCGGGAGCCGGGGCCGGAGCAGCCGCCGCACCAACATCCGAGAAGCTGGCCGACGGTGTCTATCGCATCAACGGCGCCTACAACGCGATCGCGATCGAGTTCAAGGATCACATCGTGCTCTTCGAGGGCGGCCCGCAGAGCGAAGCGCGGTCGATGGCGATCATCGCTGAAGCGAAGAAGGTGATTCCGAACAAGCCGATCCGCTACTCGATCCTGACCCACCATCACTTCGACCATTCGAGCGGACTCCCCGCCATCGTCGCGGAGGGCGCCACCATCATCACGCACGAGGTGAACAAGGCATTCTTCGAGAGGGCGCTGAATGCGCCGCGCACGCTTGCGCCGGATGCGATGTCGAAGTCGGGAAAGAAGCCGAAGATCGAAACGGTCGCCGAAAAACGAGTGCTGCAGGACGAGACGCGTACCGTTGAGATCCATCACGTGACGGGGCTTCCCCACGCCGACGGAATGCTGATGGTGTATCTCCCGAAGGAAAAGCTTCTGGCTTATGCCGACATGTTCAATCTGCCGCCGGCCGCCAATCCGGTGCCGAACCCACCGGTCGTGGGGACGATGGTCTTTCTCGAGAACATGGAACGGCTTAAGCTCGAGCCCGAGAAGATCATGTCGGTGCATTCCCTCAACCCCGACCGGCTCGCCACGAAGGCCGACATCCTGAAATCGCTCGGCAAGTAGCGCTCGCCCGAGTCGGCATGCGCGGTCGGCATGCGCGGTCGGTAGGCACGGTCGGCAGACGCGGCCGATCACGTAATCGCTCGCCGCGCCCGCCGACTCGCCTCGCACCGTAGTGATACCTGCGGACGAGGCGGTCGTCTACCGAGACGTCCTGTCCATGTTCGCCGCGTGAGACGCGGTCCGACGCTCGAAGGCTCGGCAGTGTGAAGCGTCCGCCCTTTCACAAATGCCTTCTTCGTGATCTTTGTGACCTTTGTGGTTCAGATTTTTTCCAGCTCTTTGCGCAGCTCGTCGTGGTTCGTTCAGGGAAGCCCGAACGCGATGATGTTCTGTCCGGCCGCGACGGCGACGTACTGTTTGTTGTCGAACATATAGGTCATCGGCGAGGCCTTCCATAGCTGGCTGGTCTGAAAGCTCCAGAGCGGTTTGCCGTTCGCTGCATCCGCGGCCATCAGCGCTCCGCTGTCCTCGCCGAAGATCACCACGCCGCCGCCGGTCGAGAGCGTTCCCCCCCACGAGTTCACGGCGCCGGTCTGCGGCAGTTCCCACACCGCCTTGCCGGTGTGAATGTCGATCGCGCGCAGAATTCGCTGCGCCGGCTCGTCGGGCGCCTGCCGGAACGAGCCGCCCATGAACCCCTTCCCCGCTTCCCAGTCCATCGGCGTCCTGGTGAAGATGCCGCACTTGTCGTTGGTCTGCACGTAATAGAGTCCGGTCGCCGGGTTGAACGACGTGGAGTACCAGTTGGACGCGCCGTCGAGTGACGGACAGACCCGCCGTCCTTCGAGCGAGGGCTCCATGTCAGGCACCCTGATGGGACGGCCCTCCGCCGACAGGCCGGTCGCCCAGGTAAGGTTCTTGACGTACTGCGTGCCGAAGAGAAACTTGCCGTTGACGCGATCGAGCACGTAGAAGAATCCGTTTCGATTGGCCTGCACCAGCAGCTTGCGCGGCTGTCCCTGCCACGTCGCATCGACCAGCGCCGGCGTCTCCTGGGCGTCGTAGTCCCACACGTCGTGCGGCGTGAACTGGAAATGCCATTTCAACGTTCCGGTCTTCGCATCGAGGGCCACGACCGAATCGGTGTAGAGGTTGTCGCCCATGCGATCGTCGCCAATCAGGTCCGGTCCCGGGTTGCCGACCGTCCAGTAGATCGTCTCGAGCTGAGGATCGTACGCGCCGGTCATCCACGTGGTCCCGCCGGGGTGAGCGATTCCCTTGCCCTGCCACGTCTCGGCCCCCGGCTCGCCCGGCCGGGGAACGGTCCAGAACCGCCACATCTCCTTGCCCGATGCCTGATCGAACGCGGCCACGAACCCTCTCACGCCTTCGTCGCCGCCCGAGGTGCCGGTGACGACGAGGTTGCCGACGGGCAGCGGCGCGCCGGTGGCGTTGTAGTTCTGGTGCCAGTCGGCCATCTCGGTCTCCCACAGGAGCGCGCCCGTATGGCGATTGAGCGCGATGAGGTGGGCGTGATCGGTCACCATGAATACGCGATCGCCGGCGACGCTGGCGCCGCGGTTCACGCCGCCGGCGGCGTTGCCGACCAGGCCCTTCGTGCGGGGACGCTGGTAATGCCAGATTTCCCGGCCGCTACCGGCATCGAGCGCGTAGCACTCGTTCGCGCTGGTCACGTACATCACGCCGTCTGCGACGATCGGCGTGACCTGCAGGCGCGATGTGTTGGGCAGGCTGAAGATCCATTTCGGCGCCAGCGTCGCGACGTTGCCCTTGCCGATCTGCGTCAGCGGACTGTGGCGGCTTCCGCTGGTCTCGCCGTTGTAGCTCGACCAGCCCGCCTGCGAGGTCACGCTGCGGTACTGTTCGCCGGCCTTGCGAAGCAAGTGGATCCGCCGGTCGTCGCCCAGCAGCTGCATGTCCCCGGCGCTCTGGTTCATCACCAGGCCTTCGAGCGTACCCCCGCTTCGAAGCGCGACTTTGGCGCGCGCCGGCGCCGATCCGTTCGCCGGGCGCAGCGTCCGAAGAAAGCCGATCAAATCGGCCACCTCCCCGCTTGACAGCGCGCCGAACGACGGCATGCCGGCATTGGGCAGCCCCTCTCGAAGGAGCGTCGTCAAGTCCTGATCCGTGCGGGCGGGAATTCGCGCGGCAATCGCCGGCCCGAGCTCGCCGCCGTTCCCGGTGGTGCCATGGCAACCGGCGCAACGGCTCACGAATGTTTGCTGTCCGCGGGCGGCGGCAGGGGCCTGGGCCTCCGCGAACGAGCCGGCCAACAACGCGGCGCACAAGAAGGCAGCGACTCGCATGAGATATCCCTTGCTGGAGAAAAGTGGCTGGCCGGACTACTTCAACAAATCCGCGACTTTGGCAATCCCTGCCTTCGCGCATGCGTCATCGGTTTCCTGACTGGACCCGGAGCTGCCCACGCCTCCGATCGTCTCGCCGCCAGCCTGGATGGGCACACCGCCGCCGAGCGCGAGGATCTCCGCGATGTCGCGCTGTGCGGCGAGCGGCGAATCGCCCGCCGTGCGTTTTTGAAACTCGATGGTCGTGGTGCGGAACATGAGTGCGGTATAGGCCTTGCGCCGCGCCATTTCGGCGGTCTGCGACGACGCCCGCTCGTCGCGCAGCAGCACCATGGTATGACCAGCGCGATCGACCACCACTGTCGAGGTGTTGAAGCCCTTCGACTTGCATTCCGCGAGAGTGGCTTCGGCAATCGTCTTGGCCAGGGCGAGCGACAGGTTGCGCTGCATGACGACGCCTTGCGCCGCCGCGCCGGGCGCCCTCGTCCCGACGACTATGCCCGCGAGCGCAGCCGCCGTCATCGATGTGCGAATCAACCTCATCGAAATCATTTCGGAACCTCGCTGTCTGCGGATGTCGTGTCACCCAGGGCCGGCATGTGTTCTGCGAAACAGTCCGCCACTCGTCTCCATGAGCCGTCGGCCATCGCCATCAGCCATTGGAGCGTCTTCTGCCAGCGTGTAGTCGTGCCTCTCTCAAGAGAACACCTTGGTGCGCTTTGTGGTTCCACTAACCCGCTACACCGCTGTCGAACCTGCTCTGGGGTTGGCCGGCGGCGCTGTAAAGGATGGATCAAAGCGTGGCACGGCGCAAAGAAATCGACACGAAGGAAATCCACGGCTTGTGACGCGGGCCGCTTGCACCTACAATCCGCGCCATGCACGGACTGATGATGGACTTTCCCCTGACGCTCACGACTGTCCTGAGACGCGCCGAACAGGTCTTCCCGCGAAGGACAATCGTCACGCGCCGCGCGGACAAGTCGATTCACCGATACACCTTCGCGGATTTCGCCGGCCGGACGCGCCGCCTGGCACGGGCCTTACAACAGCTCGGCGTCGGTCCAGGCGACCGCGTCGCGACGCTCGCGTGGAACAACTACCAGCACCTCGAAGCGTATTTCGCGATTCCACTGTCCGGCGGCGTGCTGCATACGTTGAACCTGCGGCTGCACCCCGACGAGATCAGCTTCATCGTCAACGACGCGGAGGATCAGGTCGTGCTCGTCGACGCGGCGCTGCTGCCGCTCTGGGAGAAGATCGCGGCCAAGGTTCGGGTGCGGCACACGATCCTGATGGGCGCGACCGATGCCGGCGCGGCGGAGGGTCGCGGGATGATCGACTACGAAGATTTGCTGGGCGCTGCCGATTCGATCGAAGAGGCGCCCGACCCGGACGAGCGCACAGCCGCCGCGATGTGTTACACGACCGGCACCACCGGAAGCCCGAAGGGCGTGCTCTATTCCCATCGCGCGCTGGTGCTCCATACGTTCGCCATTTCGCTGCCGGGCTGCTTCGGCATCAACGAGCGAGACGTCCTCCTGCCGGTCGTGCCGATGTTTCACGCCAACGCGTGGGGACTGCCGTATGCCGCGGCGATGATGGGGGCGGCGCTGGTGCTGCCCGGACCGCATCTGGATGCGGCCAGCCTGCTCGATCTGTTCGAACGAGAGCGGGTCACGCTGACGGCGGGCGTGCCGACCATCTGGATGAGCGTGCTGCAATGCCTTGATGCGAGCCCGGGAAAATACGATCTGGCCGCGCTCCACTCGATGGTCGTGGGAGGCGCCGCGATTCCGCAGGCCCTCATCGAAGCGTTCGAGCAGCGGCACGGCGTCCGGGTGGTTCACGCCTGGGGCATGACGGAGACGACGCCCCTCGGAACGGTATCGCGTCTCCCGCACGATATCGACGACGCCCCGGACGGGACGAAGTACCAGCATCGGGCGAAGCAGGGCCGGCCGGCCCCGTTCGTGGAGATCCGCGCGAGGAACGAGAACGGCCTGATCGCCTGGGACGGAGTGACCATGGGAGAGCTCGAAGTGCGGGGCCCCTGGGTGGCGGCGGCCTACTACAACCGCGACGACTGCGGCGACCGTTTCACCGACGACGGCTGGTTCAAGACCGGCGACGTTGTCACGATCGACGAGCGGGCGACGGTCAGCCTCCAGGATCGATCGAAAGACTTGATCAAGTCGGGCGGGGAGTGGATCAGCTCGGTGGCGCTCGAGTCGGCGCTGATGGGCCACCCCGCGGTGGCGGAGGCCGCCGTGATTCCCGTCGCGTCCGCGAAATGGAGCGAGCGCCCGCTGGCCGCCATCGTGCTGAAGCCTGGCGCGGCGGTGTCGCCCGAGCAGCTTCGCACGTTTCTCCAGCCGCTCTTTCCAAGATTCTGGCTGCCGGACGCCTTCGAGTTCATCGACGCGATTCCGCGCACCTCTGCGGGCAAGTTTCAGAAGGCGGCCTTGCGCGGCCGTTTCAAGGACTATCAGGTTCCCTGATACACACCGCCGGACGCCCGGCGCGCCGCGGTCACAGATTGCGCGTCCCCATGATTTCGCGGGTCGCCGGTACACCTGATCCGACCCGGCGCGTCGAAGAACTCCACCTGGTAGCCGAGTCGCCGGTATAGCGTCCTCGATGCGGCTGGTGGCCCTGATTGACCAGCACACGGGACCGCGATGCCGGGCCA
Organism: Acidobacteriota bacterium; assembly: GCA_040007095.1. Classification (GTDB taxonomy): domain Bacteria; phylum Acidobacteriota; class Vicinamibacteria; order Vicinamibacterales; family CAVVIG01; genus JBDTVS01. The sequence continues at coordinate 36,202 of JBDTVS010000034.1, forward strand.
GCCATTCAGCCGTAGGCTGCTGATCTTCCCAGGAAAACCCTCCGCTCGCGTAGTGAGTGAATTGCACGTCGTACGGTGGGTCGGCGTAGACGAAGTCCGCGGGATCAGTGGGACCGCTTCGACGTCGGTCTGCGTGAAGACCCAGTGCTGACCCACGGCGACAGGCAAAAGGATATTGCTAATTGTCAAAGGCGGGCGCATAATCAAATTCGATTTTGAGTCATCAAAATAATAGACAATGGCAACCAAAATTACAGGAGCTGATCCATCCGACGGGTGGCGCCTTCCCCAAGGCAGCGTAAGTCTTCCTGAGGTTCACGGATCGATCGCCGTTCCGGCCGGCGCCGGATTCTGGCGCAAGGTGCTGGCGTTTGCCGGTCCCGGGTATCTGGTCGCCGTGGGCTACATGGATCCGGGAAATTGGGCGACCGACCTGGCGGGCGGCGCTCGGTATGGCTACACGCTCCTCAGCGTGATCATGCTTTCGAACTTCATGGCGATTCTCCTGCAGGCGCTGGCGCTGCGTCTGGGAATCGCCAGCGGCCGGGATCTCGCGCAGGCCTGCCGCGACTCCTACTCGCGGCCAACGACCATCGCCTTGTGGATCCTGTGCGAAATCGCGATCGCCGCCTGCGATCTGGCCGAAGTCATCGGCGCCGCCATCGCCCTGAACCTTCTCTTCGGCCTGCCTCTCATCTGGGGCGTCTGCCTGACCGCGTTGGACGTGCTGGTTGTGCTGTTCCTGCAGCACAAAGGCTTCCGATATGTCGAGGCGCTGGTCATCGCGCTCATCGTGCTGATCGCCGGATCGTTCGCGATCGAGCTGTGGCTGTCGAAGCCGGCGTGGGGGCCGGTCGCCCTGGGATTCATCCCGTCGCCGGAGATCCTGCAGGACAGCAACATGCTCTATATCGCCATCGGCATCCTCGGGGCCACCGTGATGCCGCACAACCTCTACCTGCACTCGTCGATCGTGCAGACGCGCAAGTACCTCGACACACAGGACGGCAAAGCCGAGGCGATTCACTTCGCCACCATCGATTCGTCGTTCGCGCTGATGTTCGCACTGTTCATCAACGCCGCGATCCTGATCATGTCGGCCGCGGTCTTTCACGGCACCGGGCACGAGGCGGTCGCCGAAATCGGCGACGCGTATCAGCTGCTGTCGCCGCTGCTCGGCACCAAGATGGCGAGCATCCTGTTCGCCGTGGCGCTGCTCTGCTCGGGCCAGAACGCGACGCTGACAGGCACCCTGGCGGGCCAGATCGTGATGGAGGGCTTCATCAACCTGCGGCTGCGACCCTGGCTTCGCCGGCTGATTACCCGTCTGATCGCCATCGTGCCGGCCGTCATCGTGATCATCCTCTATGGCGAAAGCGGAACCGGTCCGCTGCTGATCCTCAGCCAGGTCGTGCTGAGCTTGCAGTTGTCGTTCGCGGTGTTTCCGCTCGTCATCTTCACGAGCGATCGGCGCAAGATGGGTGCCTTCGCCAGCCCTCTGTGGCTGCAGGCGATCGCCTGGCCGGTCGCGATCGTGATCGCCGTGCTGAACGTGTGGCTGCTGTGGCAGACGTTCGCGTAACAACACCGACTCACGAGCTCTCCGATGATTTGCCGGGTGAACACGCAACCACGAAAGCACGAAAACACGAACAAGCACACTAGAATCTGATGTCACGAGTTCGAGAACCCTAGCAGCCCCTGGTGAAAGTCCGTCGTCGCACCGAGGCGGGCGATGCGCCCGGATCGCCAGGCGCGAAACGCGAGAATACCGGGAGTATTTGAGCGTTGAGCAACGCCGCGAGGCGGGATGCAGCGCTCGCCGGATGCAGACGAACTCTTACCACGGGCTGCTAGAACCGCGCCGCAGTTCTTCATCATGTACAAACGGATCCTCGTCGCGATTGAGCACTCTGCGGCCGACCAGACCATCCTGGCGCACGTCAGCGAGCTGGCCCGGCTGACCGGCGCCGAGCTGCTGCTGGTGCACGTCGCGGACGGCTGGGCTGCGCGCAACTTCGATCAGCTGCAGCTGCGGGAGTCGGAGGAAATGCACGAGGATCGCGCCTATCTCGACCAGCTACGGACCAACCTGGTCGAGCGCGGTTTTACCGTGCACACGAAGCTCGCGATGGGCGACCCGGCGACCGAGCTGATTCGAGCCACCGAGGAGCAGCACGTCGATCTCGTGGCGATGTCGACGCACGGCCACCGCTTCATCGCCGACGTCCTCCACGGCGCGACGGCCGACCGCGTCCGCCATCTCGTCAAGGTTCCGGTCCTGCTTCTGCGCGCGCAGTAAGCTTCCATCCGACCGGTGATGCCGGGCCGCTCCGGCTGAGGCGAAGAGCGTCAGCCGATAAAGACCTCGATCGTCGAAAGCCTGAACGTGGTGCTCGAGAACGGCAAGTCGATTGTCGCCGCACAGTCGGCCGACCCGGTCAGCGACCGCCAGGTCACGCTCGAGGTCAAAGCAACGGTCCTGAGGTAGAGCCGGGAAGAAATGGGGTGATGGGGCTCCATCACTTCGTTTCCTCCATCGTCCCATCACCCCATCACCCCATCTCACCGTCCGTTCCTCTCCTCCGCTCGAGCCCCGTTGAGGATGTTCGTCATCGCGTAGTTGCCCTCGTGACACGCATATTCGGGCACCTGCGCCAGCCGATTGTCGACTCTCAGGCTGAGCGCTGCCGTCCACGGCCGTGAGAAGGTCGCCGGATCCTCGACGGTGACCTCGTAGCGGACCGTGGTCGCGTCCACGCGGCGGAATCGCTCGATGACATGAAGCGCTGCGCCGGCGCCGCGGTAATTCACACTGTTGATCGGGAAATTCGTGACGTCCACCACCAGTGTGTCGCCTTCCCAATGCCCCCGTGAGTCGCCGAAGTACGGCCGAATCCTTGGCGAGACGTGCGGTCCGCCGTTGATGGGAATCACGCGTACGTCGTGGATCATCTCGTAGCGCATCGCGACGAAGCCCTGGCCCTGCACGATCTGCGACGTGTTGTTGTAAATCGTGGGGAAGATGACGTGCGGGAAGCCCCGCGTGATGCAGCGGTCGTACAGGTCCAACGCTTCCGGACCATCGAACGGACGGCGGCCGGACGTCCGCGCGTTGACCGCCATCGTCGATCGCTGACGGGCTTCGTCGTTCAGGAACGGGATCCGTCCATCGGCCGGGGCCACGATCACCGACGTGCGACGCGACGGCTTGCCGTGCTCGAGCCAGTGATTCGGCGGTCCGGTGCTGCCCCCTTCGGCGCCGCCGGCTCCCGCACGCGGTGCGATGAACTCTTCCTGGTCCACGTCAGCTTGACGCTGCGCCTGCGTCAGCCGCTGCGCAAATTCCTCCTCGGTGACGAATTCCCTCCCGGCAAACTGTTCAGGACGCTCGAACGGCACGCCCAGCTCATCGTCGGTCGTGAAGATCCCCGCGATGTCGGGATCGCCCCAGGGCGTGCGCGGCGCGGTCCACGGGCGATTCGCCTTCGAGGGTACGTTCGCGGCAGTCGCGCGCTGGCCGGCCATCGGCACGACTGTCAGCGCGACCGTCAGCGAAGAGACCAGTCCGACGATTGCGGTCACGCCGAGCGGCACGAAACATCGGTTCATTCGATACCAACCTTTCACCACGGGCGCTCGCTCTGGCCTTCATCCTCAGTCCAGTGTCCGGGAAAACGCAGAGGTCGCAGAGCAGCCTCTCCGCTACGGGCCGTCGGGGGCAGATGCGCGTCATCGGCCACTATCGGGCGGGCTGCTCCGCGCGCGGGCCGCGCTGAGGATGTTCCGCAGTCCGTAGTTCCCCTCGTGGCAGGCGTATTCGAACATCCCGTAACCGGGGTCCCGCGTCAGGGGGAACCTCATCGTCCACGGCCGCGGCCATGTCTTGGGATCCGTCACGACCACCTCGTAGTCGATCGTCTGCGGTCCGACGCGCGTGAAGCGCTCGACAAGGTGCAGGGCGTCGCTGTGGTAGATCGCCCGGCCGTTGGCGCCGACGCCGGTCGTCCCGTTGAAGTTCGTGGTGTCGACGACAAGCGTCGTCCCCTCCCAATGTGCGCGCGAGTCGCCCATGTAGGTCCGAATCGCCGACGATACGTGCGGCCGGCCGTCGAGCGGGAAGACACGTACCTCGTGAATCATCTCGTTGCGCAGCGCGACATAGCCCGGCCCCTGCACGATCTCGTTGCCGGCGTTGTAGCCGACCGGCATCATGGAGCCGACGACGCCGCGTGTAATGCAGCGGTCGTAGACGCTGAGGTCCTCGGGGCCGTTGAACACGCCGCCGCCGTCGTTGTCGTAGTAGCGGCTGGCGGGAATGGCGGCGGTTCGCTGCTGCCCTTCTGGCGTCATGACCGGCATCCTGCCGTCGGGCGGATCGACGATGAGGGAGGTCTGCCGTTGCGGCAGCCCGCGCTCGCCCCAGTGTCCAGGACCGCCGGTATTTCCGGGCGGACCGCCCGCGGCGCGCGTGGCCACAAATTCCTCGTTGGCCGCATCCGCCTGGCGCTTCGCCTGGGCCAGCCGCGCGGCGAACTCTTCGTCGGTGACGAGCGCCCGATCGCCGAGCTGCCGGGGACGCTCCTGAGGCACCCCCATCATCGCGGTTCCGGGCCAGATGCCCTGAAGGTCCGGATCGCCCCAGGGCGTCCGAGGAACGGTGTAGTTGGATTTCTGGGCTTTTGGGGAGCCGGTGGCACTCTGTGCCGCCACGAAAGCCGGCGCAGCCAACAGGACAGCAAGGGCGAGGAGTCGACGAGACATTCCGAGTCCTCCGAGTTGAAGTGTATACGAGTGCCTGGTGGTTTCTCTCCGTTGAAGCAGTAGCACTTGATCCCGTTGTTGACCGCGATTCGCCGGCGCGACAACGGAGCGGCCGGTGGCAGTTCCGAGGAGACCGTCCACCAGCTGTCGTTCAGACGAGAGATCGACCCATGAGCCGTTCGAGAATTCGAAGCGGCGATCGCTGCTCGTCAAGCATTGCGGCCAGTGGGACGAGGAACGTCTGCTCGAGCTGGTATTGACCCGCCATCGCCGCATGGCTCACCTGGTCTGTAAAGGCGATCCAGGTCGAGCCTGCCGGGAAATCGACGCGCAATTGCGGAGTTCCCTCCTGGTAGTCGGCATCCGCCTTCATGCGGTCGTGAAGCTGCAGCATCAGCGCATCGAACGGCGACCGCCGTGATTTCGTGACACGCAGCAGGCGCAGGAACAGGGCGCTGCCAGGCGGAGGCAGGCGGATCAGCCCTCCGAAGCGTCGAGCGACACTCTCGAAGTCCTCGCCGAGGCGCCAGGTGCGCGGCCGGGCGTCCGGGTTCACGTTGCTGAACACGCGCAGAATCCGTTTGCCGCGCACCGGGGTCGCCGGAAAGCTGTCGACGTGCAGCCGGGTGTCGTCCTTGCGCCACGAGCTCGCGCGCCCGGCAATCTCGACGGGACGAAAGCTCGTGCGGCCGAGCTCGAGGCGATCGCGATAGGCGGGCAGCACCTGGCCGACCAGCGTGGACGCACTGACGCTGAATCTCGCGAGCAGATCGCGCAGGCACGCGCGGTCCGCGCCGTCGAGCGACGTGCCGCCGAGGCGGCCGTTGCGCGGGTCGAAGCTGACGTTCTTTGCCGCACCGACCAGGTCAGGCGAGAACAGCCGCAATTCCGACGGCGCGACGTCGAACGCCAGCGCCGGCAGGAACAGCACGTCGCCGCCTTCGAGCACAGGCATCAGGCCGGGAGACGTATCGCCAGCGTCCCACGCGGTGCGCCCGACGGTCGTGATCTGTGCAACCAAGGGGCGAATTATATCGCGCGGTGTCACAGGGGCTGGGACACCGCCTATGAAAAAGGACGCTCACGCGTAGACCGCAGAGACCGAGGAGAAGACCAGAGGAATCTCTCCGACCTACGTTGTCACGCGGTCAGTCACTCCCTGTGCGAATCCGCATGCGGGCTGTCTTGAAATCGGCGACAATCGTCCAGCATGCGTCGGGGACGTTCCTGGGGCCGTTCGATCGTCCCACTCCTGGTGGGCCTTGCCGCCGCCGTCCATTTGAACGCGGCCGAGAAGAGCCCGGCCGTGGAAGTGCTGATCAACGACGCCGCGGCCGTGCCCGCCGAGTTCGCCGCCGACCTGTTCATTCGCATCGCCTCATCGCCGAACCTCCACGACCGGACCCGCAAGCGCGAGCTGCTCGAGAATGCCTTCATGCGCGCCTACGGCGCTCAGGAATCCTTCAAGCGCGCCGCGCCGGCGGCTCCGATCGACACCCAGGCGGGCGGTATCGCCAGGGCGTACGCCACCGGGCTCGACACCCTGACGCTGCAGCTCCGCGCAATCGCGGGCCTGGCGTCGGTGGACGCGGCGCTGGCGAGAGAACTGTTCGACGGGGTCAGCTTCTACCAGCCGCCGGCCACGTGCGACTCCCCGCTGGTGCCGGTCGCGGACGAATACTACGGCACGCTGGCCACGATTGCGCGGCGGACGTTCGAGAACACCGCAGAAGGTCATGCCGCGGCACTCCGTTTTTTCGAGATCTACCTGTGGCGAGCGCATTTGCCTTCGGAAGTCTCCGCCGTGGTAAGGGCCGTGAAGGCAATGCGATTGAGTCGCGTGGAGGCGGGCTACTTCGAGGACACGTTGAACGCCATCGTGGACCACTTCGACACGGACGCGCGCGGCTTCTCCACCTACGGACTCGACATCGTGCCGAAAATGACCGAGCTTGCCGATGCCGATCGCGTGATTGGCGTGCTTGGCGAATCGTTGATGCGCGCCGAACGCAAACTGCTGGTGGCGCAGCTGAAGGCCCGTTGCAGCGACAGCGCCGCCGAAACTCCGATTGCCGAGTCGTTCAACACGATCGTTCGACGCCGCGACATTGCTCTCGACCTCGTCGCACCGTTGGCCAACGCCGATGTCCGGCCCGTGAAGGTGCTCGGCGCCGCGCCGCCGCAGTGGTACTGGCAGACCGAGGGTGCGCGCCGCCTCGTCTTCGCGCTGCTGGCGTTGCGCGATTCGGCCGCCGGTCCGCGGTCGGTCCTCATCAAGCGGAGCGACGAATGGCAGGCCGCCGCGCTGCAGTACCTGACCGATCTGGAGCTCTGGAACGGCGCCGGCGAACCGATCGAACGCGACTATTTCGACCAGAAGAGCCTGCTCTATGACGTCTACCTGAACCTCCTCTTGAAGGGCGACCTCAGGACGCGCGTGGTCCAGTCGTTTGCCGACTTCATTGCCCGAAGCGACACCGGCCGGCTGCCGCGGGCGCTCTGGTTCTCGAATGTCAAACGGTTGCTCGAACACGGCGACGTCGCGACGTCGGCCATGGAGCAGTCGGGCCACTATCTCCTGACGCTCTACGCGCGAGCGGAGCGGCTGCTCGGCAACAATCGCCGCGAGCACTAGTGGCCTGTTCTCCTGGTTTGTAAGCTCAAAATGCAACCACGAAACCGCGAAAACACGAAAAAGAATCCATTGGGTTTTGGTGCCTTCGTGACTTCGTGCTTTCGTGGTTACGCTTTGGAAATGACGAATACATTTCACTAGACCAGACAGGCCTCTACCGTGTCACGATGAGCCCAACAAGCCGGGCAAGGTATCCGCCGGGCCCGCCCCGCTCGCTGCGCACGCTCGTGATTTACGCGCCGGGTCGCGACCCGCTCGCCTTCTTCACGAACCTGGCGCGGACCTACGGCGACATCAGTCATGTCCAACTGGCGAGCGAGCATCTGTTCCTGCTCAATCATCCGCAGCTCGTCAAGGATGTGCTGGTCACGCACCAGAAGAGCTTCGTCAAGGGCCGTGGGCTCGAGCGCTCGAAGCGTCTGCTCGGCGAGGGGCTGCTGACCAGCGAAGGCGAGACCCACGTGCGGCAACGGCGGCTGATGCAGCCGGCATTTCACCACCAGCGCATCGCCTCGTACGCCTCGACGATGACCAGGATGGCCGATCACGTGCAGCAGGACTGGACCGACGGCGGCACGATCGACGTCGCGCAGCAGATGGGACGACTCACCCTGGCCGTCGTCGGCCAGACGCTGTTCGGCACCGACGTCGAGTCGCACGCACAACGCGTCGGCCAGGCGCTCACGACCGTTCTCGATTCTTTCTGGCTGACGATGCTGCCGTTGTTCGACGTGCTGGAGCATCTCCCGTTGCCGCCCTTCCGCGGGATTCGGAAGGCGAGCGCCGAGCTCGACGCGATTGTCTACGGCCTGATCGCCGAGCGGCGCAGGTCCCCCGGCGATCGCGGCGATCTGCTGTCCACGCTGCTGATGGCGCAGGACGAGGAGGGCGATCGAGCGGGAATGACCGACCGTCAAGTCCGCGACGAGGCGATGACGATCTTTCTTGCGGGACACGAAACCACGGCCAATGCGCTCGCGTGGACCTGGTACCTCCTCTGCGGCGCACCCAACGTGGAGGCGAAGCTGCACGAGGAGATCGACCGTGTTCTCGGCGGGCGGCTCCCGACGATCGAGGACCTTCCGAACCTGCCCTACGTCGAGCAGGTCGTGACCGAGGCGCTGCGACTGTACCCTCCAGCGTGGATCATCGGACGGCGAGCCGTCGAAGACTACACGGTTGCGGGTTACGTGCTGCCGGCGCGTTCGATTGTGGTCGTCAGCCCCTACTTGGTTCATCGGGACGGTCGCTTTTTTTCCGACCCCGATTGCTTCCTGCCGGAACGCTGGACGCCGGCCTTCAAGGCTGCCCTCCCACCCTTTGCCTATTTTCCATTCGGCGGCGGGACGCGGCGCTGCATCGGCGAATCGTTCGCCTGGACGGAGCTCGTGCTCGTGGTCAGCGCGCTCGCGCAACGCTGGCGCTTTCGTCTCGTGCCCGGACACGCGGTGATCCCTCAGGCGGTCGTCACGCTCAGGCTCAAGCACGGCTTGAAGATGACGGCATCCCGGCGGACCGCCGAGTCAGGCTGACCGCGGGCGACGAACGCTCTTGCGTCGTGCGCGCGTGACTGGAGCCTTCGGGCTCTTCTTCGGCTTCTTGGCGTGACCCGTGCGGTCGTCGGTGTCGAAGCTCTGCGACTGGAACGCCATGAAGAACGCGCGCGATTTTCCGCTGGGATACTGAAAAATCAGACACCCGTCGTGAAAGATCCCATCGTCGCCGGCATGCGCTTTGTCGTTACCCTGGTTCATGTGGATATCGTGGATGCCGTTGCCAGGTGCGAACTTGAAATACTGATCCTTCTTCGTTTCGGGTCCCCACCTCGCGCCGAACGCGTACACGAGGGAGCCGGACTGGCCGATGGCCGCAAGGACGGCGTCTTCCATCGTGTCTTTGAGGTCGTTGGCGGCTCCCGGGATATTGCCCGGAACGACCTTGAAGGTGGTGACCTTGACGACGCCGCCGCGCACGAAGTCCTGAGCCAGACCGCCCGGCTGACTCGGGACCTTCTTGAAGCCTGGCGGCAGCGCTTTCAGCCCCTTCGTCAGCGCCGCGGGCAGGGTCGTCAGACTCTGGAACAGCAGGTCCGGCGGCTTGAGACTGGAGTGCACGTTGACGGCGATGCGGAACATCGCGCCGCCGGCCGACACCAGAATCTGATAGTGGTCATCGTCGGCGTCGCGGAGATGACCAGTCACCGTGCCCTTCAGAACGCCGTAGTTCAATGCCATGGACTGCTCCAGGGGAATGCGGGCTCGGGCATCTCGCAGCAGCCAGAGCCTCCGCGAATCAAGACCAGTTTCGACTCGACCGGTGAGTGCTGGAACACGCGTCGTATATCAGGTTGACATTCACCATCGAGAACACCGGGTGCACCGTGGAACATTGGGATGTTCCGCGGTGATCTCGGTGAACTCGGTGGTTGACCCTGAGACTGGGACAGTACCACACGAGAAGGTGTGCGGACCCGAGCGGACGGCAGTATGATGCGGCCAGTCGAGGAGGAGAAGAATGAAATCAGCTGCGATTCTTTTCGTGTTGGCCGGAGCGCTGACGACCTGTCTTGGCGGTGCGAGCGCCATCGCCCAGTCGGGCGCCGACACCGTCGAGGCGCATGTCGCGGCGGCGAAGGCCGCGGCGGGCACGTATCATCCTGGACTCTTCACGTCGCTCTGCTCGCCGGCGAACATCCAGCCACCAGCGACACCGCAGCGAGGACAACGGGCCGCTGGCGCCGGCGCCACGCCGCCTGGACCGCCCGATCGTTCGGCGTGGCACGCCGAACCGGTCAAGGTGTTCGACAACCTGTACTACGTGGGGATGACGGAGTACTCCGCCTGGGCGGTCAAGACCTCCGACGGCATCATCCTGCTCGATACGATCTACGACTACTCGATCGAGGACGAAGTGGCCGGCGGACTGAAAAAGCTGGGACTGGACCCGGCCACCATCAAGTACGCACTCGTGAGCCACGGCCACATCGACCATTTCGGCGGCGCGAAGTTCCTGCAGGAGCACTACGGCACCAAGGTGCTGATGTCGGCCGCCGACTGGGAGCTGATTGCCGCCTCACGCAATCCGAACAAGCCGACGCGCGACACGGTCGTCGGCGATGGTCAGAAGCTCACGCTCGGCGACACCACGCTGACCTTCACGCTGACGCCCGGTCATACGCCAGGCACGGTCTCGACGTTGATTCCGGTCAAGGACAACGGCACGCCGCATCTCGTCGCGGAGTGGGGCGGCACAGGCTTCAACTTCCCCCGCAACCCGGAAACGTTCAAGACCTACGCCGCGTCCGCCGCAAAGTTTCGCGACGTCGCTGCGAAAGCCGGCGCCGACGCGTTCATCTCCAATCACACCAACCTTGACGGATCGAAGACGAAGATGCCGGCGTTGGCGCTGCGAAAGCCCGGCGATCCGCATCCGTACGTCATCGGGACCGAAGCGGTCAAAGCCTTCATGACCGTCGCCGGCGAGTGCGCACAAGCCGTGCTGGCCGGAATGAAGTGATGACTTCGTGTAGCAGGTTCTGAAAAAGCCAGCAACCCGCACTTGGGAGTGAGAACTCAGAACTTTGAAGTGCGAATTCCGGAGCAATCTCGCAGGCCTTCTGAGTTCTGACTTTTGAGTTTTCAGTTCGGGCTGCGTTCTTCAGCAGCCTGCTAGTGGCGCCAGGCGCGCACCTGTTCGCCGATGCGAAGCGACGCACCAAACAGCGCGCCGACCGGAATGACGCCCAATACCCGGTGACGTGCAACGGCGTCCAGGCCGGCCGACGCCAGGCAACCGCAGCTTGAACAGTCGGGTACCCCGCCGAACTGACAAGGGGTAATCGCCGTCTTCAGGTTCGCCGAGACGCTGATGGTCGACCGTGCGAAGGTACATTGGTCCGGCGAGCGCGGCGGGTTGGCGTAGACCTCGAGGGCCGCCATTGGAAGCTGGAGCTTCTCGTAGCGCGTGCTCAACTTCCACAGGTCCGCCAGCACCTGCTTGCGCGTGCGTTCGTCCAACCGCTCCTCAGAGACTTCGCCGACCTGCGGCGTATAGAGGCTCATCCAGACTCGCTCGATCTCCGGCCGGTCCGACCAGAAGCGGACGAACTCGTCCAGATATCCCTGGCGCTGCGCCTGCTGCTTGGTCACCGTGCAGTGCACGATGATCTTGTGCCCGGCAATGTGCTTCAGAATGCGATCGTAGGTGGCGGGCGCCCGGCGGACGTCGTGCTCCGGCTGCAGTCCGTCGACCGAGACGACAATCTGCAGGCGATCGACAGTGCGCCACTCTGCGGGAATCTCGCGGACGGCGCTGGTCACCACCTGGGTGTAGATGCCGCGCTCGGCCATGATCGGCAGCAGCGTGTTCAGCTCCCGATAGCGGACGAGCGGCTCGCCCCCGACCAGCGACACGTGCAGCGGACGATGCTGATCGATGAGGCCGAGAATGCCATCGACGAGCGCCTGCCCTTTGAAATCGCTGACCTCGCGCAGGGTGAGCTCGCCGCCCAGGTGCTGGTCACCGTAGGCGTAGCAACCAGGACACTGCAACGGACACTCTCGGGTGATTTCGATCGAGAGTGCCGGACGATAGCCGCCAAGAATCCGGCCCCATGCCGTGAACAGCGTCCCGAAAAGATCTTCCATGACCTTGACTGTAACACCTGTCTCGCGCGTTCGTGCCCTCGGCGGTTTCGTGACGTGCACGCCGTGGTCTGGATTCGATGCGGAGGCCCGCGCGCAGGGGGAAACACGCGATGACGAGCGAAGAGCGCCGATCGGGCAGGGGCGCGGTGGCGACGAATGTGAGACGGGCGAGCGACGCGCGCCCATCTCGAGGAAGAGCGCGCGCCGGCTGGCCGCCCGCTGGCGGGCTGTATCGATTGAGCGCGTACCGCAATCGAACGCGCTCTCGTCGCGTAACAGGTCTGCGGAGCGGCCGTCGTGATCCGGCACAGACCGTCCGCTACTCGACGCCAAACGCGAGCAGCACATTGCCCGGCCGGCCGACGAACCCCCCGTAGCCAGAATTCACGTACACCATTCCGCCGACAACCACCGGGCCTGGGCCGTCCATGGTGCCGCCTTTGGCTTTCACGCCGTTCACCGTCTGGAACTCGCGGTTCGTATCGAACTGCCAGACAATCGACCCGTCCCTGGTTGAATAGGCGCGCAGGCCGCCGTCAGCGGAGCTCGAAAGCACGACGCCGGGAATGACGGTGACGGCCGCGCCCTGGGCGGCGTTGCACTGCGGGCCAGTGCCGCACAGTTTCGGTTGCGGCGGCGAATACCACGCGCGTTCGCCCGTGTCGAGATTCACGGCGTGCATGCCGCCCGGCGTCTGGGTGAGAAAGTCCGACACGCCGAAATACGCCTGCTGCCCGTCCGACGCGGCGCCCCATTGGCCGCCAAGCCCGCTCCCCTGGCCGATGCGGTACTGCCACACGAGCGCGCCGCCCTTGTCGGGATCCAGGGCGTAGGCCATCCCCGACTTCTGCGGCAGCACGAGCAGGTCGCGCCCCTTCGCGCTCCTGGTGAGCAGCGGCGATGCCGAGAAGTCGTAGTCGGGCCCCTGCTTTGCCGGGCATTTCGGGTTGTCCGGATTCTCCGGCTTGCAGCCCATCATCCAGACGTCGCCGGGCAGCACCTGATTCACCCATTTTGTTTTTCCGGTCTTCAGATCCAGCGCGATGACCGCATCCGTGGTCCGCTGCGGCGGGTCGGCGTAGCCGTTCCCCGTCGCGATGTAGATCGCGTTGCGCCGGGGATCGATCGTGGGCGCGGCCCAGATGCCGCCTCCCGCCGGTCCCCACGTCTGCACGCCCTCTTTGGTCTTTCCGCGCGGCTTCGGCTCTTCCGCGATGCTGTAGGTCTTCCACACGACGGCGCCGGTCGTCGCGTCGAGCGCGACGAGACTGCCTCGGAACGTGCAGCACTCATAGGTCGGCTGTCCGCCCTGGCCTTCTTCGCCGATGCCGGCAACCGGCACGTACAGGCGGCCGTCGTACAGGGTCGGTGCTCCGGTCACGACCGCGCCCTTGTGATCGTCGGTTTTTCTAATCCAGATCTGCTGTCCCGTCTCGGCATCGACCGCATAAGCGTTCGCGCGGCTGTCGCCGAAGTAGACGGCGTAACGCGTCGCCCCCGACGCGCTCTTGTAGGGGCCGACGTTCGGCGCCGAGCGCACGCCGGCTTGCGCGCGGAAAGTCCAATACGTGCACCCGGTCTTCGCATCGAGCGCGTAGACCGTGCCGGTCTCGCTGGCGGCGAAAAGACGTCCGCCGGTCACCGCCGGCTGCGCCCTGGCGGCAAGCACTCCAGGAAAGCCAAAGGCCCATTTCAGCGTCAGTTTGGGCACATCCGCGGCCGTGAGTCCGCCCTGCTTCGCCGGCTGAAAGCGCGCGTTGGCCACACCCGCGCCCCAGCCGTTCCAGGAGGCGCCGCCGGCGGGGTTGGCCATCGGCGGAGAAGAAGTGCACAGGCCGGTCGACGCGGTCGACGAGGTCCCCACCGCGCGGCCGGTCAGGAACTCGGCAACATCCCGGCGCTCGGTCTCGTTCAACTTCTCGCCCTGGAGGCGCATGGCGCCATTGGTCAGCGCGTTCACGATGGCGTCCGGCGCGAACTGCGCGAGGGCCGCGGGGTTCGGCGCCTTCGAGTCCGCGGCGGGATTCACGTGACACGACGCGCACGCGCGCTGAAAGACTCCCACTCCGCCCGGCGGCGGTGGGGGGAAACCCGGCGGTGGACCTGGCGGCTGCGCGAACGCGGGCGCGGTCGCAAGAAGAAAAACCACGGCGGTGCCGGCGCACTGGATGAGTCTCATGGAGCAACCTGCTTTGCGCAAAGAGAGTGAACGGACCGTCGAAATTGTACATGCAGCGGACGATCTTGAGGCCCCTCCCGCTGCGAAGTCGTTACCTTCCGTCGGTGAAGAGAGAACCGCCGAGGCCACCGAGACCACCGAGCGAGTCCCCCCTTCCTCAGGGATTCTCAGTCGTACGTGGTGTCCGGCTTCAGCCGGACCACGACAGTCCGCCTGAGCCAATGCCATTCGGAAATTCGAATCGCTGAATGGGCCAGGCATAGGCTGCTCCCGCGAACCGCTCGACGCACGGGATGTTGCAAGCTCAAGTGATGACGGGGTGATGCTTGATTTCCTCCCCGGGCTGACATAGCGTCGCTGTCGATGAATCGCTTGAAAACGTGCCGACCACCGCTTTGTTGGCTTCCTGTACTGGTGCTCATCCTCGGGTGGCTGCCCGTCAGCGCCAGCGCCCAGTGGCTGAACTTCCCCACGCCCGGCACACCGCGTACGCGCGACGGCAAGCCGAATCTCTCGGCACCAACGCCGCGTGCCGCCGACGGCAAACCGGACCTCTCGGGCGTCTGGATGCACGAGGTCACGACGGTGGCGGAGATGCGGCGCCTCTACGGCGCACTCATCGACGAAGCCGTCCGCGTCGACGTGCCGGGCATGGAGATCGGCACGCAGCACAAGTACGGCTTCAACATCTTCGTGGACTTCAAGCCGGGCGAGGAGCCGATACGGCCACAGGCGATCGAGATCCAGCGCCGGAACGGGGCCACGCCCGAGTCGGAAACCGTGTGCAAGGAAGTGACCGGTTTCCCGCTCGCCGGCCTGCTCTCTGAACCGATCAAGATCGTGCAGTCGCCGCGGGTGGCGGTCATCATGTACGAAATCGACAATCTGCACCGGCAGATCTTCAGCGACGGCCGCCGCCTTCCCACCGAGTTCGACAAGCCGGCCTACCTCGGTTATTCGGTGGGCCGCTGGCAAGGAGACGTGTTCGTGGTCGATACCGCCGGCTTCAACGACAAGACGAAGCTCGACGTCTTCGGGCATCCGCACAGTGAGGCTTTGCGCGTGACGGAGCGGTTTCGCCGCCGCGATTTCGGACATCTGGACGTCGAGATGACCTTCGACGACCCGGTGATGTACACCAAGCCGTTCACGATCACGGTGCCCCACAACCTGCTGGCCGACGCCGACATCTTCGAGATGTTCTGTGCGGAGAACGAGAAGGACCACAGCCACTTGCAGAAGCGGTAGGAGAAGCGGTAGTCGCGATTGCGCTGGCCCGTGGCGACCTTCCCCTCCAAGGCAGACGTGTATCGTCCATGAGTGATCCCGTGACAGTGGTGTTTACCGACGGCGCCGCCAAAGGCAACCCTGGGCCGGGCGGCTGGGGTGTGGTCATCCTGACGGCCGATGGACAAGTCCTCGAACTGGGTGGCCGCGCTGCGCCGACGACCAACAATCGGATGGAATTGACGGGAGCCATACAAGCCCTCGCGCGCCTCAGCGAAACGCCGGGGCCGCTGGCCATCTATACCGATTCGACCTACGTCATCAAGGGCATCCGCGAGTGGATCTGGGGATGGCGCAGGCGAGGATGGAAGACCGCCGACGGCCGTGACGTCGTCAACCGTGAACTGTGGGAACAGTTGTGGAGCCTGATCGTGGCGCGCGGCAAAGGCGCCATCGAATGGCACTACGTCCGAGGACATTCGGGCATTCCGGGGAACGAACGCGTGGATGAAATCGCCGACGGGTTTGCCGTCGATCGCGGCATCGATCTCTATGCGGGCCCGTTCAGCGGCTACCCGCGGCCGCTGCTCGACCTGCCGGCAGACACGAGCGTACCCGCGCGCTCTGCCGGTGCATCGCCGAAGGGCAAGAGCACCGCCCACTCCTATCTCAGCTTCGTGGACGGCAAGCCCATGCGTCATCAGACATGGGCGGAGTGCGAGAAGAGAGTGAAGGGCCGCTCCGGCGCGCGATTCAAGAAAGCCATGAGCGAGGCGGATGAAACGGCAATCCTGCTCGGATGGCACGTCGAGCCGAGTGACGTCTGAGCGACCCGGCCTTGCTCGGGTTGCGACAGATCTCGCCGCACACGTTGTCGTGCGGTGTTGCGTCCACGTCAGTCGGACACAGGCGTCCGTTCACAACGCGGTCGCAACCCGGCTGGCGCGTCCCTTCCGTGCGATACCGGTCGAAGAAGTGGCGAGCAGTCCGTGGTGAAAGTCCGTCGTCGCACCGAGGCGGTGCGCCCGGATCGCCAGGCGCGAAACGCGAGAATACCGGGAGTATTTGAGCGGTGAGCAACGCCGCGAGGCCCGGGGTCCCCAACGCGGCACCCGCGTTGGGGTGGGAAGCGGGATGCAGCGCTCGCCGAATGCAGACGGACTTTGCCACGGGCTGATATGCTTTTTCATGGCTGGTCTCCTTGATTGCACCTCGAGTGCGTCTCTTCATTGGGAGCGTAAACGCATCCCGTTCTGGAGACCAGCCTTCTCATCCCATCTGCTAGGGTTGGCAGGTTGGATCGACTGCCGTCGGGCCGACAATCTGGCACGGCAGCGCCGGAGGAATCGACGTCAGGTACTCGTAGATCGCCCGCAGATGATGTTCGTCCATGTCCTGAAACGCCGGCCAGGGCATCACTTGAAGCAGCGGGCCGAACTGCGGATGGAGTTTGTCGAAATCGATCCCGTGTCGCATGATGGTCCGGAACTCGGAGTACGTCTCAGGGAGCCCCATCCCCGGCGTGATGTTGCGCGACGTGAACGGCCCGAACTGCGCGCCGCCGGCCAGGTAGTGAGAGGCGTTGACTTGCTTCAGCTGGCCCTGGAAGGGATTGCCACCGGGCAAGTAGGACGGGTTCGTATGGCAGTCGTTGCACCCGGCGACCGCGTTCACCAGATAGCTGCCGAGGCCGACGAGGTCGCGATCCTTGTGTCTAAGATTCAAGGGCACCGGACTGATTTCAAATCCTCGTCTGATCAGGGCCTCTTCCTTTTCCTTTCCCTTGTCTCCTCTGTCGTCGTCTTTAGCAGAAGTCGTCAGGGCGAAAGCCGACACCCATGCAATCGCACCTACGGCCAGTAAGAGTCTTGCCTTCATGAATCGCTCTCCTTTGTGGTTGTGGTAAACGTCAGAGTCAGGGCCTCAGCGCCAAGCTCCAAGCGTTGATCTTTTACCACGATGAGGCACAAAGGGCCACCACCAGACCATCAGCCCGGTGACGCTGAGCACGACAGCGCGCGCCCGAGGTCTACTTCCGATCTCTGCACGAAGCCGGTGATGAGCTCCGTGTCGCCGGCGAGCGGATAGGCATGCTGATCGAAGCAACAAACTACATCCCAATCTGCGCTGACAGTCGAGAAGGCATATGATGGCGCTCGCCCGGAGGAGCCATCTGTGTCCATCTACGCCATCCGCGATCTGAATCGGCGCGATTTCCTTCGATTCAGCCGCGACGCCACGGCGGCCGTGGCGCTCGGTTCGCTGCCCGCCTTCGGTGGCGAGCGAGCGCCGCATTTTCACGAGAGCCCTTTCAGATCCGGCGTCGCATCGGGCGATCCGCTGCCCGACGGCGTCGTCCTGTGGACACGCCTCGACGCGCAAGTCTTGGAACAGTCCGGCGCCACGGCTCGCCCGGTGGCAGTTCACTGGGAGGTGTCGGAAGACGACGGTTTCCGGCGAATCGTCCGCAAGGGGTCGCAACTGGCGGTCGGCGAGCTCGGGCACTCGGTGCACGCGGAAGTCGACGGCCTGCGGCCCGGCCGGCACTACTGGTACCGATTCACGGCCGGCGGCGAAGTCAGCGCGATCGGCCGTACGCGAACGGCACCGGCGGCGAACACGGCGCTCGATCATTTCCGGTTCGCCTTCGTCTCCTGCCAGAACTACGAGACCGGTTACTTCACGGCCTACCGCCGGATGGCGGAGGAAGATCTCGATCTCGTCGTGCACCTTGGCGACTACATCTACGAAACCGGCACCATGGGCCGGGAGAGAGCAGTACGGCTGCAGGAAGTGGGCGGTGAGCTCATGACGCTCGATCAGTACCGGGCGCGGTATTCGAGTTACAAGGCGGATGACGACCTGCAAGCCGCACACGCGCTGTTCCCGTTTGTCGTGACCTCCGACGATCACGAAGTAAAAAACGATTACGCGGGCGATACGGCGCCTGGCGACTTGTCGGCCGAGGCGTTCCTCCGCCGCCGCGCCGCCGCCTACCAGGCATACTACGAGTTCATGCCGCTGCGACGTTCGTCGCTCCCGTCCGGCCCCTTCCTGCGGCTGTTCCGGCGGCTGCGCTTCGGCCGCCTGGCCGAGCTTCACGTCCTCGACACGCGCCAGTACCGCTCGGGACTCTCGTGCGGCGGCGGCCGCAAGCCGCTCTGCGACGAGGCGATCGACCCGGCGCGCAGCATCATGGGAGCTCAGCAGGAACAGTGGTTGATGGACGGCATGCGGGCGTCGGCGGCGCAGTGGAATCTGGTCGCGAATCAGGTCCTGATCTCTCCGCTCGTGCAGCTGTCGGGCGACGCGCGCACGTTCTCGATGGACAACTGGAGCGGCTACGTCCAATCGCGCACGCGCTTGATGCGCTTCCTGGCAGAAGCTCGGCCCGCGAATCCGATCGTGTTGACCGGCGACATCCACTCGAACTGGGTCGCGGATCTGAAACTGGACTTCAACGATCCTTCTTCGCCGACGGTCGGAACCGAGCTGATCGGAACGGCGATTTCATCGGGCGGCGACGGCGACGAATCGACGAGAGCCGACGCGCTCGCGCTGAACCCTCACTTCAAGTTCTACAACAACCGCCGCGGCTACGTCCGCTGCACGCTCACGCCTTCCCAGCTGACGAGCGACTATCGCACGCTGCCCTACGTCTCGAGGCCGGACGCGCCGATCGAAA
Source organism: Acidobacteriota bacterium (assembly GCA_040007095.1). Lineage (GTDB taxonomy): Bacteria > Acidobacteriota > Vicinamibacteria > Vicinamibacterales > CAVVIG01 > JBDTVS01. The sequence goes on from JBDTVS010000034.1 coordinate 55,338, forward strand.
CGCGCGCCACGTTCGTTGTCGAAACCGGCCGGCCCGGCGCGCAGCTGACGTCGATGGGCGAACCTCAATGACGAATGGCTGAAAGCGGCGCCGTGCGGCTCTCGAACAGCTGGAGAGCTTTTTCGAACGTCTTCCTCTCGTTTTCGTAGTTTCGTGGTTGCCTTTCAGCTCTGCCGGTGTTCGGCACAGTCCACGAGACCTTGTTCGTCGATGAATGCTCGACGGTTTTCCCTACGTTCCTGCCTTGTAGGTCTTGGAGAATCCGTTGCGCGCGTTGGTGACGGTGAACGAACCGTCCTGCTCGGCGGAGACCTTGATCCAATAGGCGGTGCCGTTGTGCACCGGCGCGGGCGGCGCGCCCGCTCCAGGCGCCGGCGCGACGATCGCGGCAATCGGGAGCGACGCCGGCTGATCGTCGACGGTATTGGCGATGAACATGCCCGGCACGGTGTATTCCTGTCCGCTCAGCTGCGAGAAATGCAGCTGCCAGAGGTCCTGCAGCCGCGGCGCCGAATGGATGATCTTCATGGCGTCCGGCTGGCCACCCTTGCGCGTGCCGTTGTTGAGGATGGCGACCCGCGGCTGAATCGCGTGCACCAACACCTCGGAATTCGAGATCGCCTGTCCGTGGTGGGACACCACCCAGAGATCCACGGTGCCCAGGCGATTGGTCGGGCACATGAGATCGAACTCCTTGTTCACCGTCAGATCGCCCATGTGCAGCACGCGAAACTTGCCGAAAGTGATGTGGCTGCCGACCGACTGCGCGTTCTCGGTGCGGTCGACGTCCTGAGGTTTGAACGCGGCGCAGTAGGGGTTCGGCTTTCCGGCGCCCGGGAGCGACGTCTTGATCGCCTCGCCCCCCGCGGCGACGATGTGCCATTCGAGGCCGGCGATTGCCACCTTGTCGCCCGGTTTGACGACGGTGTGCTTCGACTTGGCATACAGCGCGGGATAGGTCTTCTGGAGAAACTCGTCGATCGCTCCGCCGGGCTGCACGTTCGCGCCGTGATCGAGGAACTCGCGGATGGGGATACGGCCGGCCACGTTCTCCATGGCCCCGAAATGGTCGCCGTGCCAATGCGTCGTAATCAGATGGTTGATCTGGCTGAGGCCGGCGTCCTTCACCGCCGCCATGATGCGGTCGCCGTCGCGCACCGCCGCCGCGCCGCCGTTGCCGGTATCGATCAGCAGCGACTCGCCCGATGGCGACACGAACAGCGTCGCGTTCCCGCCCTCGACGTCAATCAGATAAATGTCCAGCGTCTTTCGCGTCTGGGCGACGGCCAGAATCGTGGTCGCGAGCACCAGCGTCAAGCCAACGGCAGCGAACTTCCTCATCGTCCATCTCCTTTGTCGCGAACGTGAGCGTTGCCCAACAGCGTCGCCAACGCCCGCGTCACCGTTTCCGCCGACGCCAGCTCCGCGTCGCTCGCGCGCCATCCGACGAATCCATCGGGCCGCACCAGCACCGCTCCTCCTGGCTCGAGGCCGTACTGAACGCAACACGTGCCGTCCGGATCGGTCAGTCCGGCAGCGCCAACCAGATGCGTCGACGTCGAGCGGCAATTGCGCGGCGATGAGATTCTCTCACCGTTTCGGTCGAGCCACACGTGCGGTGCGCGTGTCCAGGGACGTGCACGGGAGTTGCGTCGGTTCTCGTGATGACAGAGCAGCAGCGCGTCGACATCCCGACCAGGCTGCCGCCGCCGATGAGCACGGGAACGTCGAGGTCGGCCATGCGAGCCGGAATCTTACACGAGCGGGCTTCCTGCCTGCTGCAGAGTGTTTTTTCATTTGCCCGTGCCGGCCAAACCGGCTATAGCTGTAGCCGCCACTCGATCGCTTCAACGTGTTCACGAAAGGTCATCCCCAATGACACGGACAACGCTGCGTCGTCTCGGCGTCTCTGCCGTTTGTGCCCTCGGCGTTCTCGCACGAACGGTTCCGACCTTCGCGGTCCAGGATCCTCCGCCACCTCAAGCTCCAGCCGCGACGCCAGCCGCGCCGGCGCCGGAACGCCCGGCGACGCCCGAACCGAGGCCCTACGACCGCGTGATTACGAAGGAGGCGAAATCCGACACCGGCGTGTTCACGGTGCACAGGATCGGCGAGCGCCTTTATTACGAGATACCGAAGGCCGAGTTGGGCAAGGAGTTTCTGTGGGTCAGCCAGATCTCCAGAACGACGCTGGGCGTCGGCCAGGGCGGTCAGGCGGCGGGCAACCGGGTCGTGCGGTGGGAACGGCGCAACAATCGCGTCTTCCTTCGCAATATCTCATACGACATCGTCGCCGATCCCTCGCAGCCGATCTCGAAGGCTGTCGAAGCGGCGAACAACGACGCGATCCTGATGGCATTCAACGTCGAGGCGGTAGGCAAAGACGATGCCCCGGTGATCGAGGTGACACGGCTGTTTACGACCGAGGTTCCCGAGTTCAGCGCCAGGGCGCGCGTGCGCGCCAACACCTTTGACGCCACGCGCTCGTTTGTCGAACGCGCCGTCTCTTTTCCGCAGAACCTCGAGGTGGAAGCGACGCACACGTATTCGACCGGCGTGCAAGTCCAGAACGGTCCTGGCAACGCGAACGCCGCCCGGCCTGGCAGTTCCAGCGTCGTCATGCACTACAGCATGGTCAAGCTGCCAGAGAAGCCGATGCAGCCGCGGCTGTTCGACGAGCGCGTCGGCTACTTCAATGTCCGGCAAACCGACTACGGCAGGGACGAGCATCGCGCGCAAAGCCGGCGCTACATCGCCAGGTGGCGGTTGGAGAAGAAAGAGCCCAACGCCACGATCTCCGAACCAGTGAAACCGATTGTCTACTACATCGACCCGGCCACGCCGACCAGGTGGGTGCCGTATCTCAAGCGCGGCATCGAGAGCTGGCAGGAGGCGTTCGAAGCGGCCGGTTTCAAGAACGCGATTCTCGCGAAGGATGCGCCGACCAAGGCGGAGGATCCGGAGTGGAGCCCGGAAGATGCTCGCTATTCGGTGATCCGCTGGCTGCCGTCGACCACAGAAAACGCGTCGGGGCCCCACATCTCGGACCCGCGCACCGGGGAGATCCTCGAGTCGGATATCCAGTTCTATCACAACGTGATGAACCTGGTTCGCGACTGGTACTTCGTGCAGGTCGGCCCGCTCGATCCGCGCGCGGCCAAGCTGCCGCTGTCCGACGACCTGATGGGCCAATTGCTCGCCTACGTCACGGCGCACGAGGTCGGCCACACGCTCGGCTTCCAGCACAACATGAAGGCGAGCTCGTTGTACCCCGCCGACAAGGTACGCGATCGCGCGTGGGTCAAGAAGATGGGACACACTCCGAGCCTGATGGATTACTCCCGCTTCAACTATGTGGCGCAGCCCGAGGATCACATCGACCCGGCGGACCTCATTCCGCGAATCGGGCCCTACGATCGCTGGGCCACGATGTGGGGCTACAAGCCAATCCCCGGCGCCCGAACGCCAGACGAGGAGAAGAAGACGCTCGACGAATGGGCCCGGCAACAGGACGCGACGCCATGGCTGCGGTTTTCCACGGCGGATGCCGCCGGGTCTGATCCCGGCGACCTGACCGAAGCCGTCGGCGACGCCGACGCCGTGAAGTCGACGACGATGGGTCTGAAGAACCTCGAGCGCGTCTCGAACATGCTGCTGGGCGCGACGACAAGGCCTGGCGAGCCGTATGACGATTTGGAGGAGACCTACGGGCGGCTACTGGGCCAGTGGGTGCTGGAGATGAACCACGTGACCGCGATCGTGGGCGGGAGCGAGTCGCAGCAAAAAGTCTCGGGCCAGGCAGGACCGAGATTCACGCCCGTGTCGCGTGCGCGACAGGCGCAGGCCGTGCAGTTTCTCTCCACCTATGCGTTCACGACGCCGATGTACTTCGTCAAGCCTGAGATCCTGCGGCGCATCGAGCCGACCGGCGTGCTCGATCGCATCAGAACGAGTCAGCAGCGCGTCCTGGCTTCTCTGCTGACGGGGTCTCGCATCGGCCGACTCGTCGAACAGGAAGCGCTGGACGGCAGCACCGCGTACCGTCCGACTGATTTTCTCGCCGACGTGCGCAAAGGCGTCTGGAGCGAGCTCGATCGCGAGTCGGTGCGGATCGATCCGTATCGCCGGAACCTCCAGCGGGCGTACCTCGGCATCATGGGCGATAAGCTCAACGGCCGCCAACCAGCGACCGACGACGGCCGACCGCTGGCACGGGGTGAGCTCCGCGCGTTGGACCAATCCGTGCGCAACGCGCTGATGAAGGTCGCCGACCGCGCGACGCGTTTTCACCTCGAAGACGTGCGCGACCAGATCGCGAAGATGCTGGACCCGAAGTTCGTCGCGCCGGTTGCTGCGACGCCCGGTGTGCTGGCGCTCGGGTCGGAGGGTTTAGAGTGCTGGCCGGACTACAGCATTCGACGGGAAATGGAAGACGTGCAGTCTGTGGATCGCGCCCAGAGAGTGTTTTGAACCACAAAGAACACCAAGAGCACAAAGACTTCTTCTTCGCGTTGGAGAACGGCTTCGTGGTCTTGGTGCCCTTCGTGGTTCGATCCAGGAGACCGGCCTCTCTGCGGGCTCCACGAGCTCTGTGTCGAGACTGATGTTTCTATTCTGACTATTCCACGATCGCCTGCATGATCGCGTTCTCGAAGTCGCGGTCGGTGTCGCGATTGGACGTCTGGACCATCAGCAGACCGACCATCTTCTCCTTGGGATCGACCCAGAAGTGCGTGCCGAATGCGCCGTCCCATCCAAAGCTGCCCGGCGAGACGCGCATGGCCGCCGCAATCGGATCCGAAATCACCTGCACCGAAAGTCCCCAGCTGCGCCCGGCAGGCCGGCCCGGGAATGAGTCCTTCACATGGATCGACGACATCAACTCGACCGTGGTCGGGCTGAGCAACCGCTTCCCGTTCAACTGGCCGCCGTTGACCAGCATCTGTCCGAACTGCAGATAGTCTTCAGCGGTGCTCATCAGGCCGCCGCCGCCCGAAAAGTATTTGTTCGGCGTCACGCGTTGATCGGGCGCCTTCGTCAATCCCTCCGGCGTCCGCTGGTAGATGGTCGCGACCCGCGGCAGTCGATCGTCTGGAGGATAGAAGAACGTGTCTTTCATCCCGAGCGGGTCGAAGATGCGCTGCCGGAGAAACGCGTCGAAGGTCTGACCCGAGATCACTTCCACGACGCGTCCCAGTGTGTCGAAGCCGGCGCCGGGGCTGTAGGTCCAGCGTGAGCCGGGCTGGAAGGCCAGCGGCACCGCGGCGAGGCGCGGGATGTAGTCGGCCAGCGTGTCGGTGGGCTTGCGGGGCATCTTCGCCGCTTCCGTCGCGCTGATGCCGCCGCTGACCAGACCCGACGTGTGCGTCAACAGGTCCCTGATCGTGATCTCTCGAGCGGCCGGCACTCTGTAGAACTTGGGCTCAGCGCCTCGTCCGGCCGCCGGGCCCTGCCCCGGACCTGCCTCCATCGGTACGGCGACGGTGAGCGTCTTGAGCTCGGGGATGTACTTCGAGACCGGATCGGTCAAGCGCAGCTTCCCCTCCTCCATCAGCATCAGAATCGCGACGCCGGCAATCGGCTTGGTCATCGAGGCGAGGTGGAAGATGGTGTCGGTGGACATCGGCTTCTTCGACGCAAGGTCCATCACGCCTTGAGCCTCCAGGTGAGCGAGACGGCCTTTGCGGCCGACCAGGGTCACGGCGCCGGCGATGTCTCCGGCATCGATATGGTGCTGGATCGCGGTGTGGATCCTCGTCAGGCGCTCGGACGAGAGCCCGACCTCCTCCGGCTTCGCTTTCGACGAGGCCGCGGTCAGCGGGAAGACGAGGAGCGCGAGCAAAGAAACAGCCCCGGCCGATTTCAACAGGAAACGTGTGCGGTTCTGCATGAAGTGCCTCCCCGGGCGCAAGCAAAGCGGCCGGTAATGCCGTGGTTCGGCAGCAATCCTACATCGACTCGACGCGCGTCTTTCATGATTGATGCGCCACAGGCAGCCCGTGGTGAAAGTCTGGCTGCA
>JBDTVS010000035.1:0-9234 GCA_040007095.1 Acidobacteriota bacterium
TCTCTGCGATTCGCCTCGCCCGCCGACCCGCAAACGCGCTTATTTTGGGCCTAGTTCGACAGATCCGGATCAAGACCTGGTGCGCCGCGGCGCGCAGCTGCTCAAAGTCGCGTCCGATTTCGATGTGCTCGAGACGCAAGGGAATACGCGTTCGCATTCGCTCGATATCATGCGCGGACGCACCGAACAGTACGACCCCGCCGTGCTCCGTGCGCTCGATGCCATTCGCGGCGCCGGCAGCGCCAAAGAAGAGATACGCGAGCTGTCGCTCGCGGGACTGAGGGTAGGGATGGTGTTGGCTGAAGACCTCAGGATGAAGACTGGAGCGTTGCTCGTGACGCGTGGCTACGAAGTGACCGCCCGCTTTGTCGAGTGCATCAGCAACTTTCGCCAGGGGACCGTCAAGGATCCCCTGCGGGTCATCATCCACCGCGCGGCACGGATGTGACGCCGCCAAGCGACTCCGTGCTGATGACGCGGGACCGCAATGCTCTGCGAGATCGGCGCGTGCATCCCAGGGTCGTCCGGATGGTCCTCAGCGGATCGGCGGCCACCATCAGCGTGCGTGTCTGACGCATGCGCCTGGCCGCTGCCGACCCGACACCTGGCACAGACACACGAACCACGCGGGAAGAAGGGCCTGTTGGCGCGTTGGCCATCTCTTTGCTCAGATGACCCGCATGAACGGCGTGATCGGCATGGCGTCGCTGCTCCTCGATACGCCGTTGACCGCAGAGCAGCGGCAGTACGCCGACATCGTACGGTCGAGCGGCAAGACGCTGCTCGAACTCCTCAACGGGCTCCTCGACTTCTCGAAGATCGAGGCGCGAAAGCTGACGCTCGAACCATCGACTTCGATCTGCGCGCGACGGTCGAGAAGGTCGCGGAGGTGGTCGCCTACAAGGCGCTTCAGAAGAGATTGCCGTTCACCTGTCACGTGACGCCGGAGACGCCGTCCGCGCTGCGAGGCGATCCGGGCCGCGTTCATCAAATTCTTCTCAACCTGGTCGACAACGCCGTCAAGTTCACGGCCAGCGGCGAGGTGGCGGTTCGAGTGTCGCTCGACTGGGAGGACTCCGCTGCCGCTCTGGTGCGGTTTACGGTCTCCGACACCGGGATTGGCATCGATCCCGAGCAGGCGGCGTTGATCTTCCAGCCCTTCGTGCAGGCGACGGCTCGACGACGAGGAAGTACGGAGGGACCGGTCTCGGCCTGGCCATTGCGAAGGAGCTCGACGAGTTGATGGGTGGGCAGGTCGGGATCGACAGCGAAAAATGTCTTGGCATGACCATCTGGTTTACCGCCAAGCTCGACAAGCAGCCGGCGGGCGCGGCATCGCAGATCGGGCGCACGCTGCCCGCCGTCAAAGTCCTCGTGGTCGACTCGCACAAGGCCAACCGGTCGCTCGTCCAGTCGCTCCTCGAAGCGTGGGGAGCCCGTTGTGAGGATGCCGCCGACGCGAGCGCGACGCTGAGTGCGCTCCATCGGGCGGCGGCCCTCAACGATCCGTTCCGCATCGTCCTCCTCGACCTTGATCCACAGGGAATCGAGGTCGAGACGCTTGCCCGGATGATCACCGGCGACGACTACTTGAGCCATCCACGCATTCTGCTGATGAGTCCACTCGGCGCGGCGGTCGGCGCTGAGCGTCTGTCAGCGGCCGGCGTGTCCGGGTTCGTGCGGAAACCGATTGCCGAACGGCAACTGCACACCGCAATCGAGCGGGCGCTCGGGGCCGCCGATCATGAGGCGCGTCCGTTGCTCATCGGGCCGCGTGCGCCGACCGTGCCGCGCAACGTCCACATTCTCGTGGCCGACGACGACCCGACCAATCGGGTGGTCGCCAAGGCCATGTTGTCGAGGCTCGGCTACACGGCGGACGCGGTCTGCGATGGCGTCGACGCCCTCGAGGCGCTCAAGGCCGCCCGATTCGACTTTGTGCTGCTCGACTGCGAGATGCCGAAGTTGGACGGATATCAGACCTCGCGGCGCATTCGCGCCGGCGACGCCGGACCCGAGAATGCGAACATCCCTCTGCTGGCGCTGACCGCGAACGCGATGCAAGGCGCCCGCGAGAAGTGCCTCGCCGCCGGCATGAGCGACTACCTGGCGAAGCCGATCGAGCAACGGCAGCTGAGCGAACTTCTCGATCGCTGGATCGCGGCCTCGAGCGACACCACCTCGATATTCGACGTCGATTCGTTACGGCGACGTCTGATGGGCGACCGTGAACTGTGCGCGAGCGTCATTGCCACGTTTCTCGAGGACGCGCCGAGGCAGCGGGCGGCCCTCAAAACGCAGATTGCGCAAGGCAACGAGCGCAGCGCGCAGCGCCAGGTTCACTCGCTCAAGGGGGCGGCCGCGACGGTGTCGGCAGTGGCGGTCGCCGCCTCCGCCGACGAGATCGAACAAGCCTGTTTCGCGGGGGACCTGCGCAAGGCGGCGGCCCGTCTGCCATCGCTCGAAGGACATCTGCTCGAGTTCCAGTCCGTCTCGAGCACATTCGGTAGGTCACGGCGAAACGTTCAGGAAACGACGAAAGGACCGGTCTGATGCGTACGCTGATTGTCGAAGACGATTTCACCTGCCGGCTTTTCCTGCAGCGGCTGCTGTCTCCGTACGGCGAATCTCACGTTGCCGTGAACGGTGTCGAGGCCATCGACGCGTTCAAGGCGGCGATGGCGCAGGGACACGCCTACGACCTGATTTGCATGGACATCATGATGCCCGAAATGGACGGGCAGACCGCGTTGGTGAAGATCCGGGAGTTGGAAGAATCGGCGGCCGTTCCGTGGAAACACCACGTGAAGGTCGTCACGACCACAGCGCTCGGCGACATCGACGCGGTGATGGCCGCGTTTCACGGGATGTGCGATGCGTATCTCACCAAGCCGATCGACGCCCAGGCCCTGCGAGAGCGCCTGCGGACCTTGCGTCTGGTTATTTGAGGTGGGGCAGACTGCGCCGGTCGCCGCGCCGTGGCGTGTGCCATGCGCGCACACTCCTGGCTCGTCTGCGCTGCATGCGGGCGTGCGAGTCACTATCTCATCGAGAAGCATCCGCGCTCAATCCTCGAACGCTTCGTCACTCATGCCGTGGGAACCATCGGCATCTGTTGGTGAATGCAGGTCACGCCATGCAGGGGCGCGGCACGATTCAGGTGTCACTGACCCCTCAGAACAATCCCCGGTGGACGCGGACAATGTCGTTGGGCACTATGACGTCGGTCGCGGCCGCTCCAAGGGCGACGCGCTCTCCGTCAATCACGCGAAGAATGGTGAACTGACGTCTGGACCCATGCTCGGCGAGTCCACCGGCTAACGCCACTGCCTTTATCACAGACGTCGTGGCATCTAGAATGTACACGCCCGGCTGCCGCACCTCGCCGAGCACGGCGAACACGTCAGCAGGAGGAATGTAAACCGTGTCCCCATCCGACAACGATGGCGGGTGATCAAGGGATCCGGCGATAACCAGCGCGCCGGCCGCGCCGGGCAACGTAACCTTGGCGGTTGGTCCCTGGCCCGGCCGTAGGACGACCACTCTACGTCCGGCCGCCACTGTCAGTGAACCAGCGAGGAAGAGTACTTCGGCAAACGACGACGTCTGACGGAGCTCCACGACGCCGGGTGATCTGACTTCACCGATCACGAACACGATCGGGTCGCTGAACCGGCGCGCAATGTCGGCGCCCACCAGCGCTGCCGGAACGCGAGGAACCGGTGGCACGTACGCCACCTGGAAACGCGCGTCCTCCGGCAACGTGAACTCCTGAGTCCGCAACCTTGGCAACGGCAGCGCGACAGCCGCCACCGCAACCATCAACACCACGTGCACAAAGCCCGCGGCGGCAACCGGCGTTCGACGCTCCATATCACGAGCCTTCCATGCAAATGCGGCGCCGTGAACACTGGCGACAGCGACCCGCCGCCGCCATCGCCCCTCGTCGTCGTTCACCTCCAAAACGTCTACCTGTCATGCCTGCCTCGGTGAGACGAAACGACGGCGCCGCACCCACCGATCGCTCGCGCAGATGCATGCCTGCTGGTGCCAAGGCGTCCACACGGCACTGGACCGCGCAGTTTTCGCAGCGTGCGGAAAATTCCCCGGTTCGGTCGTGGCTGTGCGGACTGTGATCGGCAACTGGCGTGGGCCACGTTGCTGAGCCATCCGTCCTTCAGCTGGCACTGTTGTTGCGGCTCCGCGTCAACCCTGGCCAGGAGAGCGTTGCGGCGCGAGTTCCCCCGACGTGAGGTCCCGCAGGGACACCAGAGAAAACTGGAGCAAAACGGAGGGCTTCCCAGAAAGCTCGCCGATCGGGCGATCCGCCGCAAGTTGTTGATAAGAAGGGGCGCGACGATTTTGACAGAGGGTCATTCTAGGGGCCGGCACGCCGCCGTAGCACGAGGTTCGAATCCGATCGTGGCGGCCGCTCCGGCTCGATCCTGCCGACGTCGGGATTAGCCATGAGAAACTCGTCGACGGCGAGAGCCGCTCCTTCGAAGCCGTAGTAGTCGTCGCAGACTATGAAGCCGCCGGGCGACATGGCCTCATAGATGCGTTCCAGGCAGAGCTTCATCGAGTCGTACCACCCGCAGTCGATGTGGGCGAACGCAACCTGGACACCGCGGAGCTCAAGCGTCTCCTCGAAGAGGCCCTGATGGAGAACGACGCGGCATCCATCGACCGCCAATCCGAAGGAGGCGAATGCTGCGGCCACCTTCTGGAAGAGATCACCTTCGTAGGCGTAGTAGCGGTCTCCCCCAATTCCGTTTGCAAGGCCCGATGCGATCTCGCGGTAGCGATCCTGCCGCGCCGCGCCATCGCGAGCGCCCGGCGGCGGAAACATGCCGAACACGTCGTAGCCGTGGAATTCTCGCTCCTCCGGCATGCGCGATGCGATCGCGATGGCAGAACCGCCGAGCGCAACTCCCGCCTCCAGGAAGATGCCGGGCACACCGTCATCCACAACCTCCGCTATGCAGCGCTCGATCACCCGCAGGTTGTGGAATGGGAGGTAGGTGAGGTTCCTCGACTTTACTTCCCGGGAACTCTTGGTCAGCTGGTCGTGTTCGGCGGTCGGGTCATCACTGGGGATCGTTTCGCGCTCAGCCGATCGGCACGAAGGACCGACGATTGTCACAGGGGTGATCCTATCGCCAATGCTCTCGTGTTGGGGAAGCATTCGTCAGTCCGCCATGGTTCGGCCCATGGACCAGAGCCTGCACGCAGCGCATGCCAGCCCCGACTCGGAGGAATCACCCCTCGATTTGTGGGCTCCGACAAGTGGCCGACCGGCCAGGCTAGCGGCTTTGGAGACCACGGGAGTCACATGCCGCAACCTCACGTCAAATCGGGCAGGCGCCAACCGAGCTCAGGCTGACGCGTGATCTTCCCCGTTCAGCAGAATGTGGCCACCTTCTTCTCTCACGCCAATCGGCCGCAGCCTCAGTGATTTCGAGCGGCACCGTCCGCTGCCGAGGTCGAAGGCGACACCACAACCCGGACAATACAGCGCGATGCCGTCGATGGCGCCGTCGGACAGATCCACGCCGTTGTGTGGGCAGGCAGTCGGGAAGGCGTGTAGCACGCCACCCGCACGAACGATCAAGACGCGCTGATCCGTCAGTTCTGCCACAAGACGCTGTCCATCCGGCACGAGAGCCGAGGGGCCGATCATCACCGCTGCGACAGACGAGGGAGTTACCGCGACGGTCGCGTGAGGACGTGGCGGCGGTCGAATCGGCGACGACACGCGGGGCGGCGCCAGATGGTCCTCGCGCTTGAGGTGCAGGACCTCGCCGAATGCATTCGCCTCGATGGCACTGGCGCGGCGCCAGAATTCGCGCGCGTAGAAGCAGGCCGGATCGAACCTGGGCTCCTTGATGTTCAACCGTATCGATAGGGCCACGCGGGTGTCATCGGTGACGTTGAGATGCGTGCCATGGAGCACTTCGGGATCGAACACGAGCATCTCGCCCGCTGCCAACGGAGCGAACGTGGGTTTCGGTAGTAGATAGCCACTCCGGAGGTAGCCCGAACGCGGATCGCACGAAAGCTCCACCTCGTCGAGTTCCGGGTAGAGAACCATGCCGGCCTCCGCCGGGACCGTGGAGATGGCCCACCAGATGTTGATGCCGTCCTTGGAGTGACCGTTCCAGCTGTCGCGATGAGGTCCGTGTGCCCAGGCTGCGGCCGGGTGGCCGTTGTGATAGCCCCTGGGATCGAAGACGGGGTCGACCACTCGCCGAGCCATCGCCAGCTGACGCATCGTTGGACTGACGCGCCCTATCCCTGGGTTTTCCGCCGACGCGTCCGCGCGGCGCGCGACATCGTAGGGAAAATTGACGCGCAAGATGAGATAGTCGTCGACGTAGAACTCGTGGCGCCACCCGAGCACCGTACGGGCGACGCGGATCGCCAGCCGCAACAGATCATGCCGCAGCGTTTCGACCACGTGCTCGCGCAAGAGGGCGACGTCGCGTGCATCGATGACGGTATGGAGCTTCTCGACCCCTTCGGACTCGATCGTTCGCGCCGCTTGGCGGCCGGCGATCGCGTCGACGCTCTTCACGATCTCTTCGACGACGCGACCGCGCCAGTCGATGGACGTGTCGACGTCGCCGGCGCGCCTGCGAAGGAACGTGCCGCGCAACCGGGCGCGCTGCTCGACGGCCTGGCCCATGACGTCTCTCCTACGGCCTCGGTTGTGCGACGGCGGTCGCAAACCGCCGCAAGCCCGCGATGGTGATCTCACGCAGTCCGGCAATGGTTTCCGCGCTTTGGCAACGCAATCCCTGATATCGCTCGATCTGCCGGGCACGGGTCATCACGGCGTCGACGACGCAGGTGTCCCGGGTCATGTCGATGTCCCATTCGCCCATGCCGGCGGTCGCCACCGCCGCTCGGCCGCGCTCGTCATAGGAAAGATGGATCGACGGGGTCCCAAACGCCAGGCAGGGCAGGAACGCGTGCAGGCGGTACGACACGCTGAGGCGGCACCGGCGCAGGGCATCGATATAGCGCTCCACGTCATCGAAATAGATCGACGCCGCGTCCGTAAACGCCGCCGCGAATTCGAGATCGGCGTAGTCGTGACAGGCGAGGACGATCGGCCCACCGAACGCCGCCTGCAGGGCCGCGATCAGGCCGCGCACATCGTCAGCCACACGACGCTGGAGCGGTGGAGAAATACTCATGCGGTCGGGGTGGCGCACCGAGATCATCACGCGATCGCCAGCGGTCCAGCCAGCAGGATTCGGCGGCATGAACAGGGTGGGGCAGCCGCCTACTTCGACGCTGGGGATCGCCAACTCACGTAAGATCTCCTGAGTGCCGTGGTCCCGCACCAACGTCAGCACCGAGCACTCAACCAGTCGGCGAATCACGTGCGGAGGCATCGCATCGGTGCGATGCACGAGCGAGCCATCGCGGCCGTAGATCCTCCCGTGCGCCAGTCCCAGGAGGAGCATCGGGCGCCGAAGCGCACCGAGCGCGTGCTCGTCGACGGTCAGCTGTCCGTTCTCGAAGAGGTTGCCTCCGCCGATGACGACGCCGTCGGCCAGGCGGTTGATATCGTAGATCTGACGAGCCGTGAGGCCTCCCTCCTGAGGACCGGCGAGCGCCGGGATGTTGACGATGGAGGTCTCGGCGCCAAAGACGGCGACGAGCAGATCGGTCGTGGCCCGGTTGATGATGTCGTTGCCGATATTGCGGGTAGCCGGCCGCAGGCAAAACAATGTCGTCATGAAGGGGCTCCGACAGCAACACGCGAAGAGTCGTCAACGGTCCATTCCGGCAGGGCTTCATCGCGCAAGCCCCAGTCGTCCGCGTTGGTGATTAACGCGTCGCCGGTGCGACGGCATTCCAGATAGCGGGCGTACCAAGGCCTCCAATCCGTGGCCGGCCAACGGCTCGCGGCGGCGCGGTCGTGAAGTTGGTGGAACAGGCGAGCTGGAGGACGCAGAATGACCTGCTCAAGACCTGCGCTGGCGGCCGTCCAGCACATGAGTGAGTCGCCGTGTCCGCGAGTCGGCAGCTCCGTGTAGCCCCGCAGGTCGTGCCACCGGTCGCGATGCATCAGGAAGAATTCACCCGAGCCGTTACGATGAAGGCCATCGGCCGGAATGATCAATCGATCCGCACCGAACGCGTCGGTGCGTCCCAGGTAGGTCGGTTGGTGAAGGTGACGCTGGTACTCCTGCAGCACAGCCTGGTGACGTCGCCTGATCTCGGGCCATGCGAGCGGGTGCCACGTCCGGCATTCCCGTATCGAACCGTAATACGTATGGACGGTCACGTCCTGACACCTGCAGAGGGCGAGTTGGCAGAGGGGCGGCCAACCGGCCGGCAAGTCATGGCTCAGATCGCGCCGGTCGATCCGGTAAAACGTGCGCTCCGAAAGTGGTGCATGGGCGAGGAGCTGGATCAAGCGGCCGTTGGGGACGACGTCGGCGCCGGTGACCAGGATGAACGTTCCTCGCGCACGACGCACACCGACATTCCTGGCCCTCGTGTTCATGAAGGGCACGTGCTGCGCGTTCGGCAGCCGGTCGTGCACCGCGGCCGGGACGTCGATGAAGCGCACGGTGACCGGGCCGAGTGATTTCGGCCACGACAGCAACTCGCGAAATCGCGGTGCGTCCTTGACCGGATTCCACTCCACCACGACAATCTCGCAGCCAAGCGCATGCCGGCGCGCGAGCGAAACGAAAGCGTTGAAGAAGATCTGCGCACGATGCAGGAGGCCACCGCCATAGGCAGGGTCCCGCACGGGCACGACAACGCTCAGTCGGGGTCTCATCCGCAAGGAACGCGCTGGTCGTCACGAACGCCGAGAAACGCGTGAGCAGGAAGTCTAATTCAAACGGATCGTCCTTTTGCACGGTTCTGCGAAAAGGTCGTCCCGAGGCAGGTATGCTCGACCCGTGCACTGGTGTATGACGATGTTCATCATCAACACCGCAGGCGCGTTTTCGATCCGCCACGCAGATCGTCGTCGATCGGATCGCGCGCGGGCTCAATCGGGGGCATCGTCCGATCGTGTTCGCCTCCTCTATCGGCGGCGGGCCGACCGAGGGCTGCGGCATTTGCGGTGGTGGACCGGATCAACCAGATCGGCCCGGACGCCGGCATCCGCTGACCGGCAGGACAACATCACAATCGGGGTAGGCGATGTGTCGGGAGTGAGTCGACCTGAGCGGATCGCGCCCCAGCTAGTGTCGTGTCTCAGAA
>JBDTVS010000036.1:0-48845 GCA_040007095.1 Acidobacteriota bacterium
TGAATCTAAAGGACTTTCCGCGCAGTCCCCCCTCGAACTGCGAAAGTCAGGCTAATGAATTTGGAGGCGCCGCCCGGATTTGAACCGGGGGTGGAGGTTTTGCAGACCTGAAAGTGACTTGAAAATACACCAGAATTTGCGTTTTTTCTAATGGTTCTGCCGCCTCGGTCCGCCAGACACCGCCCGAATCCGCCGTGAATGGGCACCGCTACGGGCACCGCTATTTCGACTATGACTTTCGCCTGTCGTTAACGCTTGGACAGTACGGGGTCGCGCTTCAACCGAAAAATCACGTGCGACTGGTTTTGCCGAAGGTCAAGGCGCTGGACCGTGTTCTGCCGACAACTGGCTGTCATGGCGCGCCTTCCAGAGCGGCTGCGCCAACGCGCGTCACCGTTGTAACGCTGCGTTCCGCACGCGATGTGCGCACGCTGACCGCAGGTAGCTGCGGCTGGAACTGAAACACTTCGTCGTCTGTGAGCCGTCCGCATGCTTCAACGAGCCACTCTCGCCATCCCGTCCGCCACAGATAGACCTGGCCCTCAGCGTCGTTCGGGGCACCGGCTAGAAGTTGACCGTCATGGCTGATGGCCAGCGCTCGAATATTCTTGGCCTGACCGTGCACCTGGAGGTCGAGCAGTTTTCCAGTTGCCAAATCCACTGACCGAAGGCCGGCGGAGCTTACCGCGAACAGCGTCTCACCGCGCGGATCGACGACGAGTGCCGTGATTTGCTGCTCGAACAAGGCATCGGAGACGCGCGGGCCGCCGTGTCGATCGAGGCGTTGGGAGAACGCCTTCGCTGGTGCCCGCGAACAAGGAGCCGTCGGTGGGATGAAAGTGCACCGCGGCCACGAGTTGCACATCACTGTCGCACAGCAGATTCCTTGGCGGCCGTGTACAGCGTGTCTCTGTCGACAATTAAGTAGCGCACGCCTTTGAGAACGTCGTCATGCGGGTCCGTTAGATTCCTGGCCATCTGGCTCCTCCAACCTTCGTTCGGTTTGACTCGCGTAAGGCGAGAAATCTCGACGGTCCGCGTCTTGAGCTTCATGACGAAGAAGACGACGTAGCGAACGAGCCCACGCCATGTCGGGCCTCGACGGCGAAGAAGTCCGCGGGCGCCAAGCCGTCCCAATGTGCCGCCAGAAACGTCTTCCACGACGTCTTCGTGCGGCGCTGCGGAGCAGGTTCGATGCCGTGATTCTGGAGGATGGCCTTGATGGTGTTTCGGGCGACGAGGTGCTGCAGCCCGACACGGATGCGCGTGTAGCCCCACGTTGGATTCTCTTGCGCCATGCGGACGGCGCGCGACACGATGTCCGGCTTCGTGCTCGGACACGCAACACGCCGCTTCGTCGAACCGTCGAACTTGTTCGCGATGAGGCGCTGGTACCAGCGCAGGATTGTGTCGGGCGTCACGATGCCGGCTACGTCGGCGAGTCGTCGTCGGCCGAGGATCTTGCCTTTCACGGCGAGACGGCGGCGCTGGTCGTCGCAGAAATGAATCCGGCCAGAGCCGTGCGCGGCGCGGAGCACGCGGTTCTCCCCACGCCGGTAGTCAATGACGTCCTGTTGCTGGCGATTGACCCAGCCGGCGAATAGGAGGAGAAAGCGAAGGGTTGCGCCAGCGAAGTTCATTGGCAAAGCTCGACGTAGCTCTGCGCGCATTTCCCCCGAGGCCGAGGGCAAAACGATTGTGAGGTCGATCCCTAAAACCGTCGAGGCTGATGCGCCACGGCCGAGTTTTCGCACAGTACGGGATTTCAAGGGCAGAGCCCTTGGTAATGTTAGTCGGGACGGAAAGATCCCGAAGGAGCGCGGACCATAGGCTGGATCTGTGGGATATCGACCAAAAGGCCGTGCGATCATGTGCACGCCGGCCTGCGGCGACCGATCGACTTACTGGACACAACGGGATTGTGCGGAATAACGGACGGAGACAGTCCGAGCTTCTTGCCCAGCGGCAATTCCGTCATGCGTGAAGCCAAAACGCGCTGTCCGCGAACTGTTCGGCCGCCCACCAGCGTAGGGTGCTCGTGCCGTACGGGAAATTGCGTGCGCCCGCCTGGCTCTGCAGCGGCGCGATGACCTCCCCGCTGCTGCTGCGGCGCGCCCGTTCGTCCGCGGTCTCCGGCACGACGACGACGATGTGGCCCGAACGGCCTTCGAGCTTGCGGCGTGCGACGATGAGGCCGACGCAGCCGACGTTGACTTCGGTCTGCAATTCGGTGAGCGTGCCGGCGCGACGCCATCCGAAGCGTGGACCAAAACCGTTCAGCCACCGGAACAGATCGTTGGCCCGCTGCTCGTCGATGGTGCTGCCCAGGCGTGGATCCACTGTCCGCCCCGCGGCGAGATTCTCGATCGCGTCCGGGGTCCACCAAACGCGCGGGAGATACAGGCCCGCGAGATGGCAGAAGTCATGCGCGTAGATGTTGCAAAAGGTGACGCCTGGACGCGGCTGATAGCGCTTGTGCGACATTTTGTCGACGGCAAGATAGTCGACGATCGCTGCCAGGTCGTCCCGCAGCTCCTCCGGGGTGTGGCCGCTGCGACGAGGCTGATCGGGCTCGTTGAGCGACTGCGCGCCGGCGATACCCGTGCGCCGCGTCACCGATCCCGGCGTCCGTGGCGCGAGAACGGCAACGACGCCGCTGGCCGGCGGAGGCGGTATCGGTACGATCGCCGGAGCTTCCGCGTCGTCGGGCACGGGTACGAGGAACTTCGCCGCCGCGAAGCCCCGGAAGGCGCCGCCATTGAGCCGCGTCTCCACTTCGGCGAAACCGCGGACCAGTCTCGGCGAGATCTGCCGGACGCGATGCCCATCCGGGAGATGCGCGATCACGTTCGCTCCTGGCGCCGCCTGCTTAATCTGCGGCTCGCTGCGCAGCCGCAACGGCGAGTCCTTGACGTTCACTTCGAACAGCGCGCCGGTCGCCGTCACCGCGGCGACGGGAGCGATCGCGGCCGTTCCCGGCGCGGGTACCTCCATGGTCGCCCGCAGCGCGGGGCCCGGCACCGTCTGTGAGAGCCGCAGGAGGTCGAACACCCGTTCGCCGTAGAACACCTTGCCGTCGGAGAAGCCCTGCTTAAGGCCTTTTGACGGCGTGAACGAACCTGCGTTGTAGGAGATGGCCACGTGAACCTGTTCGAGATCCGTCAGCGTCTGCTTGCTATCGAGGTGCGCTCGCTTCGCGGCGGCCTTCAATTCCTGGAGACACCTGACCAGGCACACATCGAACTGGTGCCAGCGCCGCCCAAGGAAGTAGTCAGGATCTGACTTGAAAAACTGGAGATCGACCTGGAATACGCCGAAGCCGTGACAGAACTTGTCGGGTCTCTTCGAGACGGCCGCGAAGGCGGGCACGTGCGCCGCCATGGCCACGAGCGCCTGGTGGGCGATCGTGAACATCTGCCCGCCGTTTGGGATAGCGATGAGGTCAGCCTTAGTCCTCGGAAAGGCCTTGCGCCCCTTGTCGGCATCGAGCGTATCGCCGACGCAGATCTGCAGCAACTCATCGACCGGCAACGCGTTCCGGAGCGGGCCCCAGATCTGTCCCGTCTCCTGCGCCGCGATGGCGGTCAGCAGATCGACGCTGAAGGGGCTACCCGCCAGCGCCGCGCTGATCGTCTCCTGAAACGTCCTCTTGAACCACTGAAGATCGTCGACAATGGACATGGTCGCAGTCTCCCGTGCACGGACACGCACCGAAGCCGATTACATCAAGCAGGGTTAGACGGTCGCTACTCGCGGGTTCTCGAATTAGCAACGACGACGAGCCGGTTGGCTCGCGTCAGCGCCCGCACATCGCGATGATCCCGTATCCGCTTTCACTTCCGTTCTTCATTGTGGATGCCTGGCGATTGACCGCGGGGCTCAGTACGATCTTCCAAGTACCAACAGCGCGATGGTGTGCCTCCGGGTTGGTTCGGACCGGTGCTCGATCGACGCCGCCGCCGGTGTCGCCTGCGGGCGCGCCGTCGTGCCGTCAGCGTCGCTGCGAGATCCGCCAGGCAGCGCCGTCCTGGCCCACCACGAAAACTTCGAGACGACCGTCCTGGTGCGTCCCGATTGCCAGGCGATCGGCCGCTCGAATCCCGGCCGCCGGTTTCCCCAGACTATGCCAATGGCTCCAATTTGGCGCCTGATCGATCTGCCACGCGTGCCAGAGGGCGCCATCGTCGGCCAACGCGAAGGCCTCGATGTGGCGTGCGAGTTGGCCTCCGACATTGAGCGCGGCGTCGAGCCAGGTGATACCGACCTCGGGTTGTGGCTTTGGCTTCGCATTCCAGCCTTCATGCCTCCACACGGTGCCGTTCGGTGCCTCTTGCCATCGATTGCAGAAGGCGCCGTTTCCGGGCGAGAAGACCTCGAGGTGACCGTCATCGTTCCGCCGTACGACGGGGTTGGACAGGTCGCGATCCTTCGGCTCGGGAAAAGCAAGGTCTCTGGGTTTGCCGAGACTCTCCCAATCGCTCCATCCGCCATTGGCCCCCACTTGACGAATGTGCCACAGCGCGTCGTCCGCGCCGATGACAAATAGCTCCTGACGCCCGTCTTTATTGCTAGTTGTCGTGATGCGGTCGGAAGGGCGAATCTCCCTCGGCGGTTTCCCCAATCGTCGCCACTCGCTCCACCCTCCACCAGGGACCGTTTGCCAGATCTGCCAGACGTTTCCGTCCGTTCCGATGGCGAACAGTTCTTGTCTCCCATCCTGGTTTCTCCCCGCCACCAGCCGTTCCGTGAGAGCCGTCTCTCGCGTTGGTGTGCCCAGGGATTTCCAATCGCTCCAGCCGCTATTTGGCGCGAGCTGCCATTTCTGCCAGATGGCACCGTCGTCGCCGACCGCAAAGATCTCCTGGCGCCCGTCAGCATTCCGGCCGACAACGTGCGAACGGATGCGGATGTTCGGTGCCGGCCGGTCTTTACTACGCCAGCTCTCGTTCCAGCGGCCGTTTGGAGACAGTTGAAAGATGTTGAATATTCCACCCAGACCGAGAACGGACAGCTCGAGTCTGCCATCCAGATTGCGCTGGACGAACGGTCTGGCGATGTCTGCTTCCGTCGGTTTTCCCAGCGATTCCCAACTGGTCCATTGGATATCCATGACGATTCTCTCCTGCACAAGACTGCCATTGATAGCCCGCGACGATGCGCGTCCAGGGCCTCCTCATGCAGTGACAATGAAGCGCAACTCACGCAGGACGGCGAGTTGATCGCTAGGCGAGGTCGCGTTCGGACATGTAGAACTCCACGAGCGGTTTCAGCTCGACGACGACCTTCTTGTCCAGGACCTTAGCGGTTCCAGGAGCGGCCTTGCCTTCAACAAGCCTCTCAGATGACCTATTGGCTTTTCCGCCGAATTGAATGCGAACGCCCCGGCGTAGCTCCTCGTCGGGAAATTCGTGTCCCTTGACGTTGGCGGACAGGACGTGATCGAAGTCACCCCGTTTGGTAATCAAATGCGCCACGAAGAGCTCCGGCGCCTTGCCAAACAGTAAATATTCCAGACGGTCCAGGGCCGGCGGAAGAGGAAGCAGCTTTTGCTGAAACACCACGTTGCTAATGTTCACGGCAACGTCGCCGCCAATCTGGAATGGATTGGCCGGGTACTCAGCCGGGCTTTCGAAATGTCCGCGGAACAGACGGCCGTGGATCTTCTTGAGCTTAGGCGCGGGCGGAAACACATCTGGCAGGACGAAGGAAGCGGGAGCGAAGGTATAGACACGTGTCTGGCCGTGGGCTTTCCGATCTTCCCGGTAGGCTCCCTGAGGATCTGACCCCGGCTGCGACAATGTGCCCTCTAGAACGACCTGGTAGTCATGTGGGGACATGAACATCGGCAGGTGGTAGAAAAAACGCGTCCCAAGACCAACCACAAGCATCCCGTGACCGGCGGGAGGGTCTTTCCGAGGCGAAGTCTCCGTCATGTCTTCCATGTGCGCATGATGATCCATGTTATTGCTCCTGATTCTTGTAGCGACTGCGTGGTGTGCGACAGCGCCGCGTCTTGAGGTGCGAGGTGCTCGAGCGATCGACACTCAAGCCTCAGTACTTCGCTATGGGGGACGTCGCGAAGAACGCCTCATTGGTGTGCCGCCGGCGCCAGAAGACGGCATCAGGCCAGCGACGTTCGAGGCCGTAGTAGGCGCGACGCGTTCGCAGGTAGCGATCGAAACGGTGTCGATTTTTGAGCGACCAGTCATACCCACGAGCTTTGGGCGTCCCGAGCATCTCGTCGATCGTCTCGGCGGCGAGTAGTCCTAGTTGCAGGGCTTTGAAGATGCCCTGCGACGATAGTGGATCGAATGAACACGCTGCATCACCCGTCGCCAGCCATCCGGTTCCGCTGCTGCACCCCAGCACCTCGCTGGCGGCGTTGATCCATTGAAGCGGACGCTGCGTCAGTTCGACCGTCGGTGCGGACGTCCGCGCACGGGTGTGCACGGTCTGCTGAAGTTGCCGGAGCCAATTGCTGAGGAGCTGCGGCTGTCCCATCGGCAGCAGATCGGCGTCCGTCATGAACGCCACGATCAGTCGCCCGCCGGGAAGCCAGGCGGAATACCACCACCCATCGGCGGACGCTTCGACAAGCGTTCGATACTCCTGGTCGCGTGAAGGTGCGGCGAACAGTCCGACCACGCCTATCATGCGGTCGCTGCTCAGCCGTTCCGCGCCTTGTCGCCGTGCAGCCATACAGGCACGTCCTGTGGCATCCACCAGAAACCGCGCCCGCAGTTCGCACGGCCGGTCATCGCAGACGTACTTGACGAGCCAGTCGCCCGAAGCGGCGCGTTGGCACGCCGTCATTCGCGCGTGTCGATGGATTGTCGCGCCCGCGTCCGCGGCGGCGGACGCCAGCGTCGCGTCGAAGCGCGACCGGTCGAGATGCCAGCCATTCCCGTACGGATTGAAGATGAAATCGTTCTCTTCGAGCTCTTCCCGGCCCCACGCGGCCGCCGTGCCGGGCGATGGGGCGTGGCGTTGTTCGAGGAACCGCTCCCACACGCCGAGTTGGGCGAGCGGGATGCGCGCCTCTGGCGGCAGGGTCTCCCCGATGCGTGCCCGCTCGTAGCCGGATCGTTCCAGCACCGCGACCGATCGCGCTGGCCGGCCGGCCTTGGCCAGTGCGATGGCGGTGGCTGTGCCGGCGGGGCCACCACCGACAATGACGACGTCGAACCGATCGATCATGACAACATCTTTGGCGACTCGGCGCGCGGCTCACACCGGCTTGATGGTGCGTCCACCCTCGACATAGCGGGTCTTGCCGCTGCTCGTGTCTTCGTCGATGAATCCGAGATCCATCCACTGCTTGACCATGTCCTCGCGCGTCCAGTTCCGCGGGACCCAGTTCTCGGCAACGGTCCGATGCCCCCGGAAGACATGCGTCGGACGCTGGCCTGGCCACCAGTCCGCATGCGCTTGCTCGCCACAGTCCCTGAAGTCTGCCTGCCAGGGAATAGCCATGCGCGCCGTCAAGGCGCCAGGTGGGAGCTGGGCATTGATCCGGAAGGGACGTTGCCGATCGTAGGTCGTGGCATCCAGCATCATCCCGCTCACCTCGATGCCCGGATAGAACGGGCCGCCGACACAGGATTCAAGCGCGGCGCGATCCAACGCCCTGGGCTGTTCGGCGGCCGGCAAGTGGTCGAGGGCGAGCGGCATCGGCGCCGCACCCGTCCAGTCGGCGTCGAAGGTGCCCTCTGCCCATCGTTTCATCCGCGCGTATTGCGTGGCGGTCACAAACGGGCCGCGAACATTCTCGTTGGTCCCTTCCGGCAGCTTCGGCATGTCGCCCACACCGGTCTGCGGATTTCTCAACGCTCGGAAGATCCTGTTGCGTGCGCCCACGGCGTCCGCCTTGTTGCTGGCCAAAAGTTTGACGTGGGCGACGAAATCGTTCGGGCCGTCCTGACCATGCGCCATCGTCTTTTCCGCCGCCACGCCACTGACCCAGCGCAGCATCGAGACGCGACGCAGTAACGGGAAGATGTCTTTCGTGAACGACACCTTGCTCGTCTCGGTAACGGCCAGCGACGGATCGGCCAACGTTGCGGCCTGGTCGTAGACCACGTCGTAGAGCGTCACCACGTTCTCGATCGGCGGGGCGAAATCGGGCGGCGCGACCACCACCCAGGCCGAATCGGCGTCGACGCCCTGCGCGGCGCCGTTGAGTGTCACCTTCGCCTGGACCGGGCCGTCGGACGTGTCGTCGCACCAGCCGTCGTTGTTGGCGAAACTTTCGAGGGCCGCACCTGTCGGAACCGACTTCGATGTGCCGAAGCCGCCGAGGACAATCAATCGGCCGGCCGCGTCAGTCAGCAGATCGCCGATCGGCACGTCGATCTGGTCCATGAATCGTCCCTGCAGCCGCGCCATCGGCTGGCTCGCCCCGCTGATGCGTTGTAAGCCGGCGTCAAGGATCAGGGTGTTCTCCGGCACCTTCTTATTGCGCCGTTCGTTGGTGGGCGCTGTGGGCCCCTCGGCGATGCGCCGGGCGGCAGCTTTGCGGTTGACCAGATGCACGGCCCACTCGATCCGGGCGTCGGCAGCCGTGATTTCGCGCACCTTTGTCACGGCCCCTGCGGCGCTGGACGTGTACTCGTAAATTCTGAACCGCGCTCCCTGCCGTTTGACATGCGACGAACTGTCCTTGTACGTGCTCTTCTTCCCGTCAGGCACAGCGGGCGCGTTGGGGAAGGTCAGTGTCGGGGGGACGCCGGGCGCTTCCGGCCCGACGAAATAGTCGGTCAGACTGTCGCCGACTCTGGCGATTCCGATCGCTGGGTGGATGCGATAGGCGACGGACATACCGACTCTCCTTATCGAGGCTGGTCGTCAAGGGCTCAAGAGTGATGACACTCCGCGAGCCCCGAGCACTCACACGATGGCTCGCGCCTTCCGACGTGCGCAGGGCCGATCGTCGCCCTTGATGAGGTACGCAGTATCGTGGACGGACAAGAGCGAGTCATGAAGTTTCGTCATCAGGTCGTCCTCGACTGACTGGACGCTCGATTAGGTTAGAGTGACGGCGCGGACGCCAGGTGGCGCGACGAAGCAGTATCCATGACCCTGAACTGTGGCGATGTATCGCGGACGCCGCGAATGGAAATTGCAGCCTTATTCGGAGATTGTGAATATGGCGATCGACGATGCCGCCATGCTCGGAGTAGCCCTTTGAATTGTTAATTAAGCCTGTACAATGGCGAACAGAGATGGCGCCTTTCGAAGCGGATGAATTCTGGGATGATTTGCTGGCCTTCATCGAGGAAGGTCGCGTAATTCCGGTGGTGGGAGCGGAACTCCTGACGATCCAACCGGAGGGCTTGCCTGCGGTTCCCCTCTACCGCGCGGTGGCGGATCGGCTCCTCACCCTGCACAAGCTGAATTCGCTGCCGCAGGAACATTACGGGTTGTACGAGGCGGTATCGGCCGTGGCCGCCGAGCGGCGGGTGCGAATGAAGGATCTGTACCGTCAGATTCACGACATTCTCAAGAAGCTGCTCGCGGAGCAGACGCCCGAGTTACAGCCACTGCGCGATCTGGCTTCCATTGATCACTTCAACCTATTCGTGACGACGACGCCGGACGATCTGCTGGCGCGCGTGCTGACCGCAGTCCGCGGAGCGCCGGCGGACGAGATCCCTTACGCTCCGCTGCTGCCAACGGACAAGCGGCGCGACATTCCTGAAGCCCCATCGTCGCGATACACGGCGGTCTTCTACCTGTTCGGTAAGGCGGACGTGGGTCCTTTCTACGCCATCCACGACGAGGATTCGCTGGAGTTCCCGTACACGCTGCAAGCAGGGAACGGACCGGAGCGGATGTTCTCGCAGATGCGCAGCCGCAACCTGCTGCTCATCGGCTGCAACTTCGCGGACTGGTTGAGCCGCTTCTTCATTCGGCTCTCGAATCCGGACCGGCTCTTTTCCGATCAGCGAACCAAAAAGGAATACCTGGTGGGCGAGGAGACCGCGCGAACGCGCGATTTCACGGTATTTCTGGAACGCTTCAGCCAGGACTCGCGCTGTTATCCTATCGACGCCGCTTCGTTTGTCACTGAGCTCTATCAGCGCTGGCGCGAACGGAACCCATCGAGCGAGCAGGGGCCGGACCGGCCGCCGGCAGAGGCTCCGGCGGGCGGCACCATCTTCATCAGCTATTCGAGTGATGACCTAGGAGCCGCCAAGTCCGTGTTCGACGACCTGCAAGCCATCGGCGGCGATGTGGCCTGGTTCGACAAGAGCGTTCTCAAACCGGGCGACAATTGGGAACGCCAGATTCTGGGAGCCATCCAGAAGTGCAGCCTCTTTCTACCGCTGCTTTCCGCCAACACAGAGCAGCGGACAGAGGGGTACTTTAGGCTGGAGTGGGACGAGGCGGCCGAACGCTCCAAGAGGATCGCCGGGCGTAAATTCATTTTCCCCATCGTGATCGATCAGGACTACGGCGGCGATATCGGCCGATTCACGCTGGTGCCCGAGCGATTCAAGACCTTGCAGTACAGTCACGCGCCCGCCGGAAAGATGGGCGACGCCCTACGGGTCGAGATCAAAGACCAATTGCGCACGCTGCGCCGGGCGAGGGCGTCATGACGACAGTCGCTCCCCGGCTGAGCATCGACGAGCAGAATCCGTGGCCGGGTTTGAGCGCCTTCGATGAGACTGCCCAACGGTTCTTCAACGGGCGGCGCGAGGAAAGCGCGGCGCTGCGGCGGCTGGTGATGCAGGCTCCGCTCACCGTTCTGTTTGCGGCTTCCGGCCTCGGCAAAACGTCCCTCGTACAGGCGGGCCTTTTCCCGTTGCTACGCAAGGACACCCTGCCGATATACGTCCGGCTGGATCCTCGGGAGCGCGACACGCCGCTGATCGAGCAGGCGAAGGCAGCGCTGGTGGCGGAAATCGGTAAGCGGCGTGTGGACGCTCCGGAGTGTCTCGGTGCGGAGTCCCTGTGGGAATATCTGCATCGCGCAGGGCTGGAGTTCTGGAGCGAGGATAACCGGTTGCTCACGCCCCTGTTCGTATTCGATCAGTTTGAGGAGATGTTCACGCTGGGGGCAAGCAACGCGGCGGCCATCGCCCGGCTGCGGACCGACCTGGCGGACCTGATCGAAAACCGAATGCCCGGCAGACTGGCGGCGGGCATTCAGGAGAACGAGTCGGCTGGCGCCGGTCTGGCGCCGGACAATCAGCGCTACAAGGTATTGCTGAGTTTTCGTGAGGACTTTCTGGCGGCGATTGAGGGATGGAAGCGCGAGATTCCATCCCTCCTCCGCAATCGGCTGCGCCTGCTTCCCATGTCGGGAGAGCAGGCATTCGAGGCGGTCCACAAGACGGCGCCTCATCTGGCGCCGGAGCCAATCGCGCGGCGCATTGTTGCGTTCGCGGCGGCGGCGAGCGAAGTCAGCGGAGAGAACACCGCCGAGCTGGAGGTGGCGCCGGCGCTGCTAAGCCTGGTCTGTCACGGACTCAACGAGCGGCGCAAGGAGCAAGGGAAGGCACAGTTCGACGAAGCGCTGCTGACGGGAACGGGACAGGCCATTGTGACGGACTTCTACCGGAACGCGGTGGCCGGGCTAGTGGAGCCGGTGCAGCGGTTCATCGAGCGGGAGCTGATCACCGAACGCGGCTTCCGCAAACCGTGCGACGTGGACGACGCGCGCACGTTGCACGGCGTGACCGACAGGGATCTGGCGTTGTTAGTGGACCGGCGCGTGCTGCGCATCGAGCCGGCGCGCGGTACCGAACGGGTGGAGCTGACCCACGATCTCCTGACGCGCGTGGTGCGGGAACAACGAGACCAGAGGCGGGAGCGCGACAAGCGGCGGCGGGACCAGCGGCGCCGTTTGACGCTGGCCGGGGCTGCGCTCGCCGTGATAGCGGCGGTCATGGCGGGGGTGTACGTCCGGGTGAACGTTCGCGTGAACGAACAGAGAAGCTTGGCGGCAGCGGAAAAGAACCGCGCGGACGAACAGGAGCGGCAGGCAAAGGTGCAGAAGGGCCTGACAGATGAGGCTCTCAAGCAAACAGCACGCGCGGAAGAGGCAACCACAAAGGCAGTGACCGCCACGAAGGAGGCGGAACGAGCCACGAAGGAGGCGGAACGAGAGGGGCGAGTGGCGCTCAGCCATCAGTTCGTGGGCGCCGCGTTGAACGCGCAAGGCTCGGTGATAGGCATTCTGTTCGCGCTCAATGCGCTTGCCGCCACGCGGGATGTAGACCACACGGTCTTGCCAGATGCGGAAGCCGCCTTGCGCCAGACCGTAGACGCTGTCCACCGGACGGCCGCTGCAAAGGGGACGGCCTTGAAGCGGCCCGGACATACCAAGCCGATCACGCGCATGGTATTCAGTCCGGAGGGCAACCGGGTGGCAACGTGGGGCGCGGATGGTGTCAGGGTCTGGAACATTCCAGATACTGCCGGAATATCGTCGGTCGCCGAGGAGATTCTCAGCCTGCCCAATTGCCTACTCCTGGAATTCAGTCCGGATGGCAACAGGCTGGCCTGCGGGCCGCCGCCGTTCGGCGATTTTTTGGATTTGGAGACGGGGAAAGCGCTTCTTCCGCGGGTTGGCAGGAGCAACCGGCGCGGCGGCGCCTCGAACGTGCGCCAACTGGGGTTCAGCCCGGACGGGAAACTCATGCTGTGGGGAGTCGACGCGGAGACCAACGTGACCGATGGAGCCGCTTTTACCAGGACTTACCCTGGCCACAGGGCGGTATTCAGTCCGGACGGGAAGTTGCTCGCGACAATCGTACCGAAGGCCGTCAAGCTCTGGGATGTTGGTTCGGGCAGCGAACTCCGCACATGGGATGCAGAGGCCGATCGGCTGGTATTCAGCGGCGATGGAAAACGCCTGGCGTTGGCCGGCGCCGAGAGCGTGCAAATCCTGGATTTGTCCTCTGACGGCAATATCCGCGTGGATGTCAACCCGGGCAAAGGCGGTTGTTTCGCGTTCAACCGGGACGGGACGCGGTTGGGCGTTGATCTGCCGGACGGGTTCCATGTCGTGGATATCACACGGACGGGTTCGCCACTCACATCCGGGACACTTCATTCCGATGACGTCAGTGTGCTCGCATGCCAGTTCGCACCCGATGGGAGATCAGTGACGTTTCAGACGTGGAACGAAAGCGGAGTCCATGTCACCTCCATGTGGGACCTCAGCGCCTCGAGACCTGCGGTCCCTATCCGCCAAACCCAAAACACTCCAAATACTGGATCCGCGGTGATCCAGGACGTCCGCTCCAAGGCGACGACCATCCTGCCCGGCCAGGAAACGCGAAAGCTTGAGGCAGCGGCCTTCCGTCCTGATGGCACGAGCGTAGTCACGTCGGGCAGCGTTGGCCGGGCATGGGTGTGGGACACGACTTCAGGCAGCCGTCTGCTGACTCTGGTTGCGCAGCGGCAGGACGTCCTTACAGCTGCGTACAGTCCGGATGGGACCCGCATTGCGACCGCGGGCCTGGGCCAGTTCGCCAAGCTTTGGGACGCCGAGACCGGTCGACTCTTGCACGATTTGGATGGCCGGATGGATCGGATTCTGGCGGTCGCCTTCAGCCCGGACAGCGTGCGTATCGCGGCGGCAGGCAACGGCAACGTCATCGTCTGGAGCACGACGAGCGGAGCCAATCTGACGAAGGACGGCCAGAGGGACGGCCTTAGCGGCATTGGTGCCGCGTTCAGTCCGGACGGAAAGCGATTCGCTCTATTCGGCCAACGGGCGAGCATTTTGGATGCGGCCACATTCCGTGAAATCCTCCCCATTCCGGGAGACCTCGGGTCGTTGGGCGGCACCGCCATGAGCCGCGACGGACAATTCCTGGCGGTTGCCCAGTCAGACGGCGTACACCTCTGGCGCGAGGGTTCGGGATGGAAGCTGTTGCCGGGCTCGGCGAGTGGACAGCGCTCCGCTCAGATCACGTTGATGTTCAGCCGCGATGGCAAACGCCTCGTGACTCCCGGGTCTGCCAATACGGTTCGGATCTGGGATACGACACTGGCACAGGAGCCGTCGACGCTCTATTGCGACAACCAGGAAGTCAAGATCAAAGGAGTGGCGTTCAGTGCCGACGAAAAGCAGATCTACGCTGCCGGCGACAACTGGACCCTCTACCGTTTTGACGCGCCACTGCAGGATCTGAACGCGGAGGCGCGCCGACTCGCGATCGACACCAAGACCACCTTGACCGACGAACATTGCGGCAAGTATTTGCATCAGCAGCCCTGCCCCCAGCAACTGCGGCGCAACCCGTGAGCTGTGGCGAATTGCAAATGTTTCAGTGTTTCTGACGCTGTCTCGATCTCGATACGGCGAAAAGTTTCTACTTCCTCGCCGAATCCAGAATCGAGACAACGGTGCGTCGCGCCTGATGTCTCAGCGACGCTGTTTCGCGCAGCGTGCGCATGAGCGAGGGCCAGGAGAGCTAGAGCGTTTTCAGCTTCGATGTAGAACGCGATAACCGCAATGTTGCACATAGTTGGTGCACTCGCCCGGCAGAAACAGCGCGAGCGCCGTACGGATCAAGTCACAGACCTGATCAAAGGTGCGAGGCCGAACCGCGCGTAAAAACGCTTTCAGTTTTGCGAACGCGAGCTCGATCGGGTTGAAATCCGGGCTGTAGGGCGGCAGAAAGCGCAGCTGCGCGCCCGCGTGCTCGATCGCCAGGCGGATCTCAGGTTGTTTGTGGGCGGAGAGATTGTCCAGCACCACCACGTCGCCGTGGCGCAGCGTGGGCACGAGGACTTGCTCGACGTACGCGCGGAACGTGACGCTATCGATCGGTCCATCGAACACCGCGGTAGCCGTCAGCGCCGTCGGGCGCAGCGCCGCCACCACCGTGTGGGTCTGCCAGTGGCTGCAGGGCGTGTGATCCGCGACGCGGTCCCCCGCGGACTGCGGCCGTAGCGGCGAAGCAAATCGGTGGTCACCCCCGATTCATCCACAAACACGTACTGCCCCGCGTCGTGCACGGGCATCGCTTCGCGCCACCGGTGCCGCGCGGCAGCCACGTCATGGCGCCGCTGCTCAGTGGCGTGGACGGTTTTTTTTGAACGTCAACCCGAGCCGATCCAGTTCCGTCCAGAGCGTGCTCAGCGCCGGCGGGATGGGCAATTGCTCCCGGAGTTCGCCCAACGTCGCATCGGGCTGCGCGGCGACCAGCGCGCGCAGCCGGGTTTCCTGGCCTTCCAAAACCCGGCTGCGAAACTTTGTTTGTTGCCGGGGGGCGAGAGACCCGGTTTCCCGCTCTCGCTGCGCCAAGCGGTGGACCCACCCGCGGCTCACGCCGAACGTCGCGGCCACGTCATCCGCATCACCACTCGCTTGCCAGGCCTTGAACACACGGGTTCGCAAATCCATCGAATACGGCGCCGCCATGCGCACCTCCTGACGGGAGGAGTACCATGACTGCCGTACTACGTACAAGCTGAAAGCGCTCTAAGACGTCACGCGGCCAATCACGCGGCTCCTTCTAATTTCACGGCGGATCTGAGTCGTAATCGATCCCCATCCATCGGACATGAGCCTTGCCCGCCTTGAACAGATCGAGCGCCTCTCTGCCGATTTCGATGGTCACGCCGTCCGGAAGCTTGTGTCGGAGGAGTCGCGATCTGGCGCGCTGGACCAGCGATTTGTACGCGGCCTTCAGTTCCTGTGACGGCGGCTTCCATTCTCCCGCCTCGAGATCAAGATAACGGGGCTGGTACCACAGAGTGCCGGGCCCGAGATCGAAACGGTCATTGCGCTCAAAACTCGAGGCGACCGAGAAGCCCAAGACGGGCCCTCCGTGACTGATATCGGCGACGTACTTGCCGGCGAAAGGCCCTTCATCGTAGTGCAGGAAACCGACCCGGCTCCGCGTGAATGGACCCCGGAGGAAGGCCTGAGGGTTCTTCCGAAGGTGCTCTTCGAGCTTCGCGCTCCACGAATTGAAAGACACGAGCTCGGGGGTGTCGGATATGCCAGGCGCACAGAGAATCTCGATGCGTTCGCCGTCGAGAAGCGCCTCAACGAGATCAGCAGAATCCACCCACGTCCCACAGTAGTGGAACTGAGCCATCGCTACTTCCTCACTGGCCAGAATTCCGATGGGATACCAAGCTCGTCGTACTCGGTCATCTTGTCCCGTTCGCGTTTCACGTACTGGTCTTTCGTGAGCTCGTCGACCGGCACATCTTTCGCAGAGGCCTTCGTCCGAGCCGCTTCGTAGATCTTGACGACTTTCCTTTCGACTCTATCGTACACCCACACGTCAGGCTCACGCGTGGTGCCAGCCACCACGCCTTTCATGCTGGTCTCTCGTCGAATTTCATATCGCGCCGCATCAGGGAACTCCGCCCTTGCGAGAAGAGCCAGCGCATCGATTAGCCTCTGATGATTTGGATCTCCCGGCTTCCCGTGCGGATTGGGCCCGGGACGATGCCCGATCTTCTCGTACCAGTCTTGTTCCCCAAGTGGCGTCTTGCCCAGGTTCGTTTGACGCCTCTCGTAGCCTTTGTGGCGCCGCTTGTTGTCCTCCGAGAGGACGAACTCCTTCTTCTCTCCAGTCTTCTCTTCAGCCGGACTCGCTTCGTAGACGTAATTCCAAGTCTCGCCGCCGTCCTTCACGCGGATCGACGTGAACACGGGATGTTGGCCCTTCACCTTCACGGCGACCGCATCCGCGTGCTCTCTGGAGATGCGTTCGTCTTTGAGGAGAGCCTTCTCCTCTCGGTCGATGGCGGCGAGACCTGCCTCGATCTTCGCGGCCTTCGCCGGGTCAGCGTCCTTGTCTTCTTTCTTGTCCTTGTCCTTCTTCCCGCCGAACAGCCCACCGATGAACTTGCCAGCCGCCTTCACCAGCTTCACCGCCTGGTGAATCACCCAGTCCATCGCCGCGAACACCGGCGACCGCGCCTTGTCGATCGTGTTCTTCACGGGAGCACTCGGGTCTCCCAATCCCAGCAGGCTCGCCAGGAACCCGATCGCGACCGGGATGGCCTTGGCGAGCGCGTTTTCCACCCAGGTCGCGGCCACGCCGATGGCGCCGCTGGCGATGGCCGCGATGGAGTCGACGATGGCGCTGACCAGCGAGATGATCTGGCTGCCGCGGTTCACGAAGAACATCACGATGTCGTAGATCGCCTTGCACGCCTTGATGAACGCCGAGGCGGGATTGAGCAGGCCGATCAGCCACGTGATGCCGGCGATGATGACGCGATCGCGGATGAAGTCCATGATCGCGTCCATGACCATCGACTTCAGATCGCTCAGCTTCTCCTTGATGAACCGCCACAGGCCCGGGATGCCCTCGGTGACGAGAATCTTGAAGACCTCGGCCGCTTCTTCGAGCGCCTTGACGACCGGCTCGCCCACGATGGCGACGGCGCGGGCCCGGAAGTTGGCGTAGGTGAGGCCCAGCACCTGCAGGACGATGCTGATGATGCCTTTCAGGTCGAGGGTTTCGGGCAACTGCAGCCCGGCGCCGGCCAGCGCCCCGAAGAGCCAGTCCATCAGCCCCTTCTTCAGATGGGTACCGATGTTCGACATGAAGTTGGTCAGCCCGGCCTTGACCCCGGCCACGAGGTTGCCGAGGAAGGCAATCGGGTCGGCGATGATCTTGTCGATCGCTGCCGAGGCTTTGGCCAGAATGCCGAGCAGCATGGTCTTCAGGCCGATGATCGTGTCGATGACGCCCTGGAGCTGCGCCTTGGCCTTATCGACGAGGCCGCGGTTCTCGGCCTTCATCTCGCCGATGCGCTCGTCGAGCTTGCCGAGGTTCTCGACGTACTTCTGCGCGAGCTGATCGACGAGCTGGTTGCCCTTGTCGTCCACGGTCTGCTTGAGCGAATCGAACTTGCCCTGGATGTTGGCGGCCGCGTCCTCGCCGACCTGTTTCAGGTTCTCCGGCAGGCTGGCGACGTAGGTCTGCACCTCCGACCGGCCCGCGCTGATGAGATGCTTGGCCTCGTTGAGCCCGGTCTCGACCGTCGTCGCGATCTGGTCGATCACGACGTCCATGTGCTGAACGTAGCGCGCGCGCCCTTCCGCGTAGAACGCGTTGACCTCGTCGGGAAGCCCGAGGAACTGGTCCTTGATCCACAACAGCGAGCCGCCTGGTGTGGACAAGTACCGCTCGATCTTCCAGCTCGTCATCCGATCGTCGACGTAGGCTTCGAACTCCTGCTTCGCCTGCTCGGCGCCGTGATCGAAGGTGTCGTTGACCTCTTTGTCGAGGCGCGCGAGCCGATCTTCGACCTTCGTGCGCGTGCCCTGGAAGATCTCTTCGAGGCGGCCCGCGACCTCGGCGCGCGCCTCCTTATCGGCTTGCTGCGTCGTCAGCTGGTCGCTGCCGATCAGACCGAACTGCTGCTGACGCGTCGCGTGCATCTGCTGCGTCTGCAGGCCCGCACCGGCAACCGCGTCGGCCTTCGCCCCGGCGATGACCGATTGCTCGCGCTCGCGATAGGCGGCCGGCGCCTGTTGCGCGTTCGTCTGCGCCTCGCCCTTGGCCTGGGTCGCGCTCTGAAACGCCGGCTCGTTCGACGTCTCGAGCTGCTTGTCGTTGACGCCCGCGCCAGCCATCTGCTGGTCGAGCCCTTTGCTCTCGGCTTGGAGGGATACCTCGCCTTCCGACTTTGGCTTCGGTGCAGCGGCGGCGGCTCCGACATCCGCCGCGGGCGGGCCGGCTTCCGTCGGCGGCATCGGCGTCACCGGTTTGGGCTGCCCTGCGTTCGGATCGGGCGCTTCCGTGGTGGCCGCCTTGATCCCGCCTTGTGCGGTGTCCTTACCCGCCTGCACTTGCTGGGTGACGGCGCCCTTCACCGACGCGGCGCCGCCCGACTTCTTGAACTCGTCGGCCTCCTTCAAATTCTTGGGCGTGATCTCGGTGATCTTCGCGACCAGCGCCGTCTTGAAGCCCGCGCGATCGAACGGCTGGGGCTCCTGCGCGTCCATCTTGCCAACTTGCGCGGCGGCGGCCTGACTGGCGACTTCGTTCGGCGGTCCGACGGCAGCAGCCTGCGCCTCGGCGGCTTTCAGCTTCGCCGGGTTGTTGTGGCCGAGTTGATGCGCGGCGGCGCGTGCCCGGCCGACCACGGCTTGGAACGCGGGATCAGCGGCCGGTGAGGTTGGCGCCGCTACTGCGGCCGCGGGTGCGGCGGGGGCCGCGGATTGCCCCTGGCCATCGCCCGGCGCCGCTCCCTCTTTCGCCGTGGGTGGTCCGCCCTGCGCTGCCGCGGCGGAGGTGGACACCCCGTCTGCACCAGCAGCTGGCGCAGAGCCTGCGGCCACAGAAGCCTCCGCACCGGCCACGGCACCTGGAGCGGCGGGAGCGAGCGCTGCGCCAGCGGCGGCCGGAGCAGCCGCTGGAGACGCTGCGGAAGGTTGTACAGCGGTTGGCGCTGCGGCAGGCGACGCCGCACCACCGGCTGGCTTGCCGAGGGCGGTCGCCGGGGTCGCAGCGACAGGTATGGTCGCCGCCTTCGCAGCAGCCGTCGGCTTGTCGATAACGGGCACTGCACCGGGACGTGTCAGCGCCGCCGCGGGCGGCGGACTCGACGAAGCGGTTTTCGCCGGCGCGGACGATTCGACTGCGGCTCCACCACCCTTGTCACTCTTCTGAGCGCGAAACGCCTCGAGGACCTGCGCAGCATAGCGGTTCCCGCGCGTCCGCTGGATGTGTGCCAGGATGTCGCGGCGATTCTCAGCAGCGCCGGGCTCGTTGCCGGTCTCGACCAGCGAGGTCACTACGTCGTCGGGGGCCATCGCCGGCGCCATCGGCCGCGCCGCGACATCGGCGCCGCCCGGGCGCGATCCGTGAAGCTGGCGGACGGGCGGCGTCAGGTCCGAGTGGCTGCTGCCGCTCTTGACCTCGCTACGCGCGGCTGCCTGCGCCATCGCGCGAACTCCATCCGAACCCGCGTCCTGACGCGATCTGATGGGTGCCCCCATCCACAGAGCCGCCCTCGCCTCTCAACACAGGATGTGTCCTACGCCACCAAGGGGATTCGTCGTCGATCGGGGCAACGCCATCGACAGCGCGCGCTCGAAGGAGTTGCGTTCCGCCTTCTTCGACTGCTGTGGCCATCCCACAATCTCGACAAGAGCTCGCGATTGGACGTTCTAATGCCTTTCTAGATATTTTCGGCCTCAATGGCGAAATTCGCGGATACGATCGCGTTGGCCCTGACCGTGACGGTGCACGGAACCCTAATAAAGCCCCGGCTTCCGTACACAATTCCAACGGTCATACTCGTCTGGCTCAGGATCGTTACGCTGCTGACGGCAAGCTTCACACCAAATGCGCCTGAGGCAGAAAGCGTGACCCCGGCCGTCTTCAGGCCTCGCAGGTCGATCCCACCAGATGCTGTGATAATGAGAAGGGCCTCAGCAGTTTCGTTAACAGGTGCTGGTAGGCTGTTCGGAGTGACGCTGATTTTCGGGATTTGAGAAGCCTCAATTAAGAAGATTGTCGAGGCGCTTGCGTCGGTCGTTATGGTGATGGTGCGGACACCTGGCTGAGTGGCCTCGGTAAGGGTGAATCCGACCAGCACGCTCTTCTTCGTTGGGTTGGACACGCTGAGGTCACTGATTCCCTGATTTGGAGAAATCGTGACGCTCGCGTCTGCCGCGCCGGACAGATCGATATTGCCAGTAGCGTTGATCGTCAGGATCACACTGCCCAACCCCGGTCCCTGGCTCGAAGTGACGCTGATTTGTGGGGTTCCAGCCGCAACAACTTCGAAGCTTGTTGAGGCGCTCGCGTTGGTCGTGACGGTGAGGGTGTAGATACCGGGAGGGGGCGAGGCAAGCACGAGGTCGAGCAGCAGGCTCGTCTGGGTCTGCTGGGACACCACAAGACTTCCGATACCGGGGTTCGGAGAAATGGTGATGCTGGCGGCCGTCGCGCCGGACAGGTCGATACCACGAACCGCCCTGATCGTCATCGAAACGCTGCCGGCCGATGGTACTGTGAGTGGACTGACGCTGATCTGCGCCGGGAGCGGCGGCTGGCCTAGCAGCGCGGTGTTGAGAAATGCCGTCTGTCGGCGTTCGTAACTGCGTGTCACACCCGTGTCGGTGATGGTCACATCGCCGAGGCGGACGTATGGCTCGCCGTTGGGGGCAGTCGGCTCCGGGACGACGTTGTGAACGGTAATCCTGGCGTGCTCCTTGATCCGCGTGTTACCCGATACGTCGCCTTCCGACGGCGGCTGGGCTACGGGCTCTTCAACGTAATGGACCGTGACGAATCCGGTATTGCCGTTGAGGAGGGCCGCGGGAACATTGGCCGATACCCTGGTTGGGTCGATCAAGGCATCCTCTCTGAGAACAATCTCTCGCGCCTCGGCCAGGCCCGGCTGCATTCCAATCGCCATTCCGGCACGGACCAGCAGCGTTTTGGGCCCCGGGTCCGACACCTCGATTCGCAGATCGGCGTCTGACGCCTGAATGACCCCGCTCTGGTTGAAGAGCACGAATGCCCATCGCCGGCGCATGTGCAGGTGATAGGCATCCAGATCGAGGAACTCATCCTGCTTGAGAAACTGCCCGTCGAAGAAGTTCGTCCGCTTGATTTCTATTTCGGCCATGGTCCATTGCTCCGCATATCAAATGGGATGTGATTGCTGCCAGATGAGGGTGTCTCGTCCTACCGTTGCGCGGCCCTCGATCACATGTCCGTTCACGGTCGTCGCCAGCTTGAAGCCAAGAATGATGCCGGGAGTCCGCGCATCAAGTGTGTAGTAGGTGTGGGCGGGCTTCTCGAGATCGACGATGGCGCGCGTCCCCTTCCGGAGGTTGCGCCAGACCGCGATGTCAAATCGCTCGGCGGGAATGCCCGCCCCGTCGGCGATGCCCTCGGGGAAGCCGTGGTTGATACGAACCCGGAAGTAGTGGGCCGGCGCGCCGGCCAGGAATGTGTCGACACCAAGGGTTGAGCTTTGCTTGACGTTCAATACGTTTCCCAGGATGAACCCACCGGGCGGCTCGTCGATCTTCGCTTGTCTGCCCACGAACACGGACAGGTACTCATCCAGACCGGCCCGCGTCCCGCGGCGTTGGTAGAGCGGCACGATCCGTTGGAGCCATCGCCGCTTCCGATCGAGGTCCCAGTTCTGGTCGAGCGTCAGCGCCACCCAGCTTGCCAGGTAGGTCAGAAACGGCGAATCCAGGCGCGCGCCGCCCAGGGTGCCGACGGCGGTCGTAAACGCCGGATCGAGCTCGTTGACGAAGGCCCCCAGAATTTCCTCGAGCCCCCTCACTCGCGCGGTGCCTGGCAACGCCGCGTCGTCGCGTCCGGAGAGGAGCGCCTCGAAGATCTTGAGGAACCGGCCGAGAAACGGCTCGCCGCCCGCTGAGGGCGGAGCACGGAAGATCTCCGGAAGGTGCGGCAGGTAGGTGCTGGGAAGCGTGGCCATGTCTCAGGTTCCTCGCGTCAGGCCCGAACAACGGCGACCGATAACCCGTTCATTGCGATCGCCGGCAGCGACAACGGACCGAGGGCCACATCCCCGTTCGCGCCGGCCGGCGACAGCGTCAGCGTATCGACGTGGTCGACGCCGTCGATATTCTCGATCAGCCGGAACAGCTTCGATCGATAGACACTCTCACCAAGGGGCCAGCCCCTGCCGTCGAACCCGCCACCGACAACGCCGAGGAACCGGCGGATCTCGCGCCTGATGGTCTCTGTCATCTCGGAGCTGTTCCGATCAAGCTGGATCACCACGGTGGCGGCGATCGTCACCGCCACCAGTTTCGGCAGCAAGGTCGGCGCGCCGAGCGATGGGGCGGCCACGTGCAACTGCGTCGTGATGAGCCTCCGCTTGTCGAGGAACCGCTGCAGCTTGTCCGCCAGGGACGCCGAGGGGACGACGAGCGCCTGCTTCTGATCGAAGTCCTGTTGGGGCGTCCGCGGCGGATTGAACGGTCCTGGATCCGTCAGTTCGTCGTCGAGATTGAGGCGCGATGCCGCCAACACGACGACCGTCACGTGGCCCGGCGCCGGTCGATCCGGGAAGCCCGGTTTCCGATTCAGCAGTGCGATGGCTCGCAGAAGCTCGGGCGCCTTCGCCCGTTGCTGGAGCTCGTTGAAGTCGACCATCAGGACCTCTTCGAAATCGGCAGCCGTGATCAGGCGGGCCGGCCGACGGAATCGCTTCAGTCCCTCCCGGATGCGCTCTTCGGGCGTGAAGAAGAAGTCAGCGCCCTCCGCCTCCCCGTTCTGAATGCCGGTCAGGGCGAGCCCGGCGACGGGATCGAGTTGGTGCACCAGGGCGTTGGCGGCAATGAGCGCATCGGGACCCTGTAGCACCCGATATCGTGTGCAGACAATCGCGGCGCCGGCGGGCGGAATCGAGCCGAACGTGTCGTCGCCAAAACGGATCGCACCGTCCGGGTCGACGATGTAATGAAACTTCTGCGGCTTCGGCGCCGGACCCGCCGGATCGATGAACGACTCCTCGGTCATGAGAAAGCGCTTGAGCTCCCATGACGGAACACCCGTCCCCACCTTGATGAGTGGATTCGGGTCATACGTGGCGGACCGTCGGACAAAGTCGATCAGGACCGGAGTGGGCCGATCGAGCGGGATTCCGAGGCTTGTATGAACCGGCCGGAGCGGGAACCTCTGGTTGGGTAGGCCGTTGCTCACGCCGAGGGCTTCGAGCTCGATCACCATCAGCTCTCGTGCGGTGACCGACAGCGTCTGAGTCGGAGCGGTTTGCGGCGATACGCCGCGGAATGTGACCGGTGCGATCGTTTCGAAAACAAACCGGTGCGCCGGCCTGACAGCCGTGGCGGCAGAGAAGTCGGTGGCGAAGCGAGTCCCGGCAGGCACCGTCACGGCCGCCGCCGGCGTCGGTGCCGTCAGCGTCAGCAACACCGTAACCGGCTCTGGCGGGTCCATGATCAGGTCCGCGAACTTCTCGATGTGGGCGTCCGGCACCCGATCGGCCCGGTAGAGGATCATCTCGCCAATCCAACACAACAGATCGAGCAGCGCGATCCCGGGATCGGAGAGGTTGTGGTCGACCCACTCCTCCACATCGATCTGCTTGCGCAGCAATCCGAACAACTGCTCAAAGGTCCGGTCGTCGAGGTTGACGGTGGGCAGCGCCATGATCAGACGACGGTGATCCGATGGGCGCCCGAGGCGACCAATACGTTCTCGCCGACAGTGACGCTCGTGCTCGTGGGCGCGTTGACAAACGTCGCCGCGACCACGTGATCGACGCCATCCGTGCGCTCAACGACCGCAAAGACCTCGGAAATGTACACGCTGCGCCCGAATGGCCACCCTTCCTGGTGCTCGCCACCCGTCAGCGGATGGAAGAAGGCTTCGAGCGCCTGCAGCACGCGCCGTTGGACGGCGCTGGCGTCTTCGGGACGTCGTGGGCGGACACTGGCCGCGATCGCCACCTCCTCGTAGGCGGGCGGCAGCGCAAAGATGTCCACGGAAATGGCGGCGAAGCTTCGGCCGCGGAGGTACGACTCGATGCGGCGGAGCAGCCCTTTGGGCGGCTGCGGCTTCCGCTCGGATCCCTTGGGGACAACGATGATCGAGACCGCCCCGGGCTTGAAGACCAGCGTACCGCCGCCGGCCGGCGCCTTCGTCGCGAGCGCTTTGACTCGAGCAACCTGACCGAAAGCGGCCAGCGTCACCCACTCGTAGTCCTCGACCGTGACGGCGCGTCCACGGTTCTTGATCGCCTCGGGCCCGAGATCGAAGGTCTGGTCGATCGACCAGGGATCGGCGCCGCCAACTGCGCTCGAGAAATTGAAGACCTTGTCGATGAACGGCAGCGAGGTCTTCAGCTCCTTGATGGCGAGTGGTGTGGCAATCCGGTTGGCCTCGTCTCCCCCGCCCGCGCAGAGTCCACGGACGACGATGTTGTCCTTGCCGATGGTTGGGATCAGGCCTTCAACACCGTCTCCAAACGTCACGAGTCCCGCGGGAGCCTCCAACGTGTAGTGACGGCTGCGCGGACTCGATCCGCGAAAGTTCGCCACCCTCAGCCATTGCACCCAGACTTCCTGCTCGGGCGTACCGGCCGCGCGTTTCTCGATCACGTCCTGGACGAGCGGCCGGCTCTCGGCGCCCTTCTCGATGGCGCGCTCTTGCAGTTCCTTGACGAGCTGGTTCAGTTCGCTTTCGGCCGGCACTTCGTCCTCTCGTACCCAGACATCGCCGGCCAGCACGGGACGGCGCAGGATCGTGGTCTGCTGGTTTCCTTCACCGGACCCTGACGCCAGGAGCCAATCGCCCCTCACGGTCTGCTGGTTGTCGGCCATCACCGTGTTGGTCAGCACCGCGGCGAGCTTTGGCGGTGTGGTGTAGCCACCACCCTGGAGACGGGCGCGATACCAGTACAGCGGCGTGGCTGAGGTGCGCAGCGAAAACAGCGCCTCCGGGACGGAATCGGGCGGCGACTGAAAAGCCACGATTCCGCTCGACGTGAGGTCGGCGGTGCCATCGCGCACGTCGAGCGACT
Source organism: Acidobacteriota bacterium (assembly GCA_040007095.1). GTDB lineage: Bacteria > Acidobacteriota > Vicinamibacteria > Vicinamibacterales > CAVVIG01 > JBDTVS01. Next base: position 25,480 of record JBDTVS010000036.1, read on the forward strand.
TCCACTGACCAGCAGGCCCCAAGTACTCCCACACGATGTGCGGCCCGCCGGTCTCTGGCAGGAGTCGAGCCGTGTCGCGCGGCTCGACAAACGCCATCAGCAGGCTGATGAAGGCGTTCTCGAACTTCTGATCGAAGGCCAGATACAACCCCGGCGCGCTCGTCAGAAATCCGGTGGAGCCGGCCGGCGCGTACTCGGCCAGCGGCACGAATGGCGAGAGCGTCCGCCCTGCTCCGAAAAACGGGGGGGCGTGCCTGGCGGGCTCGAAGTTGTTCATCGTGGTGATGCGATCCAGCGGGATCGAGGAAGACCTGTATTCATACGAGACCTCGATCTTCTCGATGATCGGCGGCATGAAGGTCGGTCCCACCGCTTTTGGCTGAGCCGGTGCGCCGACGAATGTCACGAAGCCGTCCCGGCCATACGGCTCCGGACTGCGCAGCACGGCCCGGACCCAGCGCGAGCTGATGCCTCCCACCTTCCCAACGGCGAAATCGAGCGGCGGGGCGAAGCTGAAAAGGATCTCGACGATCGGGTCCGCGCCGCCGATCGTCCCGAAGAGCGTCCCATTTCGCACTCCCGCCTGCGTGATGCTTGGCAAGCTGTTCGCGACAAACTTGGCGTCGAGGGTATGGGTGAACCGGAAGTTGGGGATCGGCTGCCACTGGCCACCCGCCGATAAGTACTGCCATTCCACCGTGGTCGTCACCGTTGTGTTCCCGACGATGTTCTTGAACATCTCCTGAACTTCGGCCACGCTGTACAACCGCAACGTGACTTGAACGGTGGCCGTCGCGATGTCGGCGCCGAACGCCTTGGCGCTGGCGACGTGGAACGCGTCGCCGTAGCGTGGGCGCGCGCCAAACGGGAACGCCGGTTTCGAGACGTCGAGTGACGTGTCATTGAACAGGGCGGCGTCGGGGCCAGCCGGTGGTGCTTGCGCTGTGGCGATCGATCCGAAGAGCGCACTGACCACCGGCAGTCCGGACAGCAAGCGCGGCGCGGTCTTCAGCCGGACGACAATCCACGCATCTTCTTCGCCACCCACCGTGCTCTTGTCAGTCCCTGGGAAGGTGAATCGCACGGACGCGACAGTGCCCCTGACCACTTCGTAACCGACACCCGTGATGTCCTCCCACCCCTTGGTCGCGGCGTTGAAACGCTGCCAGACCAGATGCTCCTCGCTGAAAATCGCGAACGCGTCTGGGCTGGGGTTGGCCAACGTGAAGTCCAGGCTGACGGTGGTCGGTTCATCGCGACCGAAGAGCGAGGCGCTGGCCAGATACAGCTCGTGAGGCACCGCGAGCAGACCTGAGCCCGTCGGGCTGAGAATGTCCAACGCGTTCGAGGCACCCGCGACATCAGCCGGGGATGGGAGCCGGGGCAGCATTGGCAGCACCCCGTAGCGATCCTCGCCCGGGAGCACGTTGAGGACGTGAGCCAACTGTGCCGGCGTCGCGAAGAACGCGTTCCGCGTCTCGAAGACCTGGGCGTCGGCAGCTTCCGACTGGGTCGTGGCCACCTGGGTTCCTGCCGGGACCTGTTGCCCGTTCTCGGTGCGGCTCGAGAGCAGGAATGTGACCGGAACCTCCGCGGGTATTCCAGGCGATCGCTCGACGCCGACGAAATCGAGAAAGGCGAGAAGGTTCTTCTCCGGCACGCGATTGATGCGTTCGGCGAGCAGCTCGACCAGACGGACTGCCAGCGCCGTCAGCCCGTGCCCAGCGTCGTGCGGATCGTCGACCCCACTCCAGTCTGGGGTGTAGACGTGCGCCAGCGCCCTGGCGTCCGCGACGAGGTCGGCCGATCCCCGGTTATACAGTTTGGGTGGCTGCACTGCCGCCTTCTCGGAGATAGAACGGGTAGACGAGGTTGAAGACGCTGTTGGTCGCTCGCACCCGATACTCGATGTTCACGTTCAGCGTGCCCGGGTCGCCCGACTGCTCGTTGACGTTCACGCCAAGCACGTCAACGCGCGGCTCCCATTTCACTAATGCGTCGGTGACGGCGCGAGCGAGGAGACCTTTCGTCGAGCTCGTGATGGGAGCGAACACCAGCTCCCGAAGCCGCGCGCCGAACTCGGGACGCATCACCCGTTCGCCTCTCGTCGTCCCCAGGATGACGAGCACGGCCTGCTGGATCTTGTCTTCGTCCGCATCGTAACGAAGCCTGCCCTGACCGTCCGGTTCGACCGGGAAGCGCCAACCACGACCAAGATGCACCTTCGCCATTGCCTTGTCCTCACGCCCTCACGAGATGGGACCCACGATCGGTGGTGCCGGTTGGATCAGCGGAACGTCGGAGACGATGACGGCCTTGGCGCCGGTGTCGAAGGCACTCGCCAGGTCGTTGGCTTTATCCGCAGCGGATTTGCCGCCCAGATCGGCGAATAGCGCGCCGAGGTCCGCGGCCAAGGCCGGATTGCCGGGAAACGCCGTGACGCCGACGGCAGTCGGGCCGACCCACGCGATGCCTTGCCAGAACGCCGTGAGGCCTTGCGCCACCACCGCACCGGCCGTGCCGCTCGATTGCGCCGCGAATCCCGCCTGGAACGCGCCGAGCACGAGGCTGAAGCCGGCCGGCGCGCTGACCGGCAGCGACGAGGCGGTCGACAACGCGCCGGTGGCGTACGTCAGGTACGCCTTTGCCCATCCTGCCGCCGCATCGGCGGCGGACGACGGCTTGTCGGTGAGCACGCGCTCCAGATCCTGGGCCAGAGTCGACTTACTGAGTGGCATCGCGTTATTCCGTCTTGTGCTTCGTGCTGATGTGATTGCCCGTCACCATCGGCTGCACGGGAGGGCCCGAGGGGCCCACGCCGGTCGGATGCGTGTGGCTGTTGAATAGCGTCATGAAGGCGTCGCCGAGAACCAGGCTCTCCGCCGACCCAGTACTTCCGACTTTGATCGCCGTGCTCTTGATCACCACCCCGCCGCTCGACAGCTCGATCGAATTGCCAGCCTGGTCGAGCACCGTCACCTTTTCCGACCCGGCCGTGTCGTCGAGGACGATCTGATGGCCGCTCCGCGACTTGATCAGCCGAATCGCGTTGTCGGCGTCCTTGCCCCTCTCGCTCGGCATCGCGTCCTTGCCGTTCCAGAGCGCACCGATGATGTAGGGGAAGCGCATGTCGCCGTGATCGAAGAGCACGAGCACTTCGTCACCGGTTTCGGGCCGGAACACAGCGCCTCTGGACGGCCCGGCCATGAACGACACCACCCGCGCCCACGGGCTTTCGCTGTCGTCCTTGAGCCACGGAAAGCGGATCTTGACGCGGCCGAGCGAATCGGGATCTTCCACGTTCGAGACGACGCCGATCACCGCGCCGTACACGCAGCCGGCAGTGGCCTCGCCGTCGCTCCTCTCCGAGATCAGCTCGAGCAGGCTCATGACGCGTTCCTCACGACGTTGAACTTGGTGAGATAGCCGATCTTGGGACCGAGCCGGTGCTCGGCCCGCCGCACGTAATAGACGCCCGTGAAACGTGTGCCGAGTCCGAGCAGACGAATCGTCGTGCCCGCCTTCAGAGCCGTCGTGCCGACGGCTTCCCCGTCGCCGACGATCAGCCCGAGCGCCATCTCGTTGAACATCGCCTTCGCCATCTGGTCGGCTTCGGCCTGCGAGGCCACGGGGATCTCCACGACGGCCTCCGAGGTCTTGCCGAACTGCTTGTCCACCAACGCGGGGCCGACCTGCTGCCCCCCCATCCGGGTCGTCTCGTCGCCGGCCTTCGCGACGCCGAGAATGGCTTCCTTGGTGGCCGGGTTCCAGCCGCGGACGGAGAGATCGCTGGTCAGATTCGTCGTCGACAGTCGCGGGTGAAACCACTTCAGGTCCTTCTGATATTCGAGCGACAGCGTCGCGCCCAGATGGTTGGCCGCTTCGCGAAAGACCAGCTTCTGGCCGGTGATCGACACCTCGTACCGGATGCGGCGAGCGCGCATCAGCAGGAAATCGATGTCGCTCAGATTGTTCTGCAGCAGATACGGATGGACGATGCTGGTGTCTTGAACTTCCGGCGTCAGGCCGAGGTCGGCCGCAATGCGCTCCGCCAACTGGCTGTCCTTGATTTCATTGAACGTGCGCGTCTTCTTCCCGCGCCGCAGCCGGTGGAGCCGATCGAATCCCTGCACGCAGATCACGGCGGCCTGGTTGGCGTCGTACTTGACCGTCAGCGCCGTGATCTCGCCAGCGAGGATGGTGGTGAGCGTGCCTCGATAGCCGGCTTGAATCTCGACACGGTTGCCAGGCGTCAGCTCCTCGGCATCCACCCACTTCAGCCGCACCGTCTGGGAGTCGAGCGTATTGACCTTGATGTCGAACATATCGCCACCTTCGACGTGCTGCGCGACCATGATCTCGAGGATGTCGACGCGTAGATCCGGCGAGATCTCGACGCCGTTGATCAGCACGCGGGTTTCCGGGCTGGCGTTCTTATCGGGCATCGACGGTGGTCCCCATGCTCAGACGATCTTGGGAATGCGCAACACGTGCCCAGGAATCAGGTGCCGCGGCGCGTCAATATCGTTTTCACGCGCGATTTCCCGCCACTTGCTGGGATCTTCATAGAACAGCGATGCGATGGCGCTCACCGTGTCACGGACCTTGACCACGTACAGCTTGGTCAGGTCCGGCGAGTGCGGCTCATTTTTCTGCAGCTCCTCCTCCGGCAGCGTGAACTCGGTGAACGCGACGGTGAGCTTGGCCCGCACCGGAGTTCCGTCGCCGAGAAAGAGGACGAATTGCTGCTTGAGCGTCTCGAGAACGCAGACGAAGGGGAACTCTGCGTGCGGACCGCCTGGCGCCATCGGACCCCAGCTCAGCTCGACCTTCGGGGGCCGATGTTTCTCCTTGTTGAACACGAGCAGCCCGGCAATTTTCGAGGTGTGCAGCCGCACGTCGGTGCGGGACTCATAGGTGTCGAAGAACAACTCCATCGAAAGCTTCTTGCGGTCGCCGCCGGTATAGTGCAGCTCCGGCTTCTGGCCCATCTTGTCCTGGTCCGCCCAGTGCGAGGCGTCCTCGAGGCTGTATTCAGTCGGGTTGAACAGGACGAAGAACTGCTCGAGGGTGTCGAGGTTCTTGATGCGGAGCCGGTCGAGGCGGTCTGTCATCGGCCCTTTCTCTACGCCAGCCGCTCTTTTTCGAGAATCAGCCGGTCATACAGCGCGTCGTACACCCGGTCGGTCATCGTGTGGGACAGGTCGACGTCGCTGGCGAGCTTCGCCTTGATGGTCGCGGTGATCTTCTGATCGAGTCGTTGCTCCAACTTCGCCGTGATTGACCGCTCGACTTCCGCCAGGCTCGCCTCGGGGATCGTTCGTGGCTGGTTGGACACCGCCGGCCGACGCGGCGTCGTTGCGACTTCCAGCCGCCTGTCGGACGAGGCGATCGGAACCGAGCCTGCCCGCGACTCCTTGAGCGCGATCGGTTGAGGCCGGTGCTCCACCCGCGAAGTGCGGCGGACGATCGCGCGCGAGGCGCCGGCGAGCACGCGGTCGTAGCCGATCTGGCGGCCTCCCATCGGCGGACGCACGGCCGTCGTGGGCGCGTCGCGAAACACGACCCGCTGCCGATCGGCCGGACGGACGACCAGTGACCGTTTCAGGCCCGGATCGAACGGAACACGCGCCGTCGCCGACGGCCTCGATCGCGGCGCTGGCGCACCCGGTGCCACACTTGCCGGCCGGCCAATGGGTATGGCCCGCGAAGACTCAGGGCCACCCGCTCTCGCGTGTCCCATCTCGCCGAAGACACGGCTGGTCCGCACGAGCGCCCGGCCGTCGACGACGGCGGACGCGCCGGACGTGCGCATCGACGACAGCAACCGCGGCGGCACCTGCGGACGCGGCTCGGCCGTGTGCAACGAGGTCGCCCGAACGATGACCGCCCCCGCATGTCGCAAACCTGCAGGCGGACCGACGATCGCCCGAGCGGCGCCTGGCATGAACCTGGGCCCACCGCTCGCGGCGTGCTCGCGCTTCCTCGGCATGCTTTGCCGGTCCAGATAGCCTGCCACCGGCTCGTGAACCGCCGCACGAATCTGCGCAGCTGTCAGCAGCAGGTGCTGGCCAGGCACGACACGGGAGTCGTGGTGAACGACGATAGACAGCGACCACCGCCGAGACACATCGACACGACGCAGCTGGCGGCGCATGTCGAACGCCAGCGAGGTCGGCGGCCGATTCACGCGGTGCCATCGGCCAACGAGCGTGGCCGCGAAGACCGCGGCCCCTCCTCGGTTTCGATCGAGACGGTACGCACGCCGGGCGAGCGGCAGTCGCCGCCCCCGCTGGGGCAATCGGCGCCGGCAACCGTGGCTCCACGACGGTGTGAACGGTTTCACGGCTTCTCGGTTCCTGATGTCGCGCCGTTCGGCGGCGGCCCATCCGTCTGTCCACGCTGGGACGCTTCGACGACACGAGCGGCGAAGGCGTTGCCGAACCGGCCTTGGATCGTGGCCAGCAATCGCGCGCGCGCTGCGGCATCCGCGCCCGCCCTCAGCTTGACGGCGAGCGCGTCGACGTCGGCCGTCAGCAGTTCCGCGCCGGGGGCCACGGGCTCACGACCCACGCGATCGGCTGGCGCGTGCGGGGCGTGCACCACGAGCATCTCGTCGTCCCGCTTCTTGAGGTAGTCCCTCACGAGACCTCCGCGTCCCTGACCAGCCCGTAGTACGGGCCGAAATCGGACTTGGAACAGATGCGGCCAATCTTCTGGTATTCGCGCTTCGTGGCGCGGATGACGTGTTCCATGCCGATCTCGCGGGCGTCGGCCGCGGCCAGGAACGCGCTGGTCAGGACGATGTTTTTGATGTGGCCGCCGGCGAGGTTGAAGCGCTGGGCCAGGAAGTCGAAATCGACGTCGGCGTTGCGCGGCGTATCGGCCGGGAACGCCTTGCACCAGATCGTCTGACGGAGTTGCTCGTTGGGCACCGGATACTCCACGACATGACTGAAACGGCGGATGAACGCCGGATCGAGATTGCCCTTGAGGTTGGTCGACACGATGATGATGCCTTCGGACCGATCCATCTCCGAGAGCAAATAGTTGACTTCGATGTTGGCGTAGCGGTCGTGCGCGTCCTTCACTTCGGTCCGCTTGCCGAACAGGGCATCCGCCTCGTCGAAGAAGAGCACGCAGTTGCCGATGGCGCTCTGCTCGAAGATCCGGCTGAGGTTCTTCTCCGTTTCGCCGATGTACTTGCTGACTATCCGCGACAAATCGACGCGAAACAGATCGAGCTGGAGGTCGCTGGCGATGATCTCCGCGCTCATCGTTTTGCCGGTGCCGGAGGAACCCGAGAACAGCACGGTGACGCCCCGGCCGACGGCCAGCTTGGTGCCAAAGCCCCAGGTCTCGTAGACCCGCGATCGATCCTTCACCCACCGGCAGATTTCCTGAAGCTGCGCGTGCGTATCGGCCGGGAGGACGATGTCGTCCCAGCCGAACCGGGGCACGATCTTCTGGCAGAAGAGATGCAGCCCGCGCTGCGCCTCCTCGCGACATCGGGCGTGCAGATCGACGCCCTCCAGGAAGGGCCGAGCGACTGTCGCGTGTGGCGCCGCCATCTCGGCCACCTGCACGACGTGAGCGATCTGGGCGGGCGTGAACCTGAACTTCTGAGCGAGCTGCGGCACGTCGGCGGCGACATCGACATCGGTGCCGGGCGGCAAGTGGCGTCGCCAGATCTCCCGCCGCTCGTCGACGGTCGGATACGGCAGCTCGAAGCCAATCGCGCGCAACCCCAGGCGATGACGGAGCTCGGCTGGAGCGATCGTGCCGGTGGCGATCACATCCGCGCCGGCGAGGCCGCACAGAAGCGTCTCGACCTGGTTCGGCTTCGCGCGCTCCCCATCGGGGTCGCCGACGTTCTCGTCCACACCGTCGAGCAGCACCAGGCAGTTGCGCAGACGCGCTTCCCGGCTCAACAAGCGGGCCGCCTCCTCCACTCCGCCAGCGATCGATCGCAGCGCGACCCATCGCGCCACCAGCAGCCCCTTGCCCAACGTCGCCGATAGCGCAGCTGCGATCAGGCGATGACCGGCGCCGGCGGGTCCAGCGATGTAGCAGAAGGGCAGCGGCGCGATGGTGTGCCGGTAACGAACGAGATCCTGCACAATCGCACGGTGATGGACGTGATAGGCCAGGTCGTCGATGGGCTCCGTCGATGGCACCAGTTCGACCGCGTGCGCCAGCGGCGCCGGCAGCGAGTCGATGCCGAGTAGAAACTCGACGACCCCGGCCGCCGGACGCGATTCCCGGGCGGGTAGCGGCGTGTGGGCGACTTCGCTGAACGAATCGAGCAATCGGTCGGCGAACAATGGTGACGTCGGCGGGAACAACTGCCACAGCCCAACAGGGTCGGCCAGGCGGCGCATGATCAAGCGGGCGAGCAGCCCGAAGGTGGGACGCTTCTTGGTCGCGTCGTTTTGCAGATACGCGAACATTCGTGAGACCTGCGCGTCGAGCTCGGCCGCGGCCGCACACAACAAGGCCGTGCGCGCCTGTCCATCGAGATCGAAGGCTCGGACGAGCCGCTCCAGACGGAGATCGACGCCGCTCGCCAGCGAACGGGCGGCGCGAAGGTCCAGCGCCGCGCGCGCGCGGGTCACGTCGTCGCCCAGTTGCCGACGCGCAAGATCCGCCACACCGCCGCCATTCGATCGCGCCGGCTCCCGCCCGAGATAGTGTTCAACCTCCTCGCGAGAGATGCAGAGCCCGGCGAACTCGTCGACGCCCGCACCGGCCTCACCTGAGCTTGCCGCGCGAATCTCGCTGGCAATGAGTTGGTGCACCCACTCGAGCTCGGCGCGCAGGTGCGCCGCGTTGTCGGGAAAGCCCGCGAGGGCCGCCATCGGCGGCCGAAGATCAGCGCTGCTGGTAGACATCGATCTTCGTGCTCACTCGTGTGACGTCTCGACGGATCTGGGATTCGAGCAGGGCAATCCGAACCTCGTAGCACACCGACAGCCGGTAGGGACTCTGCAGCGCATTCCAAATGCGCGTGAGCTCCTCGAGCGTCATCGGGCACAGCACGATGGCCAGCTGGTCCACGACCAGTGGCAACGAGCCGCCCAATTGCGAGCCCGCGATGATCGCCCGGTCGTGGAGGATGCCGATGGCGTGGCTCAGGACCTGGTGCGCGCTAATCGTGTCCTTCGCGTATGGCGTCAGCATGTAATACAGGTTGATCGCCAGCGGCGGGTACTGCTGCTCGGTTGCCGAGCGCGACGACCAGAGCTGATTCTTGGCGAAGGCGTTCTCCAGCACCTGATAGAGGAACAGGTTCAACTTCTTGAAATCGGCTTCGCCGCCGGTCGGCAGCGTCGCGGGTGATTCCAGCGTGACGTCCAAGCCGCTCAGCAGGCCCTGAAGGGCCTGGGTCACGTCTCCGATGATGTTGCTATCGCCGAGCGCCATGGTGTCTCACGCCAGCTCGATCCCTTCACAGGCGATCTCGAGTGTTTCGATCGCGACGTCGCTCGATGCGGCTTTGAGCTCCGGCCCCGTCCACTTCACCGGGAACGGCCGAACCAGCTGCCAGCGCTTGAGCGGACGCCCCATCTCGTCCTGGAGGATCACCGCCACCTTGTTGTCGATGTCCTGGTTGGGGTCGGCGGGACGCCGATTCGGGTTGGCGGCGCGATCGAAGCTGCCCGCCATCACGTCGCGTTGCCAGCGATAGAGAACATCCGAGGCCGGCCCTGAGGCAATCCCCCGCTTGAGCGTGATCGTGCCGACCGATCCCACGTCGGGAAACTTGAGCGCATGCGAATTGCGTCCTCCCTCGCGATACTCGAAGACCTTCGTCTCGAGCTGTAACCCCGTGCACTCGCTGAACCCGGCGGCCTGGAGGAAGCCCAGCTCGAGCACGAACCGGAAGCCGCCGATGGGGTCGGTCGGTCGCCGCATCGCCTAGCTCGCCTCTTCGCTGACGTTGACGGCATCGGGCGTGCGCTTGACGTTGAGGATGATGAACTCGGCCGGCGCCACCAGTGCAATCCCGATCTCGGCCACGACCTGCCCGAGGCGACTCGCCTCTTCCGGATTGTTCTCGTCGTCGCACTTGATGAAGAAGGCGTCGTCGTCCGCAGCGGTTGCACCGCCCGCCACCAGCGTCTGCAGGACACTCTGGAGATTCGATTGAATACGCTGCCGGAGCGCCGGGCTGTTTGGCTCGAAGACCGTCCACAGCAGCCTGCGAGCGAGCGCTTTCTTGATGGCGATGAGCAAGCGGCGCACGTTGACGTAGCGCGCCGCCGGATCGCTGCTCAACGTGCGTGCGCCCCACACTTCCAGGGCCGGCCGCTCGAACTTGCGGATCGCGTTGACGCCCGCGGGGTTGAGCGCGTCCTGATCGCCGGGCTCGAGCAACACACTTCCGCGATCTGTCTGATGTTCCAAGTCGACCACGTCGTTGAGCGGAAAGTTGGCCGGTGCCCGGCCGGCGCCGCCCGCGGCGTCGGCGCGGGCGACCACGCCCGCGACAAAGCCGGAGGGTGGCACCACGCGCTGCGCGACTCCCACCGTGACGTTCAGCCACGGATAGTAGAGGGCGCCGAATTTCGACGTCAGTGGGTTGGCAAGCTGCTGCGGCAATCGGGCGGCGACCTCGGGGGTGGTGCCGGCCCGCGTGTCGAGCAGGGCCAGCCGGTCGCCGAGACGAGCCGCGTGATACAGCACCTGACGATGGGGCACCAGGTACAGCGCGTCGGGACCGCTCGAATCGACGGCCGGAAACAGCGTTTGGCCGGCGAGATCCGAGACGGCGACGAGGTCGACCTCATCGACGGCTTCGAGTGAGGCCAGACCGCAACGCCGGCTAGCCTCCTGGCCGGGCGGGCGGAAGTACTCGCCGTCGGTGTCGTATCCCGTGTACCAGCGAAAGTCGATCTGTCCGGGGTCGAGGCCGCCGGTGAGCATCACCTCGCCGACCGGCGGTTTGACGACGACATCAGGGCCGTCGCCACAGATCAGCGTCGAGTCTTGATGCAGTCGCTGACGAAAGTATCTGGGATTGGCCGGATCAGCGCTCAAGTTGCGATGCACTTCGCTCGGTTCCAGCGCGAGAGCGGATCGCGACCTCACAGTCACCAATGACCCCAGCGCATACACGCGACGCAGTCCAATCCCGCCTGTCTCGACCGTCACGACGTTATCGGGACCGAGGCTGACGATCGGGTGCGTCTCGGATTCGTCAGTCGCCAGCACTGTCAGCGTGAGGTCGTCACCGACGCTTACGCCAACGATGTTGTCCACCACGATCTCGGCTGCGCCCGCCGCGGCTTCGAGCGCGGTGGTCGTAGTCACCGGCCCGGCTGGATCCTGAAACACGGTCAGCGTGAAACGATCGGCCACCGTCACCACCGATCCCAGCCCAAACTCGTTGGCCAACCCGCCGGCTGGTGGGCTGAGGACCACGACATTGCCGGGGCCCACGCTCACAATCGGATGCGTTTCGGTCAGCAGCTTGTCGGTCAGGGTCAGTGCATCACCGACCGCGAGACCGAGGAGGTTCTCCACGACGATGCGCTCAACACCGGCGGCAGTCGGCAGTGCCGTCGACGTCGCGAATCGCTCGGCGCGCACACGCACCTGGTTGCCTCGGCTGCCCAGCGCGTTCGGCTGCTCCTCGGACGCGCGCGCCGCCACCGTCACCGTCGAGCCAGGTTCGTACGGATTGGCCAGTCCAACAACTCCCGTGTTCAGCACGACAACGTTGTCTGGTCCGATGCTCAGAATCGGGTGCGTCTCGGTCAGGGGCTTGCCGCTCAGCGGTTTGTCGGTCACGGTCAGCGCATCACCAACCGCGAGGCCCGCGATGCTCTCCACGACGACGGAATCAACGCCCGCGATCGTCGCCAGCGTCGTCGACGTCCTGAAGGGCTGGGTCTCCAGCGTCACCACGGCGCCGAGGCGATACGAATTGACCAGACCGCCGGCTCCCGTCTTGAGGACGACCACGCGGTTGGGTCCGATGCTCACAATCGGATACGTCTCCGTGAGCGCCGCGTCGTTGAGTGTGAGGGAATCGCCAGCCGACAGCCCGGCGACGTTCTCGATCACGACGCGATCGGCGCCGGCGACCGTGGCCACCGTCGTCGAGGTTCTAAAGGGCTGGGCGCCCTGGGCGACAACTCGAATCGAGTCGCCGCCATCGTTGTCTCTGAATCTGGCCGCACTCGAGCGGAACCCGTCGCCACCCTGAGACAGTCGGTTCGGATCCACGGCCGGAGATGCGGGTCGAAGCCGCGGCACCGGCCGGAACCGCGATTGCGCGGTCGCCGGGTCCACGATGTGCTTCACCCGAACCATGACGGAATAGCCGCGGGCTTGCCGTTCCACGTAGGACAGCGACTCGTCCGGCGCGTTGACGACCGTGACGACATAGCGAAGGTTCGTTGGCGCCATCGACAGGTTGTCGAACACCTCGGTTCGCTCGTCTAGACGAACCAGCAGCTTGAAACCTTGACCGAGCACGGCGGTGTTCCTCGGCAGATTGACGTCGAGGGGGTGCTCGAGCGTGACCGTGCCGTCGGCGTTGACGGACTCGACCGTTGCCAGGCGGCCGCCGAAAATATCGCCCGGAGGCGCCAATCGGATCTTCATCCTGGCGTCGAGGTCGAACGGCTCGGCAACCGTGATGATGGTCGAACCGGGCGCAGCAGACCCCGTCAGGGTGGTCAGCCGCATGTGCTGCTGGGAAGACGGATACACCTCGAAGGACAGCCCATTGCCCCAGCCTCCTTCGTTGATGGCGTCGATCCGCAGGGTTTCGTCGCCGTTGACGTCGAGGATCTTGTGGTCGCTGCTCGACGCACTCTTCAGCAGGGCCATGCGAGGGCAGCGGCCGGCCACGTTCTGGCTGGAATAGTCTGTGAGGTCGGCCACGCGGACGACGAAACACCGGCTGCCACCATTGCGGAAGAAGCCGAACACCTCATGTGGCAGGAAGCCGTAATGCACGAAGTTCCCGAACACGGTGAGGTACTCATCCCAGCTCCGAATGGGCTCGGGCTGGTGCAGCGGTCCCCGCTCGGCGATGCCGACCAAGCCCGCGATCGCGCTGAGCGGCAGTACCGGTTCCGACGGCAGGCCCTTCAAATACAGGCCGGGCGCGCCGCGCACGAGTTGACCCATGTCGATCTAGTCCTCACCTGCGGCCGCCCGGTTCAGGCGGCTGATCTGTGCCATCCACTCTCGACGTTCCGGGTGCGGCATCGTATAAATCTCGTCGCGCGACCAGTGGAAGTGATAGGCCACGAAGGCTACCTCTCGGAGGATCTGCTCCACGGGGTAGCCTAGGATTCCCCCACCGGTTCGAGCTCCATCTCGAACTTCTCGTCGCAGTGCGGACAGACGACAGCATGCTTGCTGGAACCGTTGCCGTTGACCCGGTTGTAGAGGCCCTGCAGGAAGGCGAGGTCCGCGGCAAACAACTTCTCGATGACGCCGGGATTGACCTCGCGGAGATCGCCGAGGCGCGTAATCACCCGCGAGAGCAGGATGACCACCAGGTACGCGTCGTTGCGGCGGACGCGCGGGTCCTCGAGCGGCAGAATCTCGTCGCGCGCGTTGGCCAGCCGCATGACCCCCTGCCGGTGCAGGTTGCCATCGCCGTCGACATAGCCTTTCGGCAGGGTGAATTCGTACTCGGTTTGCAGGGTCATCCGATGGTTACCCCTTCATGGCAGAGCTCCAATTGCTCGATCGCCACCTCGTTGGCGGCCGCCTTGAAATCCGGGCCCGTCCATTTCGAAGGCCACGCGTTCTTGAGGTTGAAACGAACCTGCTCCTGGCGCTTCTCGTCGAGCAGCAGGATCGAGATGTTGCGCCTCGGCTCGCGGGCCGCGTCGTCGGAAGGCTCGCTGACCATGCGACGCCAGTCGAACATCTGCCGGCCCGTGGCGACGCCACGCTTCAGCGTGACGTTGCCGAACTTGGCCAAGCCGGTGAGCTTGCGTACGGTGGTATCGTCTCGGCCTTCCCGATACTCGACGACGTTGGTCTCCGAGTTGAGGCCGGTGCATTCGCTGAAGCCGGCCTGGATCAACCCGCCGCTTTCGACCAGGAAGTTGAAGCTCGCAAAGGGATCGGTCTCGCGATGAGCCATGGCTGCTGCTCCTTGTCATGCGGTGCTCGAGGCGCCGCCCTCGTGTTGCTGGATTCGGAAGATCACGAACTCGGCCGGTTTGGACGGCGCGACGCCGATCTCGGTGATGACCCGGCCGAGTTGGATGGACTCAAGTGGATTCGTTTCCGCGTCGCACTTGACGTAGAAGGCCTGATCCGGCGTGTCGCCGACCAGGGCTCCGGCCGACCACTGCAAGAACAGGAACGCCGCGACGTTGCGCTCGATGCTCTTCCACAGCGTCGGATCGTTCGGTTCGAAGACGACCCAGTTCGTGGCCTGCAGGATCGACTGACGGAGGAAGATGAACAGGCGGCGCACGTTGAGATAGCGCCACTCCGGATCGCTGCTCACGGTGCGTGCGCCCCAGATGACAGGGCCGGTGCCGGGAAACGTCCTGATCAGATTGATGCCCTTGGGATTGAGCTTCTCCTGATCGGCATTCACGAAGTTGAACTGCAGCCCGAGGACCGTGCTGAGCCGGCCGTCAAGGACGCCGGCCGGCGCCTTGTGCACGCCGCGAGCGGTGTCGGTTCCGGCGTAGCGGCCGGCGACGGCGCCCGAAGGAGGAATCGAGATCTTGCCGCCGTTTCGCGGATCGAGAACCTCAAGCCACGGCGCGTAGAGCGCGCCGTACTTCGAGCTGATCGCATTGCCGCCGCCGAATTGGCCGTCCGCACTCTTGAAGTCCAACACCTCGTCGGCAAGAGCGATGGTCTGCTGGCAGTCCGCGATGTAGAAGCAGTCCTGCCGGGTGTCGCAGTACCCCATCCCGCGCACGTGGACCGTACGGGCGATCGCATCGGGAATGGCAAGGATGTTGACCTCGTCGATCTTGTTGAACGCGTTGAGCCCGTTGGCCAGCGTCGCCGTGCCGATGTAGTCGTCGTCGCCCAGGCTTGCCAGGCCGTCGGCGCCGCTTTGCAGTAGGTCGGTGGCCCCGGCGGCAGTCGGTGCGGGCCGCCGATCCGCCACATTGGCGATGCCCGAGGCCGTCGCCAGATCCTTGACCGTGATTCGATCAGACTGACCGTTGATCCGCTCCTCGACATGACAGGGCACCTTCAGATCCGTCGTGACGACGTCTGGATCCATCGTCAGGCGCTCGAAGGATTCCACGAGGACACCCGCCTCGAAGACCTTCAGCGTGAACAGTGCCGCATCCGGCTGCTCGATCCGGATGGAGATCTCATTCCCCCAGGCGCCCGGCGAGGTCGCGTCGACCTGAAGTACCTTGATCGGACCGGCGCCGCCATTCGTGTACGTGCGCGTCGCCACGACGGCGGCCGGCACATTCCCGTTGTAGTGGCACGTGCGAACCACGTAGCAACTGCGACCGCCTTCATCGAAGAAGGCCTTCACCGCGAAGGGCAGAAATCTGCTGAAGAACCCACCGAACCGCTTGAGGTACTCGCCGAAGTTGTTGATTGGTATCGCGACGCCGATCGGCCCTTTGACGGCGTGACCGACGAAGCCGGCGGTTGACGTGCCGACGCCTTGAATCGGTTTGACGCCCGACGAGAGCTCTTCGAAGTGGACGGCGGGTGAAAGATATTCTGGCATTCGATGTCCTCGGGCCGGCTTCAGCCAGCGGTCTGTCCGGCCTTCTGCCTGATGCGGAAGATCACGAATTCTGCGGGCCGAGACGGCGCGACCCCGATGAGGGTGACGACCTGGCCGGCGTCGACGACCTCCGGCGGATTGGTTTCGGCGTTGCAGTGGACGAAGAACGCCTCCTTCTCGCTGGCTCCGACGAGCTTGCCCTCCAGCCACTGGACGCGAAGGAAAGCGCTGATGTTGCGCTCGATGCTCTTCCAGAGCGTGGAGTCGTTGGGCTCGAAGGTCACCCACTGCGTGCCGTTCTCGATCGACTTCTCGAGAAAGTTGAACAGACGTCGAATGCTGACCTGCAGCCACTCGGGATCGGCCGAGATCGTCCGCGATCCCCACACGTGGAAGCCGTCGCGGAGCGAAAGGATGGCATTGATCTGCACCGGATAGAGCCCGTCGTACTCGCCTTTGGTGACCTTGAGCTCGAGGCCCGTCGCGACGACGACTTTGCCGGTGTCGAGACCAGCCGGCGCCTTGTGCACGCCGCGCCTGGCGTCGGTCAGCGCATAGATGCCGGCCACCGCGCCGCAGGGCGGAACCAGCAGGGGTTGTCCGGTGAACGGATCACCGATCTTGATCCACGGGTGGTAGATCGCGGCGTACTTCGAGCTCAGCTTGTTCCTGTACGTCTGGATCTCCGCCGTGTCATTTCCCGCCGGCCCCTCGAGGATCAGAAACAGGTCGCCACGCCGGTCGCCATAGCCGATCGCGGCCTTGGTCACGGTCTCAGAGGCATTGGGAATCGCCAGGATGGCGGCGTCTCGCACCGGCGTCAATGCGTTCAGCCCCGTCTTCAAGAGCTCGCTGCCTGTGAAATCCGCATCATTCAGGACCAGTACGCCGGCCCCGTTCACCAGCCCGTCATTGCCTCCCTGCAGCGCCTCGCTCGAGCTGTTCAAGAACGTGGCGTCACTGGAGCCGCTCTCGTCCTTCGCCACCACGAACTGCGATGCTCCGCTCGACGGGCCGAGGCGCGTATCGACGTGGTCGGCCAGATTAGTATTGACGAGCGACAGGTTCTCGTGCGTTTCCAGCACGAGTGTGTCTTGCCTGACCCGCAGCGTGAAGTCGCGCGAGTAGACGCGGCTCCCATTGACGGGGAACGCAGTCAGAGCCTGGCCCTTGAAGAAGGCGATGGTCAGAGCGGGCGATCCCGCCTGTACGCCCACACGCTCGACGACGATGCGAGCTTCGCTGAGGGCGATCGTGATGGTATCGCCGGCGCGGAGCGGACTTCCATCGATCCTGGTCACCGGTGTGACGACGATCCCGTCAACTGGATTGGGAACACCGGCCACGACCGGGACCGCCGCCCCTACGGAGGTCTTGCCGACGTACGCCATGCCAGGCCCGAACACGGTCAGGTTATTGGCGATCGAGCCACCAAACAACGCGCCGCCAGTCTTCAACTTGTTGAGGCTATTGAATGTAATGGCGCCGGCGGCGGTGATCGAATCGATCGTGCCGATCACCTCTTCGACGATCCAGAGCAGCGAGCCTACCTGCACTTGGTCGTTCGAGGCGAGGGACATCTGGGTGGCCGTGGCACTGGCCGCGATGGCCGCGCCCAACCGGACGGAGAATCCGCTCGAGGGAATCACATCCACCGTCAGCTCGCGTCCCCATTCTCCCGGGCTGATCGCCTGGACGCTTAAAGCCGGCGTCACCGCGTTTCCGTTAGGCGCGCTGCCGGCGAAGTCTTGGGAGGCGGCCGTGGCCTGAAGAGAGCTGGCGAGGTTCGGGTCGTTGTAGTGCGCGACCCGGACCACATAGCAGCGGCTGCCGCCCTGCTCGAAGAAGTGCCGCACCGCATATGCCAGGTAGTGCTTCGCCGTGCCGGTGACACGATACGGCCCGCCAAATGTCTTCTCGAACTGTGCGAAATTCGTGACGAGCGTTGCCTGGTTGACTGGACCCTTTCGAGCGACGCCGATGAAGGCGGCCGTCGAGGTGCCGACCGGTGTGATGGGCCGGCTGCCCGAAGAGATCTCTTCGACGAAGACACCCGGTGCACGATAGGTAGGCACGTCAGACCTCCTCTGCTTTGCGGCCAGGAGCGGACTCGGAGGCGGCGAGCTCACTCACCTTCACCGCGCCGGTGGACACCAGGTGTGCCAGCTCGGGAGACGCGAGGCAACCGCGATCGATCTCCTGCGTCTCGAGTGGGCCAAGCCGGACGCTGCCGCCCATGAAATGAAACAGGATCGGTTGGTTCCGGTACAGATTGGTCACGGCAATCTGATGCCCGGGCAGCGGCGCGGCTGTAGGTTCGGCAGCCGGCTCACGGTTCGTCGTCCTTGCCATCGTTCACCTCGACCCGTTCGCTCGTCGGCTCCCTCGCGCTAGAGCCTGGTCAGCGAGACCTTCTGAACGTTGCGCGCATTGGCCGTCACGTTCATCGTGACGGCCGCTGGCTGGTACTGCGCTTTCGACACGTCGATCGCAAGGCTCGTGAGTGCTTTCTCGCCAGAGAAATAGAACACGGCGTCCCCACGATCGTTGGAGCTCGCAGCCCGGTCCTCGTCGTCGAGGACGACAGACACCACCGCGGTGCCGCCGAGGGCGAATCGACTGAGTGGCAAGCCACCGACGGTCGCGCCAATCGGTCCGGCGCCGTTGATCTTGCTGATCGCGAGCGTGGCGCCCGCGAGCGCTGGCTCCGCCGGATCGTTCTCGACCACGTGCACCACGACAACAGTGACATCGCTCGGAAACGCGTAGGTTGGGCCGGGACGGAGCAGGAGATTGGGACTGCGAACGATACGAAGCAGTTGTCCGGCAACGAGCCCGGCGACAGTGCTGAGCACCGCGGAGTTGACGTTTCTTCCTTCGAGCGGTTCCGCCAGCGTTGCGGTGAAGCCGCCCTGGCCAATCACAGAGGCGCCAGCCTCGACCGTCGGCACGAACGCCAGCGGCTCGAAGCTGATTCGATTCTGAGGGGTTGGCGCGCCGCCGAGGACGACATACAGCTCGTCCTCCCCTGCGAACGTGACCGGCACCGGCGCCGCCGCAGTCAACGCCTTGGCGACGGTGCGCGTCTGGTAGGCCGGACCGCCGATCTGGATCTGATAGTCGGTTGCCGATGGCTGCAGATCGACGACGGCGAAGTGGCCGTCTCCCTTCAGCAACGTTGAACGATGATCGCCGGCAACGGTCACGGTCATGTCTCCGGGCCGCAGCGGGCGGCGCGTCAAGTCGTCGGCGAGCCGGCCGAAGAAGGCCAGGCGACGGACAGAGCGCTCAGCAACAACCATTCTCGATCCTTGTCACGCCACCGCAGACCTGATCGCGGCCAATAGAGTCCGTGGTGACATCTGCGTGACAGGTATCCGGTGAAATTCCAAGAAGTGCGCCTCGTGCCCGTCATCGGTCACCACGAACATCTTCAGATCCGGATTCTCGAAGAGCAGCTGTTGGTGCGACGACGCCTGCTTCGGGGTCTGTTCCGTCAGGATGACCACGTCGGGCGCGGAGCGCCTGACCGCTGTGAAGAGATCCCTGTCGTTGCTGGTGTCGATGAGCTGCATGTCGGACTGAAGCTTCACAGCGCCCTCGATGATGTCGCGTAACACGCGCGGCATCGCGTCCACCACAATGCGAATTCGTTTCGACCCCAAATTCGTCGCACGCAATTCAAGAGGGATTATGAGAGTGGAGATCGCTGCTTTGGAATGGACACAGCGATTCAAATGTGGCCCAGATGAGGGTCTGGACCGTCCGCAACGCGTGACGCCGCCCGGCCGCCGGAACTTCCGTATCCGGCCCGCCGCCAACGAGCAATTCACATCCGCGAAAGGCCCAGCCGAGGTTTCGAGCCGTGGTGTAGGTAGAAGGGTCTGGATCGATCTAGACCTGAAGACCCTGTCCAGGACCAACCTGCCGATCTAGGCCGGTATGCCAACCGTAAGGACTGCCGCTGACCGCGGGGCACCGACGGCAAACACGACTGACGCGTAGACCTGGGTCAATCGCCGCTCGCCATCTCCAGCTCGCGCAGAGAGCTGCGCCACCGGCCTACTTCACACCGCCGGTGGACATTCAGCTTCTCGAGCAGGTTGTGGACATGGTTCTTGACCGTGGCGACCTCGATACCGAGATGCGTCGCGATCTCCTTGTTCGAGAGGTCCTGTTCGAGGAACTGAACGATCTGGCGCTCGCGACCGGTCAAACGCCCCGCCGGTGCGGCGGCGTTTCTGGCGGCCGCAAGGGCCGCCACTCTTCGCACCAGGCTGCCAGCAACCTTTGGCGAGCAATGTAGCTCACCGCGGCCGGCGCTCTCGACGGCGGCCACGAGATCATCCAGCGAACCATCCCGGCTCACGTATCCGGCCACGCCGGCCTCCATCCACGACAAGACGTCCTGTTCAAGATCCGGCACACCGAGCGCGACGATCGGAACATCGGAAATCAACTGCTTCAGATCGTAAATGACGCGCTTGCTCTCGGGAGTGGCCAGATCCAGGAGGACGACGTTCGCATCACGCTGGGCAGCGCGTTGGACGGTCTGGTCGCGATCGGCCGTTGCACCAACGACGTTGAAGCCGGGGCGCTGTGCGAGCAGCAGTGCCAGACCGTCGCGATACAAGCGATTGGCGGCGACAATCAGCACACGAGTCATGGGCACCAGCCTTCAAGCTGTCGAGACGGAGTACTCCGAACAAACGAAGCAAGAGCTGTGGTGACGAACGGGACGGCAACAATTCGCCGACAACGCAGGCCGGCAAGTCGATGAATTGCATAGGCTGCCTGCGAGCGGGTGAGAACGCAAGCAAATTGTTAAGGGGTGTCAAGTTGTTAACGCCTCCGTCGTGAAGCGAGCGCGAGTTCGGTGACGGGTTTGCCGAACGATTTGTGGGGTCAGTCCGAGCCGAGTGTCGGGCGCGTATGTTGCCACTGAGCGAAAGGCACTGCTCGATCGGCGTGAGCGACCGTCAGGGCGATTACAATCGCCCGATGGAGGGCCACGAGTGGAAGCGGCGCGGCGAGCGGCTCGTGCGCGTGAGCGGGCTGCCGTACACCATCGTGCGCCCGGCTGGTTCGACGACAGCAAGCCAGACGAGCATCGGTTCGTCCTGCTGCAGGGGGATGGCCGCCATGCCGGCGATCCCAGCGATGGGGTCATCGCGTGTCGCCAGATCGCCGAGGCTTTGGTTGCCAGCCTCACGCCTGATGGCGCGTTGCGCAAGAGGTCGAACTCGTCGCCACGCACGGGCTCGCGCAGCACGACCTCGAGGCGCTGTTCGCTCGGCTCGATGCGGATTCCGCCGGGTGCGCTGGACGCGGTTCACGATCTGCCGAACATGCCGTTACAGGAGGAGCCGCCGCGGGTACGACACGACGTAAAGACGGACCCGTGCCGCCGATCCTGCCACCGCAGGGTGGTTTCCTGTTTCGCGATCGCACGAAGTTCCAGGCGTCGTTCGCCGCTGATGTGAGTGCGAATGCCGCGGCGTTCATGACGGATTCCCAGGTGCCGTGGGGTGTCGCGGTCCACGGAAGACCGGATGATCCCCCAGACGCGCAGCGCGCGAGGTCGAAGCGCGCCGGTTCGGCCGTCGTCGAGGTGGCGGGCAGTCACGCCGTCTACGTGTCGCAGCCGCAATTGGTCGCGAACCTGATGGAGCAGTGCGCGGAAGGCGTGCAGGCGATGCCCGCACGCTCGATTTCATGGGCCACGACGAAGACTGACGTTGCGCGAAAGTCTACTGAGTCGCGTCTCTCGACCGCAGGATGGCTCCCACACCGGCCGACGAAATTGATCGTCAGCGACATTGTGGTGAACCACTCGTCCGGTCGCAATCGGCGCGACGAACGCCATCCCGCTCACCGAGTCCGCCACGTCGCACAGAATGCGGCCATGCTGGGTGCTATCTGGGTTGCGGATGTGCGGCAGGATATCGAGTTCGCGAGCGGAGGTGACGGGAACAGGCGTCGAAGCAGTGACGGGCATCCCCAGGTCTTCGGAGAATCGCCTTCAGGTTGACGGCATGGCCGACGCGGTCATGAAAACGGTTGTCGTTGGTTGTCGTTCATCGGCACTTTCGCCTGCCTTTAACGACTAGAAAACTTGCGAGCACTTCAAAAAAAGGGCACCGCTAACTCTGCAGTGTGGTGGTCGACGCGTCATTTCGTCGATTTATCTAGCAATTTTGGAGGCGCCGCCCGGATTTGAACCGGGGGTGGAGGTTTTGCAGACAGGGCCGGGTTGTCTAACTTGTTGACTCGTCTTGCTTTCTGGTACGCCCTGCTCCCCTGCTATCCCTGGTATTTGGGCGTTATTGTTCCCAAGTTGTTCCCACGTTCCTCGACGGAGCAATGGTGTGATCTGTTGCTCGCTCCTCGACAATGAGACGGTCGGCGTCAACACACACAGGCGGCGGCTCATGAGTGCCACGGATCGACGACCGGCACATCGAGCCCCTCGAAATGGCGCGCGTTGCGTGTCGCAATCGTCGCACGGCGCGACTGTGCGATCCCAGCGATGAGGGTGTCCCGCAGATCGACGGGACGACCCGATCGCTGGCGATCGGCAGCCAGTTGAGCCGCGGTCGCCGCGGCCATCTCGTCGAGGGCGAGTATGCGATTCGAGAGATCGTCGGTCAGCACCCGCTCGAACGCGCGTTCGAGGCCGCTGCGGCGACGTCCTTTGGGCAGGAGCGCCAGGCCGAAGCGAGCCTCGAACACGGTGATACTGGTCAGCCACACGGAATCGGCGGGCTGACGATCCAGCCACGCGACAACCACGCTCTCTGGGTTCGTTCGCATCAATGCGGAGAGCACGTTCGTGTCGAGCACGATCACGCATCGAACTCCGCGGCAGTCGCGGTGACACCGCGCAGTTCAGGTAGATCGCAGCTGAGCCCAGAGCCACGAAAACGTTGGGCGATTCGACTGCCCAACTTCTGCGCTCGCTCGGAACGTTCCTGCACCGCGGTGCGGAGGATATGCCGCACTTCATCTTCCATGCTCCGCGCGTTCCGCTTCGCCCGTTGCTTCAGCTTGCTCGCGACGTCTTCTTCCAAATTGCGGACCACGAACTGAGCCATGCGGGCCTCCTGCTGCATGATATCATGATATCGTAGCGGCTAGTCCGGCAGGGCACTCCGCCCTGCGTCGTCGTGGTCGCCGAAGGTCAGCCGGCTGGGACGACGGCACGTCGGTGTTCAATCCCTCTACCTGATGATCCTCAGCAACGGCTCGCCCGTTGGCACGCCGTAGGTGTGCTCGGTGGCGTGGCACGCCGCGCCCCCCAGGACCTCTCGCACTTGCAGCGGCGTCGGCGGGAGCGATGATCGGCGCGTGAGGGCGGCGAATCCGCACTTTGAGCCGCCCCGTAGCCGTCGGTGAAACCGACGTCGACCGACCGATCCCTCGCCACCAGGATGTTTCTCGTGGCTTGCTCAGAATTGAACGCTCACGGTCGGAACCCGGGTCGATGGCCGTGAGTTCAGCGTCAGAACGTATTCGTTTGGTGCCTGGCCGGGAGCGATCGCGTCGGCGACAATTGCCCCCGCTGGAGGAATCGGGACACCCAAGCGCGTTGCGTCACCCAGAGTGCAGTCGATCCGTTGAAGAGGACGAGGTTGCCGTCGCTCTGGTAGATCAACTGAAAACGGCCGTC
>JBDTVS010000037.1:0-16422 GCA_040007095.1 Acidobacteriota bacterium
CCAGCTGAGCGCCATCGCGCCGTAGCGGCTGACGCGGCCGTAGGTCGGCCGCAGGCCGACGACCCCGCACAGGCTGGCCGGCGTGATGATCGAGCCGCGCGTTTCGGTCCCGAGCGCGAAGCCCACGAGGCCCGCGGCGGTGGCCGCGCAGGAACCGGCTGACGAGCCGCTCGACCCGGTCTCGGCGTTCCACGGATTTCGTGTGGTGCCGCCGAACCAGACGCCTCCCTGGGCGAGCGAGCCCATCGACAGCTTGGCGACGAGCACGGCGCCGGCATCGCGAAGCCGTTCGACGACAGTCGCGTCTGTGTCGATGACTTGATTCGCGTACGGCGCGGCGCCCCATGTTGTCCTGATCCCTCTGGTTGCGAAGAGATCCTTGGCGCCCCACGGGATGCCGTGCAGCGCGCCATGGTAGCGTCCCGCCTTCAGATCGCGATCGGCCTTCGCGGCCTGGGCGAGCGCGAGATCCCGGGTCAGCGTCACCACGCAGTGGAGCGCGTCACCGTACTTTTCGAGCCGCGCCAGGTACATCTTGGTGAGGTCCATCGACGTCACGTGCCGCCGCCGGACGAGCGCCGACAGCACAGTCACCGGCTCAGAAGCGAGGTCGTCGAGGCGAGACGTTACCCGGACCGGCTTCTGGGCGACTCGTAGGACGGCGTTTCGAGTGGATCGGCCCTTGGGCCGTGTGCCCGGCAGGTACGGGTGAAACGCCATTGCCGGTTCCGTATCGAGCGGTATCTCGAGCCGGCGCAGCGCCTCGAAGCTGTCGCGGTTTCGCAATGCGCCGGGCAGGGCCATGGCGGCTTCGGCGTCCGTGAAATGGAGCCCGGACAACTCCTGGGCGCTTTTCAACGACTCCTGGCGAAGCCCCTCCTGCAGAACGTCCGCGGCGCCAACCGCCGCTGCCGGGTCGGCCGCTTCTGCGGGACTGGTGACGCCCGACGCGAGCGGTCCGACGGCCGCGACCGCCGCTGGAACGCCTTTCAGAAAATTGCGGCGTCCCACTCGGTGTGGCCTGGCCCCTTTCGCGTGATGATCTGGTGGTTTCGTCATAGGACACACCGAAACGGCCACAGATGATCATTATGACCAGATGATTGGGTAGGATGATAGGTTGCATGTCTGTCAGCCACGCCAGTGTCACGGACGCCGCCCTGACCGCCCTCGCCCACGGCCAGAACCGCGATCCGTTCGCGGTCCTCGGGCCCCACCACGATGCGTCCGGGCGGGGGCTCGTCATTCGTACGTTCCAGCCGGCCGCCCGAGGCGTGGAACTCCGCTTGCGCAACGGCGATCTCGTGCCGATGTCGCGACGCGATCCGCCGGGCGTCTTCGAGGCGGTCGTGGGCGAGGACGTGCGGGAGTACCGGTTGCGCGTGACTTCCGTCGGCGAACACGTCGCCGAGTTCGACGATCCGTACCGCTATGGCCGCGTGCTCACCGATTTCGATCTGCATCTGTTCGGAGAAGGCACGCACATCCGCGCGTTCGAAAAGCTCGGCGCGCACCGTCTGACGATCGGATCGACCACCGGCGTGCATTTCGCAGTGTGGGCGCCCAACGCTGAACGCGTGAGCCTGATCGGCGACTTCAACGGCTGGGACGGCCGTGTGTCCCCGATGCGTCTGCTCCTGCCCAACGGCATCTGGGAGTTGTTCGTCCCCGATCTCCCGGACGGGGAGAAGTACAAGTTCGAGATCCGTACCGGTCAGGGGACAGTGCTGAAGAAGAGCGACCCCTTCGGGATCGCCTTCGAAGTGCCGCCCTTGTCCGCGTCGGTCGTCAGGGATATCTCGGGTTACGCCTGGGGCGACGGGGACTGGATGGCGGCGCGAGCGGCTTTCGGCGGTTGGCTGAACCGTCCGATGACGAGCTACGAAGTACACCTTGGCTCGTGGTCGCGCATGCCGGAGGAAGGCAATCGCTTCCTCACGTATCGCGAGCTGGCGCATCGCCTCGTTCCGTACGTGAAAGACCTGGGATTCACGCACCTCGAGCTGCTGCCGGTCATGGAGCACCCGTTCTCCGGTTCCTGGGGCTACCAGGTGCTCGGGTTTTTCGCGCCGACCAGCCGCTTCGGAACACCCGAGGACTTCAAGTATCTGGTCGATGCCTGCCACCAGGCCGGCCTGGCCGTCATTCTCGACTGGGTGCCGGGTCACTTTCCGAAGGACGCGCACGGCCTGGCGCAGTTCGACGGCACGGCGCTCTACGAACACGCCGACCCGCGTCAGGGCGAGCACCGCGACTGGGGTACGTTGATCTTCAACTACGGCCGCAACGAGGTCCGGAACTTTCTCCTGTCCAACGCCCTGTTCTGGCTCGAGGAGTACCACATCGACGGCCTGCGCGTCGACGCCGTGGCATCGATGCTGTACCTCGACTATTCGCGGCACGCCGGTGAATGGATTCCCAATCGCTACGGCGGCCGCGAGAACCTCGAGGCGATCGCGTTCGTGCAGGAATTGAATCGGCTCACGCACGGACGCCACCCGGGCACGATTACCGCGGCTGAGGAATCGACCTCGTGGCCGGGCGTCACCCGGCCGGTGCACGTCGGGGGCCTGGGCTTCACCTACAAATGGAACATGGGCTGGATGCACGACATCCTCGACTACACGGAGAAGGACCCGGTCCATAGACGCTGGGAGCACAACCTCGTCACCTTCTCGGCGTTGTACATGCACACCGAAAACTTCATTCTGCCGTTCTCGCACGACGAAGTCGTGCACGGCAAGGGCTCGATGCTCAACAAGATGCCGGGCGATGTCTGGCAGAAGCACGCGAACCTGCGAACGTTGTACGGCTACATGTACGGTCATCCCGGCAAGAAGCTGCTGTTCATGGGCAGCGAGTTCGGCCAGTGGCGCGAATGGAACCACGATCGCGCCCTCGACTGGCATCTGCTCGACGACCCGATGCATGCCGGCATGAGGCACTACGTACGCGATCTCAACCAGCATTACCTGGCAGAGGCGGCGCTCCACGAAGTCGATTTCACCTCGGACGGATTTCGGTGGATCGACTGCCACGACAACGAGAACAGCGTCGTCTCGATCGTGCGCCATGCCAGCGACCCCGAAGATTTCGTGGTCATGCTGTTCAACTTCACGCCGGTGCCGCGAGACGGGTACCGGATTGGCGTTCCGGCCGCGGGCTGGTATGCCGAGATCCTCAACAGCGACGCCGCGCTCTACGGCGGCAGCAACGTGGGGAATGGAGGCGGCGTGCCGAGCGAGCCGGTCGCCGCGCACGGGTTCGATCAGTCGATCCGGTTGACGCTGCCGCCGCTCGCGTGCCTGATGCTCAAACGACGGTAGGCAGGATGGCCCGTCTGCTGGGAAGGGGAACGGCGTAGTCCCGGCGATGTCGGTCCGCTCCTCCCGAACGTTCGTGTTGTCGCTGGTCGCCTTCGCGACCTTTACCGACATCGTCGCCTATTCGGTGGCCGTGCCCGTGCTTCCGGATCTGACCCAGAAGCTCGGCGGATCGCCCACCACCCTCGGACTGTTGTTCGCGGCCTTTGGCGGAGCGGCGCTGCTCGTCGCGATTCCGATGGGCGCGGTGTCGGATCGGATCGGCCGGAAGGGACCGCTCGGCCTCGGCCTCGTGGTGCTGGCGATTGCGACGCTGATGCTCGCATACTCCGACACGCTGCCGACCATCTTCGCCGCACGCCTGGTCCAGGGCGCGGCGGATGCCGTGACGTGGGTCGTCGGCTTCGCGCTCCTGGCGGATACCTACGAACCGTCGGAGCGCGGCCGGGTGAGCGGGATCGTGATGTCGGGGGCGAGCTCCGCCTATGTGATCGGACCATCACTTGGCGGATGGTTGTACGAAGTCGGCGGTCTGCGGCTGCCGTTTCTCGCGGTCGCCGCGATGTCGGCAGTGGCGGCGGTCGCGACATTCTGGCTGAAGCCGCCGCAGACACAGGCGCCCCGGGAACGGGTGCCCGTGCTGTCCGTTCTTCGGGTGCCCGCGGTCGGCGCGTGCGCCGCGGCCGTCGTCCTTGCCGCGGCCACGGTCTCGATGCTCGAACCGGTGCTGGGGCTGCACTTGCAGCGGCTGGGTCTCAACCCGGGGCGGATCGGGCTGGTGTTCGGATCCGCCGCCGTCGCGTCGGCGACGCTGCACCCGCTATACGGGCGATTGTCCGACCGCTTTGGTGCGCGGCGATTGACGCTGTGGGGCCTGGTGCTGTCGGCCTGCGTGATGCCGCTCATGGGCCTGATCGTCGGCTTTGCGTCGGCGATTCCGATTTTCATCGTCCAGACGGCCATCCTCGCGCTCGTCATCGCCCCCTCGCTCGCCTACATGGGCGAGGCGACATCGGGTGCCGGGCTGGGGTCCTTCGGTGTGGCGTACGGTCTCTACAACGTGGCGTGGGGCGTCGGCATGCTCGGCGGTCCGGCGCTCGGGGGGCTCCTTTTCGAGCGCGTTGGTTTCCGAGAACTCCCGCTGTGGTGGTCTCCGGCCGTGCTGCTGCTGACCGGGCTGGTCGCGCGGGTTCCTTACGGACCGCAGCGCGACATCGCGGGCTCGGCTACAATTCTCTAAGGCTGGCGAAAGAGACTGAGCCTCTCTTCGTCGTTCCCTGAATGGAGCTGTTCATGCGTCATCCACGTTTCGTGCTCCCGGTCGTGATGCTGCTGATTGCTGTCAGCGGATATACCCTCCGGGCCGATGTCAAGACCGACGAGAAGACCCGCGTGCAGTTCACCGGCGTGCTTGGCGGGATCGTGAACCTCTTCGGGGGCAAGTCCGCACGCGAAGGTGTGACCAGCACCGTCGCCGTGAAAGGCGATCGTAAGGCCACCACGACGACGAGCGGCAACACCGGCCGCATCGTCGATCTGGGCGAAGAAAAAATCTACGACCTGGATCTCAAGCGCAAGACCTATACGGTGATCACCTTTGCCGACCTCCGCCGGCAGATCGAGGAGGCGCGACGCAAGGGCGAAGAGGAAGCGCGCAAGGCCCAGGCCAGGGACAACAAAGCCGACAAAGCGCCCGAGCGCGACCCCAATGCGAAAGAGATGGAGATTGATTTCGACATCAAGAGCACCGGGCAGAAAAAGAACGTGAGCGGCTTCGACACACACGAGGTCGTCCTCACGATCGCGGTGCGGGAAAAGGGGAAGACGCTGGAGCAGAGCGGCGGTCTGCTGCTGACCTCGGACATGTGGCTCGCGCCGACCGTGGCCGCGCTCAAGGAGATCCGGGACTTCGACATCCGGATGATGCAGAAGCTGGCCAGTTCGGTGATATCGGGGGCGTCGCCCGAGGAGATGGGACGGATGCTCGCGACCTACCCGATGATGAAGGATGCGCTCGCCAAGATGTCGGCGGAAGGCGGGAAAATCGACGGCACGCCGCTCACGACGACGCTCACATTCGACACGGTCAAGGCCGCCGATCAGGTCGCGCAGGAAAGCAAACAGAGCGACGACGACAAGTCCAAAGACAACAGCAGCGTGGGCGGGTTGTTGGGCGGTCTGGCGCGACGCGCGACTCAGAAGCGCGGGGCACAGGACGAGAACAAGGACAAGGCGCGAGTCACGTTCATGACGAGCACCACCGAGATTCTGAAGATCTCGACCGACGTGGCGGCGGCCGATGTCGCGGTGCCCGCGGGGTTCAAGGAGAACAAGTAGGCCTAGCCAGCGCTCAGTTGTTCGATCCGAGCCCACTCATCGTCGGTGACGGGCATCACGGACAACCGGGAGATCCGGACAAGCGCGAAGTCCCTGAATGCCGCGTCGGCCTTGATGTCGGCGAGTGTGACCGGCCGGCGAAGCGCTTTCACTGGCGCGATCTCGACCACCGCCCGCTTGCCGCTGGCGTCGTCCGGGTCGGCATAGGCATCTCCCAGCGCCGTTGCGATTCCAACGATCGCCTTCTCGGTGCCGGTGTGATAGTAGAAGACGCGGTCGCCTTTCTTCACGGCGTGCAGGTGCTTCTGGGCGAGGGGATTTTTCACGCCGCTCCACACGGCGCGCGCGTCGTGGACGAACGCGTCGAAGCTGTACGTGGCCGGCTCCTCTTTGAACAGCCAATTCATGGCCGTCATTCTACCGCTGCTCAAGGACCGCGTTCGCCTGCCGGTTCACGTGCTGTTTGTCGGCATCAATCCAGGCATCCGATCGGCGACGACCGGCCACCATTTTGCGGGGTTCTCCAACCGGTTCTGGAAGCTGCTGTACGAGTCCGCCCTGCTGCCCGAACCGATCGGCGCGGAGGACGATGAGAGGCTGCCGGACTGGGGGTATGGGATCACGAACCTCGTGCCTCGGCCAACGCCGGGCATCGATACGCTGACACGCGAGGAGTACGCCGCAGGATTGCTCGTGCTGCGGCGGAAGGTCCGGCGCTGGAAACCGGATCTGGTGGCGCTGGTGGGCGCGACGCTCTATCGTGCAATCTCCGGACGAAGACTCCCGACTCCGACCCCGATGGGTCTGCAGGAAGAACGGTTCGAAGGGGCGCAATTGTTCGTGCTGCCGAACCCCAGCGGCCGCAACGCCAACTTTTCCTACGAAGAAATGCTGGCCGCATTCCGCGGTCTTCGTGCGGCGGTTCGGGATTCTGGCGGGGGCGCAAGAACCGAGCATTGATTCGCGGGCGTGCCGTCTGGCATGGTCTCGATTGAAGCGGCGGCGTGACTCAGGTTCAGGGTTCGAACACAGGGATATCGATGCGCCAGGCAGGTCGTCAGACGGAAGAAGAGCTACAGGCCATCTACGACCAGAGCTATGTCGATCAATATGATCCCCACGCCGTTCAGCGGATGCGGCGCATGCTGCCGTTCTTTGCGCTGTCGGGCCAGGAGATCGTGGCCGACTTCGGGTGTGGCAACGGCGTGCTGCTCGATCTGATCAGCGCCAGCGTCCGCGAGTACGTCGGCGTCGACTTTTCCGAGGCGTTCGTGCGGGAGGCGGAGCGCCGCCGGGACGCCCGCGGGATCGCCAACGGGACCTTCCACTGCACCGACATGGTCGACTTCTGTGAGCGGCATCCGAATCACTTCGATGCCGCCTTCGCGCTGGACTTCTCGGAGCACGTCTACAACGACCAGTTCCTGCGCATCTTCGGCGCCATCCACGGCGCGCTCAAGCCCGGGGCGTCGCTGTATCTGCACACGCCGAACGCGGCGTACTTCATGGAGCGTCTCAAGGAGCGGGGGATTCTGACGCAGGTAGAGGGCCACGTCGGGGTCCGGGATGGGCGAAGCCATCAACAGCTCCTCGCGCGGTGCGGTTTCGCGAGTGTCCACGTGCGCTATCTCGCGCACTATCTCCGGCTGGCGTCCACGCTCCACGGCCTGGGGTACCTGCCATTCATCGGCGGACTCTTCCGTGCCCGACTGTTCCTGACGTGTCGCAAGGCGGCGTAGCCTTGGCGCGGTCGACACTGATCCAGCCGGGTTTCCAGTTGTACGCAGGCCCTATCAAGGAGCGAGGACAGATACGACGTTTTAACGCAGAGTGCGCGGGAGCACGCAGAGAATTCCAGAGGTTCTTCCTCAGCGCCCTCTGCGTTGAACGTGACTTGCCGGCGGTCATTCCCGGAAGCGGCGCCAGTCGATCCCGTACTTCTTGACCTTGTAGTTGAACACGCGGCCGGTGGTCGAGAGCATGCGGGCCGCCTTGGCGCGGTTGCCGCGGGCGCTCTTGAGCGCGTCCTGGAGGACGTCCTTCTCGAACGCTTCAGTGGCTTTCTCAAGCGAGACGTCGATCGCCGTGCCCGATTCCTCCGCCGTCTGCAGTGTCGGCGGAAGATGGTGCGCGTGCAGCACCTGGGTGTTGCACACGACCAGGCTGCGCTCGATGGCGTTCTCGAGTTCGCGCACGTTGCCCGGCCAGTGGTAGCACATGAGCATGTCGATGGCCGGCGTGGCGATCCGCTTCACGTTCTTGCCGTGCTGCAGCGAGAACTTCTCGAGGAAATGATTGGCCAGCTGCAGGATGTCGGGCTTCCGCTCGCGCAGCGGCGGCACGAAGATCGCGAACACGTTCAGTCGGTAGTAGAGGTCCTCGCGAAAGTCGCCGGCCGCGATGGCTTTTTCGAGGTCTTTGTTGGTGGCGGTGATGAGGCGCACGTTTGACGGAATCGTCTGCGTTCCGCCAAGCCGCTCGAACTCGCGCTCCTGCAGGACCCGCAGCAGCTTCACCTGCGTGGCGAGGTTGAGATCGCCGATTTCATCGAGAAAGAGCGTGCCCCCTTCGGCGAGCTCGAAGCGGCCCTTTTTCGGCGCGTGGGCGCCCGTAAATGCGCCCTTCTCGTAACCGAACAACTCCGACTCGATCAGATCCTGCGGCAGCGCCGCGCAGCTGACCTTGATGAACGGCTTGCGGGCGCGCGCCGAGTTGTAGTGGATCGCGTGCGCGATGAGCTCCTTCCCAGTGCCCGATTCGCCGCGGAGCAGCACGGTGGTATTGGTCGGGGCGACCTGTGCCACCTGTTCGTAGACCTCCTGCATCGCCCGGCTGGTGCCGACCATGTTCGAGAAGCCGTAGCGCTCTTTGAGCTCGAGCCGCAAGCTCGTGTTCTCGCTGACCAGCAACTGTCGGTCGGCCTCGATCAGCTGGTGCACTTTCATGGCTTGCGCGATCATCGAGCCCACCACGCCGAGGAATTTGGTGGTTCGTTCGTAATCGCGGTCCGACTTGTAGAGCAGATCGATGCACAGCGCGCCGACCGTCTGGCCGTCGAGAGGAATCGGCACGCAAATATAGGTCAGCTCCTGCCGCGATAGTTCCGGCCGAGCGGCGGCCCGGTTCAGGAAGCGCGGCTCGTGGCTCACTTGCGGCACGACCATCGGCGTGCCGCTCTGCACGACTTCACCGGTGATGCCCTCGCCGAGCCGATAGCGCACCGACTTCTCGCTGTCGATGGCGCCGGCTGAGGCTTCGACGGCGACGTCGCCGGTCCGCTCGTCGAGCAACACGACGGTGCTGCGAACCGCGCCGTGATGGTCGCCAAGGATTTCGAGGACGCGGATCAGTCCGGTCTTGAACTCGCGCGCGGCGAGGAGTGCCTGGCTGACTTCGAGCAACGTTGAGAGCTTACGGACTTCCCCCGCGTGAGGGTTCATCCAATCGGTCGATTGCGTGTGCGCAGGAGCCGGCATATTAGGAGGTCCTTGCGGTGTCGTCGCCTTACATACCGGCCAGTTCTTTAGCAAATTGGATTCCAGGTCGGAAGGCTTCATTTGATTAGAAAACCTCAATGTTTCAGCGAATCTCGGCGTCGAGGGCTACAAATTGGTTCGACGGAAACGTAGGAGCCCTCAACATTCAGAACAGGAATGTTCACAGCGGGCTTTCAGGCGCTCAGGCTTCAGGACGCTCGAGAGGTCGGCGCTTCAGGCCTTCTCGAGCCAGGCGGCGTCAGAGTTCAGACTTCGGAGGTCAGGCTTCACACTTCAGACATGAGCCTTCAACGGCGGACGCGAAAGAAGAAGGCGGTCGGGCGGGCGGCGACCTCCCACGATTCACGGGCGGGAGAGGACGTCCGTTGAGTCGTGGGCCGTGTCGCCGCCTCGCACTGTCGATCTAGCAAGATGTCCGCCAGCGGGCCTGGACTCGATGCGGTGAATCCCCGGCAATTTGTCAGCATTTGTCGCCGCCGTGGCGCCGGTCAGGCCTCCGGGACGACAGATGTGTATCAAGGCCGTTGACGGCAGACCGAATTGTTGACTCCCGGCATCGCATTCACGGCCGATCGCGGCCTCCGCTCACATGCGCCTCTTCGGTCTTTGGATGGCGTCTTCTTGGGCAAACATTTATGTATGATATCAAATAATAACATTCATTATCGTATGTTATGTGACATGGGCCTTTTCTTGCTGAAGACCTCCGCGGGGATCGACGGAGGCTTCCATCATGAGCAAAATTGTCCATCTGCTGTGTGCGCTGGCGCTGGCGAGCGTGCATGTTCACGCCGCCGTGACAGAGAAGAATCTCCACGTCTTGCCCGCGAACATCACCGCCGAGGCCGACCTCCTGCGGCAGATGGCGGTCATGCTGCGGCGGTCGGCGACGTTTCGACAACAATGTCAACGCCTCGACGTTCGCGAGCTACGCGTACAGATTCACACCGACCCCCTGCTGGCCGACCGGCCAATCCGCGCGCGCAGCATCATCCGACGATCGGAAAGCGGCGGGTTCAACGCGTTGGTCGCGATTTCCGCGTTCGGCGATCCCACCGAATGGCTGGCCCACGAGTTCGAACACATCATCGAGCAGCTCGATGGCGTGCGGGTGCCGCAGCTGGCCTTCACGGGAGCCGCGGCATGGCGCACGGGCGAGGGCATGTTCGAGACCGAGCGCGCGCGGCGGATCGGCCGGCTCGTGCGGCACGAGGTGTACCGCGCCGACCGTACCCTCGCGGATGCGACCGCCTCGATAGAAACCGGCGGACGGGGTGATTGAGGAGGTCGGTAGGGCGAGGTGTGAGGTCTGACGTCTGAAGTGAGAAGTCTGATCCGCCTTCACGCGTCATTCGTCGCAGCGACTTCCTGACCGGCCCTTGGAAACGTGCGGCAGAACTGACATCCGGAACCACAAGACACGAAGAACACCTGGTTCCTTGTCCAACTTCGCAACGTGAACCGCTGTCGACGTTGTTCTAACAGCGACTGGTGTCGCTGCTCGTGCCGCCCGCCGCCGGGATGTACGACTTGAGCACGTAGTCCATCACCATGCGCCTGGCGCTGAAGCGCCAGCCGAGGGTACTGATCGCGCGTTTCATTCGCGCGATCCACCGGCGCGGCAGCTCGTCCCGGTCCCGCTGGTAGTAGAGGGGAATGACCTGGTCGCGCAGGACTTTCACCAGCGCCTCGCCGTCGCGGACGTCGTGAATGTCCGTGCTTGTGTGGGTCTCCCCGCCGCCGATCGCAAACCCGTTCTGGCCGTCGTAGCACTCCGCCCACCACCCGTCGAGCACGGAAAGATTCAGTCCCCCGTTGAGCACGACCTTCTGGCCGCTGGTGCCGCAGGCTTCGAGCGGGCGCCGCGGGTTGTTCAACCATACGTCGACACCCTGGACGAGGTGACGGCCGACGTTGATGTCGTAGTCCTCGACGAACAGGATCTTGCCCGCGAAGCGTGGGTCATTCACCAATCGCGCAATTTCCTGCAAGATGGTCTTGCCCGGCCAATCGTGCGGATGTGCCTTTCCGGCGAACACCAACTGAATGGGCATCTGTGGACTGTTGACCATCGACAGGATGGCCTCGATGTCCTGAAGAATCAGATTGGCGCGCTTGTAGGTGGCGAACCGGCGCGCAAAACCGATCGTCAACGCGTCCACACTCAGCGACCGCCGGAGCTGCCCGATCAGTTCCGCCGGCTCCTGCCGCTGCTCAGCGCACTGCACCGCACGCCGCCGCGCGATGTCGATCAGCTGCACTTTGAGCGCTTGATGCGTCTCCCACAGCTCGCCGTCGTCGACCGTATCGATCGCCTCCCAGAAGCCCGGCTCGCTGCATCGTGCCGGCCAGTCGGGGCCCAGATGCCGGTCGTAGAGCTGGTGCATCTGCGGCGCGAGCCAGGTGTGGGTGTGGATGCCGTTGGTGATATGGCCGATCGGTACGCGATCTTCGCTGACGCCTCGAAACAGCGGCGACCACATCGCCCGCGAGACCTCGGCGTGCAGTGACGAGACGGCGTTGGCGCGGCGCGACATCTTCAGCGCCAACACCGTCATGCAGAATGTTTCGTGATCGTTGTAGGCGTCGACGCGGCCCCAGCTCATGAGCTGCCGGTCGTCGAGTCCCATCGTTTCCCGCAACGGGCCGAGGTGCTCCTCGATCAGCTGCCACGAAAACCGGTCGTGCCCCGCCGGGACCGGAGTGTGCGTGGTGAAGACGACCTGCGCCGAGACCCGGCGGGCGGCCTCGTCGGCGCCGATGCCTTCGCTGGCCATGCGCTGCCGCACGAGCTCCAAGGCGGCAAATGCGCTGTGGCCTTCGTTGAGATGCACCACGCCTGGGGAGATTCCCAGCGCCGCCAGCGCCCTGACGCCGCCCACGCCGAGAAGCAGCTCCTGGCGGATCCGGACGCGCTCGTCGCCGCCGTACAGCCGCGACGTCAGCTCGCGATCCTCCGGCTGATTTCCCTCGACGTTGGAATCGAGCAGCAGGAGGGTACTGCGGCCGACCGAGAGCTGCCAGACGCGGGCCGAAATCGCGCCGGTGCGGGTCTCAATCGTCACAGTAATCGGCACGCTGTCGTAGGTCGCCGGTTGAATCGGCAGACGCCGGCCGTCGACGTCCAGGTAGTCTTCGTGCTGCCATCCGTCGCGGTCGAGCCGCTGCCGGAAGTATCCCTGGTCGTAATACAGCCCCACGCCAATCAACGGAATACCCAGGTCCGAGGCGCTCTTGATGTGATCGCCGGCTAGAATGCCGAGGCCGCCCGAGTAGATCGGGATTGACTCGTGCAATCCGAACTCGGCCGAAAAGTACGCCACGGGGCGCGCCCACAGCACGCCGGCATGCCGGTCGCCCCAGGTGTGCGTGGAGCTCAAATAGTCCTGCATCCGGCGATAGGCGTAGTTGATCCGGCTATGCAACGCCAGCGCGGACACGCGCTCCTCCAGCTTTTCAATGGAGATGTTCTGCAGCAGTGCGATCGGGTTGTGGCCGCATTCGCGCCAGAAGACCGGATCCAGCTGGCCGAACAGGCTCGTGGTGTCGTTGTCCCAGCTCCACCAGAGGTTCTGTGCGAGCGCGGACAGTCGTTGGTGCGTGGGCGCCAGGACCTGGCCAAGTGTGCGCGCTTCGCTGACGATAGGCGCCAGTTGCCCGCCCGCCATCATCAGCATCAGCACTTCCTCGCGACTGAAGTCGCGAGGCTCGCGCGTTTGCACGATCAGCACGCCCTGGAGCAGGCCGCGATCGATGATCGGCACGCCGAGGAACGAATGGTACGGGTCTTCGCCGGACTCCTGGAAATACTTGAAGCGAGGGTGCGTCGTCGCGTCCGGGAAGACCTGCGGTTTGAGCTCCTGCGCGACCAGCCCGACCAGTCCCTCGCTGATGTGCATCCGGATTCGGCCGACGCTCTCCGCGCGGAGTCCGATGGTCGCGGCCAGCACGAGTCTGGTTCGATCGGTCTCGAGCAAGTACAACGAGCAGACGTCGGTCTCGAAGCGCTGGCGAATCAGGCGCACGAGGTTGGTGAGCGTTTCGGCCGGGCTCCCGCTCTGGGAGACCAGCCGGCTGATTTCTTCGAGGGTCCAGAGCGACCCGTCAGACATGGACACAGGATTCATAAGAAACCGTAGGATGAGTTGCGCACACGGTGGCTGTCAACGAACAAAGATGTCGATCTTCAAATCCTCTTCCGTGAGCCGACCGATCCGCCGCCGAGATCCGAACGATGACGCATCACAAGCCGCCGCGCTACACGCTGAGGTGCGCGTGGACGACCTCGTCGGTCAATTCGCCGATGCCACCGCCCGCAACACAACGCCCTTTCTCGAGGATACGGAATTCACTGGCCACGCGGCGAGCGAAGGGGAGCTTCTGCTCGACCAGAAGCACTGTGACGCCCGTCTCCCGATTGAGCCTCAGAATGATGTCGCCGATTTCGTGCACGAT
The DNA here is from genome assembly GCA_040007095.1 of Acidobacteriota bacterium. Lineage (GTDB taxonomy): Bacteria > Acidobacteriota > Vicinamibacteria > Vicinamibacterales > CAVVIG01 > JBDTVS01. The sequence continues at coordinate 13,613 of JBDTVS010000037.1, forward strand.
GTTGGGCTGAATCCCCTCAGTCGGTTCGTCCAGAATCAACAACGTCGGTTCGAGCACGAGCGCACGGCCGATCGCCAGCTGCTGCTGTTGCCCGCCGGAGAGATCGCCGCCGCGCCGGTTCAACATCTGTTTCAAGACCGGGAACAGGTCGAAGATCTGATCCGGAATCGTCCGATGACCGTTCTTGCGCACGCCCAGGCCGATGCGCAGGTTCTCCTCCACCGTCAATTGCGAGAAGATGTCGCGCCCCTGAGGCACATAGCCGATCCCCAGGCGCGCCCGGCTTTCTGCCGGCAGCGCCCGCAGATCGGTGCCGTCGAAGGACATCTCGGTGGCGGTGGCCGGCAGCAGTCCCATGATGCATTTGAGCAGCGTGGTCTTGCCCATGCCGTTGCGTCCCATCAGGCAGGTCCGCGATCCGGTCGGAATCGCAAGGTCAACGTCCCATAGCGTGTGGCTGCCGCCATAGGACTGATTGAGGGCGGCCAGGGTCAGGACACTCATGCTCCGAGATACACCTCGATCACGCGGGGGTCGTTCTGCACGTGATCCATGTCGCCCTCTGACAGCACCCGGCCTTCGTGCAGCACGGTGACCTGGCGGGCAATCGAGCGCACGAAGTCCATATCGTGCTCCACCACGATGATCGAGTGCTCACCGGCGAGCGACAGCAGCAATTCCGCGGTGCGCTCGGTTTCCTGCGGGGTCATGCCGGCCACTGGCTCGTCGACCAACAGCAGTTCGGGCTCCTGCATCAGGAGCATCCCGATCTCCAGCCACTGCTTCTGGCCGTGCGAGAGCGTTCTTGCCAGCGCCGCACGCTCCGCCTCGAGCCCGATGATGCCGAGCACCCGGTCGATGTGATCGCGCTGGGTCGGAGTCAGCCGCGCCACCAGCGTCTTCCAGAACGATTTGTCGCCGGCGAGCGACAGTTCGAGATTCTCGAACACCGTCAAATGCTCGAATACGCTCGGCTTCTGGAATTTGCGACCGATTCCCGCCCGGGCGATTTCCGGTTCCGACAGCGCCAGCAGATCGATCTTGCGGCCGAACCAGGCGCTCCCGTGATCTGGACGCGTCTTCCCGGTGATGACGTCCATCATGGTGGTCTTGCCGGCGCCGTTGGGCCCGATGATGCAGCGCAGTTCTCCCGGCTCGACGTCGAGCGACAGCGCGTTGAGCGCCTTGAAGCCGTCGAAGCTGACGGTCAGCTTGTCGAGATAGAGCACCTTGTCGCGCAACCGTTCCGGAACGTGCGTGCTCCGGCTCCACGGTCGCGCTTTTCGCACCACATCCGGCGGTGCCGCGGTCTCCTCGGTCGAAGTCTCGGTCATGCTCATTTGGCTTTGGCCGCCGCCGGCAGCAGACCCATGATCCCGCGCGGCAGGAAGATTGTCACCAGGACGAAGAGCGCACCGAGGGCATAAAGCCAGACCTCCGGGAGAGCCCCGGTCAGAAACGTCTTCGCATAGTTCACGAGCACCGCGCCGATCGCGGCGCCATAGAGCGTGCCCCGTCCTCCGACCGCGACCCAGATCACGACCTCAATCGAGTTGATCGGCGCAAACTCGCTCGGGTTGATGATTCCCACCTGCGGCACGTACAGCGCGCCCGCCGCGCCGGCCACGACGGCCGAGAACACGAACACCCAGAGCTTGTAGGACTCGACACGGTAGCCGAGAAAACGCGTCCGGCTCTCAGCATCGCGGATGGCCCTGACCACACGTCCGGCCCGCGACGAGACGATCAGCCGGCAGGCGATGTAGCTCGCCGCCAGCGCGGCGGCCGTCGCCACCAGCAGGGCGACGCGAGTGCCGTCCTCGTGCAGGTCGAAGCCGAGGATGTCCTTGAAATCGGTAAAGCCGTTGTTGCCGCCAAATCCCATGTCATTGCGGAAAAAGGCCAGCATCAGCGCGTAACTGAGCGCCTGGGTCATGATCGAGAGGTACACGCCCGTCACCCGGGAACGAAACGCGAGCCAGCCGAACACAAACGCCAGCAGCATCGGCGCCAGCACCATCATCAGCACGGCGAACCAGAAGTGATTGAAGCCGAGCCAGAACCAGGGCAGTTCCTTCCAGTTCAGAAAGACCATGAAGTCCGGCAGCAGTGGATTGCCGTAGACCCCGCGCTCGCCGATCTGGCGCATCAGGTACATCCCCATGGCATAGCCGCCCAGGGCAAAGAAGGCGGCGTGTCCGAGACTCAGAATCCCGACGAATCCCCACACCAGATCGACGGCCAGCGCCAGCATCGCGTAGCACAGGTACTTGCCGATGAGAGTGAGGGCGTAGGTCGACAGGTGGAGCGGCGACGTGCTCGGCACGACGCGGTTGAGCAGCGGCACCAGGATGGCCACCGCGGCGAGCGCGCCCAGAAACAGCGCCCCGCCACGATCCACCGTCTGCATCGTCCACGCCTGGCGACGGACGTGCACTAGCGGCTCGCCTCCGCTGATGGACCGTCACTCCACCGCGTGGCTGAGCGTGATCGGCCGGCCGCGACAACGGAGCGGCCGGTAGTAATTCCGAGGAGATAGTCCACTAGAGGCCCTCCGCGGCACGCCCGGTCTGGGGGAACAGTCCCCGCGGCCGCCGCTGGATGAAGAGAATCAGCGCCACCAGCACGAAAATCTTCGCCAGCACCGCGCCGGCGTACGGCTCCAGCAGCTTGTTGACGACGCCCATGGACATGCCGCCGATGAACGTGCCCCAGAGATTGCCGACCCCGCCAAAGACGACGACCATGAACGAGTCGATGATGTAGGACTGGCCGAGATTCGGTCCGACGTTGGTCAACTGGCTCAGCGC
>JBDTVS010000038.1:0-11435 GCA_040007095.1 Acidobacteriota bacterium
GCAGAGGTCTGCAAAACCTCCACCCCCGGTTCAAATCCGGGCGGCGCCTCCAAATCTAAACCACACGAAAATCACGAGTTGCTGGATCGGCTGGCCTCGGCCCATCCGGCAATTTGGGAACACTTGGGAACAATTCGCGTTCGACCGCTTCGATCGCCTGGCGGTGCGAGGCGTCGACGACGTGTGTGTAGATGTTGAGCGTCGTCGAAATGCTCGCATGTCCTAGCTGCTCTTGCGCAATCTTCACCGGCACGCGCAAGTCGTTCAGGAGCGATGAGTGGATGTGGCGGAACTGATGCCACGTCACTCGACCGAGCCCGGCGGCTTCGGCGGCCGGCTGCAAGACGTTCTCCCGCAGTTTGGCGTCGCGTAACGGTCGGCCGCTGCGATTCCCGAACACGAGATCGTCGGATGCGATGCGCGTCGCGCGAAGGCGATGCTCCCGGAGCCACACGACTGTTTGTGGACCGAGCGGAATCGTTCGCCGCGACTTCTGCGTCTTCGGAGATTGAAAGGCCCCTTCGTACACCGATTCACGCACCGAGAGCGTGCCGATCTCGAGATTGAGGGATCGCCAACGGACTGCGAGCAGCTCGCCAATTCTCATCCCCGTGACCGCGATGAGCCTGACCATCGTTCGATACGGTTCGTCGATGTGCTTCAACAGCTTCATGAAGTCATCGCCGTTGAGGAGAGCTGGTGCTTCTTTCAGTTCCTTCTCGGGGAACTTCACACCCCGAGCAGGGTTCGTCGAGAGGTAACCGTACTCGAGGGTCGTTTCGAGGATGCCCGAGAGCAACGTCCACGCGTTTCGGACCGTCTGCCACCCGAGCTGCCGCTTGAAGCCATCCGCGACCCACTGCTGGACGTCCTGCCGACCGATGTCGCGCAAGCGCCAGTCGCGCCAGTAGGGCAGCAGGTGTTTGGCGAGCACCGTCTTGTAGCCGTGCTGCGTTGAGAGTTTGAGAGTCGGCATTACAAGTGTTTTCCATTGCTCGTCGGCGAACGTGCCGAACAGCATGGATGACTCCGGCCTGACGGTTCCCTGGTTTACGGCCCGGAGTTCTTCGTCCAACCGAACCTGCGCATGCCGTCTCGTTGGTAAATCGGCAACCGATCCGAGCACCACCGAGCGAAGGGTTCGTCCAACCTTTCCGTCCTCGCACAACACGTCCTCTCTCCACCGTGCCACCCACACCTTCCGCCGCTTGCCGCGTTTGAATAAGCATCCTGTTTGATACCGTCGACGAGCCACGCCGACCTCCCTTCTGAATGTGGCTCGCCCTGCTTTCTGGTGCGATCACCGTAGCGCGGCAGGGCGGTGAGGTCAATGCCGCCGACGTGTCGTTGAGGATTCCCCCCGTTTGGCGTCGACGTAAGCGCGAAGGTCGCGGCGATCGAAGCGGAGATACTTGCCGAGCTTGACGAATGGCAGCCGTCCGGATTGTTTCTCGCGCGTGTGCTCGTACACCCATGAGACGGTCACGTTGAGGTAGCGAGCCGCATCGTGGACCGTAAGGAGCTCTTCGTCGTCGTTCGTGCGTGCAGCGGTGGTGGTCTGCCCGGGCTCAACTGACGGGATCCTGATATTCATGGCGTGCTGTCCTCGTGAAGATGAATGCCGATCCGGATGCCTGCGGACGTATGGGTGCGCGGTCTCCCAGTGGTTCTCACACTCGCGAGGGCGTGAGGATGAGCCTTCGGACCATTCTCTGGGTGCTGATGTCCAGACAGAGGGCGAGGCTGCGACGCTCGCTATTGACCATAAACCTCATTTTTCTTGTTGCCTCACACTAACGACGTGTGATAAATAGCATAATACACCTACGGAAGTCGCATACGTCAACTGGTTATAGATGTCAAAAAAGAAGTCCCCTCGCCACGAAGTGATTTCGCTCCGTCTCAATGAAGAGCGGCTCAAGTTGCTCGAGCGCTCGCGAGAGCTGTTGGCGAGTCAGCTGGGCCGGCCCGTTTCGCTGGCGGAAGCGGCGTTTCTGGTAGTGGAGGCGCGGGCCGTCGGGCTGGATCGCGCCGCGTCGCGGTTTGAGATGCTCCAGACGCCGACGGCGTCGCTCTATCGCATCCGGAAGCGATGGGAATCCCAACACACGCTGTCCGCGGCGGAGTGGGATGTGCTCGCGGAGTTTGTGCTGGCGGGTACGGAAGAGGAACGGCAGGAGCCGCCCGCACTCCAGCCCGCCATCCCCTCGCGTGCGTCGTACCTCGCGCTCCTCGATGCCTTCCAGGCGGTCTATGAGAAGCGACAGGAGGAGGCGTCCCCACGCGTCTGGTCGTATTTCGGCAATCTCGATGGGTACCACACGCCGGTGCTGCTGTCTGACACCGATGCCGACCAACGCCATCGCGCGTTGCTGGACCAGATCGCCACGCAACGCCGGTCCCTCCAGAACGACGAACAGTGGCAGGCGCCCGGCTATGTCGGCCGGTGCCTGGCGATGGCGATTCGCGATGAGGGGGTCGAGAGTACCGACCTGGATCACGTGTTGGCCGTCTACTGGCCGACCCTGTGGGGCGTGGCCGCGCGCGGGCATTGGACCCGCTATCGGCGACCGATCCGCATCGTCACGACCGCGGGGCCGGTTCGGCTGGGTCTGGATGAGGACCACTTCCCACGGCTGACGGTCGGCGAATTTTCCCTGTCATTCATGCGCGCGGGTGGACCTGAACTCGCGACCACGCTGCACGTCGGACGCACGCGGACGGTCACCATCCAGATCACCCACTACCCCGAGCTGGCCGAGTTGCATGCCATGCTCGCGCGGGCGACACCGTCGTGGCACGGCACGTATTTCCACGCGTCGCCGCGCTTCGACGCCGAGCCGATGGTCGCCAAGCTGTGGTGCAAACGCCGGGCGGTCAGCCTTGAACTGTTTGACCAGGACTGGCAGGCCCTCCGCACGGTGGTCGGTGAGGCATGGCAGCATCCGGCCTTGCAGCCGCTGTTACAGGAGTTGCGGCAGGAGTATGGCGAACAGGGGTAACACCTAACCCGGGCCGTGGGCAGCGCGTCGCTGGTCGCGGTGGCGCTGTCGGTCACCCGACGTCCTGTGATCCGTGCGGGGCCGTTCGTCCGAGCGGATCGTGGACCGACTGGCCCCGGGTCGTCATCGGATTGACGCCGACCCGCTCGGCGCTCTTCCAGTGCGAGGGCGTCGCCGTAATCGGATGCCGCGTCGTGAGCGGAGTTGCGTATGGAGCAGACACTCCAAGCCATTCTCGACAGTTTGCCGCCGCGGCGACGGCGTTCGAAGCTCGAGCCGTACGCGGCGTTGATTCGCGCACTGCGCGCACGGGGCCGGAGCTACCGCGAGATCGTCACGATCCTGCGCGAGCGCTGTGGCCTGCGAGTGGCCACGCACACCGTCTATCACTTCGTTCAGGCGAAGGCGCAGACGCACACCGCCGTGAATCGCTCACGCCCGCATCCGCCCGCGCCCGCGCGCCGTGCTTCGGCGCCGAGCGCATCGTCACCATCATTCACGCCAGACGCCCAAGACGATGTGTGGGCACGCATCGCGGCCGTCAAGCAGCGCGCGCCGGCATCCAAGAACGACGCGCCAAAAACCTTCGTATACGACGAGCACACACCGTTGCAGCTGATTGCGGACATCAAACCGCCGAAGAGGTGACGAGATGCAGGCCAGCCAAACCGAAGCCGTCGCTCCAATTGTGCAGCGCAAGCGGGTCATCGTGTCGATGGGCGGGAAAGGGGGCGTGGGCAAGACAAATTTCATGACGGGTTTGGCCGAGTGGTATCACGACCACAAGATTCCGGTGACGTTGCTCGATCTGGACACCGAGAACAAGGCGCGGGGCAGCTTGACGCATTTCTTTGGCGGTCACGTCCCGAAGATCAACGTGCACACGCCGGAGGGGCTGGATGCCTTTCTCGACTACTTAGATAGCGGCCCACCTATCATCCTGGCGGATATGGGCAGCGGCGCCGGCCGCGTGACGCACACGTGGTTCGACCAGATGCATGGGCCGATGGCGCAGCGCGGGATTGTGTTCACGGCGGTCGGCCTCATTACCGCCGACCCGGCCAGCGTCGAAAGTGTACTGACCTGGGCGGATCGTTTACAGGGTCGCGTCGAGTACCTGATCGTGGAAAACGAGACTGACGCCAATGCGACCTTCGGGTATTGGCGCGACAGCGCGCAAGCACGGGCGTTCCAGCACGCGTTTGACCCGGCCGTCATTCAGATGGCGTATCGCTTGCCGCATCTGGAGACTGCCATGCGCAATCACGGGGTCACCCTCAGCGCCGTGGTGCAGCGGCAGACAACCGTCCCCGAACTCGGGCTGTCGAAGGCCGTGCTGCGGGCGGAAGGGTACCGGCAGCGGTTGTTCGAGCAGTTCGACACGGTGAAGGACTTGTTACTTCCGTAACGGACGACATCATGACGCGGCCATCCTCCGCCGACGATCTGTTCGAAGCCATCGCCACGCTGCTCGAGCCTGGCCAGCGGGAGTATTTCTATCAACGGATGCTGTATTTCAAACATCTGCGTCCCGAGGACGAGCTCCTCCGCTTGGTGGAAGCGATCGGATTGCTCGCCCTTCTGATTCGCGAGGCGCCGCACGCCGTGGCCCGCGAACGTGAGCAGATGGCGCGGCTGCTCGACACCAGCCTGGCGACGATGCGAGCGGTCGGCGAGGCAGGGCAGGCGTACCAGCAGGAGCTCGACGGCCGGCTGGCCACGCTGCCCACCGATCTGGCTCAGCGGATCAGCCCGGACGCGATCGCGCGGGCGATCACGGAGAGCCTGCGCCAGCAGTTCGTGCACACCGGATTACCGGCGACGGCTGACGCGCTGACCGCCATCTCGCGGCAATTGACCGAGGCGACCGGCGACTTTCAACGATCGGCCAGCCGGCTGTCCGCCTGCGCCGGTCTGGCGGAGCACGCCCGCGGGGCGATTGACCAGGTGAGCACGAGCGTGGCGAAGGCGACTGACAGCGCCCAACGGTCGGTCGCAGCGCTCACGCAGCAGGTCAGAGTCGAGTGGACGCGAGCGGTTTGGTTGTTGTGCGGCGCGGCGTGGCTGTTCGGGACACTCGGAGGCGTTGTATTCGAGCGGTGGAGAGTCAGTGGGATCGCGACGCCTCCGCAAGTCACGACGCCGTCCTCGCCAACGGAGTCGAAGAAGCCGATGCGCGAGACGCCACGCCCGCCGCGCCGTGAATCGACCGCGCCGGTCGGCCCTGTCAGCGAGCGGCCACGTGGAACAGTCATGGAACAGCACTCGAACAGTGATAGAACAGCGACGATCGCGGACAACGCTAAGCCGAAGGCTTAGGGATGGTGTCTCTCTCTGAAGATTACGACGCCGCGTTCCATGGCCGACGTCTCGCGCACGGTCGCCGCTGATGTTGACGATACGCGCGATGTCGAACGGGCGAGGGTACGCGGCGCATCATCTGGAGCACAACGACTACTACGCCGAAGGTCAGCGAGTGGTGGGCGCCTGGCAGGGCCGTGGCGCCGGTGAACTCGGTCTCAAGGGCGAGGTCACGGAGCGGCAATTCGAGGCCATTCGCCAGGGCGTCCATCCCGCGACGGGCGACCAGCTGCGGCCCCGACACAGTGCGGACCGCTGGTCCGAGGACGGCGAGATCCAGAGCCGGGGGCGGCATCTGTACGATTTCACCTTCTCGGCCCCCAAGTCGGTGTCGGTCGTGGCTGCACTTGGCGAGGATGACCGGCTCGTGCGGGCGCATCAGCAGGCGGTCGAGACGACCTTACACGAGCTAGAGACGTCCGCGGCAGCGCGCGTGCGGATGGGCGGCGCCAACGAGGATCGCGTGACGGGTAACCTGGTACTCGCCGTCTATCATCACGACACGAGTCGCGAACTCGATCCGCAGCTGCACACGCATGCGGTGGCCGGCAATCTCACGTACGACGGAACCGAGGGACGTTGGAAGGCGCTTCAAGCGTCCGACATCTACGCACAGCGCGCGTATCTGACGGAGGTCTATCGGAATGCGCTTGCCCACCAGGTGCGCGCGCTGGGGTACGACATTGATCATCGGCACGATACGCGGGGCCGCGACGTGGGCTTCGAGATTCGAGGCGTCTCGCAGGACCTGCTCCGCACCTACAGTCAGCGCAGCCAGCAGCGCGATCAGGCCATCGAGGCGTTCACCGAGAAGGCGGGCCGCCGCCCGACGGACAACGAAGTGGCCGTCCTGGTCCGGGACTCCCGACCGGACAAGCTGACAGAAATCTCCTCGGCTGAGGTCACGCAGCGTCAAATCGACCGGCTCACGTTCGAGGAGAGGCAGAGCTTGAATGCGCTCCGGCAGCAGGCACTCGAGGCTGCGCCGGAACGGGAGCGCCTCGCCTTCGAGCCCGCTGCCCCCGCGCTGCGGTACGCGGAGCAGCATCTGTTCGAACGGCGGTCGGTCGTCCAGGATCACGAGGTCCTCGCGGAAGCGCTGCGACAGGGTCGCGGGCGGATTGCGCTGGAGGATGCCAAGGGCGTCCTTCGGCTGGAGGAGTCGTCGGGCACGATTCTCCGCGACGGCCATCAGATCGCGACGCGCGACAGTCTCGATCGCGAGCGCGAGATGGTCGCGGCCGTCAATCGCGGCCTGGGTGCCTTCGATCGGCTCGGCGGCGATCGTGCCTTCGTCGTGTCCGATCGGCTGCGGCCCGAACAGCAGCATGCCGTCCACCAGGTGCTCGCCTCGCGCGACTGGGCGGTTAGTCTGCGCGGCGCCGCCGGTACGGGGAAAACGGCCACCCTGCAGGAACTCCACCGCGGGTTGGTCGCGAGTCGTCGCGACGTGCTGGCCGTGGCGCCGACGACGAGTGCCGTCAATGAGTTGAAACGCGTCGGGTTTTCGGATGCGATGACGATTCAGCGTCTCCTCGTCGACCCACAGGAGCAGGCGAACCTGCGCGACCGTGTCCTGATCGTGGACGAAGCGGGGATGGTCTCCGCTCGACAGATGACGGCGCTGCTAGAGCTCGCAGGGCGACAGGGGGCTCGAGTGCTGTTCAGCGGGGATACCCGCCAGCTCCAGAGTGTCGAGGCCGGCGATGCGCTCCGGACCCTCGAGCGAGAGTCCGGGATGGCGAGTCTTTCGCTCACGCAGGTACAGCGTCAGACCTCGGCGGCGTACAGGCAGGCGGTTGAAGTCTTCCGCGAGCATCCCACACGGGGCTTCGCACAACTCGAACAGATGGGATCCGTCCGGGAAGTCGCCTGGGCCGATCGGTCGCGTTCGGTCGCCGAGGCGTACCGGGACGCGCATACGCATCTGAACGCGCACGGTGAGGCGCGATCCGTGTTAGTGGTCTGCGCAACCCACGACGACATCGCGAACGTCACCGCCGCGATTCGCAGCGAACGACAGCAGGCGGGCGAGCTCGGTGACGGCGTCCTTGTGGATCGCTACGTGCCGCTGCACTACACCCCTGCGCAGAAGGCCGATCCCGGACAGTTCCACGCGGGACAGGTGCTGGTGTTTCATGACAAGACATCCGGGGTACATCCCCATGAGGCGCTCGAGATCGTACGGGCGGAGCCGCACCAGCTCCTGGCGCGTACGGAGGCGGGAAAGGGGCACGTCGTCACGGCGCCGCAGGCCCAGGCGTTCGAGGTGTACGAGCGGCGGTCGATCGAGATTGCGCCGCACGATCGCCTCTTGTTGACGGCCAACCGGCAAGATGCCGGCTTTCATGCCGTGAATGGCGAGATCGTGAGCGTGTCACAGGTGGACGACCGTGGACGGATCCACCTCGAAGACGGTCGGACGATCCCGTCATCGTTTAAGCACTTCGACCATGGCTATGCGGTGACGGCGCATCGGAGCCAGGGACAATCGGTGGATACCGTGGTGATCGCGGGCGAGTCCATGAACCGGGAACTATTCTATGTCGCGGCATCGCGGGGCCGCGAGCAACTCACGGTGATCACGAGCGACAAGGCGCGGCTCCAGGAGTCCGTCGGACGGTCTGGCGCGCGCCTGTCGGCCTCCGAGCTGGTGCGGACGATGCACTCCAGGTCGGCGCCCGGCCTTACACCGGACGCGTCGAGAGGGTTCGAACGGGGCATTCGGACGGTGGTGGAGGAGGCGCGCCAGTCGGTGATATTCGAGCAGGATTCCCATCGGTATTCGGTCCCTGCGCCCGTGCAGCAGCAGGCCATCCCGCACGCGGCTGGCCACGAACCAGGCGGAGCGGCAGATCAGCTCGAACGAGGCCAAAGTCATGGAATCAGTCGTTGACGCGAGGGCGTGGACCATCGATCCTGAAAGGCGGCCGTACGGTCTGCGCGTACTGCTGCCGAAGCGCAGTTACGTGTTGCCTTGGGCACAGTTCTTGTACGCGGAGGGGGCACCGGATACGGTGCGAGCCGTGTTCAGCATGCACGATGTCGTCGTGACAGGATGTGGCCTTGATGCGCTGCTGGCCGATTTCGCCGCCCAAATCGTCACGGTCTTGCGACACCCGCCGCGAGGCGAGCACTTCGCGCCCGCGCCCGGTCCACGCGTCTTGACCGTGGAGGTGCGCCGGATTGAGGGCAGTGGGCCCGCGTGACCGACGGCGACCCGCAAGGCGTGCGTGTCGGCAGGCAGCGATCATTGGCCATCACGTGAATGCCATCGTTCGCGCTGCGCAGAGGCGCCGTCAATGCCCGAAGGCCCCGCGGCACGCGGGGGCGGAGCACTTCGAGCGAGCGCTCGCCACGCGGAGAGCATTGACGGCGCCGAGCACAGCGGTAGCATCAAATCGGTGATGGCCGGGTGGCATCCGGTTCAACCATCACCAGCCATAACAGTCATGGCAGCCCCGAGGTGTAAGCAGCCGTCTTGGCGACGTTCGAAACGTCGAACCGTGTAAAGCCAAAGCCGCACAAACCTGCGCTCTGCCGCACGTCTGGCGCAGGTGCACTACGTTTGTAACGCCGTCGCGTTGGGACCGGGTTGCACCGGGCCTGGTCGGGACGGAAGTGGAAAGGCCGCGGACGCATCAGACCGACCGCTCATTAGAAAATGCGGCTTGGACGGCGCCGAGACCTCGCGTAGCTTTCGGACGAAGCGTTGCAAGGCGTCAATCTCCGTGGCGGTCGGCCTCGCAATCCATGGGTGCAGCGCGACCACTGTCCCGACACGCAGGATCGGAAGCTCAATATCAGGCGGCGCGGCGCACCGATCGCCCATCGCGCTTGCAAGGTCTCGTTTCGCAGTAGGCGTTGAAAGCCGCCCCGCCCTCGAATCGGCTTCCGCAAGCCGGTCGCCTCTTGAACGGTGAGATCGATCGACACCTGTTGACTCATCTCGCCGAAGTTACCAGCGAATCGTGAAAGACGAGGTCACTCGCGAGGGAGCTGCACCGAAGATTCGGCAGAACCGTCATGTTGTCGAACCCGACGATCGGAACCGTACTCGGGTGCGTCCACGGACTGCGAACAATTGTCTCGAAGACGCGGACATTGTCGAGGAAGTCGCGGACCGCCTGACAAACATCTACCGCGCGGGTCTGCGCTTACACGGCTGAGAGATAACTAGGCGTGACCTCGCGTCAGCGTCTCGGCCAGGAACGACCCCACCCATGCACGGTAAACAGTTGATACCGTGGGCCCAATCTCTCGTACAGATGAAGGTCTCCGTTCTTCGTCAGTCCGGGCTATCCCACCGCCATCTCGTGGCACGAGTCTCGCTAGACCGCTGTTTGCCGCCACCGACTCACGGGAGTGGGTTCGGGTTCTTTCACTGACCAAGGTTACGAAGGCGTCTATTCAGACGGGTACCCGCTCGGCCGCGATTCGCTGCGACAGCTTCAAGCCGTCGCGTCATTGTTGCCCCCCAACCCGCTGCTGAACGTCACGCGTGAATAACCAGAGGTTCATACGTGTCAGGAGTCGGAGTCGTGTCTCTTCGCCCGGCGTGTTGTTTTCTGATGATGTGGACACCTATCCCGAAAACAGCGGCTTTCGGGAACAGGCCACGGCGACGCCCGCGCATGCGCTCGCCTTTTTTTCCATGGCGCAGCGTCGCTTTATCTCGAAGTTCTCGGCAGATCATGCTCAAACAAAAACTCGGTGCGCTCGCTGTTGCTCTCTGTGCGGCTATGCTCTGGACGTGGATCCTTGCGATGCCTGTCGGTAGCCTCGGTCGCGTGTACGCACAGGGGGCCCCGCCGGCGCCCGTTGCGGCATTTGCGTTCAATGAAGGCACGGGCACGACAGCGACCGACCTCTCAGGAACGGGGAACGGCGGCACGGTCGTGAACGCCACCTGGACGACCGGCGGGTATCATGGGGGCGCGCTCGCGTTTGATGGGACATCGGCGGCACGCGTCACCGTGCCCGACGCCGCGTCGCTGCATATGTCGAGCGGTATGACGCTCGAAGCCTGGGTGAATCCGTCCTCCCCGGACAATAGCGACTGGCGCGCCATCATCTACAAAGGTACCGACAACTACGTCCTGGGCAACTACCCCGGCACCGGGCTGCTCGTCGGCGGGGCCGCCGCGGGAGGGGATGTCACGCTGGCCTCCGAGATTGCCCTGCTGCCTCTGAATACGTGGACCCATGTCGCCACGACCTACGACGGGACGACCGTACGCCTCTATGTGAACGGGACCCAGGTTTCGAGTGTGCCGGCGGCCGGACTGATCCTCGGATCGACCGAGCCGCTGGAAATCGGGGGCAGTCTCGCTGATGGGGGCCGGTTCGCCGGCCTGATCGACGATGTCCGCCTCTACGCCACCGCGCTCACACCCAGCCAGATCCAGACGGACATGCAGACGCCCGTGGCGCCGGCCGGTGACACCCAGCCTCCGACGTCACCGACAAATCTGACGGCGACGTCGCTGAGCGGCCCGGTAAATGTGAGTTGGACGTTCTCCACCGACAATGTGAGCGTGACGGGGTATCGGGTCGAGCGATGCCAGGGCGTGAGTTGCACCACCTTCGTGCCGATCGCCACGACGACGGCGGCAAGCTACAGCGACATCGGTCTGGCCACGGGCACCACGTACCGCTACCGCGTCCGCGCCGTGGATCCGTCGGGCAATCTCAGTGGCTATTCGAACGTGGCGACCGCGACTACGATGGCCGCGACGCTGGTCGCGGCGTATGGCTTCAATGACGGGACGGGCACGACGGCTGCCGACACGTCAGGCACGGGCAACAACGGCACGGTCGTCAATGCCGCGTGGACGACGGGCGGCTATCATGGCGGCGCGCTCAGGTTCGATGGTACCTCCGCGGCGCGGGTCACGGTGCCCGATGCCCCGTCGCTGCACCTGTCCAGTGGCATGACGCTCGAAGCCTGGATCAATCCCTCCTCGCCGGTGGTCAGCGATTGGCGCGCCATCCTGTATAAAGGCTCAGACAACTACTCCTACTTTGTTAGATCCGATATTTGTGCCCGGCATGATACACGGCCGCAGGTTC
>JBDTVS010000039.1:0-3577 GCA_040007095.1 Acidobacteriota bacterium
ATCAGTGGTTCCCGCACTACCACGGCACGCCGGACTGGATCGAGAAGTACATCTTTCCCGGCGGCGAACTGGCCTCGGTCGGCGAAATCATGAAGTCGCTCTCGCGGACGACGTCGCTGTCGATCTACCACGCCGAGAATTTCGGCACCCACTACGCGCGCACGCTGCAGGCCTGGCGCCAGAGATTTCACCGCCATCTCGATCGGGTCCGCGCGCTGGGGTTCGACGAGCGCTTCGTGCGCATGTGGGACCTCTACCTCGCGAGCTGCGAGGCCGCGTTCCTCGAGCGGCACGCGGGCCTGTTCCAGTTGACGCTGACGAAAAACGGGTCGCGCCAGGCGCTCTTCAACGAGCCGTGGTCCGAGGCGAGCACGTCGCCGCTTGCCCAGGCCTTCGGCGAATCCGCGGCATGAAGGTTATGGTGCCTTGTCAAGAATCGTCGATGAGTGTCCAACGCGTCCGTCTCGGGATTTCGTCCTGTCTGCTCGGAGAACGCGTGCGCTTCGACGGCGGCCACAAACGGGATCCGTTCCTGGTCGAAACGCTGGGACGCTTCGTCGACTGGGTTCCGGTATGCCCGGAGGTCGAGTCCGGCATGGAGGCTCCTCGCGAATCGATGAGGCTGGTGCAGGCCGGGTTGGAGATTCGCCTGCTGACCAACAAAACCCTTCAGGACCAGACCGACACCATGCGTCGTTATGCTCGCCGCCGTGTCGACGAACTGGCCGGCGACGATCTCGATGGCTTCGTGCTGAAGAAGGACTCGCCGACCTGCGGTCTCGAGCGCGTCAAGATATACACCGCCGGCGGCATGCCCCTGAGGTCCGGACGGGGGCTGTTCGCCGAAGCCTTGGTGAAGCGCTTTCCCCTCCTGCCCGTCGAAGAAGAAGGACGCCTCAACGATCCCCGCCTGCGCGAGAACTTCATCGAGCGCGTGTTCGCCTATCGGCGTCTCGCGGACCTGTTCGTCTCGCGCTGGACGATGGGCGATGTGGTCAGGTTCCACACGGTTCACAAGCTGACGCTCATGGCACACCAACCGCAGGCGTATCAGCGTCTGGGCCGCCTGGTGGCCTCGGGTAAATCGATGGACCGGCGCGAATTTCAGGACACCTATGCATCGGGATTCATGGCGGCACTCCGCGCCATCGCCACCCCGCGCCGGCAGGCGAATGTGCTGCAGCACATGCTCGGGTACTTCAAGCACACGCTCGACCGCGACAGCCGGGCCGAGCTGCTGGCCCTCATCGAGGACTACGCCGGCGAGCGCGTGCCGCTGGTCGTACCGCTGACGCTCTTCGGCCACCACATCCGCCGGTGCGGCGTCCCGTATCTCGCAGGGCAGACCTTCCTGCAACCGCACCCGGTTGAGCTGATGTTGCGAAACCACGTGTAAATGCGATGAAGAAAAAAGTAGTGGTCAACGACCGAATGCAGCTGTCGAAGTACCTGAATCGAGGTTCTCCCTCATCTTCGATGACGCATCCAGCGTCCCTCAGTCCATAGAGTAGCTTCGTTGCGATGAAACGATCGTGGTCGGAGTGCGAGTGGCTTCCGAATGCGGGAACGTTGACGTTGATCGCCGTGACCACGACGTCGGCGGGCATCGTGGTGGAGGCGGAGGGACCGTCGTACGGACGCTGTCCGGCCTGTGGCCGGCGATCCGACGTCCGCCATAGCCGGTATTGGCGTTCGCTGAAGGATCTGGCGGCCCAAGGACGCTCCGTCGTGCTGCGGGTGCACGTGACGCGCTGGCGCTGCCGGAATGGGTGCTGCGCTGCGGCGATTTTCGCCGATCGGTTGGTCGGCGTCTCGGCGGCGCATGTCCACCACACGTCTCGGTGTGGGTCGGTAATCCACCTCGTCGGCCATGCGTTGGGCGGACGGGGCGGTGAGCGGCTGTTGGCGCGGCTGGGCATGGCGGTCAGCGACGACACGATTCTGCGACTGCTGAAGCGGCCGGCCGAGCCCTCCACGCCGGAACTCGTGCATGTCGTCGGTATTGATGTTTGGGCGTGGCAGAAGGGCCAGCAGCATTTCGGGACGATTCTCGTCGACTTGGAGCGGCGGCGGGTCATCGACCTGTTGCCCACCCGCGCCGCCGGATCGGTGGCCACCTGGCTCGCGGCCCGTCCGAGTATCCACACGATCAGTCGGGATCGCCACGGCCCGTATGCGGAGGGAATTCGCGGTGGTGCGCCACAGGCGCGCGAAGTCGCGGATCGCTTTCATCTCGTCAGCAACCTGCGCGACGTGGTGCAACAGGAGTTGGGGCGGCTGCGTCGCTTTCTCGTGGTGCCGCACCACCCACCGGCCCGCGTGATGGTGCCGCGCCACGTGGCGCCTCGGTTGGTTCGTCGGACTCCATCGAACGGTGTTCGCCAGGAGCGTGGCCTCGACGACTCGCGTCGGGCGGTCCAGCTCGAGCGCTTTCACTTGGTGAAGCGGTTACAGGCCGCCGGTCTCAGCGCCGCGGCGATCATGCGCGAGACCGGGATCGGGCGGAAGTTGGTGCTGACGTGGATTCGGCTGCGCGAGCTGCCGGTCAGGAATCGGATGGCGCCGCGGCCGGGGATGCCAGAGTTCTACCGGGAGTATTTGTGGCGGCGCTGGACCGCGGGGTGTCAAAGTGTCAAGCGGCTGATGGCCGAGATCCAGCCGCTCGGCTATGTCGGCGGCTACGCCGGTCTGGCCAAGCTCGTCGCCCGGTGGCGGTATGATGCGGCTGCCTTGACTCGGCCGCGCCGTGTCGCGGCCGCCGTCGCCGTCGCCGTCACCATCGTCACCCGCCACGTGTCGCCACAAGTGGCCGCCGCGTTGCTCGGCCAACCGCGCCCGCTCCTGACCGCGCGACAGGCCGAAATCGTCGACGCGTTGAAGCACCACTGTCCGGGGTGCACGACGATGCGCCGCCTGATGTTGAGCTTCCGCACGATCTTACGCGTTGGCAAGGTCCCGACCCTGCACCGGTGGATGGCCAGAGCGACGGCCACCGAGATCGACGGCCTGCAACGCTTCGTCCGGAAGCTGCGTCAAGATCTCGGCGCGGTTGAAGGGGCCGTGACCGAGCGCTGGAGCAACGGGCCGGTCGATGGGCACATCAACCGCCTAAAGACGCTGCGACGCCAGATGTATGGGCGCGCCGGCGTCGATCTCTTGCGCGCTCGACTCTTACCCCTGGTCCACAACGCCGCTCGGTGATGTGATCGCACCATCCGGCCAGGCAACGCGTCACGAACTCCCCGGCCGTCATCGAAGATGAGGGAGAACCGATTTCAAGGGCGATCGACACCTGGAGCAACGGGCCCGTCGAAGGGCAGGTGAAATCGACTGTAGACCATCAAGCGCCAGATGTAACGGCCGGGCCGGCGTGGAACTCCTCCGCGCCCGACTGATTCCGCTCTCGCCGTAACGCCGATCGTCTTGCACCGGAAATGAGTCAGAGCCGCGCTTGACGGTGAACCCTTCCACCACTGCGCGAAGACTGCGCGTGTGGTCGATGTGATGGTGCGTAATGAGCATGAGATCCGCGTGTCCCAGGGGTTGGTGGGTGTGCGCAAAGCAGCGAGGGACAGGA
>JBDTVS010000040.1:0-20426 GCA_040007095.1 Acidobacteriota bacterium
ACGTGCCCGTGCAACGGCATCGCGCGAGCCGAGCCCGGCATCGACTTCATTCAGGAAGTTCAAGTGCAGTCCGTGGGGGCGTCCGCCGAGTACGGCAACGTCCAGGGTGCCGTCATCAACGTCGTCACGAGACAGGGAAGCGACCGGTTTCTATACGACGCGTCGTACCTTGGGCAGACGGCCAGCCTGACCAGCCGGCCGGTGCTGCTCACGTTGACTGCACCCGCGACAGGCCGGAGCGGGTATGAGCGGACCAGATACCGTGACTTCACGACGAATCTGGGCGGTCCCGCGATTCGTGATCGGCTGTGGTTCTTCACGGGATACCAATACCTCCGCGACTACGACAGCCAGCCAGGCAGCGATCCACAATTCCCCCGGACCTACGAACAGGACAAGGTCTTCGCGAAGCTCACATGGCAACTGGCTCGCGGCTGGCAATTGGTTCAGAGCGTGCACGACGAGTTCTGGGTCAACCCCGAACAACCGACGTTCGTGAAGCCGTTCGAAGCCACGCTGCGTCTGCACGCGTCGGTGCCGGCTATCACCTTCGGACATCTGACGCACACCTCGTCCGCGAGGACTGTGTGGGACGTGCGGGTCGGACGGTTCGTCTACGCCCGAGAGGACGACCCGAGCACAGGCAGTCGGACGACGCCGAGCCGCGTCGACCGCGCGACGAATGTCTTCAGTGGCGCTCCGCAAACCTTCGGCGGGCTGACGCTGATTCGGACGACGGCGAAAGCGACCCTCAACCACTACCGTTCATCGCTCGTCGGCGCCGATCACCAGTGGAAAATCGGCGTGCAAGTGGAAAAGGGCGAGAGCTACGGGCCGAGCATCATTCCGACCGGTGTGAGGTTTGTCGACGACAACGGACGGCCGTTTCAGGCCGTCTCGAGCGATCCCTCGCTGTCGGGCGGACTGTACATCACGCCCTCGGCGTTCGCGAGCGACGACATCACGGTGGGGGACCGGCTGACGATCAATGCCGGAGTGCGGTTCGACCACAGCCGCGCCATCAGTCAGGACCTGCGCGCCATTGATCCGGCCGGACAAGAAACCGATCGGATCATCGACGGTTTGGGGACGCTGTACACCTGGAACCTGTGGTCGCCCCGCCTGGGTGCCACAATGAAGCTCACCGCGGACGGGCGAACGATATTGCGGGGGAGTTACGGGCGGTTCAGTCAGGGCGTGCTGACCGGAGAGTTCAGCGCGTTCCACCCGGGGGTCACACCAACCACGACCACGGCGTTCAATCCCGCGACCGGCGGCTACACGGGCACCGTCTCCGTCGTTGATTCCAAGAAGAACCTGCTGCTGGATCCAGGAATCCGCGCACCGCACACGGACGAATACTCCATTGGCGTGGATCGCGAGGTCGGTCGCCGGCTGGCGGTGGCGATCGCCTACATCCGGAAGGACGGCGCTGATTTCATCGGCTGGACCGACGTCGGCGGACAGTATCGAACAGGCACGCGGCCGTTGCCCGACGGCACCACGATATCCGTGTTCGAGCTCGTCAACGGCACCGCCGCTCGACGGTTTCAGTTGACGAATCCCCAGGGATACTCCCTGACGTACAACGGCCTCGTGATGGCCGTGGAAAAACGCCGCGCCAACGGGTGGCAGGCGTTTGGCTCGTATACGTTGTCGAGAGACGTTGGGCTGCAAGCGTCCAGCGGGACGACAGCAGCGGGCGCGCAGAGCAGTACCGTGGCGCTCCCGAACCTGCCGTTCGGGCGCGATCCCAACGACCTCACGAACGCGAGCGGCCGCCTGCCAAACGATCGACCGCACGCATTTCGCGCCATGGGCACGGTCGATGTGCCACGGACCGGTCTCGTGGTTGCGGCCAATCTGCAGGTTTTCAGCGGCAAGCCGTGGGCGGCCACCACACAGGTCACGCTACCGCAGGGCGACACGCGGGTCCAGCTCGAGCCGCGCGGTACGCGCAGGCTGTCCTCGCAATCGCTGCTCGATGTGCGGGTGTCTCGGACGATCCAGTTTGGCGGCGCGCGAAGTATCGAGCTGTTCGTGGATGTGCTCAACGCGCTCAACGACACGGCGGAGGAGGGCCTGGCCTCGGAGAATTTGTTCAGCACGAACTTCGGTCAGCCGACGTCCTTTATGGACCCTCGTCGCGCGATGGTCAGCGTGAGGCTGAACCTGGGGCGGTAGTTCTACTATTTCGGCAGATCGATCAGGACGATATCTGAGTTTTCCCGCGAGCGGTCGAACACGATATGTTTCCCGTCAGGAGTGACATCGAAGGTTGCCAAAAGCCCCCGATCGCTGAGGCGTGTGAGCTGGCGAGTCTTCTTCGTGGCGAGATCGAGCAGCCAGAAATCCAGGGACCGACGCAGCGGCAAGTACACCAGGCCGGTTCCGTCGGGCAAGAAGCGATAGCCGCCCTGGCGGAGGCGCAAGGGTGGCAGCTCGACAGAGGCGCCATCCGGCCGCACTCCAAGAAGCGTGACTTGGCCGGTCATGAAACCGCCGGAATACACAATGAGGTTGCCGTCCGGCGACCAGACCGGATTGACAGCCTGGCCGGCGACGAGGCGAATGGGCGCACCGCCGTCAACGGGGATCTTGAACAACGCCGGACCTTGCGCGTCCCTGCCGCCGCTCACGATCCACGCGCCGTCCGGTGACCAGTCCGCCGTGGCTTGGCCGGCCTCCCCTTGCATCTCGATGGCTGCGGCCAACGTTCGTACATTCGTGCCGTCCGCTGACATGATCGCCAGGCGCCGTTTCCGGTCCTGTCTGGCGACGACGGCCACGCGGAGTCTGTCCGGTGACACCGCAGGTGGTTCGGACAACGCCCGGTTCGCGCCCTTCCAGAGTTCGGACGCCTCTCCGTCGTGGAACCGCCACAGCCCGTCGCCCGTCCCGCGGGCGGACAGATAAAACAACGACGTTCCGCTGAAGCGCGGCGCCAACGCCCGGACCGTGGGCACCGGGTACGGCTGGGCGTCGCGATCCTCGGCCAGCCGATTGAGAATCGGCACGGTCCAGAGGCTGGCCGTAGGATTGGTGACGGTGGCGACGACACGCCGGCCGTCGCGACTCGCCGCCACCGATGTGTAGTGGTCGAGGCCCGAGTTCACCCGGCGTGTGACCCTGCTCGCCACGTCAAGGGCCCACAGCCACGGCCCTGACCAGTCCTCCGCGCGCGCCACGTAGAGCAGGGTGCGCGGGTCGATCGGCGCCAGGTAATTCACGGCGGCGTGCTGTTCGGTCAGTCGTTCCACCGGTCCGCCCGAGGGTCGCACGCGCCACACGTCCATCTCGTCGGTCGGCTCCACTCCGCGAACGAAGTAGATCCACTGGCCATCTGGTGACCAGACCGGATTATGGTTGTGCAGCACCCTCTTTTCATCATGTGCGAGGATCTGGCGAGCGTCTGCGCCGGTGCGATCTGCGACAAACAGCGCATCGCTGTCGGTGTTGTTTAGATAGACGAGGCGAGTGCCATCCGGAGACCACGAGGGAGCGTTGTTGCCCTCGCCCAGGAACGCCCGTGACGCGCCGCCCATCAGGGGCATGAGCATCTTTTTCAACCCGGCGTCGCCCGAATCGCTGAACCAGATCTCCGCCCCGTCGCCCGAAAAACCGAAGCTCCGGAGGATCGGCCCGAGTGGCCTCAGCGGTGGGACGTTCAACGTGAGGTTTCTGAAGTCCCCGGTGTCGACCTGCTTCAGCCAGATGTCGAACTGGCCAGCCTTGTCGGCGAGATAGGCCACGAACCTCCCGTCTGGCGAGATTTCCGCGCCCGCTTCGTCGCCCTCCCAATCCGTGAAGCGCGTGAACTGAGCGGTGGCCAGCGGGTTCTCCTGCGTGGTCACCGGGCGTCGAGCCTCCCACAGGCCGACACCCGCGGCGAGCGCGGCGAGCGCGACCCACGGACGCCACGTCGTGCGAGCCTTCGCGGGAGCGGGAGGCGCCACCGTCGCGTCGGCAGGCCCCGGCAGCACCTCGTCGATCGCGTCGATCTCGATCCTGACATCACCGATATCTCTCAGGCGATGCCTGGGATCCTTTGCGAGGCAGCGGAGCACGAGCCGTCGAATCGGCGTCGGCGTCGCGGCCGGCAGGGCCGACCAGTCCGGCTCGCGCTCGAGAATCTTCGCGATTGTGTCCGAGACCGTGTCTCCAGGAAACGCGACGCGGCCGGTCAACATCTCGTAGAGCACGCACCCGAAGGCCCAGATGTCGCCCCGTTTGTCGACCCGGTGACCACGCGCCTGCTCGGGGCTCATGTAGGCGGCCGTGCCGACGATCGCACCAGCGCGCGACTCACTCAGATCGAGGCGCGATCCGTCCGGGCTGGCCGCCTTCGCCAGGCCGAAATCGAGCACCTTCACCACGCCGTCCGCTGTGATCTTGATGTTCGCCGGCTTGAGGTCGCGGTGAACGATGCCCTTCTCGTGAGCGGCGTCGAGCGCGTCCGCGATCTGCCGCGCGAGAGCGAGCGCAGCGGTGACCGGCAGGCCATGTAAATCTGACCCGGGGGCTAGGCCATGGGCCAGGCCTGCCATCGCGATTCGCTCCGCGAGCGTCTCCCCCTCGACCAGTTCCAAGACCAGACCGCGCACGCCGTCCGCCTCCTCGATGCCGTAAATCGCACCGATGTGCGGGTGATTCAGGGTTGCGAGTATCCGTGCCTCGCGCTCGAGGCGTGCGCGCCGCTCCGGGTCGGCCGTGAACTCAGCCGGCAGGACTTTGATCGCGACCTCGCGCCCGAGCATGTTGTCGTGCGCGCGGTACACCTCACCCATGCCGCCCGCGCCGAGCAGCGTCTCCAGATGATACGGACCCAGGGTGCGACCGCTCATGGCCGCAGGTGCAATCTCGGACGCGCCATGCGCCGCCGCACGCGCGGGCGGGACGAGGAACCCGTCGTCGGACACTGGTTCGTTCAGGAGGGATTCGACGTCGCTCCGCAGCGACTCGTCATCACCGCAGTTGTCGGTCAGAAAGGCCGCGCGTTCGCCCGATGGCCGGGTCCGCGCCGCGTGATACAGCGCCTCGACCTGCTGCCAGCGCTCAGGTGTCATGTGAGCGAACGGCCGCGCATCTCGCGCTGCAGCCAGGCCTTTGCGAGTCGCCAGTCGCCCATCACGGTTTCAGGCGACACCTTCAACACCACCGCCGTCTCCTCCACGCTCAACCCGCCGAAGAACCGCAGTTCGATGACCCGGCTCTTTCTCTCGTCGAAGGTCGCCAGCGCCTTCAGCGCGTCGTCGAGCGCCACGAAGTCCTCACGTGGTTCGTTGGTGACGACGAGCGCCTCGTCGAACGTCACCCTCGCCGCCAGGCCGCCGCGCTTCTCAGCTCGACGCGCGAGCCCGTGATCCACGAGGATGCGGCGCATGACGCGAGCCGCGACTGCCAGGAAATGTACCCGATCCTGCCATTGGACGCTTTTCCCGTCGACCAGCCGGAGATACGCCTCGTTGACGAGTACCGTTGCCTGGAGGCTGTGGCCGGCGCGCTCGCCCGCCATGCAGCGCCGCGCGATCGCGTGCAGTTCCCGGTGGACGAGCGGCATCAATCGCTCGAGGGCACCCTCGTCGCCCCGCCCCCATTTAAGCAGGAGCCCGGTGACTCTCGTGGGGTTGGTAGGAATTCGCAATTCTAGCCCGTTTTTCGCCCTCTTGACGTTTTCGCAATTGGTTTTCGCTTCTACAGAGAGAGGGAATATCAATGACGAAGGGCCTTGTAATGTCTGACGGCTCTACCACCGGTCGGATTGCTCCTCGTGATTGGATGCGGTACGAAGCAGCTTGACGGTCGCTTCAGGTCCCGCGCCGCTGCCAACTTCATTCAAACGAGGAGCAAGCACATGTCCCATGGCTTTTTCCCCCGAGCTCTCGTCGCCGTTCTTCCGGCCCTTGTGGCAGTGAGCCTTGCGTGTGACAAGTCGCTCTCCGGACCGACCCCTCCCACCGCTCCCACGTCGCCGGCTCCCGGTGCGCTCACGGTGACCGCTGTGTCCCCGACCACTGGGGCCGCCAACTTTGCCGCCCAAATTAACGTCGTCGGCACTGGATTCCTGTCTGGCGCGACCCTGACGCTGGATGGCCGTGCGGCCACGGTCACCAGCGTCACCAGCGCGCGCATCCTTGGCAAAACCCCGGTCCATCCGGCCGGGACGGTGGACGTAGTCGTGACCAACCCGGGCGGACAGCGCGCTGCGCTGACGGGCGGCTACACCTTTGAGATTCTTTCCATTTCACTTACTGCCCGTCCGAGTCTTGTCACGTCCGGAGACCAATTGACTGTGAGCTGGTCGGCGCCGAGTGGGTGGTCAGTCGCGGACTGGATCGGGCTCTTCAAAGTAGGGGTCCCGAGCACGAGCTACCAGAACGGTTGGTGGGATTACGCGGGCGGCGCCTCCGGTGCACTGACGCTCAGCGCGCCGGCTCAGCCGGGCGAGTACGAGTTCCGATACCTGCTGGATGACGGCTTCATCGATGTGGCGCGAAGTCCGATAGTCGTCACTGCCTCTCCGTCTCAGTAGATCCCGGGTCAACGGTTATCGGTGAGAAACGCGACGCGTTCATCCGACGGCCGGGAACGCCGCGTAATACAACGACTCGACCTGTTTCCAGCGCTCGGGCGTCAGGTGAGGTCGCTGCGCATTCCGTGCTGCAGCCGGCCTTTGCGTGCGCGCGTGATCCACGAGGATGCGGCGCACGACGCGAGCCGCGATGCGAGGAACGTACCGGATCCTGCCGTTGATTGCCTTTCCCATCGATCGCCGGAGATACCCGCCTCCTTGACGAGTACCGTTGCCTGGAGGCCATGACCGGCGCGCTCTCCCGCCAAGCAGCGCCGTGCGATACCGTGCAGTTCCCGGTAGACAAGCGGAATCAATCGCTTGAGGACACCCTCGTCGCCCCACTTAAGAAGGAGCCCGGTGACTCTCGTGAGAGTTCGCAAAAATGCCACTTCTAGGCCTTTTTTGCCCCTTTTGACGTTTTCGCGATTGCTTTCCGCTTCTAGAGACAGAGGGAATATCAATGACGAAGAGACTTGCATGTTTGACGGCTGTACCCCCGGTCGGATCGCTCCTCTTGATTGGATGCGTCACGAAGCAGCTTGTCGGTCGCTTCAGGTCCGGCGCCGCTTCGAACTTTATCCAAGCGAGGAGCAAGGCAATGTCCCACGGTTCTTTCGCCCGTGCTCTCGTCGCCGTTCTCCCGGCCCTTGTGGCACTGAGCCTTGCCTGCGACAAGTCGCCTGCGGGACCCACTCCTTCCGCTGGTCCCACTGTGGTCGCTACGTCCCCGAATACCGGATTCATGGCTGCGAGCATCTCTCCCACAGTAGGGGTGATCGGGGAGCAGGCGAGCGTCGCGGGAACTGGATTCCTGTCTGGCGCGACCGTGACGCTGGATGGCGTGGAGGCGAGAGTCATCCGCCTCACAAGCACGTCCATCATTGCCATAACCCCCGTCCATGTGGCCGGAACGGTCGACGTAGTCGTGACCAACCCGGGGGGCCAGCGCGCGACGCTGACCGGAGGCTATACCTTTGTACCCTTTGGAGCCTTTTCCGTCGCGGCTAGTCCGAACGTTGTCACGTCTGGAGGCCAATTGACAATGAGCTGGGTGGCGCCAAGCGGGCGAGGCTGCCTGGGGGGCGGCGACTATGTCACGCTCGCCCATGTAGGGGATCCAGACATCACGGAAGCGGCGAACGGGCATTCCGACCTCTGGTATGAGCACTTGTGCGCCGCCGCCTCGGGCACCTTGAGGCTCCCCGCGCCCCCGGAGCCGGGCCAGTACGAATTCCGATACATGGTGGGAGACGCCGGAGTGGTCGCACGAAGCAGCCCGGTGACGGTCAACGCCGCCTCAGCGTCTCTATCTCCGTAAGTTCCAACATTGACCGTCGATGGAGAGACAGGTCCCTAGCCACTTCGAACGTTATCGACTGCGGCTGGCGATTACGAGTGCCGATTTCTTTGAAGGGAGAAGCAACACTATGACGCGACAACGTACTTCTGTCACTCTCGTTGCCCTGTTGGTGTGCAGCCCGATCGCCGCAAGAGCTGACGTCGTTCTGGACTGGAACGCGATCGCGGTGTCCACATTGGTCGACCAGGGCCAGAGTCCGAATTCTCAGGCACGCTTCCTGGCGATCGCGCAACTCGCCGTGTTCGAAGCCGTCAACGCGATCACGGGCGACTACAAGCCGTACCTCGGAACCGTCGCCGCGCCAGCGGGCGCATCCGCTGAAGCCGCGGTAGTTGCCGCTGCGTACACGGTGCTGAAGAACTACTTCCCGCTGGCGCCGAATCTCGATCCCGCGTATGCGGCGTCGCTGGCGCCGATCCGCAACGGCTCAGCCAAGAGGGCTGGCATTGCAACGGGTCAGGCCGCGGCTGCGCAAATGATTACGCTGCGCATGGGCGACGGCTCGTCCCCCCCGGAGTTCGACCTGCCCGCGTCGATCGACCCCGGCGTATGGCAGCTCACGCCAAGTTGCCCTGCCGCCGGCGGAACCAATTTCCAGTGGCAAGACGTGACGCCGTTCGGTGTTCCGAGCGTTCCCGGCAGCCGTGCGTGGATCGCGCAGTTTGCCCCTGGGCTGCCCCCCGCGCTCACCAGCAAGAGATACGCAAGGGACTACAAGGAGGTGAAGAGGGTCGGCGATGTCAGTAGCGACCTCACCGAGCGGCCGCAGGATCGGGCCGATGTGGCGCGGTTCTACGCCGCGTCCTCGCCGAGCTTTGTGTTTAACCTGGTCGCGAGGCAGGTCGCTGCTAGGGAGGGCAGCTCACTTTCGGAGAATGCGCGGGCCCTCGCCCTGCTCAATATGGCGAGCAACGACAGCCTAGTTGCTTCGTTCTGGACGAAGTATCACTACAAGTTGTGGCGGCCTGAGACGGCGATTCGCGAGGGTAACCTCGATGGCAACGCGAAAACCGACGCCGACTTCGCTTTTATGCCGTACATTCTCACGCCGTGTTTCCCGAGTTATCCTTCGAATCATGGGAGCGCAAGCAATAGCGCCGCCGAGATCCTGAGGCGTATCTACGGTGCCCGTGGTCATGCCATCACGATGGCGAACCCCGCCGTGCCGGGGCTGGCCTTCCATTACACCAGCTTTAACCAGATCACGGACGATATCAGCGACGCGCGCGTCTATGGAGGCATCCATTTTCGCTTTGATCAGGACGCCGGCGCCGATCTGGGACACGACGTCGCCACCTATATTTACAGGCACAACCTCCGCCGCGCGAAGCATTCCGATAACAACGACGAAGGTGAAAACGATGACGAGCACGACAGCAGCTCGCACGATCGCCACTAGCTTGAACCCTGATGTGACACGTCTCTGAGCGAGAACAGCGCATTGCAATTGAAAAAGGCCTGCCGTTGTGGTTGAAGGCGGTGCCACCGACTCTTCCATTGCCACGACGAAAGGCCACTTCACGTGAGACGAAGCAGAACCGACCGGACCGCGCTGAAGCGGCGGAGGTGAACCGGTGGCTCGGTCGGGCTCGCTTCCAGTGTCATGTCTCCGACAGACGGTTGGCTTCGGGCACCAAATGCGGCTACGCTGTTCACGTGCAGTCCCCCGTACTCAATCGCGCCGACGCCGTTGCGCGTCTCTTCGCGCACGAGGACGAGATCCGCGCGTTAGGCGTCATCCGCCTCGCGTTGTTCGGGTCAGTCCTGCGCGGGCAGACGCACGCCGACAGCGATGCCGACGTCTTGGTCCAGTTCGCTCCGGGCGCCAAGACCTACGACCGCTTCTTCGCATTGTCCGAACTGCTCGAACGCTGCCTGGGCCGCCGGGTCGAGTTGGTCACCACCGAGGCGCTCTCGCCGTTCATCGGACCGCGCATTCTGGCGGAAGCGCAAGATGTCCTTCGAGTCGCGTGACTACCTGCACCACATTCTGGTCGAAGCCGACTACCTGGTCGCACGCAGCGCCGGCTTGTCCTACGACGAGTTCGCCGTCGATGAAACGCTACGTCGCGCGTTTGTGAGAAGCCTCGAGATCATCGGCGAAGCCGCGAAGCATGTTTCGGAGGACTTCCGCACGCAGCATCCGGCGGTGGAGTGGCGGGCCATGGCGGGCATGCGAGACCGCTTGATTCACGGCTACTTCGGTGTCGACCTCGAACTCGTCTGGGACGTCGTGCATAGGCGCATCCCTGAGCTCCGCGCGCAGATCACTTCGATTCTCGAGGCCTGATAGGCGCCCTGCACGTTCGAATCGAGACGCCGGCGGGCACGTGCTCACCCGGCTGTCGAACCGCCGCTTCGTTGGCCAGTCCCGTCTCCAAAATGTCTCCACGACTGGGGAGGATCCGGCCGGATTCGGGAGGACGTCAGTGGACGAACCAGAACGACGCAACCGCTTGATGGTGAGGCCTTTATTGCCAAAAGTCGCGCGCCATCAACCAGTTACAAGAAACACGTTAAACAGGTTCGAGTCCCGTCGACCCCGCCAACTTTCATAGCTCGGTGGGATAAGCACTTCCTCTTCACCGAGCGGTTCATCATCGAGCTCGTCATGGTCCGGTTGCACATGCGTTTGTGCAACTTTTGTGCAAGTTTTTCTAAATTCTTCGAACTTCCGCATCGAGTCCTGAAGCCCGATCCGCGTCGCGTTCAGATAGGTATCGGTCGTCTTGATGTTCGCGTGGCCGAGCAGTTCCTTCACGTGATGCAGCGGCATCCCGCCTTCGACCCATCGCGATCCCGCTTCGTGGCGGAGGTCGTGAAAGTGGAGGTCGATTTCGGCGAGCCGTCGCCGGCAGGCATCCGTGAGCCGGCCTTTCGTCCACTCGGGTTGAGATCCGGCCGACCTGAGCACCGTCACCTGCCACGCTTTCTTGAAGGTAGTAACGGGCCGGCCAACTTCGTCCCCGAACACGAACGCCTCGGCCGGGAGCTCGTCACCGTTCGGATCAAGCCGGGCGAGTTCCAGAACGGCCGCCAGTCGCGTTGAAATCGGCAGCACCCGGTTTTCGGCATCCTTCGCGTTCTCAGCTTTCACCAGCAGCTCGCGTCGCTCTAAATCGACATTCCGCCATCGCAGCCCCAGCAGTTCTCCCAGCCGGCAACCGGTTTCCAGCGCGCCGATGATCAGCCGGTAGATCCGCGGAGCTGCGGCGCTCAAGAGGTTCGATTCCTCATCGACCATCAATCGGCGACTTCGCTTCGCATGCGGTTGGCGGGGGATCTCCGCGTCGGCGAATGGATCTCGCTGCACGTAGCCTTTTCGAAGCGCCCACCCGAACATCAGCTGTAATAGCTGGCGATAATGGTTGTTCCCGAGGAGCAGATCGCCCTGGCGCACCAATTCGCTGAGGAGCTGACCGAATAGGAACGGCTCCCGTACACACTCGCCATTCACGGCGGCCGCGACGAGAAGGGGCGCGAACACAACCCGCACGCGCACCTGATGTTCTCCGAGCGTCGCAACGATGGCATCGAGCGATCGCGCGAGCAGTGGTTCCGGCGTGCCGATTCCGCGCACCCAGAACGAGGCGGGGCGCCAAAGAGTCGAACGTTCCACGGCCGCGACTGGGTCGAAGGGGCTCGCGGGCGCTGGGCCTCAATGACGAATGCCGCACTCGAGCGAGCCGGGCGTTCGGAACGGGTCGATCATCGCAGCTATGCACGTCAGGGTGTCGATCGAGAACCGGGCGAACACTTTGGTCCCTCCGCCCCCCACATGGTCGTGCGAGGTGAGGATCACGAGCGCCTAGCTGGCGCCGCGTCCGTCCGCGATCACCACGACAGCATCCGGGCGATTGACGCGGAGATCGCGCGATTGGAGTCGGCGCGATCGGCGCTCCTGCACGGCGAGCTGTCGGAGATCGAGCAAGACAAGGAATGGGAATCCGGGCAGCGCGACCATTCGCGATCGCCGAGTGGACAGCCTGTCGACGACGACCGGTCCTGGGGGAGATAGCGATGTCGAGTGCACTGGACGCGTTCCGTGCCCAACGGGAAGCCGCCGACGCCGTGCACGCGCGGCTGACCGAAGTGGCCACGCATGGGACTGCTGTTCGACATGATGAACATTTGAGGCGACCGCGGAACGAAGGTCACCGGCAAGGGCCTGCCGGGCGGGCTTTGCGGTCGAGCATCTATATGCCGACGACAACGGGAGCGAATACGGATCGAAGTACCCGGACGAGCTGGTGTTTGTGGCGCGAAAGGCCGCGGCTTAGATCGACAACATCCCCGTGCTGTCGCCAAACTTCTCCGTGGGGATGTCGAGTTTGTCCAGCATTGCCACGAGCAGATTGGACATCGTGGTCTCCGGCGCGTTCCGGATATGACGCCCGCCCTTCAGCTTCCCTGACGCGCCGCCGGCCAGGATGATCGGCAACGGATAGTGATTGTGCTGGTTGGCGTCGCCCATGGCGCTGCCGTACAGCACCATCGAGTGGTCGAGCAGCGTGCCGTCGCCGTCGGGCGTGGCGTGCAGTTTGTTGAGCAGGTACGCGAGCAGGCTGACGTGATAGCGGTTGAGGACGGCAAACCGATCCTGGTTCTCGCGCACGTTCGAGTGGTGCGACAGGATGTGGAACGCGTCGCGCACGCCGCTTTTGGGATAGACCGCGTTGCTCAGTTCCTTGGCCAGCAGCAACGTGGTCACGCGTGTGATGTCGGCCTGCCAGGCGAGCACCTGCAGATCGAACATCAGCTTGATGTGCTCCTCGACTTCCTTCGGCGCGCCGACCGGTGCGTCTGGCACGGTCAGCTCGGACGACGACAGCTTGGACGCCTTTTCGATCCGCCGCTCGATCTCGCGGATGTCGGCCAGATACTGATCGACGCGGTTCTTGTCGCCGGCCGGCAGCTTGCGCTGGAGCGCCGACGCCTCGCCGCGGACCGAGTCGAGCAGGCTGACGGACTGCTGCCGCCGCGCCCGCCGCTCCGCATCCGTACTGCCGTCGCCGAACAGCCGCTCGAAGACGACCTGCGGATTGTTCTGCATCGGCAGCGGCGCAGTTGGACCTTGCCACGCGATGGTGTCGCGATAGGCGCAGCTCAAGTCGCCGCAGCTCAGGCTGGAGTCCTCGATCATCAGCTCGATCGACGGCAGCGGCGTCTCCTGACCGACGTGCTGGGCGGCAAACTGATCCACGGTGACACCCAGGTGCGCGCGCGGTCCCGCCTCGGCATGCGCGCCGCTCAGGAAGGTCGCCGCGGAGCGATTGTGATTCGACGTCGCCGACCCGCCGCCATAGGCCTGCGGGTGGCTGAGATCGCTGATCACGTTGACGCAATCGCGGAACGGTTTCAGCGGCTGGAGAATCTCCGACAGCTCGAAGCCGGCGCCCTCCGTTGCCGGGGTCCATTTGTCCATCGTGACGCCGTGCGGCACGTAAATGCAGCCGAGGCGCGTGCGGCCGGCAGCCGCGGTCTGTGCCAGCGGCGTGGCCGCCGGCAGCATCGATTCGAGGAGCGGCAGTGCCATGGTGACGCCGACGCCATGAAGGAACGTGCGGCGCGACAGGTGCTGCTTGCTGATGAATCCCATGGGCTTCGTGCTCCCAATAATGGCTGATGGCTAGTGTCCTGCGTTCGACGCTTTAGGACGTCTTCCGGGCGAGGCATCCCGCCTGGCGGCGTTGCTCCTCCCTCAGATACTCCCGGTATCCTCGGTCGTCGCGCCTTGCCATGCGGGCGCCGCGCGCCGGAAGCCGTGTACTAAATCATCGAACGCAGGACACTAGTGTGTCGCCGCCGCGGCCTTCTTCATCTTCATCTGGAACAGCGGGCTTTCGATCACCCCTTGCACGAGCGATGAAAACCGATAGTCGTTCAGCGCGGCGCGCCGGACAATCGACCGCACGGCCGGCATGTCCGCATAGCTCGTCGGCCGGCCGAGCGCGTAGGTCAGCAGACGCTCGGTGGCCGCCGTCACGAACGCGTCTTTGCGCGTGAGCAGCGCCTTGCGCAGGTCAGGAGGGCCGTTGAGCGGTGTCCCGTCGACCAGTTGACCGGACGCGTCCACCGGCGAGCCGCCGTCTTTCTCCCGCCACGTACCCACCAGGTCGAACGGCTCGAGCGCAAAGCCAATCGGATCCATGACCTTGTGACACGACGCGCACACCGGATTGGCGCGATGCGCTTCCATCCGCTTGCGCAGCGACGTCACCTTCACTTCGTTCGGATCCTTCTCGAGGTTGACCTCGACGCCAGGCGGCGGCGTCATCGCCGGTGTGCCGAGCATGTTTTCGAGAATCCACTTGCCGCGCGACACGGGTGAGGTGCGGGTCGCCACCGACGTCACCGTCAACATGCTGCCCTGCCCCAGCAGACCGCGGCGCGGGCTATCCGGACCCAATCGGATGCGACGGAAGTAGCTGCCGTGAATATTGGGAATCCCGTAGTGCCGGGCAAGCCGTTCGTCCACGAACGTATAGTCGGCGTCCAGCAGATCGACGATGCTGAGGTCCTCGTGGACAATGGTCGAGAAGAGCATCTCGGTTTCGCGCCGGAACGATTGCCGCAGGTTGTCGTCGAAATTCGTCGCAGAGGTCTGCACGGTATCGAGGTCGCGCAGATACAGCCACTGGCCCGCGAAGTTGGCGGTCAGCGCTTCCGACCGTGAATCGCCGAGCATGCGCTTGACCTGTTGGCCGAGCACTTGCGGATCGCGCAGCCGGCCCTTGCTGGCGGCGTCGAGCAAATCGTCATCCGGAATGCTGCTCCAGAGGAAGAAGGACAACCGCGACGCCAGCTCGACGGGACTGATGCGGTACACCGCACCCGCCTTCGCACCCTTGGGCTCCTCTTCCATCCGATAGAGGAATGCCGGAGCGACCAGGATGCGCGCGACCGCCTGTTGAATGCCGGTCTCGAAGCCGCCGTCCCCGCGCCCCTGCTGATAGAACCCCATCAGCGTCTCAACCTCATCGTCCAGCACCGTACGGCGATAGGCGCGCCTTGCCAGCGAGGCGACAATTTTTCGCGCGCAAGGCGCTTCTTCGTTGGCGGTCGCCGGGTGGCAGGCGAAAATCTGCCGGCGGCTCGGCGTATCTCCGGGGCCGGTCGCTTTGAACGGGCCGGTGATGGCGACCGTCCCGACGCCGCCGGCCGCGGTGAACACCGAGTCGTTGCGGAAGTCCGAGAACTGGTCGTCGACGCCCGCGCCGCGCTGCCGATCGACCAGCGCCACCCCGATCGTGTGCGGTCCGGCGGTGACGGTGAGGCGGAAGCTGCGCGGATTTTCAAAGGGGATCTTGGCGCCGTCGAGGGTGATGTCCATCGCCGGCCCGCCGCGGCCGCCCCCGACGCTGAATTCGTACTCGGCGTCGAGCGGGAACGTGTGCTTGATCAGCATGCCGCCGCGGGTACCGAGCGGAAGACCGTCGGTGTGCCGGTCCTGCGCGAGCCTGCCGGGGGGGCTGTAGGTGACCTGCATCGGCGAGGCCGTGCGATCGCCGATTGCCCGGCGGCTGATTTTCATCGCCGCCGAGACGTAACCCTGAACGAGAGACGGCGACACGGCCAGCGCTTCCGCGAGGTTGTCGAACCCGTCGCTCGAGGCGTCAGCGGGCAGCAGCGCTTTCACGTCCACATCGATCGAGAGCAGGTCGCGGATCGCGTTGGCGTACTCGGTCCGGTTCAGACGATGGAGCGCCGGAACCTCGATGCTCGCCCCGGTCACCGCCGCCTGGTCGAGCCGCGTTTCCAGCTCGGTCGCCAGCCCATCCAGCACGCGGCGCTCAGGACGGCGCGCGCCGCTTGGCGGCATCATGCCGGTGCGGAGTTTGCGAACCACCTTCTCCCAGGTTTCGGGGTCGGCGCCAACGTGCGCGAGATCCTTGCTGTCGAGGGCAAGACCGCCGATCTTGGCCCGCTCGTTGTGGCAGGTGAAGCAGTACTGCTGGAGAACAGCCTGCGGAGGCGCCGGTTCCTGGGCGTACACCACCGACATCGCAAACCCAACGAACCACACGGCCGCGAACACACAACTACCCGAAAACCAGATGGTCTTCGTTCGTGCGTTCGTGATTTCGTGGCCGAGATCGTCGTTCGTCATCGCAGGGCCATCTTCATCATCGCGTGGCGACGTCTCCCGCGCCCGTCAGTTTCCTGATCAGCGCAATCGAGCCTGGTTTCCGTTTGCCTGGATGGGTGGCGAGGAAGACGCCGTCGGCCCAGTTGAGCGGGCTGCGGCCCTCCTTGTCCTTGACGTCGAGCTTCGCGCCCTTCTGGACGAGAAACTCGATGATCTCGTCAGACCCTCGATTCGCCGCGGCATGGACCGCGGTCAGGCCCATCTCGTTGACGGCGTTGACGTCCATGCCGAGCGCGTAGCACAGATTCACCGCCTCGAGGAGCGCCTTGGCGCCTTCGTCGTAGGTCTGATCCACGACCCAATTCATGCCGGCCGCCGCCATCAACGCACTAGTCCCGCCAAACGTCGTCACATAGGGATCCGCACCGTAATCGAGCAACAGTTGCATCACGGTGACGTCGCCCGCGAGCGCCGCGGTGATGAATGGCGTCTGGCCGGTGTAATCCACCCACGCCAGCGATCCGATGCCCAGCATCTGCCGGCGGATCGGCGGCACTTCCTTCATACGGGTGTTGGGATCGGCACCCTTGTTCAACAGCACCTTGACCAGCGCCAGCATCGCGTCGCGATCCACGCCGTTCTGGAGGTTGCCGCTGTCCACGTCCATGTTGCGCGTTTCAATCGCCGTCCAGAGCGGCGTGCGCCCGTACCAATCGACGACGTTGACGTCTGCTCCCCGCTCGATCGCAAACTGCGCGACGTTCGGGTGGTCGTTGGCAATCGCGATCAGCAGCGGCGTGATCGCGTTGGGATCCCGTTCCTGCAGATTCGCGCCGGCGGCCAGCAGGATGCGCGCCGACTCGAGCCGGCCGTCGCGCGCGGCATACAGCAGCGGCGTCAGGCCTCCCGGCGTGAGGGAGCGCGAGCCGCGCATCGGCAGCCCGCCGCGAATGATGCCGATGCCGTGGCCGAACCCGGGCACCGAATTGGGCAGCACCCACGCGGGTGCGCGGCCGGTGCGCGTCTTCGCATTGACGTCCGCATGATGCTCGACCAGCAGCCGTACGACATCGGGATGGTTGTCGCGGACGGCCACCATGAGTGCGGTCTGCTGAAACTCCGGATCGCGCGCATCGACGACGGCGCCTCGTTCGATCAGGAGGGCGACGGCGTCGAGGTTTCCGACTTTCGACGCGGTCATCAGCGGCGTCTCCCCCGTCGAGTCCGGCACGTTCGCATCCGCACCGGCATCGAGGAGCAGCCGGATCATCGCCGCGTTGCCGTTTGCGCAGGCCAGATACAACGGCGTCACGCCGTAGCGGTTCACGCCTTTGGCATCGGCGCCGGCGCGCAGCAGTGCTCGCGCCGTATCGACATCATCGACGCGTACAACCCAGTGCAGGGGCGGCGTCCCGTCCTTGCCGGGCGCGTTGACGTCCACCTTTTGCTCGAGCAGGGTCCGCACGATCGCCATCTCACGCTTCATCGCCGCGTCGGCGAGGCGGGCGTCGGCCCCGGACGCACCATTCTGCGCTCGCGCGCCAGCGAGCGGCAGCAGCAGCAGCGCCAGGAGCAGCGGGAAACGGGCTGAAGGAGCGGTCATATTAACTCCCAATGTTAGGGCGCAACCGCCCGAATCGGTTGAGCGCCGAGCTCAAAAAACGGTCAAATCGCACCGCCAGCCGCGCAGCTTGTCGAGACTTTAACGCAGAGATCGCAGATCGTCCTTTGCCTATCGACGCTATCCGCTGGTACTGGTGCATCTGTCGCAGCTCGATTCGGCGAGCCTGCGGGACGTGCCGTCGATGTCATGGCACCTGACAACCCTGATAGGCCGGAGGCGCCGAAGTCCGCGACGCGCTGGCCACACCACCGCCGGCTGAGCCTCATTCAATGCGCGTGAATCAGGAAACGTTCGCAAAGGTGCGAAGCGCGTCGTCGTCTTTGCCGGAGTGGGCGTGCTGCCTGCTCGCGTATATGCTGACCCACTGATCACGGCCTGAGCAGGCCTCCCTATTGCACCGCCGGGGACGTCGGATTCGCGGGCGACGCGAGGCTCTTCGAGAAGAACGGCAGCACGCTTCGCTCGAGCCGCTCGCCCACCTTGTTCGTGTGGTCGCCGTCGTACTCCTCGTAGAAGTGGGGAATCCTCAGCTCGGTCATCTTCTCGTGCAGCCGCCGGTTCGACGCGAGCAGGGTGTCCGCGGTGCCGATATCAATCGCGATCGCGTAGAACTTCTGCAGAGTGGCGACGTTCTGCTCGAGCATCGTCATCGGCGCGTTGGCGATCCACCTGGCGACGATCTCCGGCCGCACCTTGCCGTCCTTGACCGGGAGATCGAGAAACAGCGGCGGGTTGTTGGGATTCGGCGACCACGCGGCAGCTGAGGCGAGATTGGTGGACGGGCCGAATCCGGGGGCCTTCGCCGCCTCCTCGGCCTGCGCCCGCGTCTTGATCGCCTCGGACGCCGCGAACGACTCGGGCCGCGGGTTGGCGTTCGCCGCCAGACAACACGCACTCATGACATAGAGACTTGAAAATACATCGGGCCGCTTCATGGCGATGCGCAGCGCGCCGTAGCCGCCCATCGAGTGTCCCGCCAGGCCGCGGCTGATGCGAACCGCCAGCGTGCGGTAATGGCCGTCTATGTAGCTCACGAGATCCTGCGCGACGAATGTTTCCCAGTCGCCCGTCGTGACCGAGCTCGAATACATGCTGCCCTTGTGCAGCGTGAACGCATTCGGCATCACGACGATCGGCGAGCTGAAACCTTGCGCCGCGGCGAGTGTATCCGCAAGCTCCGGAAGCTTGGCGAGACGGCTGATGAACGTGTCGTCGCGTCCGCCATAACCATGGAGAAGATAGACCACGGGAAACCGCCGGGCCGGCTCGGCCGCATAAGCCGGCGGCAGATACACGGTGACCTCGCGGTCCGGGGAGTCGGCCTCGAGATTCCTCTCGAGCGCCGCGCCGTGGACAACGATGTGCTCGACTGTGCCGGTGCGTGGCCCTGCCGCCGCAGCGCCCGGTGGCGCACCGCCACGCCGTCCTTGCGCGTCAAGCATTGCCGCCATCCCGACGAGGAGCGCCCCCACCAGTGCGGCGGGACGCGTGCTCTTCACAAACATCGCCAACCCCCGGCTGATTCTAATCCGATGTCGGCTCGCGACCGATGGCCCCCGACCGAAGAACGCGAAGCGCCTCCAGGATATCCGCGTTCGCGACGAGCAGGACCTGGCGCCTGTCGATGCGTTCTCCGGCCGGGTTCAGGGCGCGAGTGCGCCCGTTAGTCCGATCGAAACGTCGACGTCCGCGCGGCGGCCCCCCCTCGCGCCGAAGATCCGGATAAATGATTTTTTTGGCGGACCACCTAGCTCCCTTCCGATTTGAGTTCTTTTTGAGCGCCGCAGGTTCCGCGTTGACATAGGCTCAGCCGCGTTGCCATCGGAGCCGGTCGGTCACTCGATCACTGAGGAGCCTCCCCATGCGTAAGTCGCGACAGATTCTGCTCGTCGTCTCGATGATCCTCGCGCTGCCGCTGTCCGCATACGCGCAAGCGTCCATTGCGGGCGTCGTCAAAGACGCGTCGGGCGCCGTACTGCCTGGTGTGACCGTCGAGGCCACCAGTCCCGTTCTGATCGAGAAAGCCCGCACGGCCGTGACCGACGGGGCGGGCCAGTACCGCATCGTCGATCTGCGCGCCGGCACGTACACCGTCACGTTCACGCTCGCCGGCTTCAGCGCCGTGCGGCGCGAGGGCATCGAACTCACTGGCTCGTTCAACGCCGCGGTCAATGCCGACCTGAGGGTCGGCGCGCTCGCCGAGACGATCACCGTCACCGCTGAGTCGCCGATCGTCGACACCCAGAGCGTCCGGAGGCAGACGACGATCAGCAGCGATCTCATCACCGCGATCCCGTCCGCGCGCGCGTACGCAAGCCTCATGCAGCTGATGCCGAATACGGTCGTGGCGACGGGTGCCGCATCGGACGTGCAGGTGGTGCCCGGCATGGTCGTGTTCGGCGGCGCCGGCGGACGCAGTAACGAAGGCCGCCTCCAGCTGGACGGCATCAGCGTCGGGTCGGCATTCAACGGCGGCGGCGTCTCGGCGTACATCGCCGACGTCGGCAACGCGCAGGAAGTCGCGCTGACGAGCTCGGGCGGCCTCGGCGAAGCCGAAGTCGGCGGACCCTCGATGAACGTCGTGCCGAAGACCGGCGGCAACTCGGTGAAAGGCAGCGTGTATCTATCGGGCGTAACGAAGGGAATGATCGGCAGCAACTACACAGACGACCTCAAGGCTCGAGGCCTGTCGACGCCTGGCTCCAGCACGAAGGTCTGGGACTTCAACGGCGCCGTCGGCGGACCGATCAAGAAGGATCGGTTGTGGTTCTTCTACACC
>JBDTVS010000041.1:0-17815 GCA_040007095.1 Acidobacteriota bacterium
ACACTGATGAAGACCAGATTGATGAAGCCGATCGCATGCGCGCTGCCGGTTGCCCTGCTGTGCGCGGCCACCGTGTCCGCACAGAACGCGGCGCCGGCGCTCTCATTCGATTCGGCCGCGAGCGTGCTGACGCTGCCGGCTGACATCTATCTCGGCGAGGTCGGCGGCGTCGCGACCAACTCGCGCGGCGACATATTCGTGTCCACGCGTACCGGCCACCCGACGCTGTCGCTCGGCACCGCGCGTCCGTTTGCCCACAACGGGTCGCGGCTGTTCCAATTCGATCGCAGCGGAAAGTTCACGCGCGAGATCGGTCAGGGGGTCTACGGCTTCCTGTTCGCCGCGCAGGTACGCGTCGATCCGCAGGACAACATCTGGGTCGTCGACGAGATGTCGGCGATGGTGATGAAGTTCGATCCGCAGGGCCGCGTGGCCCTTCTCCTCGGACGCAAAGCGGAAGCCGTCCAGAACCCGCCGCGCGCGGCCGGGCCTGGCGGCGGCGGTGAAGGCGGCGGGGGCGGAGGCCGCGCGGCTGGCGCGGGCGCGCCGCAGGACGTGTTCGACCGTCCGACCGATGTCGCGTGGGATGCGCAGGGGAACATCTTCGTCGCCGACGGCCTCGGCAACGCGCGCGTCGCCAAGTTCACGAAGGACGGCGCGTTCGTGAAGTCGTGGGGGCAGAAGGGGACCGGGCCTGGCCAGTTCGCCGGGGTCCGCAGCATCGCCGTCGATGCCCAGGGAAACGTCTACGCCGCTGATGGAGGCAACGGCCGCATTCAGGTCTTCGACAACAACGGCACCTTCAAGACGGAGATCAAGGGGCTGGGCAATCCCCAGGCGATGTGCATCACGCCCGGCTCGACCCAGGTGATCTACGTGTCGAACTCGAATCCGCCCACCGACATCGACTCGGCGGGCGAGATCTACAAGATGCGCCTCGACGGCACGACGATCGGCAAGTTCGGTCGGGCTGGCAAGCTCCTCAAGGAGTTCGGCACCGTCAACGCGATCGACTGCCGCACCGAGAACACACTGTACGTCGGAGAGGTCGGCAATTTCCGGGTGCAGAAGCTGACGATCCACTGAGGCCTCATCAAGGTCTGGAGCAAGCGGACGCGGCCCGATCCGATGTCGGGAGCGGCCCGGCGACGTGCTCAAGTACGACGACCGGGCCCGCGGCGTCGCCATGCGCCCACGAGATCACCGGTTGATCCCTGGGACCTCCGCGATTGACGAACAGTCGTTCTTATTTCCAGGCCGCGTTCAAGTGAGGGCGTGAGCTCGTCCAGGGAGTACAATTCCCACGTGCGCGCTCGCATTGTGGTGGCCGATGATGATCGCGTGACTGCGATGGTGACCGCGAGCGCGCTCCGAGGCGAGTTCGATGTCGTGCTGGTCTCGACGGGCGCCGAGGTCTTGGACCGCGTCGTGGCGGGCGACATCGACCTGATATTGCTCGATGTGATGATGCCTGATCTCGACGGCTTCGAGGTCTGCCGTCGCCTGAAGGACAATCCCCAGAGCGCGAAGATTCCCGTCATCTTTGTCACGTCGCTCGAGGAGATCTCGGACGAAACCCGCGGGTTCGCGGTCGGCGGCGTGGACTACATCATGAAGCCGATTCGCCCGTCCGTGGTGAGGGCGCGCGTGCACACGCATGTCGAGTTGAAACGGTCACGCGATGCGCTCGAGCGGCTGGCGGCCGTGGATCCGTTGACGGGAATCGCGAATCGGCGTGCCTTCGACCAGGCGATCCAACACGAATGGCGTCGCAGCCAACGAAGTCGCCGCTGGTTGTCCCTGGCGCTTGTGGACGTGGATCAATTCAAGCAGTTCAACGACCGCTATGGTCATCTGGCGGGCGACGAGCGTCTTCGCACCATTGCCACGTCGCTGGCCGAGAACACACAGCGGGGAGGTGAACTCACCGCGCGATACGGCGGCGAAGAATTCGCGCTCATTCTGCCGGATGTCGATCCGGAGATGATGCCGAGCCTCATGCGGATGGTGCTCAGCAGCGTCGCAGGCATGCATCCGCCGACGACGTTGCCTGGCGCCCACGAGACGACGACCGTCAGCGTCGGCGCGATCTCCATCGTCGCGCCAAGAGATGTCGGCGAAACCATTGCGATCGCGACGGCCGACACGCTACTCTACGAAGCCAAGGGCTCTGGACGCGACCGCTGCGTGTTTCAGGATTTGGTATCCCAACACAAGACGGTGATACGTCGCGCGCTGCAATAGCTCGTCCACTCGGGCGCGCGCAGTCGGGATCCCTCACCTGACGGGCAGACGCCCTGGCGCGACGGACGTGGCCGCCAGCAGTCGGCAGAACGTCCCGCAACAGCGTTTCTGCCGCAGCCGCACTCTTGGCGATCACTGCGGCGGTGGCCAACGACTGGAGTCGCCGGCGCTCGCCGCCATTCAAGTCCTCCACCGTCCAGACGTGAGAGCGTGTCGCGACGCGCCCGGAAGACTCGAGGATCGAGCAGTGGTTTCTCGAGCAACTGGCGGTCGTGAAACATCCCCAGGCGCGCACTGCGATCGATCGGCTGCTCGCCATCCTGCGCAGCGAGCGCGACCCGGCGCTGGCAGATGATCCGGTGCTGGGCTCTATGGATGTCGCAGAGCTGACGCTGATCCTCGACAAGATGGGCGTTGCCGCCGCGCCATGATCCGGCCATGCGCCACGTTCCCGCGATCCGCCAAATCGGCGGCGCCGTCGTTGACGGCCACCGACGCGAACGCGCCATCGAGGTTCGCCGCTGTGCGGGAGTCGCCGGGGCTCAAGCTCCAATTAGGGCCTGCGGCACAGCCAGCACGGATGTGATCGGCTTCGTGTCAGCTCCCTGGCGATTCGCGTCCTACTGTAAGTAGCGGGCGATCACCTGTTCGACGGACCCCAGACTGACGATTCGTCCTGTTTCCATCAGCGCGGCCCTGTTGCAAAAGCGCCGCACGATCTCCACGTCGTGGGACGCGATGACGAGAATACGCGAATTGCTGATCATCTGGTTGAGCCTGGCCTTCGCCTTCACGACAAACGCCGCGTCCCCCGCACCGATCATTTCGTCCATGATCAGGATCTCCGGCACGACGGCGGTCGTGACCGCAAAGGCAAGGCGCAGCATCATGCCGCTCGAATACGTACGGAGCGGCAGCTTGAGGAACTCGCCGAGTTCGGTGAACGCCTCGATCTCGGGAATCATCCGGCGGACGTCGTTGACGCGGAGGCCGAGAAACACGCCACGCAACACGATGTTCTCGTAGCCGGTCGCCTCGAGATCCATGCCCATCGTGATATCGGTGAGAGACGCGACGGTCCCGGCGATCCGGACTCGCCCCGAGGGCGGCTCGTAGATGCCGGCCAGCACCCGCAGCAGCGTCGACTTGCCGGCGCCGTTGTGGCCGACCAACCCGAGCCGGTCGCCATCGGCGAGGTCCAGACAGATGTCTCGAAGCGCCACGACCGAGACATGCGTCGCATCGGACTTGATGTTGCCCCCCACCGCCCGCCGGAACAGCTCGCCAGTGAGCCGTCGTGCGCGCGCGTTGTAAATCGGGAACTCGATCGTCACGCCCTCGAGCGAGATGGACGCCATGCGTTCACAGCCAATACACGATACGGGCGCGGAATCGCGCGAAGAACGGAATCGTGACGGCAAATCCGACCGCCATCATGCCGATCCCCATGAGATACGCGGACGGCTTCGGCACGGTGCCCAGGAACGGATCGCGTACCAGACGCAAGAACGTCGCGAGCGGATTCAGGTCGACGATCCAGGACACCTCGCGCGGCAGCTGCTCCTGCTTCCACATGACCGGCGTGACAAAGAAGGCGATCTGCAGGAGGCTGGCGACAATTTGCGGTAAATCGCGGAACCGCGCGCAGAGCGTGCCCATCAGCAGGCCGACCCAGAAGGCATTGACGGTCACGATCACGAGCCCGACCGGGGCCAGCAGCACGGGCCATCCGGGCCAGACACCGAAGACCGCATAGAGCAGCGGGACAATCGTCACGTTGTGCGCGAAGGTCACCAGATTCCGCACCAGCATCCGATGAACGAAGATGCTCTTCGACATCGGCACCTGGCGCAGGTAGCTTTCGGCGCCCGTGAAGACATAACAGGCGTCGGTCACCATCGCCGAGATCAGCGCCCAGACCAGAATCCCCATGGTCAGCGACGGCAGATAGTCCCGGATGGACATGCGAAAGAGATAGCTGTAGACCACGCCGAGCGCGGCGATGGTGACCAGCATGCTGAGGGTGATCCAGAACTGTCCGATCCGGGATCGCTGGTAGCGCTGACGGATGTCGTTCATCCCGAGCAGCAGCCAGATCCGCCACTCAGTGAAGCCGTGCCGCAGATCGTCGGTTGCGGCGGCGACATGCTCTTTCATGCTCGGGCGGTACGGCGACGTTCCCGCCGGTTGATCGCTGGGGATCGTTTCAATGCCCGGCGCGGTGCTCACGCGATAGTTATAGCAGCTTCGCCACGACAGCGGGCACCGGGTCTCCCCACAACGCGCCCCTGGCCGAGAAGGTCTCGCGTGATACAGCGTCTTGATGATGGAACCGTGCAAAAAAGCAACGCGCCGGTATTAGACTCTTCCTGCTCACGAGAACCTCGGACCGAGGCGCCACAGGCTAGCAGCCCGTGGTGAAAGTCCGTCCTTGCACCGAGGCGGGCGATGCGCCCGGATCGCCAGGCGCGAAACGCGAGAATACCGGGAGTATTTGAGCGGTGAGCAACGCCGCGAGGCCCGGGGTCCCCAACGCGGCACCCGCGTTGGGGTGGGAAGCGGGATGCAGCGTTCGCCGAATGCAGACGGACTTTTACCACGGGCTGCTATCCCGGCGCGCGCATTGATTGACCGGGCGTGCGGCCGGCGTGCTCGACGCCGCGCTCAAGGACCTGCAGTGACAGCAGCTTCACCCTGCACAGACCGCCGGCCCAGTTCCTAAGAACGAGCTCTCCGGCAGCGCCGTCCGGCCACAGATCGACGGCGATCGGCGCAGTGGTCTCCCCCACCGACACTTGGGTCAGAAGCTGGCTCCGGTCGTTGCTGTCGGTGACCGCGATGCCGACTTCGCCGCTCTCGACGAAGAGCACCAGCCGCAGCCCCTGTGCACGCGGGGGCCACGGCCTCGTCGCGATATACGCCCAGGGAACCGGAGATGTCGAGAACGTCGCTGAGGCAGTTCCCTGAAAGTTGACATCGGCGTTGGCGCAACCCGTGACGCTGTCGAGGGGCAGTATCTCGCGAGCCACGGCGTCGGCTCCAACCGTGGGAAATCTGTCGAAGATGTTGTAGTACCAGCGAGCCTGGTGCCACGAGGTGAGGGATCCGTCGAGCCGGACCGCCACGTTCTCGTCGCCGTGCGTTTCTTCCCGGTACTGGCGGAGCACGCGCAGGTACCGTTCCAGCATCGCCGACCGGTCCGGGCTCAGCGCTTGGCGCCAGTGTTCGAAATCGTCGCGGACGACACGGTGCAGGCGGCGGTCGACGACATTGTGCGATCTGACAACGGCGCGTTCGCCCTCGTTGGGTTCGATGTCGCCGCAACGTCCGCGCACGAGACGGTTGTTGAACAGGCAAAGCGGTAATCCTTCGGTGACATGCAGGGAGAACACGAACTCGTCGAACCGTTCGGTGTGGCCTACTGAGACATAGCGCCGGGCGAGCC
The DNA here is from genome assembly GCA_040007095.1 of Acidobacteriota bacterium. Lineage (GTDB taxonomy): Bacteria > Acidobacteriota > Vicinamibacteria > Vicinamibacterales > CAVVIG01 > JBDTVS01. The sequence continues at coordinate 5,690 of JBDTVS010000041.1, forward strand.
GCGCACGTATCGCATCGTCGTCCAGGTCGTGAAAATCGGCGCCCAGGAGCACGTGCGCCTGGCCGTTGCGGTACGGTGGACCAAACGTCTCAGACTCGACGAAGTCGACGAGCTTGAAAACCGACGGATCGAACGCCCCGTAGGCGGAGTGCCAACCCGGATGAAACACCCGGTGCAAGTATGCCGACACGGCACGCGCGACGGGCTCGCGAACCAGCGTGATGAATCGCGCCCCGGGGAAGTGCTCACGGAGCTTTCCAGCGAAGTGCCCGGCGATGACTGCCGGTTGGCGGTGTGCGTCGGCGCTCATCTCGACCGCCCGCGCCTGATCGGCGGCATTCTCGTCGGGGCTCCCCCGCAGGACCAGCCGCCGCTCGGGAGCGAACGCGGCCGGCAGGTAGGAACTGTGGAACGTCGTGCCGGCCGTTTTGGACAGGTGCTCGAATATCAGCATGGTGCTGAGGCCCCAGGCGCGCCGCGAGGGATGGCCCTTTCAACGCACCGCGACGAGCAGGAAGCTCGGTTGGATCCAGAACGCGTCACGAAGCTCGCGGCTGAGCTCGTCCCAGTCCCTCGTGAGGCCGCCAACCACACCAGCCACCGCCGGACGGTCGCTAAACAGCGCGGGATCTGGACAGAAGTCGTGCCAGAGAATCAGCCCGCCAGGCCGGACCACTGACAGAGCCTTCCGCGTATCACTCGCGACCACCTCTGGAGCATGGCCTCCGTCGATCAGCGCCGAGTCGAAAAAGTCCGGAGGATAGGGAGAGGTATCCCAGTCGCGGCTGTCGCAGTAGATCTGGCAGACCCGGTGACCCAATCCAGCCGTACGGTATCGATGCCCGATGAACGCGCCGGCGTCGGTCTGGTAGACGTCGACGTTGTTCTGCCGACTGAGAGGAGTGGCGCCGCGCGGAACCACTGACGGCGTCGAGGAATAGGCAGGACGCCCGTCGATGATTTCACCGTGAAGCAGGTTGATCGTCCAGACGCCCGCATTGCATTCCTCGAGACAGTAGCAGGCGCCCGTCCCCTCCCAGGTGCCGAACTCCAGATGGCGGCGCGGACCTAACTGCCGGTACACATATCGCAGAATCGGCGCGTCGTCGGCCTCCATCTTCCTCTTCGCGAGCGGCTTGCGTCGCGATTCCAGCGGGTAGTCCAGAGGGCACGAGAAGCCGAGCCGCTGGTGCACGGCATCGACCGACACGAGGTCGACGAACTGCTCCGGCGTCTTGCGGTGAGCGGAACGTCCCACCCATGCTGCTTCCCCGGTTTGCCGGAGCAGGTCGAACGCATGCGGCGCGCGCTGAGCGGCCGGCATCTGGCGCATGCTGGCGCGGCGCAGCTTGGCGATATCGATGTGCTGCAAGTCGTCCGAGAGAACCTCGTGGAGGCGGGAGATTGCCGGCGGGGCGTCTGCGGGTGGGGGCGAGAGCTCGACCGACTCGACCATGAACACGCACGGACGCCCGCCCTGCGTGTGATTCCGGAAGACCAGGTGGGCCGCGCCGTCGCCGCGCTCCCACAGGAGATTCACGTGATGGCAGCCCGGTCCCACGGCGGGTGGAATGCTCCCCAGGAGGGTGTCCCAGTCGTCGGCAACCAGGAGGCACTCCAATTCGCCTGTCTCCACGTGGGCGGTGACGGAGAGGTTCATCGGGAGCTGGACGCCATCGGCCGCGCCGTTGGCGTTGGTCAGCGGCAGGCTGATGGCGTAGGCCCACTGCGCCGGACTGGACTCCACGGTCAACGGAGAGTTCATGCAGATCCGGCCGCCATGAACGTGGGCGTGGTCGAGGGGAATCCTCGTCATGGAGAACTCCCTGCTTACCATGTTCGAGCTCGCGCGGCCCACGCGGAGCGCGTCGCGCACGGATGCGGCCTGGTTCTCGAAATCGACGGCATAGGGTTCTCCGCTTGAGCCGAGGGGCAACGCCAGGAGCAGCGCAAGGCTCTCCGATCCGAAACGGTCGCGCAGCAGGTCCAGAAATGAGGGCTCTTCGTCAAACGGATAGGAATGGTAGTTCCACTCCAGGTACTGAATCCCGTCATGCCGTGCCTGCAAATCCAGTCCCTGGGCTGCCGCAATCCTCTTGACGACATTGAAGCGTCCGGGGTCTTCGTCGAGTCGTTCGAGCAGCACCGGCGCCGGTCCCGGAGAAACGGAGGGATGAATACTCTGGAACTGACCGCAACGCAGCAGACGATAGACATCCGTCAGGCACAACGGCTGTCCGTCGGCGTCGACGTAGGTCATGTTCAAGTACGCATCCTGCAGGGACCAGACGTCCCGGCCGTTGTGATGCACCTTGACGAAGGTCACCGCGTGGCTGGGGTCGTTGAGGCTGCCGGTGTTCAGAACGAACGCATCGAGACCGATGTCGCGATAGACGTGATAGAGCCAGTATGACGCCCCGGCGCACAGCAGCGTCTGCCGCCGTGTCGAAAGCAGGCTCCGAACGTAGCTCCTCGGAAAATCGCCATGGTGATGATCGTGGGAAAGGTGGATGCTGCCTCGCACGGACTTGCCGTGCACCGCACGCCGCAGCCCGGTCACGAGATCGAGGTCCGTCGTCAGCGGGCTCATGCCCGCCGGTATCCGCCGCCGTGCCTCGTGTGCGCCAACCGTGGTGCCGTAGGTTCGAATACCACCCGCCAGCATTGTGCCTCACAGCGGAGTGGCCCACGGCCTCGACTCGCATTCTTCGTGAAGGGACCGTGCGAACGCCGCGAGGCGGGATGCAGCGGTCGCCGAATGCAGACGGACTTTTGCCACGGGCTGCTAGACCCCGGCGTACCAATGGAACCCGAAGTCCGAGTTGGTTCCGCCCGTGCCCCTGCCAATGCCCGCCATCGAGTCCACGACCCGGATCGATTTCACGAACTTGAGGTTCTTGTATCCGCACTGTCGTTCGACGCGGAGACGGAGCGGCCAGCCGTTGCCTCTCGGAAGATCGCGACCATTGAGTCCGTAGGCCAGGATCGTTTGCGCGTGCGCGACCTCGAACAGGTCGTATCCCTCGTACCATCCGTCGAAGGTGTCGATGACGACGTAACGCGCGGCGGGCGTGACTCCACCTGCCGCTTCGAGCACCTGTTGAAGCGGAGCGCCGGTCCACTCGCCGATCGCTGACCATCCCTGTTCGCACACGTGAGCGGTGATCTGCGTCCGGGCAGGCAGGCTTCTGAGCTCGTCGAGCGACAGCTCACGCGGGCGAGCCACGAGGCCGCTGATCGGGAGTCGCCAGTGCTTGAACCCGTCAGACGCGTGGCGTTGATACTCCGCGTTCCGCGGGTTGATCTGGTTCCAGGTCGGGAACGGATCCGCAACCTCGCTTCTGCTGTACTCGCGCGCCAACTGTTGGCCAGAAAGCAGCAGCCGATTGAGGCTCATCGTCAGCACGTCGGCGGCGCCGATCAGTCCGCCGCGCACGCGTGGCGGAACGAACCTCTCGCGCGAACATCCAGTCAACAACAGACCGCCGAGCGCGGGCACGCTCGCGAGCCACGTCCGACGTGAGATGCGCTTGCTCATCGCTGACTCCATCTACCTCCCGGTGATCATCGAACGGACCTTGACGAAGAATCCGGCTGCCGCGACCTCCAGTACGTGGACGACGACGAACAAGACCAGCGCCACAGTGCCGATGGTGTGAAGCGTCCGCGCCGACTGACGGCCGCCGAACAGATCCAGTAGCACCGGCACTGCCGCCGTAAAGCCGGGGGATTGCGCGATACCGGTCAGGATCATGAGCGGAACGAATACGAAGATCAGAATGAGATACGACGCCTTCTGCAGCGTACCGTAGCGGCCATGGGGCGCCTGCGGTCGTGATCGCCGGCGCAACTGGTCGCGCAGTTCCGCGCGCACGTGAGCCATGGTCCGCTCGTCGCGAGCGGGCCACATCCGATTGCGAAAATGTGTCGAGTAGAGATTCCAGGCGACGTACGCGAGGCCGTTGATGAGAAACACCCACGCGACGGTGAAGTGGTAGTTGCGTCCCCACCGACGATCGCCGAGCGCGCCGGCCTCATCCCACGAGAGACCCCAGTCCGCGAGCCTGAAGGCCGCGGGATAACCGCGATAGCCCGTGTGCCCCCAGTACAGCTCGGGGAAATCAAGGAAGATGTGGACGCCGCTCCAGAGTAGATACACGCAGGCGACGACGTTGATCCAGTGACAGATGCGGACGTTGTACGAGTGCGCGGGGGTCGACGTCTCCGCGTTCATCGACGGACATTCTACGCCCAGGGCAAGGCGCGACGACCGGGAATACCGGCAGTATTTGAGCGAAGAGCCACGCCGCCGGCGGGGAGGCATCGCCGTCGACTGCAGCCAGACGTTCACCACGGGGGTGGCCTACCGTCCGGCGGAAACGCGATGCCGCGATGGTCCAAAAGGCGGCAGCGAACGCGATCAGCACCACGAGCTGACGCTTCTGCTCGGTCGGCAGGGTCGGCGACGACTGGACCTGCGGCAGCGCCGTGTTGACGAGTTGCCGTCCCTGGGGCCCGCCGAACATTTCCTTGCTGACGGCCTCCATCACATGCTGCGTCAGGACGCCGCGCACCATCGCGAGCTCGATGTTTCGCGACGGATCGTTGGGCAGGTCGAGCGCCGGCTTGTCGCCGTCACCGAAGAAGGCTTGGCCCGCCGGCCATCGCCCGATACCGTCAGGAACGCCTGCGGCATCAAGCACTGGCGCTGAAGCCCCCGGGCGAGGTCTACACGGCATCGTCGAGGCGCACCGCGACCGACGAGCTCGACTGCGTCCCACGACTCATTCGAGAACAATTGGCCGCGCGCGCTCTCCACACACGCAGCGACGAATGTGGGCCGCGATTCGCGTCATTTCCGCTGGATTGACAGACCTCTTCGTCAGGCACGATGATCGCGTCTCACTCGCGCTGGTGGGACTTGCCTCGCCGGTGCCGACTGACAAAGGAGCTCTCCGATGAAAGTGCTCAGAGCGTGCGTGCTGACAGCGATCGTGGCCACGACACTTTCTCTCGGCGCGTCAGTCGCGCTGCTCGGCGAGGACGGCACGGTCCGCGAGACGAGGGATCGCAACGAGATCGAGGCGCTGATGTGGAAGTACACGCGCGCGCTCGACAAGGGCGACGGCGCGACTTATGCGTCGACCTACACGGAGAACGGTCAGTTCGGAGCGGGCGGGAACGCAACGAAGGGGCGCGAGGCGCTCGCGAAGCTGGTCGTCCGGCAGCCGGCCGCCGGCGAGCCGGCACGGGCGCCGTTGTATCACATGGAGTTGAACCACTGGATCGATTTCGTGGACAAGGACCACGCCCGCTATCACGCCTACTATCTGACGGTCTCCGGCGCGCTGGGCCGCGACGTAGCGCCCCGGATCGTGGCGGCCGGTCAGAGCTTCGACACCATGGAGCGCGTCAAGGGCAAGTGGCTGCTGACGAGCCGAGACGTCGCGGCGAAGGATTGATCCCTCGCGCCCATGGCGGCAGCGACGGCGGCCGCCGGCACCGCGCCGTTGTTCGAATCGGCAGACGCAAGGGCCGTCAGGAACTCACGGATCGTCGCGTCGCTCGGTCGGGGCGGAACCGCCATCCTGCCGCCCTCCGCAGCCGGCCGGGGCTTTCCGGCGTCTTCGTCACGGCTGTCGGTTCCATCAGGGCTACGTCGAGGGAGTGTCGGTCCAGCAACGACCTCCACCCTCTCGATGGTGGCTGTTCCGTTCCGCTGGTCAAAGGGCGTCGTCACTTTGATCCACCCGCCGGACGGAACCGTCTGTCGCGTGTTGATCGCCTGCGACGGCACTGCCGTCGTCAGCGTCAGCCGTTGGGCCGCCGTGTCCGCCGATACGAACTCAGCCGGCAGCACGTATCCCCACTTCCCCGAGCCGGCTTCGTCTCGGCCTACGTAGATGATCGCCTCCGTCTCGCCGGGGCGCGGCGTGGCCCAGGTCAGCCGTATCTTGTCCCCGCGTTTGAACTCGCCGACATACCGGCGTGTGGCATCCTCGCGCCGGCCGTGCACGCCGCGGAGAACTATGACTGGTCTGCCGAATTCGTCGCGCTCGACGAGGCGACCGGGTCGGTCACGGTCAAGGCCGGGTTACTGGATGAGACCGCCGTCGCCGACGTGAAACCGTTCAAAGCCGGGAGTGGGTCACCGCCCCCTCGACACGCGGGTCGCGTGACGAGGGGGCGATCGTCTCGATCAAACCCTATGCGGTTCGGTCAGCGACAACCTCGAGCTGACGCGGGGCGGACGCCCTGATCATGATGCGTTCTGCGAGGCGCTCCCAGTCCGGCCATTTCTTCCGCGGTCTCCTGCCATTGCCGCCAGGGTGGTGGCGGGGGATCGTGTGTTGACCACGCGATCGTCCCGGGCGGTGCAGGCTCTCCGTCGACCGGGTCGCGATCACCCGCGGCGGATTTCCGAACCTTGGAAGCGGATCTGGATCCGAAAGACCTTCTTGGTAATGCATCGGATCAGGCCGGTGGCGGCCTCGAACTGTTCCGGCACATCGACGCGATGGATGTCGACGACCGCGTGATAGCCACGCTCGGAGAACACGTCGATCAACATTGCGAGCGCCATGGGATCATCGAGCATGGCGTTTTCGGTGTTGATGTGCGCGACGCCGGAGATCGCGTGCCGAAGGACGATCGGCATGATCTTCATCTCGATCAATGCGACCACCCGCGCGAACAGCTCGCTGTATTCAAATTCGTAGCTGTCCAGGCGCCGCACCAACTCCTGGCGGGCGTGCACGATGATCTCGCTCGCCACAGGCACGCGCAGCAGCCGCTCCACGGTGCGGGGGTCGAGCTCGAGCGTGCTCTGATACTGGAGTTCCTGCAGGATGTTCCGCTCGACCTCCTCGAACGGCCCCTGGGCGTTGACGAAGTGATAATGGAAGATCTCCTCGAGCGACTGGAGCGCGTCCCACGTCTGCTCCTTGAACGCCTGATAGCGCCGCCGGGCGAGCGCTTCGTCGTGGTCGGTGGTCCGATCCTCACGCAACAGGCCGACGCCGGTGCGCCGCACCTCCTCGTTGTGAGCCAGCGTTTCGCGACCGCGTTTCAGCTGTCGCGCGATTGATTCCTTTTCTTCGACGAACAGCAACATGACGTGGACGGTCGGGTGGCGGAAATGGACCCGCAGCGGCGTGTTGAAGAACTCGCGCCGCAGCGCGTGCATTCTGCCGACCAGCAGTTTCAGGCACTCCACCTGGACCGTCGTGCGCGGGAAGCCGTCGATAATCACGCCATCGTGATATTCCTTGCGCAGGAGTTCCCCGAGCAGCAGGCCCACCACGTCGCGGTCGCCGACCATGTGGCCGGCGTTCTTGAGCGCCTTCGCCTCGGCCGAGTCGAGCAGCGAGCTGATGACGATCGGACCACACGTCAGGCTGCGCGTCTTGGCAATGAACGCCGTGTTGGTCCCCTTGCCGGCGCCGGGCGCACCGCCGAGCAGGATGAACTCCTTCGGGAAGCGCAGATTTTCGCGGCCACAGTTGGCTTCCAGACTCTGCCAGACAGACTCGAAAATCAATTGCGCATCCTTGATCTCGAGATCGTCGAGCTTGCCGCCGACTGCTTCGCTAGGCTTCTGATTCATGCGATCTCCACTGGCGCCCGCCAGATGTGTTTGGCGGGAGTCACCAGATTGTAGTGACAACCTCTTCCGCCGACGCGAGCCGCGTCTTCGGCGAACCGCTGCCACACGGTCTGCAGCTCGACGTGTTCGAGCCGCACCAGCGGCCGTCGCCGTCACACTATTTCCGCTCCCACCTGATGTCGACGCCGGTTTTCTCGCCGAGCGCCCGACGCAACAGGGTCACCATGTGCTCGGTCGCTCGACCGTCGGCGACGAGGTCGATGGTCGCCGCTGTGATGTAGTAATCGTGATCGTCGAGCGATTCCTCTTCCAGGGCGTCGACAAGAACCTGCAGATCGGCCTCGGTCATCGTGCCGATCAGCTGATTGGACGCGTCATCATAGAGATCAATCATGGGACGTGGACCTCCGAAAACAATTGGAAACATTAGAGACATCTCGGCGGCGCGGTCGCCGCCAAAGGTTAACCGAAGTCCGGCTATCAAACACGTCCCCGCAACGCCCGGTACGCACCCCCGGCCACAGCGCAGATTGGCGCCTCGATCACGCGCCGAACATGACTCGCGCCGATGGCCGTCAGGGGAACAGTCTCGAAGGCGCGCGCCGCACCGCGCGGCGCACGCCCGCCGCGCCGACCGGCCGGCCGTCGCTGAGGATCGTCAGGAACAAGTGTCGACCTGCACTCAAATCGGTTCTGACGCATCTTTGGTGCAGGGCGGGTCGTTCGACGACGTTTAACCCGTTGAAGGGAGTGAGCTTGTCCCGATCGTCGCGCGACCGGCCACGGCCACCTCATCCGTAGGCCGTTTCAGAGCGGCTACTGCCGCACCGTCAACGCGTTGCGGCAGGTCGTTCGGTTCCACCCTGCACCAAAGATGCGTCAGAACCGTGAGCATGGCGAACCAGCGTTCGACCTGATTGAGCCAAGAGGCCGAGGTCGGGGTGAAGTGCACGTGAAAGCGTGGATTGCGTGCGAGCCAGCGTTTAATGGCGGGAGTCTTGTGAGTACCGTAATTGTCCATCTTACCGTCTTAAATTAGGCTTGGGAGATGCTGAGTCTCCCTCCCAACCTCGCCCAGCAGGTGACGATCGCCCTGGTCGAGGACATCGGCAGTGGCGATGTCACTGCCGAGCTGGTGCCCGCCGATCAACGTGTGACCGGAAAGGTCATTTCCCGGGAGCCCGCCATCCTCTGCGGCCGCCCCTGGGTCACCGAGGTCTTCCGTCAGCTGGATCCATCGGTCCAGCTGACATGGACCGCCGATGACGGGGACCGAATCGCCGCAAATCAAACACTCTTCGAGATTGCCGGCCTTGCCCGACCGGTGCTCACCGGCGAGCGGGCCGCCCTCAATTTCCTGCAGCTCCTGTCCGGCACCGCCACCGCCACCCGCCGCTACGTGGAGGCCATCGCGGGAACCGCCAGTACAATTCTCGATACACGCAAAACACTGCCCGGATTGCGGACCGCCCAGAAATACGCGGTCCTGTGCGGCGGCGCCCAGAACCTCCGGATCGGCCTGTTCGATCAAGTCCTGATCAAGGAAAACCACATCGCGGCGGCCGGCTCCCTCACCGAAGCAATCCGAGCAGCGCGCCGCGCGGCAGGCTCGAAGAAAGTCGAAGTGGAAGTCGAAACGCTGCAGGAGTTCTCGGAGGCCCTACAGGCGGCACCGGACATCATCATGCTGGACGAATTCAGCCTGAGCGACATGAGAGCCGCCGTAGCGCTGAACAGTGCCAGCGACCACCGTGTCAAAATCGAAGCATCAGGACGCGTCACGCTGGAGACAGTCCGCGCCATCGCGGAAACCGGCGTCGACTACATCTCTATAGGCAGCATCACGAAACACGTCCGGGCGGTGGACTTGTCAATGCGCCTGGAGTGTGTCGCCCGCTAGTGTCCTTGAGGCAGAGATTCGTTCACGATATCGCGCCACGCTGGCGAGAATCTGGTCTGCGGTCTTCGTCCAGATGAAGGGCGTCGGCGTATCGTTCGTGATGCTCACATACTCACGGATCGCGCGCTCAAGCTCGCGAGTGCTTCGATGCGCGCCGCGCTTGATCTGTTTCTGCGTGAGCAGCGCAAACCACCGCTCGACCGGATTCAGCCAGGACGCGCTGGTCGGCGTGAAGTGGATGTAGAAGCGAGGCCGCGCCGCCAGCCAGCGCTGAATCCGTGCGGTCTTGTGCGTGCCGTAGTTGTCCAAGACCAGGTGGACGTCGAGATGCGACGGGACCGCCGCGTCGATCGTATTCAGAAACCGGAGAAACTCCTTGCTGCGGTGACGGCGATGGCACTCGCCGATGACGCCCCGTCGCCACGTCGAGCACGCAAAGAGTGAGGTCGTGCTGTGGCGGCGATAGTCATGCGTGCGGCGCTCCGGCAGCCCGACCTGCATGGGCAAGATCGGGGCGTTGCGATCCAGCGCCTGAATCTGGCTCTTCTCATCAACGCACAGCACCAGCGCGCGCTCGGGTGGATCGAGATATAGACCGACGATGTCACGGACCTTGTCGACGAACAGCGGGTCCTTCGACAACTTGAACGTCTCGACGCGATGCGGCTGCAGCGCGAAGGCCCGCCACATGCGCGAGACCGCGGATTGGCTCATGCCGGTCGCTTTGGCCATCGTCCGCGTGCTCCAGTGCGTCGCGTCGCGTGGCGTCGACTCCAGCGTCATCGTGATTAGAGAGCGTGCAATTGAGTGGGGTGCTCAGGCCGCGCGGGATCCTTCGACGGGCCTGAAACCAGCGTGCCAGGACCGGAACGCCTGTTCCAGCGTGTCGTTCAGCACCGCCACGCGGACCGTCAAGAACGGCTGGACAGTCTCGCGATTCCACCGCATCTGCTGGCGCTTGATCATCCGTGTGGCAATGATCTGATTCACCGCCGACTCGGCGAAGGCGGTCGAAATCGGTGCCCCGGCTCGGTACCGAGCGCCGTAGTTGGGGAGCGAATCCGCGTTCGCGTCCAGATAGGACGTCAGCTCACTGAGGTGCGTGCGCAGGTGCTCGAGCCACGACGGATCCGCCCGCGCGTTCCAGGTCCAGACGCGCAGCTCCGAGAGGTGCCGCAGGGTCTTCGCAAGCTGGCCATTTCAGAGGGCCCATTTCGCCCGCTCGATGAGATCGAGCAGCCAGGTGCGCGCTTCGGCGGTCTGACCCTGACGGATCGCGCCGGTCGCGAGCTGGTGCACGTGCTGCCAGCGCATCGCGATGTGAAACCAGTCGAGCACCGGTTCGGCCTCCGGCGCCGCCGCGCGCTGAATCGCGCGCAGGCCGGCATCGCCATCGGAGAGGACGGTGATGGGCGTGTCGTCGTTGCCGAACGGCATCAGCGCGGCCAACTTGGCGGTCAGGTACCGGAGTTCCGGCGCCACGGGCGATCGGCGCGTGAACAACGCCGGCACGGTCTTCGGTCCGTCGGTCCGGCACGGACATGCGTGAAATCGCCGCACCCGCATCGGAATCTTGCCGAAGACCGACCGAAAGGTCGACCGGTAATGGCCCTTGGAGGACTGCGCACGCCCACACCACAGGCAGTGTCGGGCCACCTCGCCATGGCGTTGCACCTGGTCCCCGACCAACTGCGCTTGAATCGCTGCCAAGACTGCCTTGCCTTCAGCGATGCTGAGGCCCAACGTGGCGGGCGTGATCCGTTCGTCCCGGTGCAGGGACGCGATGTCGTGCGCAATCGACTGTCCCGACTCGACTTCCGCGACCAGGGTGACCTTCCAGCGCATCGGTGCTCCTCCACGGCCATGCCGCGGCCGAGGATACCGCGCTGACGTCAAGACCGAACAACGCAGGCGGGACCCCACTCAATTGCACGCTCTCCTGACCGTGGGCGGGCTGGTCCGCTACGTCGTCTTCTTCGTGATGAACCTCAAGACCCGGGCGGTCGAGATTGCCGGGATCACGCATCAGCCGCACGAGGCCTGGATGACGCAACTCGCGCGAAACCTGACTGACGCCCACGACGGCTTCCTCCGCGACATGCGCTACCTCATTCTGGACCGCGACCCGCTCTACACCGCCACCTTTCGGCGTCTGCTGCGAGACAGTGGCACGACGCCACTGGTCCTGCCTGCCAGGAGTCCAAATTTGAACGCATTTGCGGAGCGATTCGTTGGCTCGGCCAAATCCGAATGTTTGGCGCGTATCGTGCCCCTCGGCGAAGGACACCTCCGGGCCGCAATCAGAGCGTTCGTTGATCACTACCATACGGAACGGCCGCACCAAGGGCTGGGTGACGCGCTCATCGCGCCGAAGACCACGGTGATTGACAAAGGCCCGGTACGATGCCGGGAGCGACTGGGCGGCGTGCTCAAGTTCTACTACCGCGAGGCCGCGTAGTTCCATGGGCCGAGATTCTGCACACCACGGGGAAGCCCACGCGCTCGAGGTGCATCCCGGCGATTGCCTGCTCTTTGTTCGGATGCCCTGACCGAGATGCTCACCGACGAGGCGATGGCGGCGACACTTCGAGCGCACCCGGAGCCGGAGGCCGCGTGCGCC
>JBDTVS010000042.1:0-34562 GCA_040007095.1 Acidobacteriota bacterium
TCGTGGTGCTGGTGCTGCTCGGTCAGGTGCTGGAACTGCGCGCCCGCAGTCGCACCGGCGCCGCGATCCGCAATCTGCTGGGGCTCGCGCCGAAAACGGCTCGCCGGATCGGGGCGGACGGTACGGAGCAGGATGTGCCGCTCGAACATGTGCTCGTCAATGATCGACTGCGTGTCCGCCCAGGCGAGCGCGTGCCAGTAGACGGCAGCGTCCTCGAAGGCACGACGACCGTCGACGAATCGATGGTGACGGGGGAGCCGATCCCGGTCGAGAAGACGCAGGACGCGAAGGTCACGGGTGGCACGGTAAACGGGACGGGTGCGTTCATCATGCGAGCCGAGCGAGTGGGTAGCGACACCTTGCTCGCGCAGATTGTCCGCATGGTGAGTGAGGCACAGCGGTCGCGCGCGCCGATTCAACGGCTTGCCGACACGGTGGCTGGCTGGTTCGTGCCGATCGTCATCGCCGTGTCCGTGGCCACGTTCATCGTCTGGTCAGGATATGGGCCGGCGCCGCGACTGGCTCACGCGCTCGTGAATGCAGTCGCCGTGCTCATTATCGCGTGTCCCTGTGCGCTTGGCCTGGCGACCCCCATGTCGATTATGGTTGGTACCGGGCGGGGCGCCGAAGGCGGCGTACTCATTCGCAACGCCGAGGCGCTCGAACTCCTCGAAAAGGTGACCACCATCGTCGTGGACAAGACCGGCACGCTCACGGAAGGCAAGCCGAAGCTCGTGACGATCGAGCCCCTGCCTGGGGTTGATACGGCCACGCTGCTACGCCTGACCGCCAGTCTTGAGCTCGTGAGCGAACATCCGCTCGCTGCTGCGATTGTGGGGGGCGCGCACGGGCGGAACGTGACGACGTCGCTGGTCACGAACTTCGAGTCGGCCACCGGCAAAGGCGTGACCGGCACCGTCGATGGACGTGCGGTAGCCATCGGGAATCTGAAGCACCTCGAGGCGCTCGGCATCGATCCGGGTCCGCTGCCGGCTCGAGCCGAGGCGCTACGACGCGAAGGCCAGACCGTCATGTTTGTCGCGATCGATGGAAGGGCGGCGGGACTCGTCGGCGTGGCCGATCCCATTAAGGCGACGACACACGAAGCCATCGAGGCGCTGCACCGGGACGGCATCAAGGTCGTGATGCTGACCGGCGACAATCGCACCACCGCGGAGGCCGTCGCAAGGTCCGTCGGGATCGATCAGATCGAAGCCGACGTGCTGCCGGATCAGAAGGCCGCGGTCATCAAGCGCCTGCAGGCGAGCGGTGAACGGGTGGCGATGGCCGGAGATGGCATCAATGACGCACCGGCGCTGGCGCAGGCGGACGTGGGCATCGCGATGGGCACCGGTACGGACGTGGCGATGGAAAGTGCAGGCGTCACCCTGGTCAAAGGCGACCTGCGCGGGATCGTCCGCGCCCGTCGTCTGAGCCGAGCGACGATGGGTAACATTCGACAGAACCTCTTCTTTGCCTTCATCTACAACGTCCTTGGCGTGCCGATCGCGGCCGGCGTGTTGTATCCGCTCGTCGGACTCTTGCTCAGTCCAATGATCGCCAGCGCAGCGATGACGTTTAGTTCGGTGTCTGTCATTGGGAATGCATTACGCCTCAGAAAGGTCCAGCTCTGAAAGTGGAGGGCGAGAGCCGAGCACGGCGTTCAACCGTGATTTGTTACTCGAATCTCTAAATCATCACACCGGTGCCCCTTGCCAATCTCGTTGATCGCCCTGCGTGAGGGCCAGAAGGCGCGAGAGCGTGCGGCGCACTTTCAGGGCGCATGAAAGCGTGACATGGACAATCTTAAGACTGACGAGTCGTATCTCACGAAGGATCAGCGGCGCCTCCTCGGCTCCGTACGTCACACCTTCAGCCGCTGAAAGCGGCGGCGAACGACCTATTCGCGGAAGTGGAACGATTGGGAAATCGACGTGACCGTCCGGCGACTACGGGTGGAGGTCATCGGGATGCGAATGTAATGTAATTGCGCCTGTGAAGGTTTTGGCTCCGCTGCCGAGCGGCAATTTACTGAAGACATTGCCGCTCGCGATCTCATGAGCTACCTCACGAAGGGCCCTGGCCGCACCACGCGTCTCCTGCGGGACGGCCTCTTGGAGGCCGGCGGAGTAGACGGTGTCTTGCTCGACCTTGGTGCTGGCATCGGTGCGTTGACGTTCGAGTTGCTCGAGGCGGGGGCCACACGGGCCATCGCCGTGGACGCGTCCCCGGCCTACATCTCGACGGCCTCGCGTGAAGCCGCTCGCCCACACCGCCTCGAAGCCATTCAGTTCATGTGCGCCGACTTCCTCGATGTGGCGCCGCGGATTCCTTCGGCAGCCTTGGTCGCACTCGATCGCGTCGTATGTTGCTATCCCGCGTCTGAACCTCTTCTAACCGAAGCACTCCGGCATGCAGAGCGGCGCTTCGCATTCTCCTCTGCTCGCGATCTATTGTTCGTACGGGTCTGGAATGCTCTCTTTAATTGTAAACGCCGCCTGACTGGCAGTCCGTGCCGCACCTACATACACTCCGCCTCGCGAATGGTAGAGGTCGTCACCGACGCGGGATTTGTCCTTGTCAGCCATCGCCGCACGTGGGCGTGGTCCGTCGACGTCTACGCGAGATCCACGTCACGGTCGAAATAGTCTGATGATCTTGACGACGAGCGCGCGGTTTCGGACGCCTGGAAATCGAGGCGCGAGTGTGTCCCGTTCATCGTTGTACACGACGAACAGTTCGCTGCCAGGCTGGTATTCCCACCGCAGTCGGAGGTTGGTACTGATGACGTTCGTCGACGAGTTGTACTGGGCCAGGGCACTCGTGAACATCATCGGCGTGACGGTATACGTGACGCGGGATCCCGCAAGCGTGGCCGCGACGTCTCCTTGCGGCAGGCTCACCCGATTCATCGAATAGGTGGGTTCGAGCGACACACGGCGGCTCGGACTCAGTCGACCCGCGCTGAGACTCACGGCCGCCCGGCGGCCGCCATAGAACGGTCCATCTCCGCCCACAGTGTCGCGGCGAACGGTCGTTGGGGACCTAAACTGTAGCCAACGCGAGCCATCTCCGGGTTGTATCCTGCGATCGGAAGGGTGATGCCGGGCGCGATCGAAAACGGGCGGGGGAGGACCTCAGTCGAAGACTCTTGTCGATCGACGCCGCTAGAATGTGGTAACCCTGCCGCCTCGAATGTGGCCGAGGGTGTCGGCAGGAACTGCTAACAAAGAGCGTCCCCAATGGAGGCGAGTTGGAACCAAGTCGCCGGTTGGCTCAACCAGATCGACGGTTTGCGGCAGGCGTCCTGAGAACTTGCCGGTCAGTCTCCGAAGCCGTACAGTAGGGGCATGAACGTCCACGTCACGCCCGATACGGCCAAGAGACTGCAGGATCTCGCCGCGACCAGTGGACGTGCGCCGGAGGATATCGTCGAGGACGCCCTGGCCGGGTATCTCGAAGAGGTGACCGCAGTCCGCCAGACCCTCGATAGCCGCTACGACGATCTCAGGAGCGGCCGCGTGAAACCGATCGATGGCGAGGAGGCATTCACCAAGCTGCGTGAAAAGAGCGAGCGTCGACGATCTGGCGGATGAGCGGCTACGCCTTCCACCCCCATGCGTTCGCAGATCTCGACGAGATCTGGGAGTACATCGCGGAGGACAACATCGACGCTGCTGACCGAGTCCTTGCAGACATCCACGCCGTCCTCCGCACCCTCGCCGTCTCACCACACATCGGACACCGACGCCCTGACTTGACCGCCCGACCGTTGCGATTCCATGTCGCGCGCGACGAGTACTTCGTCGCTTATGCACCAGACGAAAAGCCGCTGTGGGTCGTCGCGATTCTTCACGGGCGCCGGAATCCTCGGCTGATGGCGGCCGTCCTCCGCGATCGAAGCTAATCCCCTTGGAGCACAGTGTCGACGCAGAACGCCGGAAGGTCGTAACAGCGGCGCCGTCGCGGGTCAGACGATGGCGCACCGCCATCTGCACGTGATTCCGCGCCGCGCTGGCGATGTGGCCAATTTGCGTGGCGGGGTCCGCACTGTCACGAAGTCGTGCACACGCACAGGCTGGGGCGTCTTCGCGGGGCGCCAGGCGCGGCCGCCGTTCCTGAACGGTCCGACCAACTTCTTCTTGGTGTCGACGGAGATCGCCGGCTGCGCGCGGCGCTGGGCCGCACGGACCTGCCGGGCGATGTAGCGGAAC
Source organism: Acidobacteriota bacterium (assembly GCA_040007095.1). Lineage (GTDB taxonomy): Bacteria > Acidobacteriota > Vicinamibacteria > Vicinamibacterales > CAVVIG01 > JBDTVS01. The sequence continues at coordinate 4,215 of JBDTVS010000042.1, forward strand.
TGGGCGTCGCGGTCCGGATGCGGCCGGCCTTCGCGTGTCTTCACGTTGCCCTGGAGACTGTAGCCAAGGTCATGCAGCAGGTCGGCGACCGTCACGTGGCTGACGTTGTGCCGAGGCCCTTCAGGGGCGACGGCCAACGTCCGCGTCAAGCACGTCCCACCGCAGCGGCGACTCCGGATCGCCAGGCGCCGTCGGCTCGACCAACGCCTCCCAGATCGCGTCGCAGCGTCGGCCGGTGATCGGTCACGCGCTTCCGGCCCCCGCCGGGCCGGCGCGTCCGCTCCGCCTCCAGCGGCGGGGGGGCGGCGAGCTCGCGGAGGCCACGGCGAATCGTCGATTCGGCGATCCCGGTCGCCCGCGGGACGATGCCGGGGCCGCCGCGGACCAGCGCCAGGGCTTCGGTCGCGGCCCGGACCCGACGCGACCGCTCCGTGAACACCGCGGCCATCGTCGCATTTTTGGTGCGTAGCGTGGCACCCGACACGTGGCCAGCGTATCGGGTCCGCCGGGAAAGTACAAGTCCTAAATCTGGTCAGTTATTTTCTAACAGGCCCTAAAGTTGCTCGGCGACGCGGTAGGCCCTCGCTGGCCTCCTTGATCCAGCGCTCCAAATCGGCGATTGTCTCTTTCGTTCGATCGTCCGTGAGAGAACTCTGCCAGAAAGACCTGATTTTTCGCCTCATCTGATCGCCGATGCAAGGAGGGCACGAGGAATTGGTTTGGCGAAACTCGTGGCGCCGTGGGTTAGACCGGCCCCTCAGGAGATAGCGAGGCGCGACTGGGCGGCACTGGCGATCGATCGGCGCTTGGATCTTCGGGGCGCATCCTGACTGCGTGCTGTCATAATCAGCGGATTGACTGACGAACGCGCCCCGTGGGAACGCCAACCGGGTGAGCCAGCGCGCGCCTATCATGCCTTCACCCACTACCGCGACCTTGGATCCAGGCGGTCCATGGCCCGCGCCTACCGACTGCACCAGCGCGACTGCGAGCACGTTCAGGTACCCGAGAACTGCAGGGCACCAGGCCGGTGGGAAGCATGGAACTCGGGGGGAAGATGGGGGGAGAGATCCGCGCGGTGGGACGCGGAGGTTGACCGACGGGGCCGCGACACCGTGGCTGAGTCGCTGATCGAAACCCGTCAACGACATGCGCGGTTTGCACAGGCGGCGCTGAGGACATTGTCGGTGCCAGTGTGCGCCACCCTGGAGGTATTGGCCGACCCCGCGGTCACCCAAGGGCTCTGCGACCGGATCCGATCCGGACCGGATGGGCTCATCGCGGTCATTTTGCTGATCGCGCGCGTAGCGCATGCGTTTCCGGCTCTGGTCGCGATGGAGCGGCAAGCTGTCGGGCTGACTTCGGAGAATGTCGACTTGAAGGACAAGCCAGCCCTTTCCTTCGCCGACGCCATTGCGAAGGATCCCCATGCTACGGAGTTGGCTATCGCCCTCGTCGATCGCATGGCGGGCACTGGCCCATGCACTGATGCGGCGTTGAGCACCCATGACGAGCCGCGGCGTGCGCAGCAGGGCGCGGCCCCTCAAACCTCGCACCCAGAAAACCGTTCAACCTTGCGCCGTAGTGATTCAAACGTCCGCGTGCGCCGCAGGGAAGCCCGCGCGCTTCACCGGAGGCCACGTTCAAGCGAACCGCGCCCAGTGGCGCCGTCGATTCTTGAGCGCATCTTCAAGCGGCGGTATACCCTGGACGCGCGGCTCAGGGCACGGTCGCTGCGATGCCCCATCGTCATCATTCGGCAATCCGCTGCTCCGTCACACCAGTCGGGCCAGGTTACACGCTACCCGGCGCGTGCCAACAAGATCTCGGACGACCGTGGGGGCACTCAAGCGGCGACTTCCTCGAGGCAGCCGTCATAATCGGCGGCACAGCCGCTGAACAGCTCGGCGGCGCCCAGCCGGGCGGCACCGGTCCAGCGCGACGCGATCCGGCGACGAGCGCGCCGGGGCGAACGCGACCAGCCACCGCCCGCGGCCACGAGCGCGGTCGAAACCACGAGCACGGCGACAGCGGCGCCGTAAGTGTTGCCGGATACGTTCATTGCGTGGGAGCCCGTGCGTAGCCCGCGTCACCTTCACCGCTTCCAGGATGTCAGGCAGGCCTACACGACGCCGCGACGCTCAGATATGATCAACGTGCCCGTCGTTGTGGTCACAACAACGTAGGATTCCCGCATGTTCGTTGCCGCATTGGGTCGTCTGCGCTGGCGGCGAGGTCTCCGGCGCGCGAACGACACGAAAGGCGCTGTCCTCCTGCGTGCCGATGAAACGTATCAGGTGCTGCCGGCGCTGCCGTTGTCGCGCTTGAGACGGTTGATTGGTCGCGAAACCATCGTGATCGACATACGCGGTACCAATCCGTCCAAGCCTACCGTCTTGATCGTGGCGAATGAAGGTGAAGGGCCCAAGCGGTTCAATCGGCGCGCCACGAAGGCAGATTCTGGGGACCGCGTTCACGAGGTCGGCTGCAGTCCCATCGGGAGACTGTCCGGGTCATAGTGCCTGCCGACTCAGCGGCACTGAAGAAGCTGTCACGGCCGCACCCGCGGCGTCTTCGTCGGCCGACACAGTCGGAGGTACGCGAATCGCGGCGATCGCCGCCCACTGCGAGCGAGCCATGCTCTGGCGTGTGCTCCTGTACCAGTTGGATGAAGCGCTCACGCACCTCAGGAGAGTATTGCTCGGTCGTGCCATGGGTCCATCCTCTCAACGAATGGGCCCTCCGACAGACCCGGCGCGGTCCACACAGACTAAGATGGCGGCAGAAGAGCATGCGGTGACTTTCGCCAGCGGCCCTGCTGACCACAGCTTTGAATAGATGTGAACGACACGGTATCCACCCTTCATTCACCCTCGGCCTCAGCCTTCAGGAGCAAAACTGACAATGAAAGCGAATCGTTACTTGACGACTCTTTCAGCGCTTGTCTTGATCGGCATTGCTGTGTCCGCGCAGGGCGCGGACCGCATGCGCGCAGGCCAGTGGATTGGCACTACGATCGCGGGCGGCAAGACGTTCTCGACATCGCAATGCGTATCGCAGAGCGACGCCGCTGGGATGAACGGCGACGCCAAAGCAGTCCAAGCGTATCTGGAGACGATCATTCCACCTGAGATTTGCCAGATCAGTAACGTGAAGGTCGACGGCAACCAGGTCGTTTACACCGCGTCTTGCAGCGGCGCCGGCGGTGTGAAAACGGTGAAAACGGTGACCACTCTCTATCACGGAGATAGCTCAGAGGGCACTGACAGCGCTGGCTCGAAGACTCAAGCCAAACTCACAGGCGCCTGTAAGTAAGGAGAAGCATCGCGTGGCAAGCCGGAAGAATTATTCGGTATGGCGCCCGGCGAGTTCATCCGCCACACGTCAGCCCGCGGCATTGCGTACTTGCGGCTCAGTGGGGAAGAGCCACCCCGAGAAGCTGACGACGGCCAGGTCTGATTGGCCGTCGTTTCGAATCCAGCCTACACGCGTTCGCTGCTGGGAACGGCAGCGCGTTCGCGTTCGAGCGAACCAACAACTTTTCCGAGCTCTGTCGCCACGATGGAATCTGCGGCCAAGCAGGCCAGAGCTTCAGCAGTTCCCACGTCGCGACATGTTGGGCGGTTGCGTCCCGAAACTTTGTGATTTCACGCGCCCAGCGCTGACTTTTTTCCACCGGGCCCCTGTGAGCCGCACAAAGCGGTGACGCAGGCCTGCGGTCTCCGTTCAATGTTGCCATGCAGATTCGCGAGGCGGGGTCGGCCTATCACACGGTCGGGATGTCGAGAGCCGGGCGTGCCATCTCAGAAGATCGCGCGCACGCCGATCTCGACCCTGAACAGCGCGACGCGATCCGGACAAGCGCTCGCCTTCAGGCGAGGAGGATCACATTCGCAGGCCGGACCCGACTAATCTGCCGGCGGCCTCGCAATGCGGCGAGGGCCCTCTACTCAGACCCGATAACAATCGCGTATTCTCGCGTACCGTAAATTACGGCATGTTCCGCACTCCTGAAGAGTGCAACGGAGGAAGTATGTGGCGTTCCTGTGTTTTCTCGTGTGTCGTGCTTGCCATGATCAGCGTGCCCGCACTGGGCGTTGCGCAGTGGATCAACTATCCAACCCCCGACCTGCCGCGAAAGGCAGATGGGAAACCAGACCTCACGGGGCCTACTCCGCGGCTGCCCGACGGCAAGCCCAACCTGTCAGGTCTCTGGCACGCAGCCCAGCCCAGACGCTGCGTGAACGCGGCCGGCGATCCGATTCAGTGCGGCAACGAAATCGGCGGATCGCAGCTCGGTGGCAACCTTGGCCGCGATCTACCGGGCGGCGCGCTGCCGTACCAGCCGTGGGCGCTCAAGCTCTTTCAGGAACGTCATGCCGCGTTGAGCATCGACGATCCGCACGTGCGGTGTCTCCCCGACAACCCGCCGCGGACGTGGACGCTGCCGCACCTGACCAAAGCCATCCACTCGCCGAAGCTGATGGTGCTGCTCTACGAAGTCAACGCGATATACCGGCAGATTTTCATCGACGGCCGGCCGCAACCGAAGGATCCCAGCCCGTCATGGATGGGGTATTCGACGGCGCACTGGGAAGGCGACACGCTGGTCGTGCAGACCGAGGGCTTCCGTGACGGGCTCTGGGCCGACACGTGGGGCAGCCCGATGACGGATGCCGCGAAGATGACCGAGAAGATGCGTCGGCCGAACTTCGGCACACTCGAGATCGAGCTCACGATCGACGATCCGAAGGCCTACACGAAGCCGTTCACGGTCAAGCTCACGGACACCCTCGAGCCCGACACGGAACTCGTCGACGAGTTTTGCCTCGAAGGCGAGAAAGACTACGACCGACTGCAGCGTTCGCGAGGCAAGTGAGCGGGCCAGTCACGAGCGACTGAAGAATGCAGACCTGCGAACGAGAAGAGCGGACGTTGACGCGCGAGACACCGGAAAGCCGGTGGACTGCGCATGTCCGTGTTTGAGGCCATGGATTTCGCCTCGCCACGACGCGGGGCCCCCCAAGTTGGCTTCGTCCATAGTCCCTGTTTGACGGTGCCGCGAGGCGGTCGGAAGGATTGACAGCGCCCAGGTCGCCTCTAGTCCGGTTGTGGTATTTCTCACACCTCCGCTCTTTGGTAGCATCCAGGTGGTCAGGAATCATTAGGTTTTGTATGACAGCACGACGAAACCGGGGAACGCGATGAGGCGGTGGGTGTGGTTTGGGGCAGCCGTGCTGGCCGTCCTAGCCTTGAGCGTGCCGCAGGCAGCCGGTCCGCAAGCGGCGAACCAGGGCTCGGCCTCCCCATCTTCGGCTTCGACTACCGCACCAGGAACAGGGCAGGTGGTCAAACAGTATTGTGAAGGCTGCCACAACGCGCGCTTGAAAACCGCCGGACTGGTGCTCGAGGGGCAAGACTTCTCGGCCGTTCCAGCCAACGCCGATCTCTGGGAAAAAGTCATCCGCAAGCTGCGCACCGGTGCGATGCCCCCGCCGGGCGCGCGGCGGCCAGACGCAGCGGCTATTCAGGGGCTGGCCGCCTGGCTCGAATCGGAACTCGATCGCGCCGTCGCCGCCCACCCCAATCCGGGCGAGCCGCTCGTGCACCGCCTGAACCGAGCCGAGTACGCCAACGCGATTCGCGATCTGCTGGCTGTCGACGTCGACGTCGCGCGGCTGCTGCCGCCTGATGATTCCGCCTTTGGCTTCGACAACGTGTCCGACGTGCTCGGTCTCTCGCCGGTGCTGATTGAGCGCTACGTCGCCGCCGCCGAAAGCATCAGCGCGCTGGCCGTCGGCGAGGGCGGCGTCAGTCCCGGCGCGGAGACGTATTTCGTCCGCCAGGACCGCTCGCAGGATCAGCATATCGAAGGCTTGCCGCTCGGCACGCTGGGCGGGTTGCGCGTGACGCACACGTTCCCGCTCGACGGCGACTACACCTTCCAGGTCGCGCTCCTGCGCACGAACAACGACGGCCTCGTCGGCCTCGAGCGCGCGCACCAGATCGAGATCGCGGTCGACGGCGCGCGCGTGCTACTTGAAACCGTGGGTGGCGACCCCGGAAAAGCGCCGGTCAAGCGCGAGAAAGTGACGGAAGACGACGTCGACGACGAGCCGCAATCGGCCGTCGAGTCGAAGCTGCGGGTGACGGTGCCGATCAAGGCAGGCCAGCGAACCGTGACCGCGGCGTTCGTCCAGAAACGGGGCGCGGATACGATGCGCCTGCAGCCGTTCGTCCGGTCGTCGACGAGCCCCTACGACTCGACCGGAATGCCGCACATCAGAACGCTCACGGTGGCGGGGCCGTTCAACGCGACCGGTCCTGGCGACACGCCGATGCGCCGTCGCGTCTTTACCTGCCGGCCGTCGTCGACGGCGGCGTCCGAACGCAGCTGTGCGACGCAGATTCTTTCGACGCTGGCGCGCCGCGCGTATCGCCGGCCGGTGACCACGAAGGATCTCCAGCCGCTCCTGGCCTTCTACGACGCTGGCCGGATGGAGGGCGGCTTCGAGACCGGCGTGCAGCGGGCGGTGCAGCGGATTCTCGCCAGCCCGAAGTTCGTGCTGCGCGTCGAGCGCGATCCGGCCAAGGCCGTCCCCGGTTCCATTCATCCTCTGACCGATCTCGAGCTCGCCTCGCGCCTGTCGTTCTTCCTGTGGAGTAGCATCCCCGACGATCAGCTGCTCGATCTGGCAAGCAAAGGGCAGTTGAGCACGACCGCGACGCTCGATAAGCAGGTGCGCCGGATGCTGGACGACCCGAAGGCCGACGCGCTCGTCTCGAACTTTGCCGGCCAGTGGCTCCAGTTGCGGAATCTGCGCAACACGGTGCCCGATCCCGAGGAATTTCCGGACTTCGACGACCAGTTGCGTGAGGGCTTTGCGCGCGAGACCGAACTGTTCTTCGCGAGCATCGTACGCGAAGACCACAACGTGCTCGATCTGCTGACGGCGAACTACACGTTCGTCAACGAGCGGCTCGCGAAACACTACGGGATTCCGTTCGTCAACGGCACCCATTTCCGTCGCGTGCTCGTGACCGACGAGAATCGGCAAGGACTGCTGGGGCACGGCAGCCTCCTGACCGTCACATCGCACGCTAACCGGACCGCCCCGGTGCTGCGCGGCAAGTGGGTCCTCGACGCGCTGCTCGGCACGCCGCCGCCGCCGCCGCCGCCGAACGTGAACACCGATTTACCGACCCCGGGTGAAGGGGAAAAGGCGCAGACGATGCGTCAGATGATGGAGACGCATCGGGCGAATCCGGTCTGCGCGAGCTGCCACAAGCTGATGGATCCGATCGGCCTGGCGATGGAGCACTTCGACGCCGTCGGCGCCTGGCGATCGACGGACGCGGGCGGCCCGATCGACGCCAGTACGCAGCTGCTCGACGGCACCAAGGTGGACGGCGTGGTGGCGCTGCGCGCTGCGCTGCTCAAGCGTCCCGGCGTCATCGTCGAGACGTTCACCGAGCGGCTGATGACCTACGCGCTCGGCCGTGGGCTGCACGCGTACGACATGCCGGCGGTGCGCGAGATCGTGCGCACGGCGGCGCAGCGAGAATACCGGTTCTCGGCGATCGTGCTGGGGATCGTGAACAGTACGCCGTTCCGGATGCGGTTGTCGGACAACACGACGCCGGCGGCGGAGAAGACCCGCGTCGCCAAGCGCTGACGAGCACGGATTGCCGAAGACGGTTTGAGTTCCTACGGAAGAAGGAGAGTCGGTCATGTTCATCACGAAACTGTCGTTGCCGCGCCGGACGTTTCTGCGGGGAGTGGGCGCCGCTGTCGCGCTGCCGTTTCTGGATGCGATGGTGCCCGCGCTGACGGCCATGGCCAAGACTGCCGCGAGCCCGCAACGCCGGCTGGGGTTCGTGTATGTGCCGAACGGGGCGATCATGGAGCAGTGGACGCCCCCGACGACGGGCCGCGACTTCGCGTTCACGACGCTCCTCAAACCGCTCGAGGAATATCGCGATCGTCTGGTCGTCATCAGCAATCTCGCCAGGCCTGGTGTTGATGCCGACCACGCGCTCGCGACCTCGGGCTGGCTGAGCAACGCTGTCGCGAAGGAAACCGAGGGCCAGGACTTCCGCGCCGGGACGACCGTTGACCAGATTATCGCCAAGCGGATCGGCCAGGACACGCCGCTGCCGTCGCTCGAGCTGGCGACGGAGGATTTCGCCGGCTTTGTCGGCGGCTGCAGCCCCGGCTATGCCTGCACCTACGTCAACACGCTGTCATGGGCAACGCCGACCACGCCGCTGCCGATGGAAATCAATCCGCGCGTCGTGTTCGAGCGCCTGTTCGGCAGGCCGGGCACTTCGGCGCAACGCGCCGCGCGCATGCGCACCAACCGGAGCGTGCTCGACTCGATCAGCGGTGACCTGAGCGAGCTCGAGCTGGGGCTCGCGGCCCGCGACAAGGCGCGCGTCGACGAGTATCTCGAGAACATCCGCGAGATCGAGCGGCGCATCGAGCGGATGGAGGCCCGCGCCAGCACCGAGCTCAACATCGACGCGCCGGTCGGGATCCCGGCGTCGTTCGTCGATCACGTCGGGCTGCTGTTCGACCTGATGCTGGTCGCGTATCAAGCCGACATCACGCGCGTCTCGACGTTCATGATGGCGCGCGAGTTCAGCATGCGCACCTACCCCACCATCGGTGTGCCCGACCCGCACCACGCCGTATCGCACCATGGCAACAGGCCGGAGCAGATCGCCAAGGTCGCCAAGATCAACCTGCATCACATGCAGCAGTTCGCGAAGTTCGTCGAGAAGATGGACAAGACGCCCGACGGCGATGGATCGCTGCTCGACCACTCGCTCCTCTTCTATGGCGCCGGGATGGGCAACGGGAACGCGCACAGCCCGTTGAACCTGCCGCTGGTCGCGGTTGGCGGCGGGGTGTGGAAGGGCAATCGCCACATCATGACGGCCAAAGACACGCGGGTCGGCAACATGTGGGTAACGCTGGCCAATCAATTCGGCTGTCCGATTTCGAGTCTCGGCGAGAGTACGGGGCACGTCGAACTGTAAGAAACGTCCATGGCTGAGGGTCGCTGGAGCGATCCTCAGTTGTCGTCACCGTCAGCCATGGCCATCAGCCATCAATCTTATGGAGCGCATGAATTTCAGTCGTCGTTGCGCCGTGTGGGTGTTCGCGTTGTTGATCGCAGCGGCGCTGTGCAAGGCCGACACCGCCGATAAAGGGCTGCTGCTCATCGATGCGGTGAAGGCGGGCAACCGCGCGGCGGTGACCGAGTTGCTGAAGGAGCGCGGTCGCGTGAGCATGACCGAAGCCGACGGAACCACGGCGCTTCATTGGGCGGTGCGCGGCGGCGATGTCGCCATGGCGCAGCAGTTGCTCCGTGCCGGCGCCGACGCCAAGGCCGTGAATCGTTTCGGGGTGCAGCCGGTGATGCTCGCCGCCGTCAACGGCGACGCGGAGCTGCTCGAATTGCTCCTCGCGGCGGGTGCCGACGCCAACGCCAGCATGCCCAACGCGGGCGAGACGGTCCTGATGACGGCGGCTCGCTCCGGCCGGCCCGAGGCGGTGAAAGTGCTGCTCGCCCACGGCGCGCGGGCGAGCACCCACGAGAGCGAATACGGCGAGACGGCGCTGATCTGGGCCGCCGAAGAGGATCGCTCCGAGGCCGTGGCGTTGCTCGTTGACGCTGGCGCCGACATCAACGAGCGGTCGGCGGCGACCAAGTTTTCGCGCGAGCGCCTCGGCCAGTCGGTGTTGCCGAAGGGGTCGTGGACGCCGCTGATGTACGCCGCGCGGCAAGGGTCGCTGGCCGCGGCGCGGACGCTGGCCGACAAGGGCGCCGCGTTGAACCTGACGGCGCCCGACGGTGCCACGGCGCTGGTGCTCGCCATCATCAACACCCACTACGACCTGGCGGCCATGCTGCTCGAGAAAGGCGCTGATCCCAACGTGGCGGACGTCACCGGCATGGCGGCGCTCTACGCGACGGTGGACATGAACACGGTGCCGTGGGCGCATGGCCGCGCGGCGCCGAAGTTCCGCGACCGCCTGGACGGCGTTGGGATGATCCGTATGCTCCTCGACTACGGCGCCGAGGTGGATGCGAAGCTGAGCGCGCCGAAGCCGCAGCGTCAGCACACCGCAGGTGACGCGAACCTCGGCGCGGGCGCGACGCCGCTGATGCGCGCCACCAAGGCGGGCGACGTGCCGGTGATGCGGCTGCTGCTCGAATACGGCGGCGCCGATCCCGCCGCCAAGCTGAAGGACGGCACCAACCTGCTGATGATCGCCGCGGGCATGGGGTGGCGAGGCGGATTCGACACCTTCAGGGACCCCGGCACCGAATCGGGCGCGATCGAGGCGATCAAGCTCTGCCTCTCTTTGGGCTTCGACATCAACGGCGTCAATGACAAGAAGCAGACGCCGCTTCACGGCGCCACCGGCCGCGGCCCCCGCGTGGTCGAATTCCTTGTGGCGAGCGGGGCGGACATTCAGGCGCGCGACAACGGCAACCGAACGCCGCTCGAGAACCTTCTCGGCGGCGGCCGCCGCGGACGCGCCAATGGGGCCGGCGCACAGCAGGCCGATCGCCTGATGACGGAGAGTACTCTGCAGACGATCGCGCTGCTGCAGCGGCTGGCCGCCGAGCGGGGCCTGCCGACGACGCCCACGCCGGGAGCAACCGAGACCAAGCCTTCCGCGCCGGCGGCGTCTCAGTCCCCGGTCCCCCCGAACGCCAAGTAAGGGCCGACACGACAAAGGAGAGAGCGATGATGACCCACGCGTTGACGCGGATCGCGCTGGCCGCGAGCCTCGTCACCTCGGTGAGTGGCGCGGCCCAGAAAATAGGTCAACCGTTGACGTTGACTGCACAGGACCGGGCCGAGATTCAGCAGCTATCGGCGAGCTACGCGCGATCACTGGGCACGTGCGCGGCTGAGGAGTACGCCAACCTCTTCGAATCGCCGAATGGCTTCTTCGAGAGCTTGAACCGAGGCCGGGTGTCTGGGAGGGCCAGCATCATCGCCCTTGTCAAGAGCGAGCGCCAGTGCACGCAGCCGAGCGCCGACAGGAGTGCGCGGCCCGCGCCAACCGCGATCATCGACGTGTCCCCGCAAGGCGTGGTGACGGGACGCGTGCCGCTCGATTCCGGGCATTACGAAGATGTTTACGTGAAGACGGCATCGGGCTGGCGGTTCAGGTCGCGCAACAACGTCCCCAAAAAAGCGGAGGACGCCGGCCTGACCTATCGTGACTTCGCCGAGCTCCGGGAGCTTGCCGGCGATCACGGGCAGTTCGAAGACGTCTATACGAAGACCGCAGACGGTCTGATCTATCGGTCGTCGGGCCTCACCTTCGACCCGGTCTCTCGTGAAGAGGTCACCGGGAAAGTCCATCTGAAGAACGACGATGGCCGTTACGACGATGTCTACATGAAGACCGCCAACGGCTGGCGGTTCAAGTCGCGTCTCTATGTACCGACTGACGATGCTCCCGCGCGACCGACACGCTAGCGAGCGCCGTTCAGTGCGCCTGTCGCTGCGAACGCGTCACGTTCTGGCGGTCGCCGCAGTAACGGCGGTGATGAGTGCGTGCAGTGCCGGTGACGGCGGCAGCCCAACCTCCCCAGGGACCGGGAGTGTGGTGACGATCAACATCGTGTCATCGCGCGGCAACTCCGCCTACACGCCGAATCCGGCGAAGGTGGCCACCGGGGCCAGCGTGCTGCTGAAGAACTACACCGCCGACGTGCACCACATTGTGATGGACGACGGGTCGGCGGACTTCGGGGAGATCGTACCGGGGGCGAGCATGATGAAGCGGCTGACGACGCCGGGTGGTGACTACCACTGCACGATTCATCAGACGATGGTCGGCAGCATCAACGGGCGAGAGCCCACCGAGCCGCGTCCGTGCGACCCCGCCTTTTACGATCTGTCTTTTTGCTGCGGTGGCTTTTATTGCTAATGAGGAAGGAGGGCCGATGATGGTTCGCGTGCAGAGGTTAACGCTTGCGCTGGCGGTGGTGTTGCTGCCAGCGGTAGCGTACGCGCAGGGCTCGATTACGGGCACTGTTCGCGATTCCTCGGCGGCGGTTCTGCCCGGCGTGACGGTCGAGGCGTCGAGCCCGGTGCTGATTGAAAAGGTCCGCTCGGTCGTGACCGACGCGACTGGCCAGTATCGCATCGTCGACCTGCGGCCCGGCGCCTACGCCGTCACATTCACCCTGACCGGCTTCAGCGCCGTGCGTCAGGAAGGAGTCGAGCTCACCGGGTCGTTCACGGCGACGGTCAACGCCGAGATGCGTGTCGGCGCCGTGGCCGAGACGGTTACGGTCAACGCCGAATCGCCGATCGTCGACGTGCAGAACGTGACGCAGCAGCGGGTCTTCACGGCCGCTGTGCTCGACACGATTCCAGCCGGCAGAAGCTACATGAACGTCGCGGTGCTGCTGCCGGGCGTCACGGCGACCCAGGCGGGCCGGGGCACCGTGCTCGACGTCGGCGGCACGACGAACCTGCAGACGACGTCGTTCCAGATCCATGGCGGCCGCACCACCGATACACGCGTGATGATCGACGGCGTACGCATCAGCAACGCGCTGGCGACCTCGTCGGTCACGAATTTTGTGCCGAATCAGGGCAGCACGTCTGAAGTCTCGGTTGACTACAGTGCGACGTCGGCCGAGCAGCCGTACGGCGGCCTGAAGATCGATCTGATCCCGCGCGAAGGCAGCAACAACTTCAGGGGCGGGGTGTTCGCGTTCTTCGTGAACGACAAGTGGCAGGGCAGCAACCTCTCGCAGGACCTGCAGGACCGCGGCCTGACCACGCCGAACTCGATGCGGCGCGCCTACGACTTCAACCCGTCGTTCGGCGGCCCGCTCGTCAAGGACAAGCTCTGGTTCTATTCCTCGGTGCGGTTCCAGGAGGGCAGCAGCTACGTCGGCGGCGTCTACGTCAACAAGAATGCCGGCGACCCGAGCAAGTGGACGATTGACCCCGACCCGACGCAGCAAGGCGTGTTCTTCGTCCGCCAGAACAGCGGCAATACGCGGCTGACGTGGCAGGCGGCCCAGAAGCACAAGATTTCGCTGTTCTACGACAACCAGTGGCGGACCTGGGACGACGGGCGGGCCGGGGTGTCGCCGGAGTCCTTCGTCAACTATCGCTTCCCGCTCAACCGTCTGGGGCAGATCGGGTGGACGTCGCCGCTGACCAACACCCTGCTGATCGAGGCGCGCTTTGCCAACCGCGGAGAGGGATTTGGCAACCTCCTGCCGGACGAAGGCTCGCTTTGGCGATCGCTGATTCCGGTCAGCGAGCAGTCGACCGGCACCTGGTACCGCGGCAAGGGCGGCGACGGCGGCGCCAACGCGGTGTTCGGCAAGAACGCGCAGAACATCTGGATGACGTCGCTGGCGCTGTCGCGTGTGACGGGGGCCCACGCCTTCAAGTTCGGGTTCACGAACAACTGGGCCACGACGACCAACACGATGGCCTCCAACGACTACAACATGAGCTTCCGCTTCAACAACGCCGTGCCGAATCAGCTCACGATGTATGGCACGCCGACGCGGACTGGGTCCCAGATCCGAGCCGATACCGGCCTCTACGCGCAGGATCGCTGGACGCGCGGGCGGATGACCCTGAACATGGGCGTGCGCTACGACCACTTCGAGGGCGGCTACCCCGAACAGTACCTTGGTCCCGCCTTGTGGCAGCCGACGAGGGATCTGACGTTTCCCGACACCGTCGGCAACAGCGTCCACAGTGTCACGCCGCGGGGGGGCGTCGGCTTCGACCTGTTCGGCAACGGCAAGACCGCGCTGAAGGTGAACATCGCCAAGTATCCGCTGGCGATCGGCGCGACCGGCGACCCGTCCGCGATTACCAACGCCGTCACGCGCACGTGGACCGATGCCAACCGCAATTTCGCGCCGGACTGCAACCTGCTGAACCTTCAGTCGCAGGATCTCCGCGCGAGCGGCGGCGATTTCTGCGGCACGGTGTCGGATCTCAACTTCGGCCTGCCGACGTCGGTAACGGCGTATAACCCCGACACGCGTTTCGGCTGGAATACCCGCGAGTACAACTGGGAATTCGGGACGAGTGTGCAGCACCAGTTGATGCCGCGCGTGGCGCTCGACGTCGGCTATTTCCGGCGGTGGTTCGGGAACCCGCGCGTCACCCAGAATCGGGCCACTACGGCGGCCAACTACGATCTCTTCAGCATCATCGCGCCGAGGGACCCGCGGTTGCCGGACGGCGGCGGCTACGTGATCAGCGGCCTCTATAATCTCAACCCGAGCAAAGTCGGGGCCGTCGACAACTACCAGACGCTGTCGAGCCAGTTCGGCGACCAGTACGAGCATTGGAACGGCGTCGACTTGAGCATCAACGCCCGCCTCGAGGGCGGCTTGCTGCTGCAGGGCGGCTTGAGCACCGGACGCACGTCAACTGACAATTGCGACATCGTCGCGAAGTCGGGGAACAATCCAAGCCCGTTGTATTGCCACGTCGACACGGCGTTTCTGACCCAGGTGAAGCTGCTCGGCTCGTACAATGTGCCGCGGGTGGATATTCAGTTCGCCGCGACGTTCCAAAGCACACCGGGTCCGGCCATCGCGGCGAACTACCTTGCCACCAATGCCGATGTGCTCGCTACGCTCGGGCGTCCGCTCTCAGGCGGCGCCGCCAACGTGACGGTGAACCTCGTCGCGCCGGGTACCCTGTATGGCGATCGCGCGAACCAGTTGGACATGCGCTTCTCGCGGGCTTTCAAGTTCAGTACGCGACGTGTGAGCCTCAACCTGGACGTGTACAACACCTTGAACGCCAACCCGGTTGCTCAGCTGAACGCCAACTTCGCCGTATGGCAGACGCCGCAGCGCATCATGGAGGCGCGCCTCTTCAAGGTCAGCACCCAGATCGATTTCTAAAAACGTCAAACGCAGGGGGCCGCGGAGGACCGAGCGGGCAGGCTCGCTGAACGTACGCTCGCACCACGAGCGGGGAGGATGACGACGTCAGTAAGCTACCGGGTGATTGCGGGATTGGTGGCGGTGTGGTGCGCCGGCAGCCTGAGTGCGTCCGGCGTGTCGGCCGCCGTGGGTCGTCCTGCGCGGGCTCAGTCGGCCTCACCCGCATCCCCCGACGGGTCGGTTTCCTCCTCGCCTCGCCCGGCCGTGCCGGCGTCCGCAGCCGAGTCGCGGCTCGTGCTGGATCGCTACTGCGTCGGCTGCCACAACGAGCGTCTCAAGACGGGCGGTCTGGCGCTCGACGGCATCGATCTCGCCCAGGTGCCGCGTGATGGCGGGATCTGGGAAAAGGTGATTAGAAAACTGCATAGCGGCACCATGCCGCCCCAGGGCGTTCCGCGCCCCGAGCAGGCGACGCTGTCTGCGGTCATCGGATGGCTGGAGGGTGAGCTCGATCGGAACGCCGCCCGCAGCCCCAACCCCGGACGGCCGGTGCTTCATCGTCTGAATCGCACGGAGTACGCGAACGTCATCCGTGACCTGCTGGCCCTCGACGTGGACGTCTCCTCGCTGCTGCCGCCGGACGACTCGAGCTACGGCTTCGACAATATCGCCGATGTGCTGCGCGTGTCGCCGGCGCTGCTCGAGCAGTATCTGACGGCAGCCAGGAAAATCAGCGCGCTGGCGGTCGGCGATCCCGAGATCGTTCCGGCGTCCGACACGTATCGCGTGCGGCACGATCTCTCGCAGGATCGGCACGTGGAGGGTCTGCCGCTCGGCACCGTCGGCGGGACGCTGGTGCGCCACAACGTTCCGCTCGACGGCGAGTACGTGCTGCAGGTCAAGCTGTTCCGCACGAATCTCGCTGCCATCCGCGGTCTCGAGTACCCGCATCAGGTCGAGATCAGCGTGGACGGACAGCGAGTGTTTCTGGCCAACGTCGGCGGCACCGCCGACTTCCTGGGGCTGTTCGACAACCCTAAGCCGTATTCCGACCTCGTCGACGCACGACTGCAGGTTCGCCTCAATATGACCGCGGGACCGCATGAGATCGGGGCGGCGTTCCTGCAGAAAGCGCTGAGCGCCGGCACTGCTCAGCTGCAGCCGTTCATTCGCAGCTCCGCCGATCCGCTCGACTTCACCGGCCGGCCGCACATCGAAACGTTGACGATCACCGGACCGTCGATGACGACCGGCCCGGGCGATACACCCAGCCGGCGTCGCATTTTCAGCTGCCGTCCTTCGAATCGGATCTCCGAGAGCCGCTGCGCGGAGCAGATTCTGAGTACGCTGGGCCGCCGCGCCTATCGCCAGCCGCTCACGGACTCGGACGTTCGGCGTCTGCTCGAGTTCTACCAGGCCGGTCGGCAGAAAGGCACGTTCGAGGCGGGCATTCAGCTGGCGCTCCGACGGATGCTGGCCAGTCCGAAGTTTGTCTTCCGCGCCGAGCAGGAGCCCGCCAACGCCGCATCCGGCGCCGTCTACCGGGTGAGCGACACGGAACTGGCGTCGCGTTTGTCGTTCTTCCTGTGGAGCAGCATCCCCGACGACGAGCTGCTCGACGCCGCGAAGCACGGCACGCTCGGCACGCCGGTGGTGCTCGAGCGTCAGGTGCGCCGGATGCTGGCGGATTCGCGGGCGGACGCGCTCGTGACCAATTTCTCCGGTCAGTGGCTGCAGCTCCGCAATCTGCGCAACATCCAGCCCGATTCGGAGTCGTTCCCTGACTTCGACGACAACCTGCGGCAGGCCTTCCAGCGCGAGACGGAGCTCTTTCTTGGCAGCATCGTGCACGACGATCGGAACGTGCTCGATCTGTTTAGCGCGGACTACACCTTCGTGAACGAGCGCCTCGCACGGCACTACGGGATGCCAGGCATCTACGGGAGCCATTTCCGCCGCGTGCACGTGGCCAACGAGGCTCGGCGTGGACTGCTCGGCCAGGGCAGCATGCTGACCGTGACGTCACATACCGATCGCACATCGCCGGTGCTGCGCGGCAAATGGATCCTGGACAACATCCTCGGTATGCCGCCGCCGGCGCCGCCCGCGGTGGTTCCAGCCCTCAAAGAGAGCGACGACGCCGGCAAGCCGCTGACCATGCGGGCGCAAATGGAGATGCACCGTGCCAACGCGACGTGCGCCGCTTGTCATCGCATGATGGATCCGCCGGGCTTCGCGCTCGAGAACTTCGACGCCATCGGCGCCTGGCGCACCGGCGATAGCGGCGGCCCGATCGATGCCTCGGCGCAGATGGGCGATGGTTCGCGCATCACCGGCGCGGTGGGGCTTCGCCAGGCGTTACTCAGCCGGCCGGAGCTGATTGTCGGAACGATCACCGAGAAGCTGCTGACCTACGCGCTCGGCCGTGGTGTAGAGTCCTACGACATGCCGTCCGTGCGCGCCATCGGGCGGGAGGCCGCCCGCAGTCAGTACAAGTTTTCGTCGCTGGTGCTTGGCATCGTCAAGAGCACGCCGTTTCAAATGAGAGTCGTATCCCGGCATACGCCAAACTGAAAGAGGGCCGTCGCGATGTTCATCACGAAAAAGTCACTACCTCGCCGGACGTTTCTGCGTGGCGTGGGTGTGACGGTCGCCCTGCCGCTGCTGGACTCGATGGTTCCGGCGCTGACCGCGATGGGTCGATCGGCGGCAAATCCGCTCCGCCGTTTCGGCGCCATCTACATCCCGAACGGCGTCATCATGGACAAGTGGACGCCCACCGGCGGCCGCGGCTTCGAGTTCTCACCCATCCTGAAGCCGCTCGAACCCTTCCGCGATCACGTTACCGTAGTCAGCAACCTGTCGCGAGTCGACGACGGGAAGCTGAACGATCACACGGCCAGCCAGGCCAGCTGGCTGGCCGGCGTGCTCCCGAAGCGGACCGAGGCGGAAGACGTCCGGCTCGGCGTGACGATCGATCAGATCATCGCCCGGCAGATCGGCCAGGACTCGCCGTTTCCCTCGCTCGAAGTCGCGACCGAAAACTTCAGCGGCTACATCGGCGCCTGCACGCCGGGGTACAGCTGCGCGTACATGAACACCATCTCGTGGACCTCGCCGACGACGCCGTTGCCGATGGAGATCAACCCGCGCGTGATGTTCGAGCGGCTGTTCGGCGGGGCCGGCACAGAGGCGCAGCGCCTGGCGAGCCGCAGGGAAGACCGCAGTATCCTCGATTCGATCCGCGACGACGCGGAAGACTTGCAGCGGGGGCTTCCGGTTCACGATCGCCGGCGAGTCGACGAGTATCTCGACACCGTCCGAGAAATCGAGCGCCGGCTTCAGGCCGTCGAAGGCCAGAGTCGTACGCAACTGACCTCGATCGACACGCCGGTGGGCGTGCCCGAGGCGTTCGACGAGCACGTCGGGATGTTGTTCGACCTGCTGGCCATCGCCTATCAGACCGACCTCACCTCCGTGTTCACGTTCCTCATGGCGCGTGAAGCCAGCAACAGGGCGTACCCTCAGATTGGCGTGCCGGAACCGCATCACCTGGTCTCTCACCACGGCAACAAGCCCGACAAGATTGCCGAGCATGCCAAGATCAACACCTACCACGTGCAGCAGTTGGCCAAATTCGTCGAGAAGCTGCGCGTGACGCCAGATGGCGATGGGTCGCTGCTGGATCATTCGGCAATTCTGTACGGCAGCGGGATGAGCAACGGTAATCAGCACTCCGGCGAACCGCTGCCGCTGCTCGTGATTGGCGGCGCCGCCGGTCAAGGCAACCGCCACCTGGAGCTGCCCGTGCACACCTCGATGGCGAATCTCCTGCTCGGCATCGTGGGCAAGTTCGACGTGCCGGTCGACAAGGTCGGGGACAGTCACGGCCGCGTCGAGCTGTAACCAGGGAGGACCGGCTATGCACGTGCAACGCGCTCTCGGAGTGGTCGCGCTCGCCCTGTGTGCGGGCCGCGTGCTGTTCGCCGCCGAGGGCAACGACGTCCGCCTCGTGAGCGCGATCAAGGCGGGAGACCGGCCTGCGGTCCTGGCGCTTGCCCGGAATCGTGAGGCGGTCACCGCGCGCGCCGCCGACGGGACGACTGCGCTTCACTGGGCTGTCGAGGCCGATGCGCTCGACATGGTGGAGGTGCTGCTCCGCGCCGGCGCCAGCGCCAGCGCCGCGAACCGGTACGGCGTGACGCCGCTGGCGCTCGCCGCCACGAACGGGAGCGCCGGCGTGGTCGAGGCGCTGCTGAAAGCTGGAGCCGATGCGAACGCGTCGATGCCCGAGGGGCAGACCGTGCTCATGACCGCGGCGCGAACGGGGAGTGCCGAGACGATCGACGCCCTGCTTCGCGCTGGGGCCGCGGTGAACGCGACGGAGAGCTGGCTCGGGGAAACCGCTCTGATGTGGGCCGCGGTCGAGAACCACCCGGCGGCCGTGCGGCGGCTTGTCGACGGCGGCGCGGACATCAACGCCCGGTCCGCGCTCCAGGTCTATCCGCCGATGAACTATCCGGCGACCGGTCTTGTTCGTATGGCCATGCCGCGGGGCGGATGGACGGCTCTGATGTACGCGGCGCGGCAGGGCTCGCTCGACGCCGCGGGTGCCCTGGCGGAGGCCGGCGCAGACGTGAACCTGACCGATCCCGACCGGACCACGGCGCTGCTCCTGGCACTTGTCAACTCGCATTTCGACGTCGCCGCGCTGCTCCTCGAACGCGGCGCCGATCCGAACATCGCGGATGTGACCGGGAAGGCCGCGTTGTACACGGCCGTCGATGCGCGCAACCAAGAACGGTTGTTCAGTCGGCCGATAGCCAAGCGATCCAACGCGATCAACAGCCTCCAGCTCATCACGCTGCTCCTCGAGCGCGGCGCGAAGCCGAACGCGCGGCTGAGCCGCCCACTGCTCCAACGGGCGCATAACGCCGGCGATGCGACCTTGGGCGCCGGCTCGACGCCGTTCATGCGCGCCACCAAAGCGGGCGATGTCGTCGGCATGCGTCTGCTGATCGAGCACGGCGCCGATCCGACTCTCACGCAGGCGAACGGGACGACGGCTCTCATGATTGCCGCCGGCGCCGGGCAAGCGGCGCAGGCCGACGACGAGGAAGTCGAGGGCGGCGGCAGCGCGTCGACGGCGATCGAGGCGATCAAGTTGTGCCTGTCACGAGGCGCAGACGTCAACGCCGTCAATAACTCCGGTGACACGGCCCTGCACGGCGCCGCCGCCAAGGGAGCGGATCCGATCATCCGCTTCCTGGTTGAGAAGGGCGCGAAGCTCGACGTCGAAAACTATCAGGGCCTGACGCCGCTTCAGGTCGCGATGGGTAGCCGGAAGAGCATCCCCGCTACCGTGGCGCTCCTGCGTGAGTTGTCCGGAAAATGAGCTGAGCCACGAAAGCCGCGGAGCACGTGGAGATCGCCGGCAGCCTTTCTCGGCGAACTCTGGGTTGGCGTTCTGCACGTCTCTCAGATGGATCTGCCGTTCGAGAGGAGCGAAACATGCTGAAGAAGTGCCTGGCCGTGACGGGCATGCTGACCTTGATCGGTACGCCGTCGTGGACCCTTCACTCGCAGGGGCGCACGCCCGCGGCGCCGGGGCTGACTGCCCTCGACTACATTGAGATTCAGCAGTTGGTGAGCAAGTATCCGTGGGCGATCGACAACTGCACGAACAACGGCTACGACTACGCCGATCTCTATGTGTCCGATGGCATGTTCATGAACAGCCTTTCGCCCAATCGATGGGTCGGCCGCGATAGGCTGGCCGAGGCGGCCGGCGGCGGCCCACGCGGCTGCAAGAAGTTGACGGACGCGTCGAACGCGAACCGAACGCATACGATAGGGAATCTCGTCATTGAGCCGTCGATCGAAGGCGCGATCGGGAGGTCGTATCTCATTTATCCAGGCGTCGAAGGCGGCCACTCGGATCCGCAGCACGCAGGACATGTCGGCGGCTACCAGGACGTCTACGTGAAGACGTCGCAGGGCTGGCGCTTCAAGTCCCGGGTCCATGTCTTCCCGCCCACCGTTCCGGGCACGTTCACGATTCCTGAAGCCAGCGCTGCGCCGGTGGGACGAGGCGCCGCCGCGCCCGCTCGCTGACCGGAAGGTCTATGCGTATATCAGCCCTGGCCGCTGCCGCCGCTCTCTCCGTGCTTGATCGCTCCGGTCACCTCGAAGGATGCGCCGCCGCTAACGACGATGGACTATGTGCTGCTGCAGCAGCTCGCCGCGCGGCACGCGTCGGCGCTCGATTCAGGCGCCGACAACGGCAACGCCTTCGCCGGCCTCTTTACGCCGAACGGCGAGTTCGTGCACCCCGACGCGAAGGGTCCCCACCAGCTGGCCGCGCTCGCACG
This sequence comes from Acidobacteriota bacterium, assembly GCA_040007095.1. GTDB lineage: Bacteria > Acidobacteriota > Vicinamibacteria > Vicinamibacterales > CAVVIG01 > JBDTVS01. The sequence continues at coordinate 25,504 of JBDTVS010000042.1, forward strand.
CGGTGGCAAAGAGGGGCCGATGTTCGTCAGCCATTTCGCGATGAACCACGTGATCGAGCCCTCGCCGGAGGGGGCCGCCGGCACACGGTACGTGATCGAGATCGACATCGACGATAACGGTCAACCGGCGCGCGGAGCCGGGAATGCGCCCGCCCGAGGCAACGGCGGGCAGCGCGCGACGCCGGCCGATCAGTGGGCGCTGGTCGGACGCCGGGGCGGCGCGCCGATCTCGATCGGCCGCTACGAAGACGTGTACCTCAAGACGCCGGACGGGTGGCGGTTCAAGACCCGCCGCTCATTCGGATCGATGTCGGGTCCTCAGTAGCGTTTTACCGAACGCGTGAGGGTCTTCAGATAGCCGCGAGGCGAACGGGCGTCCAAGCATCGATCCTTGGACGGCACGAAGATGTGCATTTCGGTCCACCCGCCAACTCGGGCTTCAGACGCCGCGAGTTCTTTCCGGCTATGGAAGAGCGTCGCGTGGCGCTGTACAGTGGAAGAACAGTGAAAAGAGGCGTGTGACAGTCAAGTCTCTGGCGTTATGTGTGCTCCTGGTGCTCGCAGGTGTTGGGCCGCTTCTTGCGGATGAGGCGTCGTGTGACTGCTTCGCGCTGACGGCGTGGACGGAAACCACGGGGCTGCCGACGGGCAGCGTAGTCGCGATCACGCAATCACGGGACGGCTACTTATGGCTGGGAACCACCAACGGGCTCGTCCGATTCGATGGCTTCGAGTTCCAGCGCTGGGGTGCGCGGGATGAGCCGCCATTGCCCGGACAGTACATCACGGACCTCATTTCATCGCGCGACGGCAGTCTGTGGATGGGTTACAGCGAGCTTGACGGCGTGAGCCGCATCCAAAACGGTGTCCTTTCGTACTTCTCGACTGCGGATGGATTCTTGAACGGTCCCGCTACGGCCATGGTTGAGGACAGCACCGGGACTATCTGGGTCGGAGGACGAACGGGCCTGTCCGCGTTTCGCAGCGGCCGCTGGCAGCGATTCGGTGAACCGGACGGCCTACCCAACGTGGAAGTCCTGGCGATTTACGAAGACGACGCACACGCGCTCTGGGTGGCGCTGACGGCCGGACTCTTCCGCCGGTTGCCCGGCACCGTTCAGTTCGAGAGCTACGACAAAAGTCTCCGGTCCATTTCAAGCATGACGCAGGGGCGCGACGGCCGCCTGTGGATTGCGGATCGCCGGCGCTCACTGCGAGCGCTTGATGCCGGACCGCAACTCGTCGTGGCCGCGGATGTCGAACTGCCGCCGGAAGGTCTACACCTGCTGCGCGATCGGAGCGGCGATGTCTGGGTGGCGGCGTTCGGCAGTGGTCTGCTGCGGATGCGCGCCTCTGCCGGGAAACACGCCGAGACGCTCGACCGCTTCGCCTACGAGCACAAACTCCCCGGCGATCTCGTCAGCGGTACCCGGGCGTTATTCCTCGATCGTGAGGACAACTTGTGGGTCGGCATGCGTGCAGGCGGGCTGTTGCGCATCGCGCGTAGCTCGCTCGAGACGAATATTCCCCTGTCGGGGCTGACCAACGACGGGGTCCGGGCGTTGGCCGCATCGGCCGACGGCAGCGTGTGGGTCGCCACTGGACGCAATTTGAACCGGTTCCGCGGACCCGCCCACAACGCCTACCCAGTACCCCAGATAACGGTTCTTCATGCGGCCCCGCAAGGCGACCTGTGGGTGGCCACGCCGCAGCAAATCGGTCGATTGGTCGACGGACGGTTCATTCCGTCATTGTCGCCGAGGCCGGGCGAAGTCACGAAGCTCATCGCGATGACGACGGACGCGTCGGGTGACCTGTGGTTTTGCACGTCCAACCAGGGCTTGATGCAACGTCGAGGCGAGCTCGTCACGCACGTCGATATCAGAGGGATCGGCCGGGCCCCGTGCCGGTACGTGCTTGCAGACAGAGTTGGCCGGATCTGGAGCGGATTTGCCGACGGGAGCCTTGCTGTTCTCGACCACGGCGCCATCCGGGTCTATCGATCCGCCGACGGACTGGCGCCGGGTGCTGTCATCATGATTTTCGAAGACCGGCACGGCGTGGTGTGGGTGAGCACCGCGGGCGGTGTCACTGAATTCGCGGACGGGCGCATCAGAAGCGTCGCGGCACCGCGGGCCTTCCCAGATGGTCTTGCCCCGATCCTCATCGGTGACGATGACGACCGCATTTGGGCGGGGGTGAATTCCGGGTCGGCTCTGATCGGCTTCACTCGGCGCGAATTCGAGGCGGCGGCGACTGACCCCACTCGCCGGTTGACGTATGCCTTCGTCGATCGAACCGACGGTCTGCGGGGGCAGCCGGTTCGTAACCTGAGTACACCGGCGGCGATTCGCGCCGCCGACGGCCGCATCTGGGTGCTTTCAGGCAATGGCTTGGTCGCTTTCCATCCCTCGCGCGCGCGCGGAAGCCAAACCATCGAACCGCCCCGCGTGGATTATGTGCTTGCTAACGGACGCGAGGTCCGTCTGACGAATCGGACCGTGCTGCCACCGCACTTGTCGACGTTAGAGATTCGTTACACTTCTCCGAGTCTGTCGTCAGCGTCAAAGATCCGGTTCCGATATCTTCTCGAGGGTTTCGAGAAGGAATGGACCGAGGCGCGTGAATACCGGCGCGCCTCCTACACCAATCTTCCGCCCGGGGACTATCGATTTCGCATCAGCGCCCTCGGCGAGGGGCGGTGGGTTGGACCGGAAGCCGCGTGGGCGTTTTCCGTCGCCCCCCTGTTCTATCAGACGCGGACGTTCTCCGGACTGGTTGCCGGCGGCACCGGCCTCCTGCTGTGGACGCTCTGGCGACTCAGGCTGCGAAGCATTCAGAACGGATTCGCTCTGGTTGCCTCGGAGCGCACCCGTCTGAGCCGCGAAATTCACGATACGTTACTTCAGAGCCTCACGGCGGTTGGCCTCGAGCTGGAGGTCCTCGCAAGCGAGGGTGACGCGGCGGCGCGAAACTCCATGAGCGACGGGCTCCGCGCGCTGCGGCATCAGGTTCGGCGCTGCATCAACGAAGCTCGTCGCTCGATTCTGGAACTGCGAACGCCAGGTTTGGAGTCACACAGCTTGTCCGACGTGCTGGCGGAGTTCGCGGCCGATACCTACGCCGGCCAGCCGGTCGCCATCGACATCAGAGTGACCGGTCGACACCGGCGCTGCACACCGCAAGTGGAAGAGCAGCTCTTGCGCATAGGCCAGGAGGCCATTCGCAACGCGATGCGCCACGCACACGCCGACCGAATCGATGTGACGCTCAAGTACAGCCGCAACCTGGTCGTACTGTCGGTCACCGACGATGGGCGTGGTTTCCTGCGAACGGAAACGACCCGCCAGCCGGGTGAGCACTGGGGATTGCGAAACATGGAAGAGCGGGCGACACGAGTCAAAGGCCGATTTCACTTGAACAGTGTGCCAGGACGGGGCACGGTGGTCGAAACTTCTATTCCGCTCCAATGACGCTGTGCAAAAGAGGCGTCGCATGACGAGTCGTGTGAGAATTCTGTGCATCGACGATCACCCATTTGTCCGGGCGGGTGTGATACGCGTGATCGGTCTTCAAGAGGAACTTACTGTCGTCGCCGAGGGCAGCACGGGTGAGGAGGCGGTAGAGCTTTTTGTGCAGCACCGGCCAGACGTCACCGTGATGGATTTGCAGCTTCCAGGTATGGGCGGCCTGCAGGCCATCAGGGCAATCAAGGAGGTGACGCCCGAGGCCAAGGTAGTCGTGCTGACGATGTATGACGGCAGCGAGAATATTCTAAATGCGGTCAGAGCAGGTGCTGTCGGGTTCGTCTTGAAGGATGCCGTTCCGGAGGATCTGATACGTGTCATCGGCGAGGTCAGCGCCGGTCGTACCGCGTTCCCGGGCGACGTCGAGGCCCAGGCAACCTCTCGCGGTGAGTATCCGCCATTGACCCGTAGAGAAAAAGAAGTGCTGCAGCTCCTCGTGAACGGGATGCGGAACAAGGAGATCGCCTCGGCGCTCGGCATCAGCGAAGACACAACGCGCGTCCATCTGCGGAGCGTCTTCCTCAAGCTGCACGTCCATGATCGAACCGCCGCGTTGGTGGTGGCACTCCGACTGGGGCTGGTGCGCATCTGAGATGCAGGCGGCGGATAGCGTTCGGCGCCCCAACTGGAGGCTCCGTTGCGGTCCACAATGCCGACGAGCCTTGCACTGCACAAGGAACTTCAATACGCCTAGAAGCTGGAGGATGTATGCGTCAAGCGATGATAGTGGTACTCGTAGCGGCCGTGAGCGTGACGCTTGCGAGTGCGCTCCCCGCCCAAGGCGGTCAGGGTCCGACCAACGACGCGCCCGCACAGGTGATCGGATCGTCTGGAGGCGTGACGCCGATTGTCGGCAACCTCGAGGAAGCCGCTCGTTTCTACGCGGACCTGGTCGGGCTCACGAACCCTCTACCGATCAGGACCAGATCGCATCTGGACGTGCCGTATCCGGAGGTCCTGAACAACCAGGGGACGCCGCAAGCCACGATTCGGCAGGTCAACCTCAACGTCCCTGGCTCGGTCTGGCGTATCGAGGTGCTCGAGTTCCGCGAGGTCGAGCGCACAGCCGTTGACGCCCGGATCCAGGATCCCGGTGCGATGACGCTTGTGCTCTCGGTGCGCGATATCGATGGGCTGCTGGCAAAACTGAAAGCGGGGAACATTCAGGTGATTACGCCGGGCGGTCAGCCGGTGCCTTTGGCCACCGGTGCGAGCCAAGCACGCGCCGTCCTAATCAAGGCGCCGGGCGGCCACTTCGTCGAGTTGCAGCAGCCAGACCCGCTTCCCGTCGATCCCGCGCTGCCAGCTGGCAATGTGATTGGCGGGCACATTCGTGTGACGATTGCTGACACAGACGCGACGCTGCGCCTCTACCGCGACCAACTCGGCTTCCGTCCGGACGTTGGCCCGTTCATGAGCGAGGCGTCGCGGCTCAAGCTGATGGGGACGGCCGGCGCCCAATTCCGTGTGACCTCGGCGTCCGTCCCAGGCGTCCCACAGCAGATCTTGGAGCTCATCGAGTTCAAAGGCGTCGACCGTATGCCGATTCACACACGGATCCAGGATCCGGGGTCGGCCAAGATCCACCTGCGCGTGAGCGAGTTGTCCACAGCCCTCGCCGCGTTCGAGGCCGCGGGCGGCACAGTAGCGACCACCGGCGGAAAGCCCATGATCTACAACGGCGTCCCAACGGTTATCATCCGCGACCTGAACAACATGTTCATGAACCTTCAGCAAGCGGAGCCCGCGCCGGCGGGCGCCAGCCGCCGGGGAGGACGACCCGAATAAACATCAGTGCAGCTACGCCCGCGTCCGGCGCCGGGAACGACTTGGTGGCCGAGATTCACGAGTGCGACCTCGCGGCGTGAACGGGTGAGTGCAGCCTACAGGGGTGTTCGCACACGACGGCTCGGTTGGCGGCTGAGCTTCTACGAGCGAGCGGCGCGACCAGTCGGTTCGGCTGAGAACTGGAACACTACGGGCCACAAGCTAAGCTGCTGCTCGGTTCTGAATCGTACCGGGTTTATCGGAGGGCTCTTTCAGAGAGAGGATCGGACTCATGGGGACGACCCGGTGAGCATTCTCCGGAGGACCAGAGGGCAAGATCCAGAGCGGCACTCAACGTGAGACCGTGTTCATTCGCGGCACGGGCTTGCCCCAGACCTCGAACTTCGAGACGGCGACAAAGCCACCGACGCCGTGGCCTGAACCCGCCATCAGCTGCGCCCACCCAATCTCGTCCACCTTGGACAGGTCTGGCTTCTCCACCCAGCTACCGCGGGTGACCGTCTGGGGCACCTCTGACTTGGCGGGAAGCCGGAGACCTTCAGCTTTCTGCGGTTCACGCACATTTGCGGGCGCTCGCGGGGAGGAAAGTTTCTCCTGTGTCGGCAGACGGAACGGAAGCGGATGGCGGCGAAGCTGCATGCGGTGAGTCAAGCAATGCAGCGCCGTCGTCACCAGTCCATCCCGGAGCAGGGGCGATGGCTCAACGCCGTGGTGCGCGGGCACGTCGCGTACTACGGCGTCCCTACTAACATTCACGCCATCGCGGCGTTCCGTACGCAGGTCGCCCGGAGGTGGCACCGCTCGCTCATGCGACGTGGTGACTGACCGTCGACGGCTGCCCTGGGTCCGCATGCGGCGTATCGTGGCTCGTTGGCTTCCTCGGACTTCGATTTCACATCCATGGCCTGCGCAGCGGTTTGACGCTCGTACCCAAGGTAAGAGCCAGTGCGGTAGTCCCGCACGCTGGGATCTGTGCGGGGGGCGGCCCGAACCGTTATCGAAGGGCCGTCCCTACCGCGACCTTCTGATCGGCACCTGCGCACGTTCAACGTGGTGAGCGACTTTACGTCGCGCTGACGCGTACGGGACCGGTAGCCTGTAAGAACGTAAAACCTATCGGTATATCGCGAACGATCGCCCGCATGACTTTTCGGAGCCGCATAATTCCGATGATCCCAAGGGCGGACTAGTGTGGCGGCGTGGGCACGCGAACGCAGACAGTGCAGCGGCGGTACTTCGCCGCAACTCGGACGCTCCACTCGGAGTCTGCGGTGCAGGGTCTTCCCCGGGCGGCTGCTTGGACCTCCGCGGAGCAAACCAAACTTGAGGCTGCGACCGGCGGCGACTACTCGTCCGCGCCCACCGATTTCCGGGTGCACGATGCCGGCGACGACGGCCGAAGCATCCAGGCGCGCAGGAAGAGTTCTTGGCGCGACGTTGAGAGCACCCGGACCGGCAGGGCCCTATGAAGCCGCCGGTACGGCGAACCGCAACGACACCAGTACGATCTGTTGCGCAGTGCCGGACTCTCCTTGGTGACTCTGGCACTGGACTGTCGGACGAGGCCGTGATCCAGTTGCGAGATCACTTTACGGACCTTGCGCACTTTATGGTGACGGCTCATAAACACGATCGCGACGATGAATGCGATCTAGAGACTCTGAGATTAATCCCCGGCGACGAACGGGAGAGTCTTGAGGAGCGCGCGGCCGTGTTACAGTTCGACGCCAAGATGACTCGCCGAGCGGCAACGCGGACAGCGATCGCGGACTGGATTAAGGCGCCAAAGCTCCCGAAGGGATGACCGTGATGACGGCCGTGATCTACTGCCGTGTTTCCACGAAGGAACAGGTTCAGAACCTCAGTCTACGGACACAACTGAAGGCCTGTCGTGATTACTGCGCGCGAGAGGGATTCGAGGTCGCCAAAGAGTACACGGACGCGGGGGAGTCTGCGAAAACGACCGATCGACCAGAGTTCCAGAAGCTCCTCGAATTTTGCCGCCTGCACAAACGTGACGTGCAATTCGTGGTGTTCTACAACGTCACACGCTTTTCGCGAAGTTCTCTGGACTTCTCGATCATCAAGAGCCTGCTCCTACGACTTGGGATTTCGATTCGGTCGGCAAACGAGCCGCTCAGCGATGATCCAGTTGAAAATCTCACCGGAAACATTATGGCCGCGATCGGCCAATTCGACAATGACGAGAAAGCGAGACGGACGAAAGCCGGAATGAAGGCGGCCCTTGAACTCGGCCGCTGGCCGTTTCAGGCGCCACTCGGCTATCTGAACGGCGGGTCGAATGGCAAAGGGCACCTGGTTCCAGACCCGGTGCGCGCTCCTCTGGTTCGAGCGGCGTTCGAGCAGTACGGAACGGGTCGTCATACGAAGGCGGATCTTCTGCGCCGCCTCACGGCCCGGGGCCTGACGACACCTGCCGGGAAGTGCCTGACGCCCCAGAGCCTCGGCGCCTTGCTTCGCAACCCGATCTATTCAGGTTGGCTCAACGTTCCGAGTTGGAGATTTTCAGGCCCTGCGGAGTTCGAGGCATTGGTTTCCCCGTCCCTGTTCCGGCGTGTTCAGGATCTTCTGGACGGTAAAGGCAAGCCACTCAAGCCGCATGTGCGAAATCATGTGGATTTTCCGCTCCGCCGGTTTGTAGCGTGCTCGCTTTGCGTGACGCCGTTGACCGGCAGTTGGTCCACTGGTCGAGCCAAGAAGTACGCGTACTACCACTGTCGGAAGTGCGGACGCGTGAAGACGACGAAACGAGAACTTGAGCAGCTGTTTTCCGATTTGCTGTCGCGGCTGCAGCCGGAGCCTGCGTATATGAGCCTGTTCAAAGCAATCGTCCTTGATGTCTGGAAGGACCGAGAGCGCGAGGCCGAGCGCCTACGAGCCGACTTGGGACGAGTGGTTCGCCAGAAGCGAGAGCGCCTCGATCGCGTCGATGACGCCTTTCTGCACGAGCGTTCAATCGACCGTACGGCGCAGGGCCGTACGCCGCATCGCATCGTCTTCGAGGTGACCGGTGCCGACCCCCAGGTATGGGAAGCCGCGCTGAACAACATCGAGAACGTTCAAGAGGCGCTTGGCATCGACGTCACAGAAATCAGGGTCGTCGCGCACGGCAAGGGCATCGGCCTGGTGATGCAGATGAACACCGCACTGGCCGGCGGGATCGCGGCGTTGACCCCACCGCGCGTAAAGTTCGTGGCGTGCGAAAACACCATGAAGCGTCTGAAGATCCAGAAGGAAGATTGTCTGGCCGCCGCCGTCGATCTGGTCGATGAACGCGTTTCCGCGATCGCTCAACATCTCCATCGGATAGTACCGTCGAGTCGTGCTGGTCCAAATACCTAGCCGACGCGTGTCTTCTTTGCCGAGCGTCCGTTCGAACATTGGCGCGAGCTGTGCAGTCACACTCGGCCCGCCACGGCCGCCCCGCGCGCCGCCGCCCCCAACCGCGGGCGCCGTACCAAACTGGCGGCCGCCGGCGAAGTACAGGCGATCAGAAATCGCGACCGGCACGCGTTTGTCGAGAGTGAGCGCCTGCTTGACGCTCATCTGCAGGAGGTTCGACACCGCCCCAGCGTGCGGCCAACCATGGGTCCGTGCAGCGCCGCGCCGTCGATGTGCCGCCAAAGCGTCTTGCTCTCGGCGTCCTGCATCACAAAGAGCGCGTCGTAGAGGCCAACGTTGTTGAAGTGGTGCAGCATTCCGTCGATGGTGGGAACCAGACTG
>JBDTVS010000043.1:0-12755 GCA_040007095.1 Acidobacteriota bacterium
GTGCGCATGCGCACCGCCTTGTAACGGAGTACGAGCGCACGGGTAAATTTATTTCGCTTATTTCAGTGCCAGGACACTAGCGTGTGTCGGTAGAAATCTTCCCAGAACGCGGTGCACGCATTGACATATGGCCGGAACCAATCGGGCCGGTCGGGAGCATAGTCACCGAGATGACAGCGGGCTCTGTTGGCGACGCTGAGGTCGAAATTTAGTCGCATGTTCCGGTATTGAAGGACGTCGCGAGCCGCGCCGAGGGTACCCGCTGATGGGGCGGCTAATCTGCGCTGTGGCTGGGGGCAGGCAGGGCAGGGGCCGGGGTCCGATGGCGGGCATTCCGTCAACCTGGGACCCCCCGCTAATGTTTCCTATTCTCACCTGCACGCCCGCGACCCGTCTGGGGCGCGATTTTGGCGGCAGACGTTTCGGCTCCGAGGGCTAAGCCGTCGAAGAGCTCGTCGCCGAACTCGGCGCCGCGTTTCTCTGTGCCGATCTTGATCTCAGAGGCGCTTCATGCCGTACGACCTTTCAGGAGAGAAAAGGCAACGCGCGCGGCCAACGGGCACCCCCTCGGCCGCCCGCAAGACCAAGAGGAATCAGTAAATGAGTACTCGAGGAATCTAACCGAGCTGGACGAGCTCGGCAAAAAACTCCGGGTCTGACCTGAAGTCGCCCGTGATCGACGCCACCGAATGACGAGTACTGGCGTAGCAGGCAGACGCCGGAATGCACCATGGCGCGACCAGAGGACATGCCTGGCGCTCGGTGAAACCGAACTTGGCGCTAGCTCGGGACGCGTTGTTCGAACGCCACTGAAAGAACTCCTCGACAACGCGGGATCGAACGCCTCCCCGCCGCTTTGAGCGCTCGAGCCGGGTGGTAACTGAAGCCCAATCGGCCTGCTGCGGTCCGACGCAACATCTTTTTCTGTCCATCCCGTTGGCCCGTTAGACTCCCGCCCGAGTTTAGCAAGCGACCGAAGACACGTCTGCCACCACTCGTGTGTGACCCGAGCGGCGGCCGCGCGTCTTCGCGTCTTCGTCGTCGTCGTAAGGTTTCGGTCCCACCTGCTGTTCCATCAAGTATGGGGCACGAGATCGCGGCCATGACGAACAAGCGAATCGAATGAGTCGAATGGCGCGTATCCGATGACTACGTCCGGAGGCACCGGCGTCGTCATGCCGCGCGGTCGACCTTGTCACGCTCTTGCCGGACGGACGATCACATGGCGAGGAGGATGCATGAACGAGCCGAAATGCACGAATCGGTCGCGGGCGGGAGCGCTCACGGCCGCGCGCCGACGATCGCCGGTGCCGATCGTGCTGTGGCGGCTCACGTTGTCCCGCGACAATCGCGCGCAGGATCAACATGCCGGTGACGCCGGTAATATCGGTCACCACGAGCGGCAGTTGCAGGTTCATCTGGACGAGCGCCTTCTGCATGCGCTGGATGTACGTGCTGGCGCTCTCGATGAGTGTCTGCCGATGGCGCAGATAGGTGCGAAGCGCTACCATGGCGGCCGTGGGACGAAAACTTCCCCGCAATAGGCCCACGCTGTGGAGCTCGCGTAACCACTCGCAATCGGCGACGTCGCTCTTCCGCCCCGGGACGTTCTTGATGTGTCGGGCGTTGACGAGCAGGACGGCCAGTCCTCGCGCTTCCAAGATGTCGTACACCGGGATCCAGTACACGCCGGTGGCTTCCATGGCCACACTGGTCACGCCGCACGCGATGAGCCAGTCTGCGAGGCGTTCCAGATCGCTCGTGAACGTGCTGAAGGATTGCACCGGGCTCGGATCGCGATCGGGCGGGACGGCGACGAAGTGTTCCGCCGATCCGCAATCGATGCCCGCGACATTCGGGTTGATGCGCTCCAGCACGGACGGCGAGGTGCGAGGTTTGCCAGGACGACGACGAGAGTTTTTCATCGGACGCTCCTCCGTACTGCACACGGAGCATCCGGGGACAGGGAGACGGCATGGAGAACATTCTCCCAAACGGGCTCACCTGCGGCTCGCCGCAGGTGGCACCAATGATGTGGCCGTCACTCCCCGGGCCACGCTACATAACGGGCTCACTGCACCAGTGGCGGGTCGGCCTCGGTTCCCGGATGCCCGGAGAATTCTAGGCGGAGCCCGCGTCAGCCGCGAAGGAGCCTCCAGTTTCTGATCGGATGTGTCGCGATCCGATCGCGTGGGCCGCTACATAGTTTCTCTAGCTGGCGGCGCTTGCCAATGGACCGGTCGAGGAATCGGAACGGCGTCCGAACGTCCGCTAACGTCGCCGAACACCGTCAATTGGCTGCACATAGGCTGCACTTAGCAGGTACGGCAGACGAACAGAAACCAAAATATCGCTGATTCGTTAAGAATTTTGGAGCCGGCGACCCGACTTGAACGGGTGACCTGCTGATTACGAATTATAAATTGTCTAGTGCTTGATGGTTCGCGATGGTCCGCCGATGTTCACCATGCACTGATTTCTTCCAGGAGAGTGCGATTATCGTGTCCGTGGTCGTTCGGCACCGTTCGCCTGAGTCCGGTCGCGCGAACACATATAGTTACCTTTATTGTGGTGGTCGCGATTGTGAATTATGTGGTATTGTCCGTCCGTGCCCGCTATCGCCTTTACGGAACGGACGCTGCAGAGCCTCAAGCCCCTGCCACGGACCGTCGAATACTACGACACCAAAACCAGCGGCCTCTCGGTGCGCGTGCTGCCCACCGGCAAGAAGACCTTCTACCTGGTGCACCGCTCGGCTTTGCCGTCGGCCGCGCCCGCGGAACGCCGCGTGGTCCGCGTCAAGTTGGGGCGCTATCCGGAGATCGACCTGGCGGCCGCGCGCGAGCGCGCCAGGACGCGCCGCGTCGCCACAGCCCCTGCGGCTGGGGCACCCGCGACGGTGGTGCTCTTCAAGGATCTGGCCACGGAGTACATCGAGCGGCACTGCAAGAAGAAGAAGAAGTCGTGGAAGCAGGACGTGTACTGGATCGACGCCGAATTGCGCCCGCACTGGGATGACCAGCCCGTGGGCAGCATCAAGCGGCGGGATGTGGCCCAGTTGCTCAACCGGATCGCCGACCCGCCGCGCAATGCGCCGGCCTCGTCCGATCACGTGCGCGCGATTGTGTCGCGGCTCTTTCGGTTTGGCATTTCGCAGGGCATCGACGCGATCGAGTACAACCCGGCGCACGGGATCGAGCGGGCGAAACCCGCCGGCCAACGGCACCGAGTGCTGGAGCCGGCCGAACTGAAGCGTCTCTGGCGCGTGTGGGAGGATGAATTCACGGCCGCAGGGCGCCCGCTCATCGGGGAGCAGTTCAAGTTGCGCATCCTGACCGCGCAGCGGGGCGGGGAAGTGCTGCACATGCGGTGGTCCGCCATCGACCTCGACGCCGGCCTCTGGACGAAGGCGTTCCAGTTCCGGAAACGCAAGCCGACCGACACTCGTCAGGATCCCCATCTCGTCCCGCTGGCCCCCATGGCGGTCGCGGTCCTCCGCACACTGAAGAACTATCACGAGCGCGAGCTCGCCAGGAAAAACGCGGAGTACGGGGGCACGTGGAATGGGAAGAAGTACGGCGGTTGGCCCCGCGAACAGATCTCGGATTGGGTCTTTCCGAGTCGCACGAATCCCGGGAACTCGATGGCGAATTTCTTTGGGAAAGAGGATGCCGTGATGCGAGCGTTGGCGAAGGTCGAGGATTTCGACCCACACGATCTGCGACGGACGGCGTCGACCTGGGCGAACGCCACGTGTCCCAGCCCGTGGGTCGATCGCCTGCTCGATCACGAGATCGGCGGCGTTGCGGGCACCTACAACCGGCACGAGTATGTGGAGCAGAAACGGTATGTGGCCTATGCGATCGAGAACAAGGTACGCGAGGCACTGGGGATGAAGCCGATGGCCATGCCGGCGAGGCCGATCGCGTGACGCGTGCGTACCCTGGAAAGTGCGACCCGCTCACGAGCTCGAAAGATAAAATCCGTCGCGTGATCGGCTGCATGTGCGGCCACGCGGCCTTCCCGCCTGGTGTCTTAGGAGCCTCCTATCGGCCCACGCCAAGGCCGAGGAAGAGCTCGAGCCCCTGGTCAATCCCGGCGAGTTCGCCAGCCGAAACCTGTCCGAAGAGTCGGCGAATGCGGCGCTTGTCGATGGAGCGAAGATGGTCGATCAGGGCGTATGACGGCTTGGTCAAACCGCTGGGCCCAGGCGCGAGGGTCGGGTACAACGCACCCTCGCCCGGCGTGCCGGTGACTGGCACCACGGCGATGAGAGGAAACCGCTGATCGGCATTCACGGTCGGATCGCTCACCGCGACGCACGGTCGGACACCGCGTTGCTCGTGACCGACGGTCGGATCAAGCTCCACGAGCACGACCGTTCCTCGATCGAGCGTCACGCCGGTTCCTTGGTCCACCCGTGTCCCTCGACCCAACGGACAGGCGTTCCCGCCGCCATATTGACCAAGTCCTCGTCGCCAGACAGATCAGATGTCCAGTCTCCCAATCCCGTGTCGACGAGTTCGGCGGTGTCCGCATGCGGGTTGTGAACGGAGCGGAGGAGAGCGTCATGGCGCCGACGCGCCAGCTCGTGTTCCACGGCCTCGGCGATGAAGCGACTCCTGTTGCGTTCCAGGCGGTCGATGCGCTCTACCAAGTCAGCGTTCAGGGTGACGGTGACGCGCTCGGTTGTACCCATATCATTGAAGTATGACATTAGATATGATCATACTCAAGCTCATCAGAGGTGTCTGGAAAGGCGTGATCGTGCTCGCGCTCGATTTGGCCCAGGTCGTGCGTTCTCACATGGCCAGGCTCCAGCTCCGCGACCAGGGTGACGTCCATTTCATGCCGTCGTCCTCCCGACGTATCCTATGCGCTCGGCGAAGACATCGGCGCCCCACGATTTTGCATGTTCTCGATTCGACCTTGCCTTTCCGATCCGGGTCGCCACCACGGCCGACGCGACACGGCAGCGCGACGGTGCTGTAGTGCTCGAGCACGTCGCGATAGAGCGGATTGAGCACCGGATCGTAGATGTCGGGCGTGAGGACGCCTTCGTTCAAGTTGTCGAGGACGATCACAGCGGGCTGACAAGGGTCGGGCTTATCCGCCCAGCCCTTTGAACAGCACAATGTCGTTAGATTAGCAACCGTAGAGCGCAACACGGCGAGCTGCTTCCCATCGCGCGACCAATCGAAGTCGCCGATCGTCGGCCCCGGAAGAAAGTGCGTCAGCTGGCGCGACGAGCCGCCGGCAAGGGGCAGGAGCCAGATGTTGGTCATGGTCGGGTCGAGGTACGCGATCGCCCGTCCGTCCGGCGTGTAGCGAAGGCGGCGCTGGCTAGGCGGTGCCGTCAGACTCCTGAGCTCCTCGCATGCCGGCAGCGTGCATGTCCGAAGTGTGCGTTTGTTCTGATCGTCTTGCGACCAGAACGCAATCGACCTGCCATCGGGCGAGACGGCGAGGCTCTGGGCTCCAGCATACAGATTGACCAGCTGCCGGGGCGCTCCTCCTTGGAGGGAGACGTTCCATGGAGACTGCAGCCCACCAGTCGCGGAGATGAATAGCACGGACCGGCCATCTGGCGTCACGGTAGGGCTATAGCCGTCGACGAGCTCGACTGGTTCACCACCACCGGCGTGAACGAAGCAGGTCTGCACCGCCTGCTGACTCGCTATTGTTCGTACCATGAGCGGTCGCGTACGCACTTGTCGCTGGACAAAGACACGCCGATACCTCGTCCGGTCACGCCGTCAGCGGCCGGCACCGTCGTGGTCGCCATGCGTTGGTCTTCCAGAGCGTTCCGATTACACCGGCGTCGGCCGATGAGAACACGAGAGTCCGATCGTCCGGCGTAACGGTGGGGGCGAACGCTCGCGACATGACCTCCTCGGGCGCGCCACCACGGACCAGGCTGTGGTTACCAGATAGTCGACTGCTCAGAAGCGGCAAATTCCGGCCGGCGATCTGACTTCCGTGCACCGTCATTCAGTCGGAGCTACAGGTCAGCGGCAACCCGACGTCGTCGCGGAATCCGCTATTGCGCAGGTCGCCAGCATGAAGGTTGGGGCGCAACGGTCGTGACCTATAGAGAGGTCGGGACGACTGATGTGTTGCCGCGCCAGTAGGGCTGTGGCCGCGGTTGTCGATTCACGACGCTCCAGTGCGTCGAGTCGGCGGCGCGGTGCGCGCTCAGGCCGCGCGGCGTTCGTAGCGATGATGGAGACCGCCGACTTCCGGGATGGGGAATTACTGAAACTCGGGATCGACGTCTGTCAAGCGACGGTCGCGAAATACATGGGGCGCCGACGACCGCCGCCATCCCAGGCTTGGCGCACATTCTTGCGGAATCACACCGACCAGATCGTGGCGGCCGATTTCTTCGTCGTCCCGACGGTGACCTATCGGCTCTTGTTCGTCTTCGTCCTCCTCGCGCACGATCGACGACGGATCCGCCACATGAATCCGCGGTGCGCCCAACGCGGGTTGGCGTTCGCCATGGTGTGAATCAGCATCCGGACGTCGGCGGGCACGGTCGGTCGCCCGAGGCGGCGTCGGCTTTTCCACGTCCACCAGAGTCGAAAACCGCGACGATGCCACCCGATGACGGTCTCAGGCTTGACGATCACGAGAACCCTTCGCCATCCAGTCCAGACGCGCGAGAGCAGGACCCAGAGGTGCCGGTCGGTCGCCGCGACTCGAACTCGCCGGGCTCGAGTTCGTTGCAACACGAAGAGTTGGTGCCGGAGCGCCAGTATTTCGAGTTGAAGTGCGGCGCGAATGCGCCCAAGTCCGCAGGGTCTGCAAGACGGCCAGAAATACCGACTTCATGACCCAGACGCGTAGCTGCGCTTGTCGGCAACATCAACTGCGACAACAAGAACGGACTATTTGGCAGGCACAGGCGATGACCGCGTCTCAAATCGTCGGACACCGTGCCCGCGGGGCCGGTGATCACGAAGAACCGAATGCGGCTCGCCGACGGACCCCTTCATGCGGCACTGACCGCGAATAGTCGATTGGGACAGCCCGTTACGGTGACGACCAATAGCTCGGACCTCGTTCGCGCATCGGGGTTGACAGCGGCAGCCACTGCATAGTCGATTTGAGGGCCGATCGACAGTAACCGCAAACCAAGTGTTACTCGTGTCCCCGGCCGGACTGATCTGTCACTTATGTCCCCGGCCGTTCATTCTCGGCTTCAACTTTAGGGGCATCCGTATCCATCTTGCCTCGCCGCAAGTCTGTTCTGGCGCTCTCTGCTAATTTCTGGTAATTAGCACGGATGCGGTCAAGATCCTTCTCCTCTAACTCCTCCAAATCTAGCAGTGCGTTGTGAGCCCCTTCGATTACACGAATTATCTCATCCAGCTTAATTTGTATAGCCTCGGAATCCCGGTTCTGTGTGTTCTGGATAAGAAACACCATGAGGAAAGTCACAATGGTGGTGCCGGTGTTAATTATAAGCTGCCACGTATCACTGAACCCGAATAAGGGGCCGGTGAATGCCCATACAAGGAGGATCGTCACTGCCATCGCGAAAGTGACCGGCCTGCCCGTCACACGTGCCGTCAACTTCGCGAAGCGTGTAAACACGGTGTTAGATTTCATTGGCCTCATATCTTTACTCCCGGAATCCCAGGGTTACATTAGAGCGGTTTCGGATTGGTCGTAGTACCGATCCGACGAAATCTCGAGCACATCTCAGCGTCAGCGGTTGATTTCTGACTACGACCGATCGGAAACCGCTCTAGCGGCCCGGTTTCGATAGCTTTTCAAAGAGGCTCCTCGTGGAAATCTGCGGGTGAGATCTTAACAGCGCTGCTGTTCGAGGAACCGGCGGAGTTTGCGGCAGGTGGATTCGAAGGAACGGCCCTCCTGTGCATGGCGAAATCATAATTCTCGGACGTTTTTGAAGATTTCGCGATCTTGTTAGGATTGGGTCGGTGCGCGATTTGGCAGTCCTTCTTGTGCATGTGCTGGCGACCATCGCGCGGCTCGCCGGACCCGGCGGTGTGCGTGCCGTGGTGGCGGAATCGCTCCTCCTCAAACAGCAGTTGTTGATCCTCAATCGCGCCAAGAAGCGTTCGCCACGCCTCCGATTCCGTGATCGCGTGGTCGCTGGATTCTGCGCGCTGCTCATGCGACCAACCTGGGTGGTCCGTGCCGCGATCGTCCTGAAGCCGTCCACGCTCTTGCGTATCCATCGCACGCTGACCGCCAGGAAGTATCGGCAGCTGTTCTCGTCCACCCCCCAGAAGAAGCCTGGCCCAAAGGGTCCCAGTCGCGAGATCATCGCGGCTGTGCTCGACATGAAACAGCACAATCCGACCTGGGGATGTCCGCGTATCGCGCACCAGATCACGCTCGCGTTCGGCATGCCGATGAACAAGGATGTGGTGCGGCGCATCCTGGCCGTGCGGTACACGCCGAAACCTGATGCCGCGGGACCGTCGTGGCTCACACTGCTCGGCCATGCAAAAGACAGCCTGTGGAGCGTGGATCTGTTTCGATGCGAATCGGTGATGCTTCGCACATATTGGGTGCTCATCGTGATGGACCAGTGCACGCGTCGGATCGTGGGCTTTAGCGTGCACCGGGGCGCGGTGGATGGTGTGGAACTCTGTCGCATGTTCAACCGCGCGACACGAGGCCAAACGCCACCGACGTATCTGAGTTCGGATCATGATCCGCTGTTCCAGTTCCACCGGTGGCAGGCAAACCTGCGCATCCTCGATGTGGAGGAAATCAAGACGGTGCCGTATGCGCCGCGTTCGCATCCCTTTGTGGAACGCCTGATTGGGACGATTCGGCGGGAGTGTCTGGACCGCACGCTCTTCTGGACGGGCGCCGACCTGGAGCGGAGGCTCTTCGAGTTCCAGCGCTACTACAACGGGTATCGCGCCCACGCTGGGTTGGCCGGGCGTCCGCCGACATCGATCTCGGACCAGGGCGGTCCCGACGCGAGCCTCGGTTCGTACCGGTGGCAGCCGCATTGTCGCGGCCTCTATCACACGCCGATCGCGGCATGAGAGTCGAAGGAGCTCGCGGATCAATCGGGAAGCCTTGATGATCGAAGCCGCTCTCGCGCGCTTTGCGCCCGTGTGAATCCGCGCCGAGCTCACGATTTGGAATTCGCCATGGACAGGATTCGCTGGGCACCATCGACCGTCTCAAGGCCGCCTTGGCCCGCCTGCGCAAGTTCGGCGACCGTTGTGTGCTCGGCTTTCACTCCATCGCCCAGGTCAGCAGTACCTACGGCATGGGCGAAGCCCAGACCATTGTCGAACACTGCAGCAACACAGTTGTGAACAGCATGGTCCCTCGACGGAGCCGGTTGTCTTGGAAACCGGCCCGGAGGACGCGTCATCAGATCGGCTGGTCAGCGGAATCTGTAGCCAATGCCGATTCGGGCCCCACGGTGCCAGCCGGCCAGATAGGCCTCGCCGCGCACGCCGAATCGTCGCGTCGGAAAGAGGACCACACCGCCCCGAAACGACATGATTCTGCCGCGGTTGGAGGTGCGGGTCTCGACGATCCCGGATGCGATTGCGATCGCGGGAGGAAGGCCGGGACCCGGAGATCTGCCCTCTGGTCTATAGTCGTGCCGATAGATGTCGTTGCCGAACTCGGCGCCAATCCCGCCACCCACGAAGCCGTACACCGCCTCCCGCCCGAACCGGTACACCAGGCTCGGAACGATCAGCCTTCGTGTCGTCTGGTAGGTGAACAGCTCGGTCGCGAAACTGTTCGTACGACTTGCCGTGCTCGTCTGAAAGTCCAGATCGGCGGTGAGCCTTCGCGAGATCGGAATGGCAATCGTCGCGCCGTAGCTCTGACCGGTGCCGATGGCGCCCTCGTCGGTGCCGGCCCGAAAGGCTCCGAAATGAGCGAACACTTCAGGCGCCCGCACATCCTCGATCGGTCCAGAGCGGTCCTGCGCCTTCGCTGGGATAGCGGTTGAGATGACAAGAGCGGTCACAAGGAGAGGGAGCACCAGCGGGCGTACCGCATCAAGGTGAAGTTCCATCATGGCAGGCCTCCACGCTGGAATGCGAAATCGGCACAGGATTCGGCTCAGTGTGGCCGGATAGCGGTCGGCAGCCCGCTCGACCTGGACTCGGAGTGCCAGCGCAGGGGCGCGAAGCCGGTGGCTGTGGCGTGGGGCTTCGCCGGTCTCCGCCCATAGGCGGTGTTCGGTTAACCTTCGCCCTCTTCTGATTCCCGGATTTCCGATTTGGTCGTGGTACTCTCCTCCGCAGAACAGGCGTCGCGCCTTGATTTTCCAGGGGTCTGACGCGAGGAACCCTGCAAGAACGGGTAACACCCTGTGGGTGAGAAGGAATCCGAGCCCTTTCAGTTCACCTTCAACGGGTTTCTGAAGGTCGCGTTTCAGGGATCGCCCGTCACGTCAGACGCCGGCCTGATTCTGGTCCGCGAGTTGGACGAACGCCTCGGGCTGGAGGCGATCATCGCCGCGCACTTGCGCGACTCCCGCCACGGACTGAACACCCAGTTCCCGTTGCCGGATCTCCTGCGGCAATCGATCTACCGCCGCTTGGCGGGCTACGAAGACCTCAACGACGCGCAACGTCTCCCGATCGATCCGACGTTTCGGCTGATTCGGATCGCCGAAGCGGTGGGATCGGAGTGCGGCGCTGACCTCGACGCTGCACTGGTTCGAGACTGAGTTGCTGACCGGGGAGCAGAACCTCGTCGGGCTGATGGCCGTGAGCCGCGACCTGATCGGACAGGCTGAGACGTTCGACCGAGCCGACCGCGTCGTGCTCGACATGGATTCCAGCGAGAGCCCGGTGCTTGGACAGCAGGAAGGCAGTGCTGAGAAAAAACGCCCGAGCTCGGGTTTCTCCGGCGGGACGGGTATTTTGGCATCGACTGACATGGCGTGTTGTACTTCAGCGCGAATAGGATCGAAGGGGAAGCGTCACACGATCCAATACGGCTACTCGTGCACGACGACGGTCAGGAGCGACGGATGGATCGTAAGGCCGGTGGCGTCATACTTGATGAAGCCAAGCTTCCTGAACCTGTTCAAGAAGAAGTTCACGCGGGACCGGGTCGTCCCGATCATTTCGGCGAGGGTTTCTTGAGAGACTGATGGCATCAGCTTTAGCGGTGAGCTCCTCTTGCCGTAGCGCGCGAGCAACAGCAATGTGCGGGCTAGCCGTTTCTCGCTCGAGTTGAATAGATGATCGACCAAGTCGGCTTCGAGTCGGGCGTTCTGAGCCAGCATGCACGCGATGAATCGGTCCGAAAACGCGTGCTCGCTATGCAGCAGGCGAATCATCTGTGGCTTGGGAATAACGAGGAGCTCGCTCGTTACCGTTGTCGTCGCCTTGTGCAGGCGAACCGCGTGTCCGGCCAGCGCACCTTCGCCTAGAAAGTTCCCAGCGTCCAGCGTGGCCACGATGGCCTCTTTGCCGGCGCTCGACATGACCGAAATCCGAACCCCACCGCGCCGCAGGTACATCACGCTATCGCACGGGTCCCCTTGGGAGAAGATGACGGCCTTCTCCCCATAAGTGACGATTCGTTTCCCGAGTCCTGCCGATTCGAGAAAGACCTGCGGGTCGAACGGGCGAGTTTTTCTGACCGGCATCAAGTCCTGGAACCACCCCAGTATCGCACCAAACGGCGGTCGCTCCATCAGGATTCAAGCGCAAGTCAGCGGTGTATTGGCTGTGGTCCATTACTCACTCGTGTAGGACGACGTTCAGAAGAGAGTGCGGCGGACGTGCTTGCAGCAGGATATCGAGGTCCGTCGGCAGGACGAGGTGTACTTGGACGCGCTGGGCAAGACCGCGTTTTTGGCCATGACGATGACATAGTCGAGTCTCGCTTCGGCGTCCAAGATCTCGAGGAGCGTCGGCGTGGCAAAGCCACCGTCGAGGCGCACCAGAAAGCGCGCCTTGGGGAAGGCCGCGCGCAGGAGATCGAGGAGCCGGCACACCACGCCGCGCGCTGGAAGCGGCTCTCGACCCGCACACGAACGCGGCAATCCGTGGCTCAAGACCACGCTGGTCCAGGTCGCCTGGGTGGCGGCGCGCACGCAGAAGACGTATCTGCGTGCGCAATTCCTCCGTCTCAAGAGCCGACGGGGTCCCAAGAAAGCGATCCTCGCCGTGGTCGCCTCCATGCTCACCGCCGCGTACTACATGCTGAAAGACAACGTCACCTATGTCGAACTCGGTGCAGTGCCGACCATTTTGAACGGCGTAACCAGGCGCAGACGGCGCGCCGCCTCGTCAAGCGCCTCGAATCCCTTGGTCTGATCGTGGAGGTCAGACCCGCAGCGTGAACCCGTTTCTTTCTAGATTAGGCGGGCCTGAGCGCACCGGCCCTTTCGGCTGGGGATTCCTCAATTGCTCGCATTTTTCTGAATCGCCAAGGGTCTCCGCCCTCGTCTGGCGGAATCAGTCATGGTGGACTCTTTCGCATCATAAAGGAGGCGGCGAGGATGCGTCTGTGCCGCTGTGCAATGAGCAAATTTCGACTCAGCGGCCAATGATGCGCGGAGTCAACTACTTCTGCCGGCAGATTTAATTGTGTGATGCCTGGAGGTACCCGTGGATCCGTAAGGTGAGAGTCCTGAAGCGGTAAAAGGTCGAAGCCGCATAGCTTGGGTGGCGCCGGCGCGGGAGATCCCGACGGCGAAGCCCACCGACAAAGCCCCGTTCAGCGGGGTGAGCGAGTGTACGGGCCGCAACGATGCGTGAACGTCCGGACGAGGC
>JBDTVS010000044.1:0-10581 GCA_040007095.1 Acidobacteriota bacterium
GAGCACGTGGGCATCGTGCGAACCACGATCGTGACTATTGAACGACTGCCGCACGAAAGGCGGCGCGGTCTGCGACTTTCAGTCGCGCGCGGAGTTCACCGCCTTTCAGGCGGCAGTCGTTCAAGCTGAGTCGGAGGATGGAGAGTCTGCCACCCGACAGCAACAGCGGTCCGGACTCACCGAGAAGCGCGCGCGCCCGCCACCAGCACCGGGGCCGCACGATACACGTCGGGCAGGAAGCGCTTGAGATCCTCGATCTTCGGCAAATCGTTGATTCTGATATACGGGTTCATGGGATTGTGCGTCAGATAGTCCTGATGATAGTCCTCGGCCGGATAGAACGTGCGGCCCGGTTCAATGCGCGTTACGATGGCCTTCTTGAACGCGTGGGCCTGATCGATCTGCGCGATGTAGGCTTTCGCGACGTGCGCCTGCGCGTCGCTGGCGGGAAAGATGGCCGAGCGATACTGCGTGCCGGTATCCGGCCCCTGCCGATTGAGCTCGGTGGGATCGTGGACCACCGAGAAGAAGATCTGGAGCAGCCGCCCATAGCTGATTTGACGCGGGTCGTAGGTCACCTGTACGGATTCGGCGTGCCCGGTGCTGCCTCTGCCCACGAGCTCGTAGTGCGCCGCTCTCTCGTCGCCCCCGGCATAGCCGGAGACGGCGCTGGTCACGCCCTTGGTGTGTTGAAATACGCCCTGCACCCCCCAGAAGCACCCGCCGGCAAGGACGACCACCGCTGAGCTCGCCTGTGCGGGGGGCAGATCGACGGCAGGCGCGGGCAGCGCGCGCGCCCCTTCAGCGGCCGCCGGGTAGTTTCTGATCGCCAACGCGGCCAGCATCAGCCCCGAGAGAATGAGCACCGTGCGTGGCATGTTCCAAATCTGTCGTGTCATGGTTGACCTCTCAGGCGTTGTCGCGACCACCCACACTGATGTTAGCAGCTGGGATGAAAAGTCTGGCTGCATTCGCCGGGCGATTCATCCGCGCCCGTCTCGGTGCGATGCCAGACTTCCACCACGGGGCTGCTAGCCGAAGGTGAAGGCGTAGGCGTGTACGCCGGCATCGAAAAAGGTGATCTCAAATATATGGTCGACAATCGGGCCCTGCTGCCGAATCAGTTGATAGAGACGCTGCCGCGTCACTGTCCCGTGCCCCGCGGCATCCACATCTATGCCGCGGCTGTCACCCGGCGCGGCGCCGTCGATGGTGATCCGAAACCGGACGGGCGTACCGTCGGGCGCCGGTCCCATCACCAGATGCAGATCCCGGGCGTGGAAGCGGTAGGCGACCCGGCCGTCGCGGGTGTTCAGGCGGGCCTGCTCGGCGCCGATCGTCCAGTCGCCGGTCAGCCCCCATTCATTGAGCCGCGGCGTCTCCGTGGTGTAGACGTGGGGCTTGTCTCGCACGTTATTGCCGGCCGAGATGCCAATCCGACGTGTCAACTGTGCTTATGTTTCTAGCACGTTGCTATAAAAATAGTCAATTGGGAGAGGGCGGCGGCTCGCTCAGGGCGCCAGCCTGTGCATCCGACCGTTGTGCAACACGACAGCTGCCCGCCGGGGTCCACTCCCATGCGCACGCCGGACCCGCATGTCCGGTTGATTGTTTGTCTTGGTCTTCGATGCTGACTTGGGCCTTGCTCATTGCGCCGGCTGGCCAGGCGTTCAATGCAGCGCCCCTGGAGGCGTGGCCGGTGGCGGCAGGAATTATCGAAAAAAGGTGGCCGTCCTGCCGTACTCCGCGTATCGATCCTGGAGCCACCGGCTGAATCCGACATAGTGCTGATCGCGTTGCTCGCTGCCATCACTGAGCGCGTTGTAGCCGAGATACAGCAGCCGCCGCCAGTGCGACGAGCGATTCGGCCCGGACCGGTGCGGCGTGAAGCCGCTGAAAATCCCGATATCGCCAGGGTCGAGCTCCAGCATCACGCCCGTCGCCGGATCGACGCTATCGTCTGCGAGCTGATGATAGTGACCATCTCGCGGGCTCAGATCAGACACCCTCGTTGGTGATAGCCGGCGAACACTTCCGTCGCGCCACTTTCCCGGTCCGCCGGGTCGATGGCCACGATGACCGTCAGGAACGAGGTCGGAAACGACGGCCACGAAATATAGTCCTGGTGCAGTTTGTAGCCCGATGTCCCGGGAGACTTGAAGATCAACTTCTCCTTGAACAGACAGGCCGGCTCACCATAGAGCGCGCCGACGAGGTCGAGCAGTCGAGGGTCGCGCGCGGTCGACGCGCACAACGGGCTCAGGTCGATCACGGGATCGAAACAGTCGAAGCGACACGCGCCGGTGTCGGCGTCGTTCTGCCAGCGGCAACGGATGTTGTCCTGGTCGATCAGGTCGGTGCGCTGGTGCGGCGATTGGCTTCGGCGTCGAGGGCCGCGATGGTATCCGGGGAAAAGACCCGGCGAACCACCAGATATCCGTCGCTGCGATACGCGCTGATCTGCGTGGCGTCGAGGACCACCGCCACATCTGTCGACATCACATGCTCCTTCCTCGGACTAGAACCCTTGAGAACCCGAAACGTGACTCAACGCGTCAGGTTTCGGGGCTCGCAAGTGAACTATGGCGGGCCGAGGCCCTTCGGGGGCCGGAGGCCCGCTAGAACCGGACGCCGGCGCCCACCGTGACCGTGCGCGGCGCGCCCATTTCGCCCACGAAGCCTGAAGGGGCGAAGCTCGCATACGGAAATGCCAACGGGATATAGCGCGTGTCGAACGCATTGCGCACCACGAGCTCGGCCAGCCAGTACCGTGCAGTGATGCCGGCGCGAACATTGACCAGGGAGTAGGCGTCCTGCCCGAGCGTGTTGGCGTCGGTGTATTTGAAGGCGCCGTAGAACACGACGTCCGCGCGGCCGACGATGGTAGTCGCCGGCGCGATGGCCCTCGAGTACTGGATGCCGGCGCTCGTGGTGTAGTCCGGCGTGTTGGGCAGCTGATTGCCGGCCACGTTGACGCCGGACGAGAAGCTGCCCGGCGCGAATCGCGCGTGGGTGTAGCCCGCCGCCGTGAACACGTCGATCCCGGGTGCCACCTTCGCTCCGATCTCGAACTCCACACCCTTGCTGACGGCGCCGCCGATGTTGGTGATGTAGAACTGCGCCGGCACGGCCGGGTCGGGCACATTCAGCTGCAGGTCGTCCCAATGAATGTAGAACAGCGCGGCGTTGGTGGAGACGCGATGGTTGGCCCAGAACGTTTTTACGCCTCCCTCGACCGTCCAGGTGCTCTCCTCGCCGTACGCGGTGCTCCCCGCCGGCGCCGCCGAGTTGAACCCGCCGGCCTTGTAGCCGCGGCCGACCGTCGCATAGACGGTCTTGTCCGGTTGCCATCGATAGCCCAGCGACGCCTGAGGCGACACATTCGAGAAGGTCTTATCGGCGTTCACCGAGGTGGCCGGCGCGATGAGCGGGTCGAAGAAGCTCTCGAGAGTCGCACGCTTGCCCTCCACGTCCAGGCGGGCCCCCGCGGTCAGGTCGAGCCGATCGTGGAACGTCACGGTACCTTGGCCGAACACGCCCACGCCGACGTCGTTCAGACTCGAGCGCGGCGAATGCTGACTGACGGCAAACGGAGCGACCAGCTGCGGGGCATAGGCATTGACGGCATCCTGGTCGTAGTTCTGCGAGAACAGAAAGACCCCGGCCTGCCATCGCAGCCTGGCATCGTCGGTCAGCCGAATCGGCGCGATGTCCGCTGACGCGAAACGAATCTCCTGGGTGAATTGGAAGGCTTTTTCCGTATTGTCTCTGGTGATCAGCGGTCGTGGCGTGTAGTCGAGGTCCGTCACATCCTGCGTCTTCCAATGCAGGAAACCGGTCGTGCTCGAGAACACGACCGGGCCGCCCATGTGCCGCGCCAGCACGGTGGTGCCCACAACGTCGCGATCGGCATGCCCCTCGAAATTGCGCGCCGCATGAAACGGGTTGGCCCGCAATGCGGCCACGTCGTTCAACGAATAGTCACCGTCTCGCGCTCGTTCACCGGTGAAGATGACGCGGCCCTCCCAGGCGCTGTTCGGGGTCCACAACAACTGCGCCTTGCCGGAAAACGCCGAGCGACGGTCGATATCCTGTCCGGTGACGTCATTCACGGTGAAGCCGTCGCGTCTGACCTCCGCGAACGACACGCCGAGGCTCGCCTTGCCCGGGACAATCGGTCCAGACGCGCCGCCCCGGACGGCCCAGGCTCCGAAGGTACCGAACGGCAGCGACAGTGCGCCTGTCCACTTCCCGATGGGCGGTCTGGTGCTGGTGATGTTGACGAGGCCGCCGAGGGTGTTCCGTCCGAAGAGGGCGCTCTGGGGACCGCGCACGAACTCGATCTGATCGACGTCGAGCAGCTCGATACTCGACGTGTTCGAGTTCATCTGCGGTACGCCGTCGATGTAGGTGGTGACGCCCGGATTGTTGGGACTGGAGCTGATCCCGCGAAAGCGCGCGCTGCTCAGCTTTCGCGCCGACCATTCCGTGAAGTAGGTGTTGGGCGCGAAGATCGCCGCGTCATTGACGACGTGGACGCCGGCGTTCTCGATGGTGTCGTTCGGCACCGCGGTCACGCTCACTGGCACCTTCTGCTGGTCTTCCGCCACCTTCTGCGCCGTGACGGTGACGGTAGGCATTCGGAAGCGCAGCGCTGGATCCGGCTGCGGGGACGGCGTCGATTGCGCGGATGAATCCGGCGGCGCCTGCGCCTGCGCGTCCGAACGCGACGCTGGCACAACGAATATCAGCACCAGGCCGCAGACGCCGGCACGGCGGCGCGCGGAGAGGACGAGAGTGCGAATGCTCGAGCGGATGGGGGATGGGGACATCTGCGCGATTATGCACATGTCCCGTCTCGCGAACAAGACGATGCGTTCTCGCCGACATGGCGCTCACAACTGTAAGGACCCGTAGATGAATAACGTGCGTATTCTGGCCGCCGATGCATCCCGCCGGGCTGCGTTGCTCGTCACTTGCATACGCCCGGTATGCGCGCTCCTCGCGCCTTGCCGGGCGGGCGCCTCGACGCCAGAATGGCACACGTTATTCATCTACGGGTCCTTACGGCGTGTTCGATGCGGCGCTGCCGTTCTCGACGACGAGCAGTCGGGCTGGAGACGGGAGATGGGAAGAGAGGTCCGTTAGTTGAAGCCTTCCGGCAGCTTGCGCGGTATCATCTATCGACTCAAACACTCGGCGGAGGGAACAGATGAAGACGTTAAGTGCGGCCCTGCTTCTGGCTCTGGTATCGACCACGGCGTGGGCACAAGTGAACGCGGGCGAACAGAAGCCCGAAGCCAGCGTGCCTTTCACCATGACCACGGTGGCCACCTTTGAGCTGCCCTGGCGGTTGGCCTTCCTGCCCGATGGCCGCATGCTGATCACCGAAAAGATCGGGCCCGTGTGGCTGGTGTCTCCGAAGGGGGAGAAGATCGCGGCAGTAGGCAATACGCCCCCCGTTTATTGGCAAGGCCAGAACGGCATG
This sequence comes from Acidobacteriota bacterium, assembly GCA_040007095.1. Taxonomy (GTDB): domain Bacteria; phylum Acidobacteriota; class Vicinamibacteria; order Vicinamibacterales; family CAVVIG01; genus JBDTVS01. The sequence goes on from JBDTVS010000044.1 coordinate 5,489, forward strand.
CTGGGCGTCTACGTCTCGCCGAATTACGCCACCGACCAGAATATCTATCTCACCTATGCCGAGCCGGGTGATTATGGCGGCGGCCTGGCGCTGGCTCGCGCCAAGCTGAACGCCACCGCCACGTCGGCCAGACTGGAAAACTTCACGGTGCTGTGGCGCCAGCTGCCCAGGGGCAAGGGCGGCCAGGAAGGTGGTGCCGTCGCCTTCTCGCCAGACGGGCAGTATCTATTCCTCACGGTTGGCGATCGCCAGCGATTCACCCCGGCCCAGGACCCAGACCAGCCTGTCGGCAAGATCCTGCGCCTGACGCTGGACGGCAAACCCGCCCCCGGCAATCCCAACTTCGGCAAAACCGGCGCGGCCACGATTCCCCTGATCGATCCGCCCAGCGACACCGAAGCGGCCAAGACCGCGAAGGTGGTCAGCACCTTCACCTTCCCCGGCCCCAACCTGACGCCGGCTGAAACCTGGACCAGCGGCCACCGCACGCCGTATGGGCTGGCGTTTTCGCCCACCGGGGAATTGTGGGAGGTCGAGCATGGCCCGCGCGGCGGCGACGAGTTGAACCTGATCGAGGCGGGCAAGAATTATGGCTGGCCGCTCGTCGGCTACGCGCCGAATTACAACGGTGTCGCGATCCCCAGCCCCGACACGCGGCCAGACCTGGCGAAGCCTGCGATCTATTGGGTGCCGGTGATTGCGCCGGGCAGCCTCATGTTCTACAAGGGCCAGCAAACTTTCCCGCAATGGAATGGCAACGGCTTCATCGGCGGCATGGGAACCATGTCGCTCAACCGCATCATCTTTGATGGGCATGGCGGCGCAAAAACCGCCGAGCGCTGGAATGTGGGAAAACGCATCCGCGATGTGCAACAGGGCCCCGATGGCTCGCTGTGGATGCTGGAAGACGCCAATCCCGGCGCCCTGATCCACGTGACGCCCAAGTAATCACGTCGCGTTGGCGAAGAAGCAGCCACAAAGGGCCGGAGCGATCCGGCCTTTTGTGCTGTAGCCGACGGCCGGGCCGCCGTCATTTCGGCGGCGGCGCGTAATTTTTCGCAAGGTACGCCACGATTGCGGTAATTTCTTCGTCTGTGACGGTCGCCCCACGCTGAACCATGGACTCGACAATCCCTTGCCACTGCTCTTTGGTGACGCGTTGCTCGACGACGATGTCCAACCCATGACAACTGCCGCAGACGTTCTGTACCAGCGTCTTGCCCTCGCCTTCGGGCAACTCTTGAGCCCAGAGTGCGGCGACGACGAGGCATGACGCGAGGACGGGGATGAGTACCTGTTTCATCTTGGCCGATCATACACCGGCGTCCCAGCGCGGCCGGGCCGTGGCGATGAGTGCTTGTAGCGGCGAGCGATGAGACGCGCTCGAGCTGAGCCGGGGGCGCGATCAACCGGATCGAGGGGAGGAGAGAGTGTGTCCTCTGCGAGACGCGTCGATATCAGGCAGGACCAGCCGCTACCACGGCGGCCTCTACGGGGACCAGCTCGGATTCGAATTCGTAGGGAATGTTGAGGCAACCAGCCCAGGCATCTCTCGGGTGAGTCCTCGGTATCGTCGCCACGATCAAATCGGGTGAACAATCCCAAAGATCGATTAACTGACCGTCTTCGTACAGACTCACTTGCCACGTATAGTTTCCGGGACGAATCGGCAGCGTTGGCAACACGTAAGTCAACTGGTGAACCCCGACATCGAGATGAATACCGTCCGTGGCGGTCGCCCACATCAGTTGCCGCTCGGCTCCGAAAAGCGCAATTCCGTGGTGGGCATAGCGGATCGGCCTGTTCACCTTGAGGAAGAGGCGGAGCGTGACCGTCGCCATCGTATCGAGGATATTTGTGTTTCCGGTGCCGGGCTGGACTAACTGCCACTCCGTAAAACGAGCGGCCGTTCGTTCATCGTCGCCTGGTCTCGGTCCATCAACGCCCGGCCCCGCTTCATAGGCACTCGTCACCTCCGCCGTTGGACCTTGCTGGCGAAGGCGCCCGCCGTCGAGCCAGAGACAGGTGTCGCACAGTCGCCTGATCTGGTTCATCTGGTGCGATACAAAGAGGATGGTGCGGCCCTGCTTCGCGACGTCCTCCATCTTTCGCAGGCACTTCTTCTGGAACCCTGCATCGCCGACCGCCAGGACTTCGTCGATGACAAGAATGTCGGGGTCGAGGTGCGCGGCAACGGCAAACGCCAGGCGCATGTACATGCCGGTCGAATAGTGCTTCACCGTCGTGTCGATGAAACTCTCCAGTGCGGCAAACGCGACGATCTCGTCGAACTTCCTGACAATTTCCGCGCGCTTCATGCCGAGGATCGCCCCATTGAGAAACGTGTTCTCGCGGCCGGTCAGCTCAGGATGGAACCCGGTGCCGACTTCGAGCAACGAACCGATCCGTCCCCGAATCTCGACTCGGCCCTCGGTCGGCTCGGTGATCCGCGACAGAATTTTCAGTAGCGTCGACTTCCCGGCGCCGTTCCTGCCGATGATGCCGACCAATCCGCCGTGGGGGACGTCGAACGAGACGTCGCGCAATGCCCAGAACGAATTGGAGGGAGGGGGCATCGCGGGCGGTGCAGCGCCCTGGAGCAACGCGGCCACCCGCCGGAAGGAGGTGGACACGGTATTCGTGACGGTGTCGCGAAGCGCTCCGTATTGCCGACGCTCGCCAATGCGGTAGTGCTTGCCGAGACGCTGAACACGAATGGCGGTCTCGCTCATACGAGATCCGCGAACGTGGCTTCCGTCTTGCGGAAGTACACCAGGCCGCCAATGAGCAGAACGCTCACCGCGACGACCGACACGCTCAGCAGCGGCAGGGAGGGACGAACCTGTCCGAGCAGCGCCCAGCGAAACCCTTCGACCACTCCGGCCATCGGATTCAGCCCGAGGATCGCCCGCCACTGTTCGGGAACGATGCTGCTCGGATAAGCCACGGGTGTCGCAAACATCCAGAGTTGGGTGAGAAACGGGATGGTGTAACGCACGTCCCGGTACTTCACGTTCAGGCTGGACAGCCAGAGCCCCACGGCGAGGGCGGAGGCGATGGCGAAACCGACAAACAGCGGCAGCAGGAAGATGGCCGCAGTCGGCATGACCTGGTAATACCCCATCATCAGCAGCAACACGCCAAACGCAATCGCGAAGTCCACCAGGCCCGCCAGCACGGCGGCAATCGGGATGATCAACCGCGGGAAATAGACTTTGGTAATCAGGTTCTGGCTGGCAATCAGGCTGTTCGACGACTCGCTCAAGGCATACGCAAAGAGTTGCCAGGGCAGCAGCGCCGCCAGCGCGAACACCGGGTAAGGAACGCCATCAGATGGCATCTTCGCAAAGTGGCCGAAGAACACGCTGAAGACCAGCATCGTCATGACCGGCTGTATCACCGCCCATGCCGCGCCCATTGCCGTCTGCTTGTAGCGAACCTTGATGTCCCTCCAGATGAGGAAGTACAAGAGCTCGCGGTACTCCCAGACGTCGCCCAGGTTCGGGCGGACAAACCCCTTGGAGGGTTCGAGCACCAGGAGTGGCATGTCGGCTATAGACGCGGTCGGTTGCACCTCAATCGCTCCTCAGGCTCGTTGGGATATCGTCGCGACGCGTCTCGGTCGCGGAAGTTCAGAGCGCGGCTGTTCAGACCGCCCACCTTCGCAGCGAGGCCACCGACTCCAGCCTTTCTGCATGCTCCCCGTGTTTCGTCAGGATGACGCAACCGCGTCTCGCGCCGGTCTCCTGGACCGCCGCATAGGTTGGGAAGAATACGGCCAGATCGTGCTGTGCGATTGAGGGGCGGAGTAAGTCCAGCGTCAGGGCTTTGTCGACGCCGTAGTTGTCGTAGCCGTAACCGGGATCATCCGGCACTTGAAAGTCATCGACCATGACAATGAACTGAGTCCACTCGGACGCGATGATATCGAGTTCCTGCGACAGCGGCAGATCGTCGTACCAATGCGCGTCGAGATAGAACAGCAGCAACCGATCGGCCATCGGGCCGCGAGCCCTCTCCCGCAAAAAGCTGCGCGAATCCAGCAGGTTGAGATGGACACTATCGATTTCTGAAAGGCGCGTCTTGGCGAGCGCGTGAAACCTGGGATTCAAGTCGCACGTATGCACGGGAAGTTGCGACGTCAGAGCCATGTAGCCGGTGGTGTCCCCCAGGCATGTCCCGGTCTCGACAATCGCCTCCACCGGCGCCACCGCCAGGATGTCCTGGAAGATGCGCTTTCGACAGGCTTGTCCGTTGAAACCAACCTCCTCTGAGGGCACGAACTTGGGACTCACCAGCATGCCGTCCAAGGCTATCTGAAGGCAACGATTGGAGGCCTCGAGGCGGGCGAGCCGGTGCGCGAGCGCACCTTCGCGATCGACAACGAGGTGGCGGATGAAGCGCGAAAGCATGTGATGTACCTTCCGTAGAGTTGATCGCCGGTTCCAGAGTCGACCGAGAGTTGATGTCGTCAACCGGCTTCTCAACCTGCACGACATCGACGTGCCGGTGAGATCCGGCATCTCGATATCGCGTGCGTTTCGGAGCCCGACCCGCGCGTGAGTGTGTTCCATCATGCTGAACAACTGTTCGTCAATACCATACACTGCTTTCAGCGAGAGTCGCTGATCCTCTGCCTTCCTGATGGAACGCATGGAGCGTGCCGCCAAGCAGAACCCGTCCCACCGCCGGACGCGTCTCGAGGTAAATCGAACAAATTGAATCTGCGTTGAGGTGATCTGGGGCGAACTGGATGTGCGACGCGGGTTGATGAACAGCGGGTCAGCGACCTGGCCTGTCCGGTCCGCTGCTCTTCTTGACACCCCCGCTACCCTGCACGTATCCCCTCCGTTGTCCCACCTGTTGCAGCCGCTGCCACCGTTCCCCAGTCCAGCGGACTTGGTGGCTCTCGACCGGCCATTGTCCTTCGGTGACCTATCGCCGAAATGTTGTGCAGCAAGGGTGATGCCGCGAAGCGTTGAGGTGGTGCAATACAGAGGTCGAGTCGCCTTTGCGCGGCGCAATACGACGGACGTTGGGACCCGTAGATGAATAACGTGCGCATTCTGGCCGCCGATGCATCCCGCCGGGCT
>JBDTVS010000045.1:0-114417 GCA_040007095.1 Acidobacteriota bacterium
CAACGCCGCGAGGCGGGATGCAGCGCTCGCCGAATGCAGACGGACTTTTACCACGAGCTGCTAGGGACCCGCACAAGAATAAGGTTCGCATCGTGGCCGCCGATGCAATTTGCAAACGTTATTCTTGCGCGGGCCCTTAGTACTCCGTTTCGCAATTACGCTAACGTATCGGGCGCCGATGCATCCCGCCTCGCGGCGTTGCTCGTCGGTCAAATGCTCCCGGCATTCTTCCTCCTCGCGCCTGGCGATCCGGGCGCCTCGACACCCGAATACGTCACCGTAATTACGAAACGGAGTACTTAGCGTGCGGTGATTTCCCGTCCGCAGGCGCAGACGTCATGGCGAGAAAAACGAGCTTCTACTACTCGTTTCTGGTTCTGCCGGCCGACCAGCGCCGTGCGATTGTCGCCGTCTGGGATTTCTGTCGGGCGGTCGACGATGCGGTTGACGAGAGTCCCGCGGCCGGAGGCGGAACCCCGACCGGGCGCGACGCGATCGCCTTCTGGCGCGCCGAACTGGCCCGCTGTTTCGAAGGGGCCGAGCCGCAGACGCGGCAGGGGCGCCGGCTCCAACCGTTCGCCACGACGTTCAATCTTCCTCGAGCGGCCTTCGACGATGTGATCGACGGCGTCGCCATGGATCTCGATACAACGCGGTACGAGACCTTCACCGATCTGTACGAGTACTGCCGGCGTGTGGCCTCGGCGGTCGGTATGATCTGCATCCAGATCTTCGGCTGCCGGAGCGAGGCGGCGCGCGAGTATGCACTGAACCTGGGGCTCGCCTTGCAGGTCACGAACATTCTTCGCGACGTCGCCGGCGACCTGGAACGCGGACGTCTGTACTTGCCGCTCGAAGATCTGCGGGCGTTCGGCTGCTCGGTCGACGCGCTGTCGGCGGGCGTCATGACCGAGCCTGTCCGCCGATTGATCGAGTACGAGTGCCAGCGCGCACGCGCCTTCTATCGGCGCGCGGCCGAAGTCAAGCCGCCAGAGGATCGTCATCGTCTGGTCGCCGCCGAAATCATGCGGGCCGTATACTTCGAAACGCTGAATCGGATCGAACTGGTCGGCTACGATATCTTCACGACACGGGTACGGCCGCCTCGGGCCACCCAGGCAATCATCGCCCTCAAACAATGGCTATGGCGCTTTTGACCAGTCCGGACGTAGTGGTTGTCGGGGCGGGATTCGCCGGACTGAGCGCCGCCGTCCGGCTGACGACGCGCGGCATGCGGGTGCTCGTGGTCGAAGGCCGGTCACGGCTGGGCGGCCGTGCGACGGCGTTCGCCGATGCGGTGACCGGAGAGTTCGTCGACAACGGTCAGCACGTGCTCATGGGCTGCTACACCGCCACGCTGGCGTTCCTGCAGGACATCGGAGCGCTCGGCCACGTGCGCATGCAGCCAACGCTGAGCGTGACGATGATCGACCGGACCGGCAAGCGCTCCCGCCTCGCGTGCCCACCGCTGCCGGCGCCATGGCATCTGCTCGCCGGCGTGATCGAGTGGGAGGCGCTCGACTGGGCGGACCGTTTGTCGTTGCTGCGGATGACCACGCCACTGAAGCTCGCGCGCGATCCGCATCGCCTCGCCGCGTCGCCGGGCGAGACGGTCGAAACCTGGCTCGTTCGACACGGCCAGACCGAGCGGCTGCGGGAGATGCTGTGGCGCCCGCTCGCGCTTGCGGCGCTCAATCAGCCGGCCGCTCATGCCGGCGCCGCGCCCTTCGCCCGCGTGCTGGCCGAGATGTTCACGGGCGAGACGGCAGCGGCATCCATCGTCCTGCCGACGAAACCGCTGGACAAGATGTACGCCGAGCCCGCGCGCGAGTTCATCGAGGCGCGGGGCGGCGAGGTACGCACCGGCGCCACCGCGACGATTCGTCTGTCGGGCGCACGCGTGACCGACGTCGAAGCCGGCGGCCAGCACTGGTTGCCGCGCGCGGTGATTGCCGCGGTGCCGTGGTTCGCCATTCACAGTCTGTTCGACGGGCGCCTGGACGCAATCGCCGATATCGTCGAGCGGGCGGGGCGGATGGCTTCCTCGCCAATCGCGACGGTCAACCTGTGGTTCGACAGACCCGTATTGGACGAACCGTTCGTGGGCCTGCCCGGACGAGTGATGCAGTGGGTGTTCGACAAGCGAACGGTCTTCGGCGAGTCCTCGTCGCATCTTTCGCTGGTCTCGAGTGGCGCCGATGCCATTGTCGGCCTGCCGAACGACCAATTGATCGCGCTGGCCCACGCCGAGCTTCTGGAGTCGCTTCCGCCGGTGCGAGGCGCCCGCCTCCTGCGTTCGACAGTTGTTCGCGAGCGGCAGGCCACGTTCTCGCTTGCGCCGGGCCAACCTGCCCGGCCGGCGACTGAAACGCCGGTCGGCGGACTGTTTCTGGCCGGCGACTGGATCGACACCGGGCTGCCCGCGACGATCGAGAGCGCCGTTCGATCCGGACACCGGGCGGCGGACGCAGTGAGTCGCGAGTTCGGGCAGCTGGTCGCCGCGACGCCCGGTCGATGATTTACTCACATTCATGAACACGATCGTCGTTCATTACAAAGAGCTCGCCCTCAAGGGCCGGAACCGCCCGTGGTTCGTGCAGCAGCTCGTGCGCAATCTACGGACAGCCGTCCGCGGCCTCCAGGTACATGCGGTCCGATCGGTCATGGGCCGAATCGAAATCGAGCTTTCTCTCGCGGCGGGAGGACGTACGGAAACCACGGGCTCCACCGGAAACGGTGCGGTCGCCAGCCTCAACGGCGCCGGCTCGGATGGCGGGCACGGCGGCGCGCTGGGAGCCGCATCGCCGGCGTGGGCGGCGCTGCGCGATCGGATCGGCCACGTATTCGGGATCGCGAATTTTTCGTACGCGGGACGCGCGGCTCACGACTTCTCGGCTCTGTCAGAGGCCATCCTGACCGACCTCGGCGACACACAGACACCCTCGTTTCGCGTGAGTGCGCGGCGGGCCGATAAGCAGCTGCCGTTCACGTCACCGCAAATCGAACTTGAGGTGGGCGGCCGGATCAAAGAAGCAACCGGGTGGCGCGTCAACCTCGGCGCTCCGGCGTTAACCATTCACATCGAGATGATGCCGAGCCACGCGTTCTATTACTTCGGCAAGGAACCGGGCGCGGGTGGGCTGCCAACCGGCACCGGCGGTCGCGTGGCGTGCCTGCTGTCGGGCGGAATCGACTCGCCGGTGGCCGCGTATCGAATGATGCGCCGCGGATGCTCCGTTCTGCTGATTCACTTTCACAGCTATCCGATTCTGTCGCGCGCATCGCAGGAAAAAGTGCGCGAGATCGCGACGCTCTTGACGAAGTATCAGCTGCGATCGCGTTTGCACCTGGTGCCCTTCGGCGAGCTGCAGCAGCAGATCCTGCTCTCGGTACAGCCCGAACTGCGGGTGGTGGTCTACCGCCGCCTGATGCTGCGCATTGCGGAGAAGCTGGCGCGCCGCTGGCGCGCCCGGGCGCTGGTCACAGGGGAAGTCGTGGGCCAGGTCGCTTCGCAAACGCTGGAGAATCTCACCACCATCGCCGGCGCGGCGACGATGGAAATTCTCAGGCCGCTGGTGGGCATGGACAAGGACGAAATTATCGATCAGGCGCAGCGCCTCGGGACCTATCCCATTTCGATCATCCCCGACCAGGACTGCTGTCAGCTGTTCACGCCTCGCCATCCGGCGACGCGGGCCCGGCCGGATCACATCGAAGCCGCCGAGCGCGTGTTGCCGATCGCCGAGATGGTCGACGCGGCGATCGCGGCCTCGGTCGTGGAAGAGCTCAGATTTCCGACGACCTCGGGCACCGACGCCGCGCATGGGTAGCGCCACATTGCAGCGATATCGTACGTTGGCGCTGCACCGGACACGACGAAAATGTTCTGCTGGTGGCATCCGGGCGAGTGCCGCGCGGCGGCCACCGATGGAATTGGGCCGGAACGCTTGCGCTGGTCCAGTCTTAAGTGCAACTATTCTGAAATCTGAAAATCGTGTGTGACTGGAGCGAAGTATGGCTACGGCGCTGAGTGTCGGACGAATCGAAGAAATTCTTGGCGGCGAGTCGGGCCTTCTCGAGCATGAGTGCAAGACGATTCCGAAACAGAGCTTGCACTTGCCCGGTCCCGATTCCGTGGACCGCCTGTTCGCGCTGTCCGATCGCCCGACGCGCGTGCTGTCGAGCCTGCAAGCGCTCCTGGACGGCGGTAGACTCGGCGGAAGCGGATACGTGTCGATCCTGCCGGTCGACCAGGGCATCGAACATTCGGCCGGGGCGTCGTTCGCGCCGAATCCGATCTATTTCGATCCGGAGAGCATCGTCAAGCTTGCCATCGAGGGCGGCTGCAACGGCGTCGCCTCGACGCTGGGCGTGCTGGGAGCAGTGGCGCGCAAGTACGCCCACAAGATTCCGTTCGTGCTCAAGGTCAACCACAACGAATTTCTGTCGTACCCCAACTCCTACGATCAGATTCGCTTCGCGAGCGTCAAACAGGCGTTCGACATGGGCGCGATTGGCGTCGGCGCGACGATCTATTTCGGCTCCGAGGAATCAAAACGACAGATTGTCGAGATTAGTGAGACGTTTCAGCATGCACACGAACTGGGACTGTGCACCATCCTCTGGTGCTACATGCGCAATCCCGCCTTCAAGACCAAAGAAGCCGATTACCACGTGGCCGCCGACCTGACCGGTCAGGCGAATCATCTTGGCGTCACCATCCAGGCCGACATCATCAAGCAGAAGCTGCCCGAGAACAACGGCGGGTTCACCGCAGTCAATTTCGGCAAGACCGACAAGCGTGTCTACAGTCAATTGACCACGGATCACCCGATCGATCTGACGCGATATCAGGTGGCGAACTGCTACATGGGTCGGGCGGGCTTGATCAATTCCGGCGGCGCCTCGGTCGGCGACAGCGACTTGAAGGAAGCGGTGAAAACGGCCGTGATCAACAAGCGCGCCGGCGGGATGGGATTGATTTCCGGCCGGAAGGCGTTCCAGAAGCCGATGGCCGACGGCGTCGCCCTGCTGACGGCGATCCAGGACGTCTATCTCGCGCAGGAAATCACGATCGCCTAGCGGCCCGTGGTGAAAGTCCGTCGTCGCACCGAGGCGGGCGATGCGCCCGATTCGCCAGGCGCGAAACGCGAGAATACCGGGAGTATTTGAGCGTTGAGCAAACGCCGCGAGGCGGGATGCAGCGCTCGCCGAATGCAGACGGACTTTTACCACGGGCTGCCAGGGTCGCGTTCGAGGCGCGTGGCGGGCTGCTACATCCGCACCGGATGCAGCAGCCCCGCCAGGTAGTCGCGAAGTCCTTCTTCCGTGCTGCGAAACGCCAGTTCCTGCCACGGAATGCTCTCGCTGGTGAACTCGGCCGCTTCCAGCCCCTCGTCGTCGCAGCTTAGCGCGCCGCCGATCGCCGTGGCCGCATAGACGACGATGACCGGCGCGCGCCTCGGGTACGAGTAGATGTTCACCAGGCCGTCGAGACGGACGTCCAGGCCGCACTCTTCTTTCGCTTCTCGAATCGCCGCCGTCGTCAGCGGCTCCCCGCGATCGACATAGCCGCCCGGGAAGACCCACCTGCCGTATCCAGGCTCGATCGCCCGGCGGACGAGCACGAGGCGATCGCTATCCGTACGAATGATCGTGCCCACGGCGATTTTCGGATCCAGGTAGAACACGAACTCACACGCGGTGCAGACCAGCCGCTCCGGCTCGGTCGCTTTGAGGATCCGACCCTCGAGCGAGCCTCCGCATCGCGGGCAGAACCGATAGGGGGACTGATCGTCGTGAGAATGGTCGGGAGAATCAATCGGCGTATACACCACGCACCACCATGATGGCCGCAAGGCGTGCCGCTTTTCAAACTTGTATAATCGGCGTCCATGTCAATCCTCAAGATCGCGCGCATGGGGCATCCTGTGCTGCGTACCCAGGCGCAGGCGCTCGATCGAGCCGCGCTGCGCAGTTCCGCAGTTCAGAAGCTGATCGATGACATGGTGGAAACGATGACGGAATACCGGGGAGTCGGCCTGGCGGCGCCGCAGGTCCATGAGGAGTTGCGCATTTTCGTCGCGCTGCTCGACGCGGACGAGGACGACGACGACAATCGCCCTGCCGTGGTGGCCGTCAATCCCGAGATCGTGCCGGCGGGCACAGAGATGGTCGAGGGGTGGGAAGGATGCCTCAGCATCCCGGACATTCGCGGCCGCGTGCCCAGAGCGCGCGCGATCACCTTGCGGGCGCTGAATCGCAAGGGCGAACGCATCGAGATTCCTCTCCAGGATTTTCCGGCCCGCGTCGTCCAGCACGAGACGGACCACCTCGACGGCGTCCTGTTCTTCGATCGGATGCGATCGTTCGAGTCGATGACGTTTCTGGACGAGTACGCGCGGTTCTGGGCGAAAGATTGACTGCCCGCCACGAACGACATTCAACGCAGAGACCGGAGAGCCCGCTGAGAGAAGCCTGGGATTCTCTGCGTACTCCGCAGGCTCTCGGTTGAGTCGACGTCCTGTTGAACCACGACGGAGCAAAGGAGCACGATGAGCACGATTCTGGTGACTGGAGGAGGGCGGGGGATCGGCCGCGCCATTGCGGTGGCGTTTGCCGAACCTGGAGCCGTGGTGGCGATCGCGGCGCGCAGTCAGGCGGATCTCGACGCCACCGGCGCGGAAATCGCGAAGCGCGGCGCCACGCCGGTGCTTCTGACCGTGGATATTCGCGACGAGCAGGCCGTCGCCGCGGCCTTCCGCCAACTTCGCGCGGTCAGCGACCGTCTCGACGTGCTGGTCAACAATGCGGGCGTCGGCGGTGGACAGTTGATTCAAGACTCCGATCCGGACGACTGGCGCAGGATCCTCGATACCAACGTCTTCGGCACCTTCCTCGTCACTCGCCACGCGGTTCCGTTGCTGAGCGACGGCGGACGGATCATCAACACATCGTCGGTGCTCGGACGATTCGGCGTGCCGGGCTACACGGCGTATTGTGCGTCGAAGCACGCGGTCATCGGGTTCACGCGGGCGCTGGCCCTGGAGCTCACCGGCCGCCGGATCACGGTCAACGCGATTTGTCCCGGCTGGGTCGACACCGACATGGCCGCGCAGGGGATGCAGAGCGGCGCCAATGCGATGGGCATCACGTTCGAGGAGTTCAAGGCACAGGCGATCGGCCGCGTCCCAATCGGGCGGATCATTCAGCCGGACGAAGTGGCGGGGCTGGTGAAATTCCTCGCGTCGGGGCATGCCTCCGCCATTACCGGTCAGACCTACAACATCTGCGGCGGCCAGACTATGGATTGATTGGCGGATTGATTGGCGGATTGATTTGCAGCCGCCTGGCCTCGAGATTTCGCTCGGCCTGCAGCCGTTCCAGCTCGACGTCAGAATGATCCGCGAACGACATCGCGTCGGCGATGGCGCGGTGGCCGGCGACGTCTCCGATCGCGCGGTGCATCGACTGGCAGACGCGGCGATACGCCGGATGGCCCTGAGGCGCGGTTCTCAGCTCAATCACGTGCATCGCCTCACGCGCGTTCATGTCCATGTAGAACCGGACGCGATACGCCATCACCACGCCGTATGATGCGGCATCGCGCAGGCCCGCCGCCGCCATCGATTCGTAGAGCCCGGCCGACCTGTCCATGATCTCGCGCCACTCCGGAAGCGCCCCCGCCTCCTCGATCGCCGCCGGCTCCGTGTAGCCGTGTCGCGTGCTGAGCGGCTGCCATTCGAGCGTCAGCAACCGATGCCGCTGCAGATCGCGAAACGCCCCGTAATCGGTCAGCACGTCGAACCGGTACGAGGTCCGCTCGAACGCGCGTCCCGGCCGATGACGCCGGTTCGCCCGTTGTCCCACGTACGCGCGAAGCAACGCCACCCGATCATCCGCCGACAAACGACGGGCAATCGCCATGAGCTGGTCGTCGGGTAACGGGGACGCGGCGTAGAGGGCGGCGGCGATCACTTTGACCTCGCCGTCAGGATCGAAATCAGTGAGCGTCACTTCGGCACGACCCTCGGGCTCGATCCCACCGACAATCGGACCCGCCAGGCTGTGGAAGGCACGGCGCGTGTCGGACAAGTACAGAATCCCTCGTCCACCTCGGTTCGGCTGATCGACCCGGGTCAGAAATGCCGGGATGATCTGCCGCAGTTCGTCGAGCATCAACGCGCCGTGGCCGCGGACTTCCTGCAGCGGGTGCGCGAACATTCGCAGCAGCAGCGACTCGTAGGCCTGGCCCGTGCCGAACAGGCCGACGTTGGACTGCGTGGCCGCCGGCAGCAGACCGCGCAGGGTATCGAGGGCTTTGGCCCGGATGACCGATCGGTACATCCCTTCCGAATCTTCCGGAGACTTGGGGTACTTCGTTCGAAAGTGCGATTCGAGCGTGGGAATCCATCGGGCATACGTATCGAATGCCCGATCGAGCGTGTCGATGAACCGTGCCCGGATCGGCGATCCGCCCAGTTCCGCGGGAACGTGATACTTCCAGCGCCCGTTCGGTCGATCGGTGTATGGGACATACCGCGTCGATTGCTCGAGGTACGCCATCAAGCGTCCCCATTCGAGCACTTTGGTCAGGACGTTCGAGACGCCTTCACAGGCCAGGTGGGCACTCCCGAGCTGGGCGACTGAATCATCGCCGTATTCACCCAGGACGCGCGCGTACAACTCGTCGGCCCGCCGCGATCCGATTGCCGCCGGCGCCGGTGTGGCGGTGGCCTCGATCTGCCCGGCAAACTCATCGAGGAACAAGCGTCGCAACGACTTCGCCGAGCGCGAGTATCGCGCGAACAACGCGCCCTTCACGGTTTCCGGCAGATGCCTCAGGGCGAACACCGGCCGATCGGTGTTGGTGAAGTAGGGTGTGAGGACGCTGATTTCATCGGCGGTGAAGGTTTCAACCGGGGCGGCGGACTGAGTCATCAGCGACGTATTCTATGGTCAATACGACGTATTTTCGAATAAATTTGACACCGTTGTGAAATGTTTCACAGAATGAGCTCATGATCGCGCTCGACCACGTCACCAAGCAGTTCGACGGCAAACGCCGCGTCGTCGCGCTCGACGATGTGAGCCTGACCATCGAGAAGGGGGAGATGGTGTCCGTCATCGGACCGTCGGGCTCAGGCAAGTCGACGCTCCTGAATCTGGTCGGCGCCCTCGATAGCCCGACGTCGGGCAAAGTCCTGGTGGACGGCCAAGCCCTCGACGGCCTGATCGATGATGATCTCGCACGAGTCCGACGTGACAAGGTGGGCTTCATCTTTCAGTTTTTCAATCTTCTGCCGACGCTGTCGTCCCTGGAAAACGTCGGCCTCCCGCTGCACTTGCGTGGCTGGCCGCGGCGAAAGGTGGACCAGCGGGCGCAGGAACTTCTCGCGCTGGTGCAACTCGGCCATCGCCTCCATCACGTGCCGGAAGAGCTGTCCGGAGGCGAACGCCAGCGCGTGGCGATCGCGCGCGCCCTGTCGGTCTACCCGCCAATCCTGCTCGCGGACGAGCCAACCGGCAACCTGGACTCACACACGGGGACCGAGATCCTCGGCCTCATCCGCGACCTCCACTCGCGACTGGGCTCGACCGTGGTGATCGTGACGCACGACATGAAGGTCGCGGAAAGCTGCGGTCGGACAATTGCCCTCCGAGACGGCAAGATCGTCGAGGACGTCCGGCGCGAGGTGAGCCACACGCCGCGTCCCGAGGTCCCGACCTCGTCGCGGCAGCTCCCGACATGATCCTCCTGAAGCTGATCAGCTGGCCGTATTTCCGAAAGCACGTGCTGCGGTCGCTGCTGACCACTGCCGGCATCGTGCTGGGCGTCGCCGTGTTCGTCGGCATGCACACCGCGAACCAGAGCGTGTTCTTTGCGTTCTCGAACACGGTCGACCGCATTGCCGGGAAGACCGAGATTCAGGTCACCGCCGGCGAGACCGGCTTCGACGAAGAGGTGCTCGAAAGAGTCCAGGCGGCGGCGACCGTACGCGTCGCCGTACCCGCCATCGAAGCCGTTGTCGATCCCAAGCTCCCCGGCGAAGGCAACCTGCTGGTTCTCGGCATCGACATGACCGGCGACCGCAGTCTTCGCGACTACGACCTCGAGAGCGGCGACGAGGCGGTCATCGACGACCCGCTGGTCTTTCTGGCCCAGCCCGATTCACTGATCGTGACCAAGGAATTCGCGGACAAGAACCATTTCGAAGTCGGGAGCCGGCTGCCGCTCAACACCGCCGAGGGGGACAAGCAGCTGGTGATTCGCGGCATCATGAAATCGTCCGGGCTGACCAGCGCGTTCGGCGGCAATCTGGCCATCATGGACATCTACGCGGCGCAGAAGATGTTCGGCCGCGGACGGAAGTTCGATCGCATCGATCTTGCCGTCGTGCCGGGCCGCACGATCGCACAGGCGGAAGAAGAACTGCGCTCGCTGCTCGGGCCGGGGTTTCAGGTCGCCCCCCCCTCAGGGCGCGGGCAGCAGTTCGAGCAGATGCTCGCGGCCTACTCGATCATGGTGAGCGTCTCGAGCGTGTTTGCGCTGTTCATCGGGATGTTCATCATCTACAACTCTTTTGCGATTGCGGTGACGGAGCGGCGCTCGGAGATCGGGATCCTGCGCGCGCTCGGGGCGACGCGCGGCCAGATCCGGCGGCTCTTCCTCGGCGAGAGCGCGATCACCGGTCTGGTGGGATCGCTCGCGGGCCTCGGGTTTGGGGTCCTGATCGCACGAGCCATCGCGGCGTCGATCGGCACGCTCATCAACGACGCCTACGGGGTGGCCCAACACGCCGACGAGGTCGCCGCCAGCCCACGACTGCTCGGGTGGGCGCTCCTGATCGGCGTGGCCACCAGCATCGTCGCCGCCCTGATACCGGCGCGGAACGCGGCGCAGGTCGACCCCGTGCACGCCCTGCAGAAGGGCAAGTATCAGATCCTGACGGCCGGCGAGAACCGGCTGCGGGCAATCCTGGCGGCGCTGCTCGCCGGTGTGTCGGTTGCGTGTCTGGTATTCACCGTCTCCCGCCCGGCGTTTTATTTCGGCTACTTTCTCGTGCTGGTCGTCGCATTGCTGCTCAGTCCACTGCTGTCGCTCGCACTGGCAAAATTGCTGCGACCCCTGCTGAAATGGGTCCGACCGGTCGAAGGGGCGCTCGCGGCGGACAGCCTCATTCAGGCGCCGCGCCGGACGTCTTCGAGCGTGGCGGCGTTGATGCTCTCGATGGCCGCCGTCGTCGGCTTTGCCGGAATGGCCGGCGCCAGCTACAGTTCGATCATCGATTGGATGGACACGGCCCTCAATCCGGACCTCTTCGTCCTGCCGTCCCAGAACATTGTCGTGCGCACGATTCGATTTCCGGCGACGATGGCGCCCGAGTTGGCGGCGGTGCCGGGCGTGGAGCGGGTGCAGATGGTCCGCGACGCGCGCGTCGTCTTCCGGGGCACGCCGATCATGGTCGTCGCCGTCGAGATCGAGAGCATCGCGCAGACGGCCCGGCGGCGGCCGGTGTCAGGCGATGAGGACGAGATGTACCGGCTGACCGCGCAGGGACGAGGTGTGATGGTGTCGGACAACCTTGCACGCCTTCAGCACCTGACACTCGGCGAGATGCTCGAGATTCCGGCGCCAAACGGCGTCGTCAAACTGCCCATCGCAGGGATCGTCGTCGACTACTCCGATCAGCAGGGGGCGATTCTGATGGATCGCACCGTGTTCACCCGATACTGGCACGACGACTCGGTGAACATCTTCCGCGTCTACTTGAAGCCGGGGGCCCAGGTCCCCGAAGTGAAACGTCTCATCCTCAGTCGCTTTGCCGGTCAACGGCAGGTATTCGTCCTGACGAATGCGGAGTTGAAGGGCTATATCCTCAAGATCACCGACCAGTGGTTCAGCCTGACGTCCGTGCAATTTGCCGTCGCGGTGCTGGTCGCGATTCTGGGCATCGTGAACACGCTCACCGTCTCAATTACCGATCGGCGGCGGGAGCTCGGGGTACTGCGCGCGGTAGGCGGCCTGCGCGGCCAGATTCGCCGGACGATCTGGATCGAGGCGCTGAGCATTGCGACGATCGGTCTCGTTCTGGGCTTCGCGCTCGGCGCCATCAATCTGTTCTATACACTGCAGGTCGTCGAGCACGACGTCGCGGGCATGCGGCTCGCCTATGCCTTCCCGTTCACTGTCGCGGCCACGCTCATTCCGACGATGCTCGGGGCGGCGTTCATTGCGGCGATCTGGCCGGCCGAATCCGCAGTGCACGGATCGCTGGTGGAGGCGCTCGAGTATGAATAGTCATCCACTCGTCGATCGAAAATCAACGCGACGGCTGGTGGGCACCCTGTTGATTGCGGGCGTCGCGCTGTCGTGGCTCGGAGGCTGGTCGGTGAATCTTCGTGCCGCCGACAACGCCCGCGAGATTGTTCAGGACGCCCAGCGCCGGACCGACGCCAAATCACAGCGCTACGAGGGTGTGCTCAAAGTATTCGACGCCAAAGGGAAAATCAGCGACAAGCGGTGGACCTACGACCGGATTGGCGCCCATGGCGACAGCAAGTCGGTGCTGCGTTTCACCTCGCCCGCCGAGGTCAAGGGCGTCGCGCTGCTGGTTGTCAACCATCCCGACCGGGCATCAGACCAGTGGATGTGGACGCCGGCGATCGAGCGCGATCGGCGGATTGCCCTGCAGGATCGATCGACGCGCTTTTTCGGGACCGACTTCAGCTTCGAGGATCTCGAAGAACGTGACGTCGACCAATACGACTACGTGCTGCGCGGTGACGAGACCGTGGACGGCGCGATGTGCTGGCGAATCGAGTCGACCCCGAAAACCGGCAGGTCGTCGCAGTACACGCGATCGCTCGTCTGGGTGCGAAAGGACAATTACGCGTTTGCCCGCATCGAGAACTTCGTCAAGGAGCAGCTGGTACGCCGTCTCGTCTATTCCGACATCCAGAACGTGCAGGGCATCTGGACCGCCCATCAACTCGAGATGACCGACGTCCGGCGCGGGAGTCGAACCCGCCTGACGCTCGAGAAGCTCCAGTACAACCTCGCGTTGAAGGACGAAGACTTCACCCTGCAGGCGATTCGCCGGCAGTAGGATCGAGCGTCTGGCACCTTCCCCAAGAATGTCGGCGTCCCATCTCATCGCGGTCCTGGTTCTTGCCGGCGCGTTGCAGGCCGCGCGAGCGGACGGCCAGGTGATCTCCCAACGCGGCTTCGCCGAAGCGAGAGTCCAGTTGTTCCCGGACAGGACGCCCAACGACTCCACCCGGGCTGTCGGCGACGTGCTCCTTCGGGAAGAATTGTTCGCGAAGCCGATCGCGTGGCTGCAGTTCGCGGTCGGAGCCGACTTGCGGCTGAACTCTCACGAACAGGTCGAGGATGAATGGCGCGTGGACGTCTCTGATCGCGGCATTCGGCGGCCGCGGCTGTCGTTGCGGCGGGCCACCGCGACAATCGCCTTTCGCAAGCTGACGCTCGATGTGGGCAAGCAGTTCATCCGATGGGGTAAAGCCGACATCGTCAATCCGACCGACCACTTCGCGCCCCGGGACTACCTCAACGTCGTCGACACCGAGTTCCTACCGGTGACGGGCGGGCGCGCGGCCTTGCAGGCAACCGCTCAGGACTCGTTGGAGCTGGTGTGGCTGCCGCGCTTCACACCGAGCCGCATTCCGCTGCTCGACCAGCGCTGGACGGCGCTGCCTCCCGATGCTCCACTCGTGCAGATTGTGGACGCCGGCGCGGTACTGCCGACGAAATCCCAGCGTGGACTTCGCTGGAGCCACGTCGGGGATCGCGTGGAGTACTCGTTGTCGTTCTTCGATGGAGTCAACCATCTTCCCAACATCGACCAGTCGCTGAAACCCAACCCGCTGCTCCCGGAAATCGACATCCTGAAACGGTACCCGACGATTCGCTCTTATGGCGCCGACCTGGCGATGCCGACCCCGTGGCTGACGGTGAAGGGGGAGGTGGCCTACTTCACGTCGCGGTCCTCAAGCACCGACGAATACGTGTTGTACGTGGTTCAGGTCGAGCGGCAAACCGGCGAGTGGGTGCTGGTCGGCGGGTACGCGGGAGAAGCGGTGACCAATCAGCGGGCCCAGTTGACCTTCGCGCCCGATCGCGGTCTCACGAAATCATTGGTCGCCCGCGCCTCGTACACGATTGATCCCAATCGGAGCCTGGCGTTGGAAACGGCCGTCCGTCAGAATCTGGCGGGCGCTTACGGGAAAGCGGAGTACTCCCAGGCCTACGGTCAACACTGGCGCGCGACGTTGGCGGGAGTGGTGATCGGCGGCGGGCAGGACGATTTTCTCGGCCAGTATCGGCAGAATTCGCATCTGTCGATCACACTTCGATGCAGTTATTAAACCCACACGCCGGGGCCGGCGTCGGGTCGTGGCGAGTCTCCGGGTCAACCACCGCGCTCGGCGAGTAGAAAACCGGCTGATTTCTCGGTGGTCTCGGTGGCCTCGGTGGTGAACTCGCGCCGACTCCATCTATGATGGACTCGAAGCCGGCGCTCAACCCTGCGGCGCACGAGACTCCGGCCCCAAGGTGCCTATGGACAATGTGATCGACTACATCAACATGAACCGCGAGAAGTACCTCGACGAGCTGAAAGGTCTGCTGGCCATTCCCAGTATCAGCGCGCTACCCGAGCACGCCGCGGACGTGCGGCGCTGCGCGGAGTGGTGCGGCGACGAGATGCGGCGCATCGGCCTCCAGAACGTGCGACTGGTCGAGACGCCTGGCAACCCGATCGTCTACGGCGATTGGCTCGGCGCCCCCGGTGCGCCGACCATCCTGTTCTACGGACACTACGACGTGCAGCCGGTCGACCCGCTCGATCTCTGGGAGTCGCCGCCGTTTGAGGCCACCGTCCGCGACGGCGAACTCTATGCGCGTGGCGCGGCCGACGACAAAGGCCAGGTCTTCATGCACTTCAAGGCCGTCGAGGCACATCTGACCCGGAACAGCCGATTGCCGGTCAACATCAAGTTCTTCCTCGAAGGCGAGGAAGAAGTAGGCAGCGTGCACCTCGACGATTTCATCCGCGCTCACAAGCAGGAGCTCTCCGCCGATCTGGTGGTCATTTCGGACACGGCGATGTTCGACCGCGGCGTGCCTTCGATTTGCTACGGCCTCCGCGGCCTCGTGTATTGCCAGATCGATCTGCGCGGCAGCAAAGGGGACATGCACTCGGGCGTCTTCGGTGGGGCGGTCGCGAACCCGGCATTCGTCCTGGCGCAGATGATTGCGCAGATGAAGGACCGCAGCGGCCGCATCAAGGTGCCCGGCTTCTATGACGACGTCCTCCCGCTCGAGGACACCGAACGTCAGGCCTGGGCGCAGTTGCCGTTCAACGAGAAGAAGTATCGGAAGGACTTCGGCATCCCCAAGCTGGCAGGCGAAACGGGCTTCTCGACGCTCGAGCGAACCTGGGCGCGGCCGACGCTCGAAGTCAACGGACTCAACTCGGGATTCACCGGTGACGGCGCGAAAACCGTTCTACCGGCGGTCTCGATGGCCAAGATCAGCATGCGGCTGGTGCCGAATCAGGACCCGAACAAGATCGCCGACCTCTTCGAACGCTACGTGCGGACGATCGCGCCCAAGACCGTGGAGCTGACGTTCACGCGCATGCACGGCGGCAAGCCGTGGATGGCGTCATACGATCACCCGTTCATGCAAGCGGCGGCCCGGGCCATCGAGCGTGGCTTTGGACGCCAGCCGGTCTTCACGCGCGAAGGCGGCTCGATTCCGGTGGTATCGACGTTTCAGGAGGAACTTGGCCTGCCCTCGGTGCTGTTCGGCGTCGGGCTACCCGACGAGAATGCCCACGCCCCGAACGAGAAGCTCGATCTCGGGAACTTTCATCACGGCATCATCGCGGCGGCGTATCTCTACCACGAGATCGCCCAGATTCCGGTGTCGACAGCGACCTGAGACCTGCGAGAGCGATTTCGACAACGCCGTAGAACGGATCGGGCGCTTTGTGTTCTTTGTGGTTCAAGAAATTCGCGCCGGGGTACGTCGTGGTCAGTTCAGCGAGGCCACGTGCCGGCGCAAGGTCTTGATGTGTTCCCAGATTTGTTCGTGCTCGCCGCGGTCGTCGTCGTCGGCAGGGGTCTTGGGCGCCAGCTGCAGATACCGCTGCAAGTCGCGCAGCGCCGCGGAGAAATCTTTCAGATGGTATGCGAGCAGACCGCGATCGCGGAGCTCGTTCAACGCCGACGGCGCGACGGCCAGCAGTAGCTCGACGACGTCTCGAGCCTGCGGAAACGAGTGCATCTGCACGTAGGTGCGCTTCAGGTTCAACAGCATCCGCACCAGAATTTCCTTCTTCGTGGCGTGTCCCTGAAGCCGTGAGTCGAATACCGCCTCGTCACCTGCGTGCTGGCGGAGAAGCGCGCGGCAGGCGTCCTCGGACAGGATGGCGCCGCCGTGAAACGCGTCGATAATCAGCGCTTCCGAGTAGCGCTGCCCTCGGCGCGGAGGGCAGCGGAGTAGAAAGTGTCCGGGGAAGTTGATGCCTTCGACGTGCAGTCCGGCCCGCCGCGCGACCTCCATATAGAGCAGTCCGAGCGTGATGGGAATGCCGGTGCGTCGATCCAGGACCTCATTCAACAGGCTGTTGCGTGGATCCTCGTACTGAACTTCATTGCCGACAAAGTGCAGCTCGTTGAACAGATAGTCGTTGAGCGCCATGACATGGGCATAGCAACTCGGATCGACCCGCGGCGGCGCAACGCCAGGTACGACCGGAGCCATCGCCATGCGCAACTCGACCTCACGCCCGAGCACGTCGAGGCGGTCGAGATAGGGCCCGGTATCAAGCTTCGGGTACTCGAGGCGGGCGATCATCAACGCCGCAGTCGCCAGGTCGGAATCGGGACTGAGCGCCGCGCTCGTGAAGCTGTGGACGAGCTGGGGACTGATCACAGGCGCATCTCAGTGTACCAAAACGAGAATGAGGTCGTTAGAATCTGACGCCGAAAGAGAGTCGGACGGTTCGCGGCGACGTGAACGCGGACCGGTTCAGCGGCGTGCCGAAGTTCGTCCCCTTTTTCCAGTTCGTTCCCTCAACGGGCGTTGTGGTGAACGGGTTGAACTCCCGAAGGGCGGTCACCGTTTGACCGATCGTGTTCAAGGCCATGGCGCCGCCGTTGCTGAACACGGTCGAGCCGCAACCGCACAGATCGAAGGTATTAAAGAGGTTCAGCATCTGTGCCTGGAAGAACAGGTCGACTTTGCGACTCCCCCGGCCGACCGAGTATCCGTAGTTGACGGCGACGTCAGTGCGCTTCGAATTCTCGGTGTGAAATGCGTCGCGCGCCGTGTAGTAGTAGATCTCGCTCGAGCCACCCTGCGGGGTCGCGTAGCCTGGGTTGACCACAGCGCCAGCCTTCGCTGCGTCGACGCCGCCGCCGCCGCCGGCGATGCCGACGGCTCCGTACGGCAGACCGCTCGCCAGATCCTGCAACAGGCTCAATGTCAATCCGGTCACCCTGGGCACGTCGAACGTGAGCCACACCGTCGAGCGGTGCCGCTGATCCGCGGAGAGGTCGCCTTCCGGTGCGTACCACGACATCTGCCGGTACTCCGGGTACTGGAAGACGTCGGTCGTCAGCGGACCCGAAGAGGCATTCTCCCCGTCGAAGTTGCCCCACAGCCGCGACAGGGTGTAGTTGCCGCCGAGGTTCATCTCGCCGATCCGATAGGTGGCGGTCAACGTGAGCCCCGAGTACCGGCGCTTGAGCTTGTTCGTGTTTTCGACAATCCCGAGGTCGGCCGGATTGCCGAACTCGTCGGTGACGGTCCCGGTGGACGTGTCGATTCGAAGCGAGTAGAAGTCCCGGTAGTCCCGATAGGAATAGTCCGCCCGCACCACCGCACGGCTCGCGAACTGACGGCTGATGCCAGCGGCGTAGGCGATGACGTTGGGCGAGCGAAGGGTGCCGGGAATCCTGATGCTGACTCCCGGCACGGCCAACGCCTGCAGGGTGCCGTTCTGGCAGAATCCCCGTGCATCGGTGTGGCACCAGTCGAAGACCTGTTTGATGACCTGATCGGTCGGCACCAACGCCGATGCGGGCAAGCCCAGATCCGGATTGATGGGCGGTCCCTGATACAGCCACTGGAGCGTGGCGGGGTTGCCGGCCCCGGACGAGATGTCGCCGATGGAGGAACTGAGGGCCGCCACGTACCTGGACGCGCTCCCCGACAGCGACCACCGCCCGTCACCCACCGGATCCCAGACCACTGCGAGCCTCGGACTGATCGCGTTGTCGTTGGCAACCAGGCGCCCGGCGCTGTCCTCGCCGTGATTCCTGTCGTAGCGGAGCCCAAGAGTCGCCGTGACGCGCGGGCTGAGGTGCCAGTTGTCGCTGTAGAACACGCCATGCGTGCGGAACGCCGCGCCGAGATTGCCCGTGCCGAGGGGGTTGAATCTTATCCAGGTCACGGTGTTGGTTCCGGACGTCGTCAGCATCTGGGCGTAGATGACCCCGCCTTTTGGGGCGGTGCTCGTGGCCTGGATGCGGTAGTCGCTGCCGGACTGGTGGTTGTTGGCGAATCGCTTGTCGTCGAAGGTGTCGTAGCCGGCCACCATCTGGTGGGATCCGAAGTGCTTCGTCGGCTTGAAGAGCGTCAGCTTCACGTATTCGTTGTTGTTGTCGCGCTTCTCCGTGCCGCACACGCCGCAGAAGGTGGGCGACCAGAACCGGCCGGCCGGGTTCGCGGAAAGCATTAGCGTGCCGTCGATCCGATCGGTGAACATCGAGCCGCTGTTGATGAACGTGAAATGCCGCACCGACATGCGGCCTTCGATCGACACCGATGGCGAGAGACGGCCGTCGTAGCTGATCGAGACGAGGTCCTGCGGAGTCTGTCGCGTGATGAGACTCGCCAGATCCATCGCGGTCGACTGTCCGTCGTTGACCTGCGTCAGCGCTTCCTTGATGTAGGCGCCTTCGAATCGATGACGTGTGTTCATCGACCCGGTCAGCTTGACCTCGTATCGCTTCCTTCTGTTTTCCGCAACGTAAGGAAGGTTGAGCGGCGCAATCGTGCTCTTGGCGAAGGACTGGTTCTGGAACCGACCGGCCGTAAAGAACCAGAAGTGATCCTTCATGATTGGCCCGCCGAGCGTGTACTCGTACTGTGGCACCACCATATCGATCTTCGAGGGCCCACCGCCCGCACCACAGGTGCTGCAGTCGCCGACCCAGGGGTGCGCCTGGTTGCCGATGACGTACGCACGCCAGTTGTCGTTGTTCAGCGTGTCGCGGAACGAACCGCTGAACAGGTTCCCTCCGGACTTGGTGACGACGTTGACCACGCCGCCGCTGAACAGGCCGTACTCGGCCGAGATGCCGTCGGTCGCGACCGTCGTCTCCTGAATCGCATCCTCGATGTACAGATTGTTCGGCTGTCCGCGCTGGTTCTCGTTGATCGTCGCGCCGTTCACCATGTAGCGCGACTCGAACGACATCGCACCCATGATGGAATAGTTGCCGGCCGGACCCGACGGATGAACGCCCGGGGCGATCAGGAGCGGCACGCTGATGTCGCGGTTGGTCGGCAGCGTGGCAATGGTGTCCTGCTTGAAGATCGTGGCGACCTGCGGCGTCTGCGTCAGCACGTTCACCGAATTGGCGACCACGACCACATCCTCGGCCAGCTTCGCCAGACCCATCACGATGTTCAGCGGCAGCGTCTGCGTCGGGGCCAGGGACACGACTTTCCGCTGTCGCTCGAAGCCGCTCAACTGAAATGTCAGCGTATACACGCCCGGCGGGAGCAATCCAACGAGGTAGTCGCCGTTCGCGGACGTGATGGTCGATGCGATGCCCTGGAGATTCGGGCTCTCGACGTTCACCGTGACGCCGGACAGCGAGAAGCGCTGCTCGTCCAGCACCCGCCCCGTGACAGTGGCGGTCGTCGTTTGCCCGGATCCGACCCCCGCGGCGAGGAACAGCGCAGGCAGGCTGCCGAGCCACGCTTTCAACGGCCGCATGCAACCCCTCCTGCGCATCTGTCGGGACCACGCCGCGGACCGAGCTGGACTACTCAGGATAGAACGATTCCCAGGCTCCTGCTCGCTTTGTTACAAATTCGACAGTGAACGTCCAGACCAGCTTCTGAGACAGGACACTAGAAATACGCCCTGGCGAAGCTCTTCGTTTCAGATAGCGGTGAGATTGGCGACCGTCAGCGCGTCGAGGCTGTCGATTGTCAGATCCACGGCGCCGAAGGAATTCGCGGGATACGTGTGGGTGACGGCGATTGTCCGCAAGCCGGCGGCACGGGCCGAGTCGAGACCCCATCGGGAGTCCTCAATCGCCGCGCACTCGCCGGGCTCGAGCGGCTGACCCAGGCTGGACGAGAGCAGGCTCACCGCACGAAGGTAGGGATCTGGCGCCGGTTTGCTGACCATCGTGTCTTCGGCCGCCACCACCGTGCGGAAGAATCGCTCCAGGTCGGCGTCGCGCAGCACGCGCAGGATCTCGGCGCGCAACGCCCCGGACGCAATCGCCAGCGGAAATCCGGCAGCCAGCCGCCGGATCGCGTCGGCGGCACCGGGAAACAACACGGTTCGCTCACGTTCGAGCGCCTCGAGGCGGACGGCCTTCCGGCGGACGAGCTGGCCGATGCGCTCCGGAGGCCACCTCAGACCACTGGCACCGGCAACCGCCCGGAAGACACCGACGTCGTCGTACCCGAGGTACGACGCGTAGTACTCCTGTTCGGTGAAGACGACACCCATCTCCTGAAGCACATCCCGGAACGCCGAATAGTGCAGCGGCTCGCTGTTGGCGATCACGCCGTCGAAGTCGAACACAACCGCTTTGATCACAGTGCGCACTCAGCACTGAAAACCACACCCAAAAAGGCCCGCCGCTGCGCGACAGACGGTTGAGTGGCCGCTCTGCTCATGACTGCATCTTGAAGCGTTCGCCCGCTCTGATTGGCACCTTCAGCCGATTTTCCGCCGGCGGATACGGACACTCGTAGGTGGGACTGTAAAAACAGTACGGAAAGTAGGCGCGGTTGAAATCGACCTCGTAGATGCCGGTCGAATTGCGATCGAGATCCAGATAGCGTCCGCCGGGATAGCTTTCCGTGCCGCTCGTCAGGTCGTTGAAAGGGACGAACAGATGGTCCACGTTGGGCGCTCCCACCTCCACGAACGCCGTCAGCTTCAGCGGCTGCCCTTTGAGAGTGAATTCGAGCGCGCCGACGCGCCGCATCTTGCGCACGGTGCCGGTCGACGTGGCCACCTGTATCACGGCGGTGTCGTTGGTCGGAGTCAAGCTGGCTCCGGTTTTGTACTCTTCCCCCACCGGGAAATAGCCGAGTGGCAGCAACTCGGCTCGGCGATTCGGCGGTACGGGTGAGTCCGACCCGTTCCTGAAGTTGTTGTCCTTGGCGGCGCGTCCCGCGAGAATCGTCGCGACGTAGTCTTTCGGGTCTTCTGGTGGCCTGCCCCGACATGCCGCCGCGGTGATCAGCATGAGCAGCAACAAGGCCGGCAACCTGAACGATGGCACGGGGAGGTGATTGGTCGCGTTCACAGTCATGATTTTACCCGCCCGGACATCCCTCCCGGCCTCACCCGCCCGCCTGATAGTGTCTCAATTTCAAGCTCAGCTACCGAGATCACCGAGAAACACCCTGATGTTCCACCTTGGTGCACTCGGTGTGCTCGGTGGTGAGCGTCAACCTGATAGACGACGGATCGCCTGCCGAGCCTCGATCTGGGTCAGAACGGATAACCACCAAGGCGGACGGCCTCATCGGCCATTCTCCGCCGGAGCACGACGGTGTTGGCCGGCGGCGCCTTGAGCAGCCGCCGTAAGGCGGCCAGCATCGCGCGGAGTTGGTCGCCCTCGGTCATGGCCGCGAGCGCCTGTTTGGCGGACGCCTCGACCCGCATCGCCGCGTCGTTGACGAAGACACTCGCCGCATCGGCGTGCAACGATGCGCGCGGCAGACGGTCGAGCATCGCCGCCCGCGCCCGCAAAACGGCGCTTTCGGCGCTGTAGACGTCGATCAACATGTCGGCCAGGTGCATGAGCACTTCCTGTTCGTCCGCCATCGCCTGCCCATAGGTCTGCATCGCGATGCCAAACACCATGAGCGCCGCCTTCTTGAACGCCTCGACCGACCGTGCTTCGCCCGACAGCGGTCCGGCGTCGGGTACAGCGATCGCGGGGGGACCGAGCAGCTCGTCCTGAAGTGCTTTGGCGGCCGGGATGATCCCGAGCTCGCCCTTCACGGCGCGGCGCGCCAGCATCCCTGGTATCAACAGCCGGTTGATCTCGTTGGTGCCTTCGAAAATGCGGTTGACCCGCGCGTCGCGGAAATGCCGCTCGGCCGGATAGTCGCGCACGTATCCGTTGCCACCGTGGATTTGGATGTTCTCATCGAGCACGAAATTCAGCGTTTCACTGCCGGCGACCTTCGCGATCGAGGCTTCCACGGCGTACTCCTCGAGCGCGGCAAGCGCCGCCGACCCGTCGGTGGACGCGTGCGGCGTCGCCTCGATGCGACGATCGATCAGTCCGGCAGTGCGGTATGCGAGGCTCTCGATCGCATAGGTGCGCGCGATCATCTCGCCAATCTTGTGGCGAATCGCGCCAAACGAGGCGATTGGCTGGCCGAACTGCCGACGCTCTGCCGCGTACTTGACGGCTTCGTTGATGGCTCCTTGCGCGGCGCCGGAGCACCCGGCGCCGAGCTTGAAGCGCCCGAAGTTGAGTACGTTGAACGCGACCTTGTGACCCTTACCGACCTCGCCGAGCAGGTTCTCGGCGGGCACTTTGACGTCCTGCAGAATGACCGGGGTCGTGGACGACCCGTGCAGTCCCATCTTGTGTTCTTCTTTCCCGCTGGTCACCCCGCCGAATCCGCGCTCGACGATGAATGCGGTGAACTGCTCGCCGCCCACCTTCGCGAAGACGATGAAGATGTCGGCAAAGCCGCCGTTGGTAATCCACATCTTTTCGCCGTTCAGCACGAAGCTCCCGTCGGGCTGTCGCTCGGCGCGAGTCCGCGCGCCGAGCGCGTCCGACCCCGAGCCGGCCTCGCTGAGGGCATAGGCGCCGACCAGCTCCCCCGACAGCAAGCGAGGAAGATAGGTCCGTTTTTGACTCTCGGTGCCAAACAGGCACAGTGGTATGACCGTCAAGTTCGCCTGACCGCCGAGCGTCGCGCCGAAAGACGCCGACCGCGAGAAACGGTCGCTGACAATCAGCGAGGAGACCTTGTCGAGGCCGACGCCCCCGTACTCCTCGGGGACGTCCACCCCGAGCAGCCCCAGGTCGCCGCAGCGCTTCAACAACTGGCGCGCCAGTGCCCAGTCCTTCTGCTCCAGGCGATCCAGCGCCGGCAGCACCTCGTTCTGCACGAATGCGCCGGCAGTGTTGCCAATCAGTCGATGTTCGTCGGTAACCCGCTCGGGCGTGAACACCCGGTCGGCGCCCGAGGACGCCAGCAGCCATTCGCCGCCGCGCTGGATCGAGGAGTCCACAGAAACAGTCACGTCTCATTCTCCGTGCGACGGGTTGGTGCAGGAACCCAAATACAGAGCACCAGATCAGTGGAGTGCATTCGTCGTTTCCAAGCGTAACCACGAAAGCACGAAGTCACGAAGGCATCAAGACATGAATTCTTTTTAGTGCTTTCGTGTTTTCGTGGTTGCATTTGAAGTCTACAAATTATCAGCAGACGCCACTAGCACCGTTCGAAGATCCCCGCCGCGCCCATGCCCCCGCCCACGCACATCGACACCAGGCCGTACCGCGCGTTTCGGCGCTTCATCTCATACAGCAACGTCGTCGTCAGTTTGGCGCCGGTGCAGCCGAGCGGATGGCCGAGAGCAATCGCGCCACCGTTGACGTTGAGCAGATCCTGATCGATCGGCAGCTCCTGGAGGCAGGCCAGCACCTGGGCGGCAAACGCTTCGTTGAGCTCGACCAGATCGATCTGCTGTAGTGTCAGTCCCGCCAACTTCAGCGCTTTTCGGATCGCCGGCACTGGACCGATGCCGAACCGCTCCGGCTCGACGCCGGCCGTCGCGAACGCCACGAAGCGACCGAGCGGCACGAGTCCGCGATCGCGGGCCAGTTCCGCCGAGGTGACCACGACCGCGGACGCCCCGTCGCTGGTTTGCGAAGAGTTCCCTGCAGTCACCGTCCCCTGCTGATGAAATGCGGGTCGAAGCTTGCCGAGCGCAGCGGCCGATGTGTCGCGGCGTGGACCTTCATCGATCGCGAACGGCTGCTCGCGCGCCACCGGCCGGTGAGCGCCTGCCGCGAGCTCCACCAGCGTCGAAGTGACGGGCACAATCTCTTCGACGAATCGGCCGCCGTCGATGGCCGCGATCGCGCGCTGATGACTGCGCAGCGCGAAGGCATCCTGGGCCTCGCGCGAGATGCCGGCCTCGCGCGCGTGGTTTTCCGCCACCAGGCCCGTGGTGAGGTAGACGTCAGGATAGTGATCGACGAGCGACGGGTTGGGCGCACGCTTGTGACCGCCCATCGGCACCAGGCTCATCGACTCGGTGCCACCCGCGACCACCGCGGACGCGAACCCGCACATCACCCGCTCCGCAGCAAAAGCGATCGCCTGGAGCCCCGACGAACAGAACCGGTTGACGGTGACGGCCGACGCCGAGACCGGAATGCCGGCTCGCAAGCTGGCGATTCGTGCCACGTTCAGACCTTGTTCCGCCTCGGGCATGGCGCACCCGAGAATCACGTCGTCGATTTCCTGGGGATCGATGGCGGCGGCACGCCGCAACGCTTCGCGGATCGCGGCGGCGGCGAGCTCGTCCGGCCGCGTGCCTCGCAGCAAGCCGTTTGGCGCCTTTCCGACCGCCGTGCGAACGGCCGATACAATCACCGCGTCGTGCATTTCTCCTCCGAATCCAGGCGGCAGCCGCCGTCAAGTCCGCGCAACTGGCCGCAAACCGGCGACAGCGGTACGTGATGCTGTCCGGCACCGCCGGGCGCTCAGCACGAGAGACCAGGCCATTGTACGTAGCGGGCGCCGTAACCGGGACGTAAGGGCCTGCGGCAAAATAAGGTGCACATTGTGGCCGCCGATGCATCCCGCCGGGCTTCGTTGCTCGTCGCTTACATACGCCCGGTATGCGCGCTCCTTGCGCCTCGCCGGGCGGGCGCCTCGGCGCCCAGAATTGGCACCTTTATTCCTGAACGGGTCCTAACGGCGATCGCCGAGAGCGACGGCGGCCTATTCCGGCCAGTCGCCAAGCAGATCTTCGACCGCCTCGCCGACCTCGGTGGTCTTCCCGTCGAACAAATGATCGGCTCCGTCGATGACGACGAGCTCTTTCGGTTCCTCGGCGCGCGCGTAGAACTGTTGCATCTCGTTCAGTGGGCACAACTCGTCGAACTCGCCCTGAACGAAGAACTTCGGTTTCGCGCTCACCCGCACGGCCTCGAAGTCGTAGCGCGCCAACGGCGGGGCCACGCCGATGAGGGTGGAGACGCGCGAATCGCTGGCGCCGACCGTCAAGGCGATCCAGGCCCCGAACGAAAATCCGCCGGTCCATAACCGCGCCGACGGATGGCGCTGGTGCATGAAATCCAGGGCCGCCCGAAAATCGTCCAGCTCGCCCGTGCCGTCTGCGTACGCGCCCTCGCTCAGGCCCACCCCGCGAAAGTTGAATCGCAGCACCGCGCAACCGATCCGACCGAGCGCCTTCGTCATCTGGTAGACCACTTTCGTGTGCATCGTGCCGCCGTACTGTGGATGCGGGTGCGCAACGACCACGGCCGCGCGCAACGGCGCGCCCGCCAGGGCGGTTTCCTCGAGCAGCACTTCGAGCCGACCGGCCGGACCGACTATCTCACGCAATGGCACGATTCCGCCCGCACGATGGATCCTGCTGCGCCTGGCTTTCAACGAATTCGCGAACCATGGCCGCGAATGCGTCCGGCGTGGTGACGGACCCAAGATGGCCGGTGTTTTCGAGCGTTCGGTGGCAGGCTCCCCGAATCAGCGGCACGTACCCGAGCGTGCCCTCCACTGGTACGACGCGGTCCAGGCTGCGCTCGCCGGTGATGATCAGCGTGGGCGTCCGCACTCTCGAGCAGTCGTCGACGACACTCGTTTGAGCGATGAGCTCCGCGCGCCTCGCGAGTCGCGCCGGCGACAAGGGCGCGGACGCGAACGCGCCGATCTGCCAGCGGATGAAGCGCCAGCGGGCGTTGCGGTGCGGGAGCGCCCTCGCGACCTCTCGATGCAGGCGCAGCGGCGACTCGAGGAGGAAGAGCGGACCAAAGAGCCAGGGCGCCCGCGCATAGACGCGATGCTTTGTCCGCAGGTGCCAGCCCGGCCCGGGAGTCGAGGCGACAATCAGCGCCGAGCTTCGGTCGGGATGGGCCGCCGCGAATCTGATCGCCGGCAGTCCGCCGAACGAGATGCCGCAGATCGTGGCGCGCTCGATGCCTCGCCGATCGAGCAGGGTCAGGACCTGCCGCGCGTCGTTGTCGTACCCGAGCGCCGCGTCGAATGGCCGGTCGGCGCCGCGCTCGCCGCATAGCGGAAACGTCAGCACCTGGAACGTCCGCGAGAGCGCGTCGATCGCGGGCCGCAGATATTCCCACCGGCCCTGAATGCCGGGAATCAAGACGAGCGGAGGACCATGTCCGACCTCGGTCACCATCTCAATTCCTGAGCGGCTTCCCGGTCTTCAACGTGTGCTGCACTCGTTCGAGCGTCTTTCGCTCGCCGCACAACGTGAGAAACGCTTCGCGCTCCAAATCCAGCAGGTACTGCTCGCTCACCACCGTTTGATGCGGCAGCGCTCCGCCCGCCAGCACGCCGGCCAGGGCCCTGCCGATCACCGCGTCGTGATCGGAAATCCGTCCGGCCCGCCAGGCCAGGTGGATCCCCAACTTGAGCGCGGCGAGCACGCCGCTGCCGCCCACCGCTATCGTTCGGGGTAACGGCTTGCGATAGCCTTCCCGGACACGCTCCAGCGCGACGGCCTTCGCGTCAGCAATCACCCGCTCGCGATTCATCGATACGCCGTCGACGGGCCGCAGGAATCCGAGCCTTCTGGCGTCGGCGGCGCTGGTGGAGACTTTCGCGAAGCCGATCGTTTCGAAGACGACCTGGACGAACGGCAACAGGTCCGTCTGACCAGTGACCGTCAATCCGTCGACCGCTCTCGCCAGCATCTCCGTGGTGCCGCCGGCGGCGGGAATCAACCCGACCCCGACCTCAACCAGGCCGATGTACGCCTCCGCAGCGCTCTGCACGCGATCGCTGTGCAGCACGATCTCGCAGCCGCCGCCGAGCGTCATGCCCGCCGGGCATGAAACAACCGGCACGTCCGCATACCGGAGTGCCTGCGTCGCCGCCTGGAACGTCCGCACCATGAGATCGATTTCCTCCCAGTTGCCTTCCTGCGCTTCGAGGAGGAGCAGCATCAGGTTTGCGCCGGCCGAAAAATTCGGCGCATCGTTGCCGATCACGAGGCCCTGAAAATTCGCCGCGGCCTCCGCAACACCGGCCTGCAGCATCGTCAGCGTGTCGGCGCCGATCGCATTCATCTTTGAGTGGAACTCGACTGCCAGCACGCCGTCGCCGAGATCGATGAGACTGGCGCCCGGATTGGTTCGAACGACCTGCTGCCGCTGCTTGGCGGACCTGAGCAACTGCAGCCCCGGCCCGGCCGGCGGCACGCCAGCCTCGCGGAATCGATTGCGTCCGGATCGGACGAGTTGCTCGACCAGCGGCGGCGGCGGGCGGCGGTCGTCGGATGCGTCGAGCACCTCGCGGACGCCGATCGCATCCCAGATCTCGAATGGCCCCAGCTCCCACCCGAATCCCCACGTCATCGCACGATCGACATCGTCTATCGAGGTGGCGATATCGGGCGCCACTCTGGCCGCGTACAGCAGCGTCGGACCGAGCGTCCGACGCAGAAAGGTACCGACCGCGTCTCGGCTTTGGAAAAGGGTCTTGATCCGCACGGCGGTATCGTCGATGTTGCGGATGCTCTCGAGAAGCGGCAGTCGGACGGGCTGCTTCTCTCGATAGGTCATCGCCTTGGAATCGAGCGTCAGGATGTCCGCGCCCTGCTTCTTGTAAAACCCCTGACCGGCCTTTTCGCCAATCCAGCCCCGCTCGATGAGGGCGTCGACGATCGCCGGAAGCCGAAACGTCTCGCGGGCTTCGGGGTCCGGCAAGCGCTCGGCAAGATTTCTGGCGACGAGGCTCAGCACATCGATGCCAACGATGTCGGCCGTTCGAAAGGTGGCGCTCTTGGGACGGCCCAACGCCGGGCCGGTCATCGCGTCGATCTCTTCGATCGAATATGCGCCGCGCTCGAACTC
This sequence comes from Acidobacteriota bacterium, assembly GCA_040007095.1. Lineage (GTDB taxonomy): Bacteria > Acidobacteriota > Vicinamibacteria > Vicinamibacterales > CAVVIG01 > JBDTVS01. The sequence goes on from JBDTVS010000045.1 coordinate 28,396, forward strand.
GCGAAGGATTTGCACGATCGCGAACACGCCGACGTGATTCGCGATGAAATTCGGCGTGTCATTCGCAACGACGACGCCCTTGCCAAGATCAACGTCGGTGAAACGCGACACGCGCTCCATGACCTCGGGATCCGTGTCCGGTGTCGGAATCACCTCCACGAGGCGCAGGTACCGCGGCGGATTGAAGAAATGCGTGCCCAGCCAATGCCGCCGAAAATCGTCGCTTCGGCCTTCGGCGATCAACGAAATCGGGATACCCGACGTGTTCGAGGACACGATAGTGCCTGGTCGGCGTACAGCCTCCACCCGCTCGAGCAGCGATCGCTTGATATCAATCCGCTCGACGACAGCTTCGATGACCCAGTCGACCTCGCCCAGCCTGGCCAGATCGCGATCGAATCCACCGGTGGTGATCAGTCGAACCGCATCAGGCGAAAAAAACGGATCGGGCTTGAGCGCGCGGGCGCGCTTCAAACCGTCGCGCGCGACCTCCTCGGTCAGGTCCAGCAGCAACGCCGGCACGCCCGCGTTGGCGAAATGCGCGGCAATCTGCGCCCCCATGGTTCCGGCCCCGAGAACCGCGATCGACCGAATCAACGACGACATCGGAATCAGAATACGTCAATTGACGAATCCGGGTGCGGAGGGCGGGGCGCCGAGGTGACCCGACGGGCTGTCAGGGCTGAAAGACTGGAAGCCCCGGAGTGGTGAGCAATCGGTCGCTGTGATCGAAGAACCTGCCGTGACGTCGGTGCTAGTACCGGGCCGTCTCCAGCACGGCCTTCAGTACATCAGCGGTCTGCGGCAGAATCGCATCCTCGAGCTCGGGGTTGTATGCCACGGGAGTGTCGAGCGCGCCGACGCGCTTCACGGGGGCGTCCAGATGCTCGAAGAGCTCCCCGGCGACGCGCGCGGCGATTTCGGCGCCAAAGCCGCACGTCAGTTGATCCTCGTGCGCGATCACGATCCGGTTCAGGCGCTTCACATACTCGGCGATCGTGGCCCAGTCGTACGGCATGATCGTCCGCAGGTCGATCACGGCCACGCTGACGCCTTCCTTTTCCGCGTGCTGCGCAGCGACAATCGACCGACGCACCAGCGCACCCCAGGTGACCAGCAGCACATCGCTGCCTTCGCGGACGACGCTCGCCCGCCCGAACGGAATCATGAAGTCTGCGCCGGGGTACGGGGCCTTGTTGTAGGTCTGGCGATACAGGTGCTTGTGCTCGAGAAACAACACCGGATCGTCGCACCGGATTGAGGTTCTGAGCAGCCCCGCCGCATCGTGCGCGTTGGACGGGAACGCGATCCGGATTCCCGGGCAGTGCGCGAAGATGCTTTCACCCGATTGGCTGTGATAGGGGCCGCCGCCACGGAGATAGCCGCCAATCGGCGTTCGAATCACGACCGGGCACGAGAAGGCATTGCCCGACCGGTACCGCATCATCGTCAGCTCGTCGCGGATTTGCATCATCGCCGGCCAGATGTAGTCGAAGAACTGGATCTCGACCACGGGCTTCAGTCCGCGAAGCGCCATGCCGATCGCGCGGCCGACGATGCTGGCTTCGGCAATCGTGGCGTTGAAGACGCGGGCGTCGCCGTACAAACGCTGAAGACCGTGCGTGAGCTTGAATACGCCGCCTTTGCCGGATACGGTCTGAAGCGCGTCCCTTCGGCTGGCATCCGCTACGTCCTCGCCGAACACGACAATGCGCGGGTTGCGCGCCATTTCGTCCTTCAACGTGCGGTTGATGACGCCGACCATCGTGTCCGGCTTGCCGTCGGGCTGGGCCGGCGTGTCGAACGCGGACGACGTCGGATCGACGTCGGGCGAATATACCCAGAGCGCCGCCGTGTCCTTCGACGGATGGGCGGCACGCAACGCCTGCTGCGTCGCGTCTTCCAGCTCGGCGTCGATGTCGCGCGCGAGGATCACGAGCTCTTCTGGGGCCGCGAGCCGATTGGACTGCAGAAATTCGGCAAACCGGGCCAGCGGATCGCGCCGCATTTCCGCTTCGCGCTCCGACGGCGGTCTGTACAACTCTTCGTCGTCCGAGTACGAGTGGGAGTACGGCCGGATGCAGCGCGCGTGCACGAACGCCGGACCCTGGCGCGCGCGAACGAACGCGACGGCCTCGCGCATCGCCCGCAGGCTTGCCAGAAAATCGGTGCCGTCGATCGAGTCGACGTGCAAACCGGGGAACGACCGGACGAGCCGCGAAATGTCGCCGCCCGGGGTCTGGAACTCCACCGGGACGGAGATAGCGTAGCCGTTGTCCTCCACCAGGAACACTACCGGCAGCTGGCGCAGACAGGTCCAATTCAGCGCTTCCCAGAATTCGCCTTCGCTGGTCGCGCCCTCTCCGAGCGACGTGAAAATGACCTCGTCCGCGTGAAAACGGCGTGCCCGGTCGTCAATCTCCGCCACATGGGCGAAGATGACGCTCGCGTCGGCGGCGCCGACGCCGTGGAGCACCTGCGTCCCGGTCGGGCTCGAACCCGACACGATGTGGAGTGCAGCGTCGCCCCAATGCGACGGCATCTGCCGGCCGGCGGAGCTGGGGTCGCGGCTGCTGCCAACGGCGGCGAGCAGCATCTCGAGCGGCGTGACACCGAGTTGGAGACACAGGGCACGGTCGCGGTAGTAGGGGAAGAACCAGTCGTACGCGGGTCGCAGCGCAATGCCGGCCGCCACCTGGATGGCTTCGTGACCCGCGCCGCTGATCTGGAAAAAGATCTTGCTTTGACGTTTGAGCTGGATTTCCTTGTCGTCCAGCCGGCGCGACAGCAGCATGCAGCGATACGCGCGCAGCAATCCGTCGCGATCGAGGCCTTCGAAAATCGCCGCGCTCGGCGCAGATCGTGTGAGCGCAGGGGCATCGCTCCCATTGACAACCGAGGCCTTCATGGCGCGCGAATTATAGCACTCGGGCCGGATGGTATATTGTCGACGCATGACGATCAGCCAGGCGGTCCGCCTTCATCGATGGGATGAGATTGCGCTCGAAAAAGTGACGGAGATGGCCTCGCGCAAGATCGTGTCGGGCGAACGCGAGATGTTGGTCCAGGTGTATTTGAAGCGCGGTTGCCTGGTGCCGATGCATGCGCACGAGAGCGAGCAGATGACCTACATCCTTCAGGGCGCGCTCCGCTTTCTGGTGGGGGGCGAGGAAATCACCGTCCGCGAAGGCGAAGTGCTCCACATTCCCGCGTCGGTCGAGCATCAGGCCGAAGCCCTCGAAGATACCTTCGAGCTCGACGTGTTCAGCCCGATCCGTCAGGACTGGCTTGGCCGCACCGACGAGGATTTCGAGACCTGAGCCCTGCGGGCGGCCGATCTGCGAACAATCGCTCGCAGGCCCGGCGGTGACGCATCGACCTGGATCGTTGGGCTCGAATGTCCCGAATCAAGCGGCGGTACTAGTGGACGCGGCGATCCCAATCGTTCGCGCGGCCGCCGGAGTACACGTCGAACTTCTTGCGGGCGCGATTGATCTTCCACTTCACGTAGCGGTACTTCACCTCGGCCATCGGATGCAACCGCCCGCCTTTGATGAGCAGGTACGCGACGAGCAGGCCGCCAAGATGCGTGGCGTTCGCGATCCCGCTTCCGCCGCCGGACACCGACAGATACAGTGCGATGGCGCCCATGATCAGCACGAAGTATCTCGCCGGAATCGGGAAAACCAGATACATGTAGATCGGGCGATCGGGGAAGTACAGCCCATAGGCCAGCAGCAGCCCGTAGATCGCGCCCGACGCGCCGATCACGTTCGAATAGTAGATCTCTCTCCCGGCATCGAATGGCAGCAGCGAGAACAGCACCGTGAGGATTCCGGCGCCGATGCCCGTGACGAAGTAGAACCGCAAAAAGTAGCGAGTTCCCCACAGCCGCTCGAGCTCGGCGCCGAACATCCACAGCGCCAGCATGTTGAACACGATGTGCCACAAGCCACCGTGAAGAAACATGTAGGTGCCGAGCTGCCACAACCAGCCGTGCAGGGCCAATCTTGGCTGTAGTCCGAACGCGGTGGTCAGCGACGGCACAAGGGTCTGCGCGAAGAACACCGCCACGTTCGCGCCGATGAGGTACTTCAGCGCGGTGGAGACAGGCCCTGGACCGAAGGAAAACGAGGACGATGCCGAGTAGCGGGAAGGATAACGGGGCATGACGCGAGGCCAGGATCGTACCACATCAGGCCTGGGACGGCCCGCCGCGGCTGCGCACGATTCGTGATTGGACCAGCGCCAGCGCATCCCCGAATTCCTTGATCCGAAGAAGCCTCGCCGACGCCGCCAGCGCGCCAAGACCAGCGGCGATAGCCAGAAAGAGCCGCACCGCCTGGGCGACCAGGCTGTGGCCGGCGACGATGGCGGCGCCATGCTGCTGCACAGGGAGCGCAACGCCCGCCATCACAATCGCCGCGAGGGTCACCTTGAGCAGCGTGAGAGCCAGTTCCCGTCCGTGGATGCCGTCGAGCCGCTTGTGCAGAAGCACCATCAGCGTGGCCCCGTTGCCCAGCGCGGCAAGCGACGTCCCGAGCGCGAGGCCGCGAAATCCGAGCGATCGCACGAGCACCAGGCTCAGCACGATGTTGGCGGCGATGCTGCCAACGCTGACAAGCACGGGCACTCGGCTCTGACCGAGCGCGTAGAACGTCGGAGACGCAATGCGCGCCGCGGAATAGCCGACCAGCCCGACGGCATAGAGCTGCAGCGCAGCGGCCGTTGGCGCCGTGTCGGCGGCGACGAACCGTCCGTGTTCCAACAGCAGCCGAACGATCGGGGTCGCGAGCACGACCAGGCCCAGAGTGGCCGGCACGTTCAGCATCAGCATCAGCCCGATGCCGCGCGACACGGTGGCGCGTATGGCATCCCTGTCTTCCATGGCCGCATGGTGCGACACCGCGGGAAGCACTGCGGTGGCAATCGACACGCCGAACAGTCCAATCGGCAGGTACATGATGCGGAACGCGTAGGTCAGCCACGACACAGCGCCCGTTCCCTGACTCGTGGCGAGCAGCGTGCTGACAAAGATGTTGACCTGCGTGGCGGCGAGTCCCAGCGTGCCTGGGCCCATCAACAGCAGGACCTGCCGGAGGCCGGCATCGCGCGGATCACACAGCGCCCGGTAGCGGAACCCCTCGCGCTTCAACGGCAGCCATTGCGTGCCGACCTGGGCGAGGCCGCCGACCAGCGACGAAATCGCCACCGCCATGATTGGCGGCCACCCGACCCGCGGCATCAGCGGCACGAGGGCAAACGCACCGGCGATCATGATGACGTTGAATGTCGCAGGCGCCAGCGACGGCAGGAAGAAGTGCTGCAGCGAGTTCAGCATGCCCATCATGACGGCGGCAACGGCCACCAGCACGAGGAATGGCAGCACGACGCGGGTTATTCGTACGGTCAGCTCGATCTTTCCTGGCACCGCAGCAAATTTCGGGGCGAAGTCGGCGACCAACTGCGGCGCGAATATCATGCCCAGCGCCACGATCACGCCGGTCACGATCAGCAGCGTGTTCAGAACGTTGTTGGCGAGCCGCCACGCGTCGGTTTTGCCGTGGAGTGTGAGGTGCCGCGTGAAGGTGGGCACGAACGCCGCGCTCATCGCGCCTTCGGCGAACAGGTCGCGCACCAGGTTCGGAATGCGGAACGCGACGATGAACGCGTCCATCTCGTTGCCGGCGCCGAACAACGCCGCGAGCACCTGATCGCGGGCAAGACCAAGGATACGGCTGGCGAGCGTGGCTGCACCTGCCGCGCCCGCCGAGCGGGCCAGGCGGAAGTCAGCAGCCAAACCGATTTACAACTGGAGCATCTGTCACGCGCCGCCGGGACCGGAGGCGAGCCGTTGGCGCACGAGATCGCTGACGGTCTTGCCGTCGACCGTCTGACCCTCGAGCCTGGCCATCGCCGCCTTCATCACCCGTCCCATGTCCTTGGGTGACGAGGCGCCCGTTTCGGCAATCGCGTCGACCACGGCGCGTTCGACGACGGCCGGATCGGCCGCGGCTGGGAGATACGATTCGAGAATCTCAATCTCGGCGGCTTCCTTCTGGGCGAGATCCTCGCGGCCGCCTTTGGTGAACTGTTCGATCGAATCCTTCCGCTGTTTCACGAGCGACGTGACGACCCGGCGGGCTTCTGCGTCGTCAAGCGCACGGCCTTGTTCGACTTCGCGATTCGTCAACGCGGCTTTCAACATGCGCAGCGCACTCAGGCGCGCGGCCGCTTTCTGACGCATCGCATCAACCATCGCCGTCTGGACGTCGTCAATCAGGGTCATGAAGTGCCACCACAGCTTCCAAAGCCGAACCGAGCACAACGTGCTTCATCTTGCGAGACTCTGGCTTCAGAAGATGTCTAGGGCTGGCGAAGCCCCGGCTGGCTGGGCTGTGCGACAGGGAATCCCGGCTGGCCGGGTGGCGGTGGCGGCGCGGGCACGATCATGCCCGGAACCGAGACCCCCACGGGCGCCGCCGTCGTGGGCGCACCGGGAAACGAAGCCGCCGGCCCTCTGGTCGGTATGGCGGACGAAGGCTGGCTCGCCGGTGCTGGCTGCTGCGGCTGACCCACCCCCGCGGGCGGAGGAAATGCGAAGACAGGCCCTCGATTTCCGGGCTGTTGTCCCCCCGGCGGCGGAATGTTGTCGTCGCGGTCGTCGTCTTGTGGCTGTTGAAACTGCGGCGGTTGAAACTGTGGCGGTTGAAAGGCGGCGAAGGGCGGTGGCGGCGCGGCGGCGCTGACCGGGGATGGCGCCGGTGCGACGACCGGCATCACCAGAATCCGGTCGAACACCGATGCATTGGCGACCATCGTCGTGCGCGGCGCCGTGACATATCCGCCGAGCGACCGAAGCAGCACGCGAAGCGCCTGTTGCTCCGACACATCGCGCAACTCGAGCGTCACCGGTCCGCCTGGGATGCGATCGACGTTGGAAATCTTCGTCTGCCCCACGCGCGCCCACTCGGCCAGAATCTGTCGGATGGTGGCATCCTTCGCCACGATCGTCACCCGGCCGTCGTGGATGGTGAGCTGAACGTCGGCCGAGGCCATCGACGCGGTGCCGAGAAACACGGCGGCGGCGGCGGCAATGATGGATCCACGCATGACTGGTTTCAGTATACGTCGGGCAGCAGATCGCTCCGCTATTTTTTCCTGAAGTGCTCGACCACATCCTCGAGGATGTCGTCGAGCGTGTTGCGCGTCTGGTAGCCGATGAGCCGAGTGACTTTCGTGAGGTCCGGAAGCCGTCGCGGCATGTCCTCGAATCCCGATTCGTAGGCCTCGTCGTACGGGATCAGCTTAATCACCGAGTGCGACCCGGTCAGCGTTCGCACGCGCTCGGCGAGTTCGCCAATCGTGACTTCCTCGGAGTTGCCGATATTGATGACCTGCCCGATGGCCTTCGGTTCCACCATCAGCTTCAACAACGCGCCGACGACATCGGTAACATGCGTGAATGCACGGGATTGCTTGCCGTCGCCAAAGACCGTGATCGGCTCGCCGGCAAGAGCCTGCCGGACGAAATTTGGAATGACCATGCCGTACTGGCCGGTCTGGCGCGGTCCCACGGTATTGAAGAACCGCACGATGATGACGGGAAGCTTGCGCTCCTTCCAGTACGCCAGCGCGAGGAACTCATCGATCGCCTTGCTGCACGCATACGCCCAACGGTGTTTCGTCGTCGGCCCCATGACGAGGTCCGAGTCTTCTCGAAACGGCACGTCGTCGCTCTTTCCGTACACTTCCGAGGTCGACGCGATCACGACCAGCTTCTTCTTCTTGTTCGCGTGCTTGAGCACCACTTCCGTGCCGTGGACGTTGGTTTCGATGGTGTAGACGGGCTGCTCGACGATCAGCTTGACGCCGACCGCCGCCGCGAAATGAAACACGACGTCGCTGCGGTCGATCAACTCGGCGAGCAGCGGCTCATTTTCGACGGTATCGATGAAGTACTCGAACCCCGGACGCGCCTTCTGGTGCGCAATATTCTCGATCGAGCCGGTCGACAGGTTGTCGAGCACCAGGACCTGATGGCCGGCGTCCAGCAATGCCTCAGAAAGATGGGAGCCGATAAATCCCGCTCCGCCCGTAATCAACGCTCTCACAAGGTCCGTCCTTTTCCGACGGCCGCAGCCAGGGCGGACCGCTCGTGCTGATGGTTCGAGCAACCCGCGGCGGCGAAGCGAGATCGTCGCTGTCCGGCGTCGGACCCGATTCGAATGCATTGCGCCGTGGTTTCGGCGCGGTCGCGTCGATCGACATCCTGGCGACCAGCGCCCGAAGCATCGCGCCAGGCGACACGGCGATTCGGCGTCTGAGATCGGCTCGGCCCGGTCACCGGTTTGTCACGGACATCGACAGCACACGCCGCATCATGCCTGAAGCGTCTTTGCCCCGCGGTACACGTCACGGGCGCGGCGGGCTGGGGTAGACGCGGTTCGCCGGATCCGTCGCCGTGCGCGAGAGCGGGAGGATTCCCGGGCGACGGTGCTCGCCCCGGACTACCAGTGCGTACCAGAGCGCCAGGAGATCGCGCCCGGTTCTGAGCAGGCGCCGGACATTGAAGAATTGCGACCGGCCGAAGGCGCGGTGATAGTGATGAACCGGCACTTCGACGATCCGAAAGCCCGCGTCCTGGATCTTCTTCATCATCTCGACGCAGATGATCCCGCTCGTCTTCTCGAGATTGATGCGCTCGAAAATCGTCCGGCGCATCAATCGAAAATCGCAGTCGACGTCGCGCAACTTCAGGCCGAACAAGGTGCTGACGATATGGTGGTAGAGGCGGCCGATGATGATGCGATGGACCGGATCCGCCCGGCTGATCTTGTAGCCGTTGACCATGTCCGCGTCAGCGGTCAGTCTGGCCCAGAGCAGCGCCAGCTCCGCCGGATCGTATTGCGCGTCGCCATCCGTATAGAAAATCAGCTCCTTGGTCGCGGTCCGAAACCCGGTCCGCAGCGCCGCTCCATAGTCGCGATTGATTGGATGATGGATGGCGCGAACTTGCGGATAGGTGCGGGCAAGCTCGTCCGCGATTTCCGCCGTACCGTCGGCGCTGCCGTCGTCGACGACGACGATCTCGAAGTCTGATGTCAGCTCCGACGCGGCTTTGACGCTGCGGATGACCATGCTCGCAATGGTGCCGCTGTCGTTGTACGCCGGGAAGAAGACCGTCAGACCCGCAGGCTGCGGCGTGGGAGGGCCAGACATTTGGTAAAGCGCAGAAGATAGCATGAAACGCGCACTGACAAGTCCTCAGTCGCGGTCGTGGGCGCCGATGAGTCGCCACGGCATCAGGACCGATTCGAGTAACACCGCGCGCGAGAGCTTCGATTCGCCTTGCCGCCGTTCGACGAACGTGATCGGCACTTCGACAATGCGGGCGCCCCGTTGGGCGGCCATATAAAGGGTCTCGACGAGAAACGAGTAGCCGTCAGAGGAGATGCGGTCGAGCGGCAGGTCCGCGAGCGCCGTGCGCCGCCAGCAGCGATACCCGGTCGTGCAATCGCGGACGTCGAGTCGGGTGACGAGTCGGATGTAGAGGTTCGCGAAACGGCTCAGGAGCAATCGCCGCAGCGGCCAGTTGACGATCGCACCGTGTGCGACGTATCTCGAGCCGACGACAAGGTCGGCGTTGGCGGTCGCGGCGATCAGGGCGGGCAGGTGGGCGGGATCGTGCGATAAATCGGCGTCCATCTGACAGATGACGTCGGCGTTCGAGGAGAGCGCCGCCCCGAAGCCGTCGACATACGATCGTCCGAGTCCGCGACGTCCGCTGCGGTGCATCACATCGATGCGCCCCGCGTGCCGCCGCGCGAGATCGTCGGCAATGTCACCGGTCCCATCTGGCGACTGATCGTCGACGACCAGAAGCCGCACGTTGGGATAGGCCAGCAACTGCTCGGCCACGATCGGCAGATTTTCGCGCTCGTTGTATGTCGGGACGATGACCAGGGCCGTCGGAACGCTCATGAGCGCCGCCCCTCGAAGCGGAGCGCCGAAATCTGCTCCGACACCAGGCCCACCAGCAGGACCACGACGCTCATCAGGATCAGCAGCACCGAGGAATTCGTAATGTGCGACTGCGTCGCAATCGTCCACGCCGCGTAGGCCGCGCCGAGCACGAACGCCGCGCCGCTGATCGGGAGAAAAATCCTCAGCGGGCTGAAGATCGTCACGACTTTCAGCAGAATCAGGAAGAAACGTACGCCGTCCGCGCCGAGCTTGATCTTCGACTGTCCCTGCCTCCTGGCCGCCTCGATCGGTTCGAACCGCACGTTGTAGCCCGCCTTGATGAACGCCAGGGTCGTCGTCGTCGGCGTGGAGAAGCCGTTCGGCAGCAGGTGCAGAAATTCGAGGAGGCCGTCACGAGCCGCCGCTCGAAACCCCGATGTCAGGTCGGCAATACGTCGTTCCGCGAGATAACCCGCGATGGCATTCAGCGCCTGATTGCCCACGCGACGAACGAGGTTGGCGTGTGATCGACCGGATCGTGCGCCGATCACCAGATCGTACTGATCGAGATGCGCGACCAAGCGCGGCGCGTCGGCGGCCTGATGTTGTCCGTCTGCGTCCATGATCAAGATGTAGCGCCCGGACGCCTGGCGAATGCCGGTTTTGACGGCCGCGCCGTTGCCCTTGTTGTACGGATGGCGAATGACGCGGGCTCCTGCGTCTGACGCCCGATCGCCGGTCCCATCGTCGGATCCATCGTCGATCACGAGGATTTCGTGCCACGTCGCCGCTCCGCGCAGCCCCGCCACCAAGGCACCGATGGCTTGCGCTTCGTTGTACGCCGGAATGACGACCGAGGTGGAGGTCGTCATCACGCGTCGAGCGGGCCCATCAAGCGTTCCACGACGCCAGCCCACGTGATCGTCCGCGCTCGGTCGTTTCCTGCCGCGCCGAGTCCCGCCGCCGCTCGGCGATCGGCGGCGAGGCGGGCGATGGCATCTGCGATCGCCGCTGGTTCCGGGGCGACGACAAAGCCGGTCACGCCATCCTCGACAAACTCCAGCGGCCCACCGGCATCCGTCGTGGTGACCACCGGCTTCCCGGCGAGAAACGCCTCGAGCGTCACGTACCCGTAATCCTCGTCGTAAGGCGGGAACACCACCGCGAGCGCACCGGCGTACAGTTCAACCAACTGAACGGCGTCGATGCTACCGGTCCACACCACCCGGTCCGCAACGCCCGCGGCCAACGCGGTCGTTTCGAGCGATTCGCGCAGCGGCCCCTCGCCCACCACCACCAGCCGAACCCCGCGGACGAGCGCCAGCGCACCGATGATGAGGTCGACCCGCTTCACAGTCTCGAGTCGGCCCACCGACAGCACGTAGTCGCCGAAGGGTCCGGATCTCAGTCGATCGGCGAGCGGAGGCGGATGGTAAAGCGGTTCGGCGATCAATCCATTGTAGCGTTCGAGTCGTGCGGCGGTGTTGCGCGCGTTGCTGAACAGACGAGTCGACTCGCCGAGCACTTCGACGTCGAGCGCGATCAGCGTGTCGCGGAGCCGGACGTCGGCCTCGGTGTGTTCGAACTCGCTGTACGGCGTGCCGCACAGATCGTAGATGGCTCGATACTGATGAAACAGCCAGGTGATCTTGTTGGGGTGTTTGGCAAAATAGGTCGGGAACTTCGTGGCAATCACTGCGTCGATGCGTTCGCCGTTGCTCTCGGAGAGATCGACCATCCGCCACGCGGCCGCGTGCGCGAGGAGGCGGTCTTTCGGATACCACTTGAAAGGAATCGATACGCGCTCCGCCCGATACCCACGCAGGCGAAGCTGAGCCACGAGCTGGCGGACGTGCAGTTCGGCGCCCCCATGCACGAAGGGCACCTGCGCCTCACACACCACGACGGAACGAATCCCCATCAGGTGGCGAAGCGGAAGTTGATGATGTCGCCGTCCTGAACCACGTACTCCTTGCCTTCGAGCCGGACCTCGCCGTGATCCCGGCACGCGGCCATCGAACCGCGCCCCATCAACGCGCTATACGCCACGACCTCCGCACGAATGAAGCCCCGTGCGATGTCGCTGTGAATCTCGCCCGCCGCCAGTTGTGCTGACGTCCCTCGCGGAATCGACCAGGCCCGGTTCTCGTCTTCGCCGACCGTGAAGAAAGAAATGTAGCCGAGCAGATCGTAGCTGGCTCGAATCACGCGGTCCAGACCCGATTCGGCGAGACCCAGATCGGCCAGGAACGCCGCGGCATCCGCAGCGTCGAGTTGCGCAATCTCCAACTCGATCTTCGCGCAGACCGCGGCCGCGCCCGTGCCCGCGCGCGCGAGAAACGGCCCCAGCCCGGCACGCTCGGCGGCGCGTGCCAGCCGAGCGGCGCCTTGCCCATCGCCGGTCAGCTGCGATTCGTCGACGTTGACGACCACCAGCAGCGGTTTTGCCGACAGGAACTGAAAGCCGCGCAACCGCTTGAGATCCTCGCCCTGGAGGTCGATGGCGCGCAACGGCTTGCCCTCCTCGAGCGCCAGCCTGATGGCCGAGAGCACGTCGCGCTCGCGTTCAAGCTCGGCCGACCGCGCTTTCTTCAGATCCTTGAGAAGGCGCTCCAGTCGGCGTTCCGCCACGCCGAGGTCCGCAAGGATCAGCTCATCTTCCATCGCTTGCGCGTCCCTCGCCGGATCGATGGCGCCCGCCGGATGCGCCACCGCGGGATCGTCGAACGCCCGGACCACATGGACCAGCGCATCGGCGTTCTTGTAGGCGGCGACATCGACAAGGGCTTTGGCTCCGCCGGTCCCGCCCGCCGCCGCGAGATCCGTGAACTCGACCGTCGCCGGCACGCGCTTCTTCGGGTTGTACATGGCGTTCAGGCGTTCGAGGCGCTCGTCGGGGACTTTTGAGATGCCGATCGACGTTTCCCCGCGGCCATGCGCCGCCCGGCCCGCGTCTTTGGCGTTCGTCATGAGCTCGAAGAGGGTGGTCTTCCCGGTGGAGCCGAAACCGATGAGTGCTGCCCTAAGCATTGGTGAGTCTCGCGGCCAAATCTTGCATCCTAGCGCACTTTGGACCACGAGCCCCTATTAGTTGGGACGCCGTGCCTCACAGAGGCGATAAAAAGGCGAAAATTTTGGGTAACTTGCTGATGGGTTAAGTTTTGCGGTTGACTTCCGCTCAGCCCTTATCTACTATCGCCGTGGACTTTTGTGGACATAATTGGATTTTAGTGACGGATTCCACGGTGTTCAGGGGTAACGCACCCGCCCGAATCGATGACAAGGGCCGACTCAAGATTCCGGGCGATTTCCGTACGCCGCTTGAGACCAAGTACGGCCGCGAGCTGTTCGTCACAAGTCTGTCCGGCGAATTCGTCCGCATTTATCCCATGCCCGTGTGGCTGGAGATCGAGCAAAAACTCGGCGCGATGCCCTCGACCCATCCTTCCAAACTCCGCTTTCTCGACCGGGTCAACTACTTCGGCCAGGTCGGCGAGCTCGACGTACAAGGTCGCGTCCTGATTCCGGTCCGCCTGCGTGAATCGGCCACGATGACCGGCGACGTCGATGTCCTCGGCCAGCACAGCTGGCTCGACATCTGGAACCACGATCGACTGCTGACGAAGATGGAGCGCGAGCCGTATTCCGAAGCGGACGCCCATGCGCTCTCGGGGTTCGGCATTTGAGCTCCCATGTCCCGGTGCTGACCGCCGAGGCCCTGCAGTACCTGCAGCCGGAACGCGGGGGCGTCTTCGTTGATTGTACCGTCGGACTGGGGGGCCACGCGAGCGCCATCTTGTCCGGCGGCGCGACGCGGATCATCGGCTTGGATCGCGACCGCGACGCCCTGGCACTCGCGCGCGGCGTCATGGCGCCGTGGCATGAGCGCGCGACATTGGTTCACGCCGACTATCGCACGCTGGACGACGTCCTCGATCGCCTTGGCGTGTCGCTCGTGGACGGCGTTCTCGCCGACCTTGGCGTGTCGTCGCTGCAATTTGACGGACCCGGCCGCGGGTTCAGCTTTCAGCGCGACGAGCCGCTCGATATGCGGATGGACCGCACGGACGGCGACACGGCGGCCGACCTCGTGAAGCGCTCCAGCGAAGTGGATTTGGCGGATGCGATCTTCCGCTTCGGCGAGGAGCGATTTTCGCGGCAAATCGCGCGGGCCATTGTCGACGCGCGGCGCGAAGCGCCGATCGAGACCACGGGCCGGCTCGCGGCCATTGTGCGCCGCGCCATCCCGCGGCGCGGCGCGATGCGCATCGACCCGGCAACGCGCACCTTTCAGGCGTTGCGAATCTGGGTCAACCGCGAGCTCGACGGCCTGGACCGCTTTCTCGAGGCGGTGACCGATCGCCTGCGGCAGGGCGCGCGGCTGGTCGTCGTTTCGTTTCATTCGCTCGAGGACCGAATCGTCAAGCACACGTTTCGCGCACTCGCCCAGCGCGGGGCGATCACGGTATTGACCAAGCGACCGGTCGTGGCGACCGATGAAGAAGTGCGGAGGAATCCTCGCGCGCGGAGCGCCAAGCTCAGAGCGGCTGAACGTTTCAGTTGAGCCGAGGAGTCGTCGTCGGAGGTTGTCGACCTCCGTGGTTCAGGATGAGCACATGGAACCTTTCGAATACGCCATCAAGAAGGACGTGCGCAACAATCCGATCGTCCGTGAAGTGGACGAGGCGCGCCAGCGCGAGCTGTGGAAGTCCGGAGGTATTGCCGCACTGCTGGTGCTGCTCGTGCTCTTCTCGGCGTGGCAGCACTTCGAGTTGTTGCGGCATGGCTACCAGGTCGAGGAAATGAAGCGCGAGAAGGCCGAGCAGGAAGAGGTCGGGCGGCAATACCGGCTCGAAATCGACACCCTGCGCTCGCCGAGACGCATCGAGGCACTGGCCGCGACACAGCTGCACCTGGTTCCTCCGACGAGCGCCGATGCATTCGTGATCGAGCGCGCCGTCCCGGCCGAACCGCCCGCGCCGTCGGTGGTGGCACGCCGGTGAGAATCTGGAACCGCTCGTCGGATCCCAGGGCGGGATCGGCCGCACCGCGGGAGCCCGCGGACTGGCGCCTCACCGTCAAGCCGCGAATCGCGGTGGTGGCGGCCTTCCTTGCGGTCTGGGTCGCCGGCGCTGAGGCCCGACTCGTCTACCTGCAGGTCATCAGGCGCGGCGACATGGTCGCGCGCGCCGAACGGCAGCACCTTCGAACCATCGACGCGCCGGCAAAGCGCGGCGACATCGTCGACCGCAAAGGCCGCGTTCTTGCGACCAGCGTCGATGCGGACACCATCTACGCGGTGCCGTCGGAAATCAGCGACGCGGCGGCGACGGTCGCGGCGATCTGTCGCGCGCTGCGGGATTGCCTGGACAAAGAGCGGACGACGCTGACCGGGCGCTTCACGCACCGCAACTCGTTCACCTACGTGCGGCGGCAGGTCTCGCCCGATCAGAAACGCCGCGTCGAGCAACTGAATCTCGACGGCGTCGGCTTCATGAAGGAGAACAAGCGCTTCTATCCCAACAAGGAGCTCGGAGCGCATGTCATCGGTTACGTCGGCATCGACAACAACGGGCTGAGCGGTCTGGAGGCTGCCTACGACTCGCGCATCCGTGGCAAAGGCGGCCGGGTGCTCGTACAGACCGACGCCAAACGCCATGCGTTCAGTCGGTTTGAGCGGCCGCCCACCGTGGGTTCGACGATCGAACTGACGATCGACGAGTACCTGCAGCATGTCGTCGAGCGCGAGCTCCACGCTGGCGTCGTCGCCAACCGCGCGGCCGGCGGCAGCGCCATCATCATGAATCCGCACACCGGCGAGATCCTGGCGATGGCGAACGAGCCGACGTTCAACCCCAATGCCTACCGTGAGTTTGGCGACAACGCACGGCGCAACCGGGCGGTCCAGGATCTCTATGAGCCGGGCTCGACATTCAAGGTGGTGACGGCGTCGGCCGCGATTGAAGAGAAGGTGATGCCGGTCGACAGCTGGATCGACACCAATCCGGGCATCATCCACATTACCGGCCGACCGAGGCCGGTGACCGAATACGAACACCACAACTACGGCGTGTTGTCGTTCACCGATGTCCTCGTCAGATCGAGCAACGTCGGAGCGATCAAGATTGGCCTCCGCGTCGGCGCCGAGCGCCTGAGCCGATTCGTCTCCCGGTTCGGGTTCGGCCACCCGGTGTCGCCGGACTTCCCGGGTGAAAGTCCAGGCATCGTGTGGGACACCGACAAGTGGACCGAGAGCGCGCTCGCCTCCGTCTCCATGGGCTATCAGGTCGGCGTGACGCCGCTCCAGATGGTGGCGGCGGTGAGCTCCGTGGCGAACGCCGGAGAGCTCGTCGAGCCGCGGGTGATCCGCGCCGTGTATCGCGACAACCGACGCTACGCCGTGGAACCCAAGGTGTTACGGCGCACGATCACAGCCGATACAGCCGCCACCTTGACGACGATCATGGAAGGGGTCGTGGCCAACGAACACGGCACGGCGCGGGCGGCGAGCATCCCGGGCTACACCATCGCCGGGAAGACCGGCACGGCGGCCAAGCTCGTGAACGGCCGCTACTCCTCGTCGGATTACAACGCATCGTTTGTCGGATTCATTCCGTCGAGAAACCCTGCGGTCGCGATTATCGTCGTCACCGACTCACCGCACGCGGGGCCGACGACTGGTGGCATCGTATCGGCCCCGGTCTTCAAGCGGATTGCTGAAGCGACGCTGCAGTACCTCGGCGTGCCGCGCAACGTCGATCCCGAACCGCCGGTGCTCGCAATCCGGCAGGATGCGGCCGCGCTCACGGCTCTCCCGGCACCCTCATCACCGGTCGTCAGCCTGGTCGCCGACGCAGAGCCGGGAACCGTGCCGGACCTCCGCGGCATGAGCGCGCGCGAGGCCGTGAAGCAGCTCGCTCGCATCGGCATCACCGCCCGGATGACCGGCGATGGCGTCGTCACGACTCAGGATCCCGCGGCAGGCTCTCCGATTGAGGGCGTCGCCGTGTGCCGCCTGACCCTCGAGCGCACGCCGGCGCGATTGCTTGCGGTCGCGTTGCGCCCATGATCTGGGCTGATCTCCACGGCGTCTTGCGCGACCGCGGCCTCGTCCCGAGCGACGTGGACGTGCGCCCGGCGCCGCCGGCCGTCTTCGTGACGGGCATTGCCAGCGATTCGCGAGCCGTGGAAACGGGCAACGTATTCGTCGCGCTCAAAGGGTTGCACGCCAACGGCACGCAATTCGCCACGCAGGCGGTCGATCGGCGCGCCGCCGTCGTCGTCTCGGAAGACGCGGCGCCGCCGGACCTGGCGGTGCCATGGGTGGTGGTCTCGGACGCCCGTCTGGCCTTGGCGCTTCTGGCCGCGGCATTCTTCAGGCACCCCAGCGCCGAGATGCAGGTCGTCGGCATCACCGGCACCAACGGTAAGACGACGACCGCGTATCTGGTCGCGGCCATTTTCGAGGCGGCCCGCATTCACTGCGGATTGATGGGGACCGTGGCCTACAAGGTTGGCAGCGCCGTCGTCGAGGCGACGCGGACCACTCCCGAAGCGCCAGCCGTTCAGGGACTGCTGCGCGAAATGGTCGCCGCCGGCTGCGGCGCCTGCGCGATGGAAGTCTCGTCGCATGCGTTGTCGCTGCGGCGCGTCGACGGCATGTCGTTCGCGGCAGCGGTGTTCACCAATTTGACTCGTGACCATCTCGACTTCCATGCGGATATGGAGGCCTATTTTCAAGCCAAGCGCCGTCTCTTCGGGATGCTGCCGCCTCACGCGCCCAGCGTGATCAACCTGGACGATCCCAGGGGGACGGCGCTGGCCGAAGCGGCTGGCCGGCCGGCGACCTACGCGATCGTGCGACCGGCCAGTGTCACGCCAGGCCCACTGTCGTTCTCACTCGAGGGATTGAACTTTGACGTCCGCACCCCGCGGGGACGGATTCACATCCGTTCCTCGCTGATTGGCCGCGTGAATGTCTACAACATCCTCGCGGCGGTCGCGGCCGCCGAGGCGCTGAACATCCCGCTCGACGCGATCGAGCACGGCGTCCAGTCGCTTCCGGGCGTTCCAGGCCGGTTTCAGCTCGTCTCGAGCCTCGAGGACGAAGTCACCGTCATCGTCGACTACGCGCATACCGACGATGCGCTGCGCGGTTTGCTCGAGACCACCCGTCCGCTGGCGCGCGGTCGCGTGATCACGGTGTTCGGCTGCGGCGGCGACCGCGATCGCTCCAAACGACCGCTGATGGGCGCGGTGGCCAGCCGGCTGAGCGATCTGATTATCGTGACGTCTGACAATCCGCGGACCGAGGCGCCGATGCGCATCATCGACGAAGTGTGCCGCGGCGTCACGGCCGACACGCGGAAAGACAGCGCGCAGCGGCTGCTGACGATCGTCGATCGGCGCGAGGCCATCGCCAAGGGCATTCAGCGGGCGCGGCCCGGCGACCTCGTGCTGATCGCCGGCAAAGGACACGAGAAGTACCAGGTGATTGGCGATCGCATGCTGCCATTCGACGACGCGGCGGTGGCGCGCGAGGCGCTGCTGCGACGGCGCAGCAGCTCCGGCGTGGTGTGAGCGAACTGCGTCTGACCGCTCGGTCGGTGGCCGAGGCGATGGGTGGCGCGCTCGTCTCGGGGAGCGAGAGCCGGGAGCTTTCGGGCGTCTCGATCGATTCGCGAACGGTTCAGGCCGGCGAGCTGTACGTCGCCCTTCGCGGAGATCGATTCGACGGCGCCGAGTTCGCGGCGTCGGCGATAGACGCGGGAGCCGGCGGCGTGGTGGTGCCGCGCGGTCGCGGCCCAGGAGTCGATCGCGGACCGGCAGTGGTCATCGAGGTCGACGACACGCTCGACGCGTTGCAGGCACTGGCCCATCGCGTGCGGCGCGAGTCGGGAACCCGGGTCGTCGCGATCACGGGCAGCGCCGGCAAGACGACGACGAAGGAAGTGACGGCCGAGTTTCTGTCGGCGAAGTATCGGGTGATACGCAACCACGGGAACTTGAACAACCACATCGGTCTGCCGCTGTCGCTCATCGAATTGAGACGGCGGCCGGAGATCGCCGTCGTGGAGCTGGGAATGAATCACGCCGGCGAAATCAGCCGGCTGGTGCGGATCGCCGAGCCGGACGTTCGCGTCTGGACCAACGTGGGCGAGGCGCACCTGGGGTTTTTTGGGTCGATCGACGACATCGCCGAGGCAAAGGCGGAGATTCTTGAAGAGGCCACCACGTCCATGATCCTTGTCGCCAACGCCGATGACGAGCGGGTCGCCGCCCGGGCCTCGTCGTTTGCGGGGCGCGTGGTGACGTTCGGAATCGAGCGTCCCGCGGAGGTGCGTGCCTCGGCCATCGTCGACCGCGGCATCGAAGGGACCAGCGCGCGGGTGACGACGGTCCACGGCACCTTCGACGTGAAGACTCCTCTGCTCGGCCGTGGCAACCTTTCGAACGTGCTGGCCGCCACGGCCGTGGCACTCCAATTCGACGTACCGCTCGACGCGATCGCCGACCGGGCCACGCGGCTTCGGCCGGCGGCCCATCGCGGCGAAGTGATCAGGCTGCCGACCCTCACCGTCATCGACGACAGCTACAACGCCAATCCAACTGCCACCCGGACCGCGCTTGGCGTGCTGGCCGGCGACGTCAGAGCGTCGCGGCGCGTGGCGGTGCTCGGCGACATGCTCGAACTGGGCGACCACGCCATGGCGCTGCACGAGGAGGTCGGTCGCGCGGTAGCCGCCGCGAACGTAGAGGTGCTGGTCGCGATCGGCGGCGATCTCGCGGCGGCGCTCGCGAGATCGGCTGTCGCGGCTGGGCTGCCACGGAGCGCCGTGCATCATTTCCAGACGAGCGAGGAAGCGGCCGACGCCGTGGCCGAAATCGTGCGTCCGGGCGACGTGGTCCTCGTGAAGGGCTCGCGCAGTGTCCACACGGATCGCGTCGTCGAGCGGTTGAAGGCGGAGCAGGCCTGATGCTCTACCACCTGCTCTACCCGTTCCGTGCACAGGTTTCCGTGCTCAACGTGACCCAATACATCACGTTTCGCACCGCGGCGGCCAGCTTGTCGGCGCTGGCGATCAGTCTCGCGCTCGGACCCTGGATGATCCGCAAGCTGCGCGACTTCCAGATCGGCCAGGTGATTCGCGCGGAAGGGCCCCAGACCCACCAGAAAAAAGCTGGGACACCGACAATGGGGGGCCTGCTGATCTTGACCGCCTCGCTGGTCCCCACGCTGCTCTGGGCGAAGCTGACCAATCCGTATGTCTGGATCGCGGTGCTGACGACCGTCGGATTCGGGGCGATTGGCTTTCTGGACGATTACCTGAAGATCGTGCGGCGCTCCCATCACGGCCTGCTGCCGCGCTACAAGCTGGGCCTTCAGGCGCTCGTCGCCGCCGTCGTCGGAATCGTCTTGCTCTGGCTGCAGCAGGAGGGCCTGTACAACACGCGCCTGGTCTTTCCTTTCTTCAAGCGCCTGATTCCCGACCTCGGATGGGGCTATCTGCCCTTGACGATGCTGATTCTGGTCTGGGAGTCCAATGCCGTGAACCTCACCGATGGCCTGGACGGCCTGGCGATCAGCGTGTTCGCGATCGCGGCGGCCGCGTTCACGGCGCTCAGCTACGTCGTCGGCAACCGTGTGCTCGCCGACTACCTGCTGCTCGTGCACTTTCCGCCGGTCGCCGAGTTGACAGTGTTCTGCGGTTCGCTGGTCGGAGCGTCGCTCGGGTTTCTTTGGTACAACTCGTACCCGGCCGAAATTTTCATGGGCGACGTGGGATCGCTCGCGCTCGGAGCGGCGCTCGGCACCGTGGCGATCCTCATCAAGCAGGAATTGTTGCTCTTCATCGTCGGCGGCGTGTTCATGCTCGAAGGGGTGTCGGTGGTGCTCCAGGTCGGCTACTTCAAGGCCACCGGCGGCCGGCGGCTGTTTAGGATGGCGCCGCTCCATCATCACTTCGAGTTGATCGGTTGGAGCGAGCCGAAGGTCATCACAAGGTTCGTGATCGCCGCGATCGTGTTTGCGTTGTTCAGCCTGACGACGCTGAAGCTGCGGTAATGGGCGCGGCATGGTGAGTCGGGCAGAGGCGGCATGGGATTCAGTGTTCGAGGGAAACGCGTGACTGTCGTCGGCGCCGCGGCCAGCGGCCTGTCCGCCGCCGCCCTGCTCGCGCGACGGGGCGCGG
The DNA here is from genome assembly GCA_040007095.1 of Acidobacteriota bacterium. GTDB lineage: Bacteria > Acidobacteriota > Vicinamibacteria > Vicinamibacterales > CAVVIG01 > JBDTVS01. The sequence goes on from JBDTVS010000045.1 coordinate 49,554, forward strand.
AGGTCACGCTGTCCGATGTTCGTCCACAGGTGCCGAGCGCCGAACCGCTGCGTGCGCTGAATGTGGCGCTGGAGCTCGGCGGGCACAAGACGGACACGTTCACGTCCGCCGACCTCGTCGTGCTCAGTCCGGGCGTGCCACCGGAGCAACCGGCCGTACAGGCGGCGCGGGCGCGCGGCATCCCAATCGTCGGCGAGATCGAGCTCGCATCGCGGTGGCTCGAGGGCCGCGTGATCGCCATTACCGGGACGAAGGGCAAGTCGACCACGACGGCGTTGACCGGGCAAATGCTGCAATCGGCGGGCTTTCACGTGACGGTGGGCGGCAATATCGGTCAGCCGCTCAGCTCTCAGGTAGACGGGTCGACACCAGAAACGCTGCACGTGGTGGAAACGAGCAGCTTTCAGTTGGAACAGATCGACACGTTCCGGCCGTGGATCGCGGTGATGCTGAATTTCTCGCCCGATCATCTCGATCGCCACGCCGGTGTCGAGGCGTACGGCCGCGCCAAGGCGCGGATCTTCGAGAACCAGCGCGATGTCGACTGGGCGGTGGTCAACGCCGACGATGCCGCGTCGATCGAACTGGCACGCGGCGGGCGCGCCACGCGGAAGGACTTCAGCCGGCATCAAGTCCTCGAGCGCGGCGTTGTCGTCGAGGGCGGTTGGATCGTCGAGCGACACTCCGCAGGAACCGAGCGGCTGGTACCGCTCGACGCAGTGCATCTGCTCGGGCCTCACCTGATCGACGACGTCATGGCCGCCGCGGCCGTCAGCCGAATTGCCGGTGCGGCGCCAGACGCGATGACGGCGGCCGTCGACGCGTTTCGCGGGCTGGAGCACGCGATGGAGCTCGTCGCCGACGTGGACGGGGTGCGGTTCGTCAACGACTCCAAGGCGACCAACGTGGTGTCGGTGTTGCGATCGCTCGAAAGTTTCGAGCACGATGTGGTGCCGATCCTCGGCGGCCGCTTCAAGGGCGGTGACCTCGGCCTGTTACGGGAGCCGCTGCGACGACGCGCCAAGGCGGTCGTGACCATCGGCGAAGCGAGGCCGCTGCTGCGCGAGGCGCTCTCCGACGTCGTGGACGTACATGAGGCCGACTCGCTCGACGCCGCGGTTGCAAGGGCGTTTGCGCTGGCCAGGCCCAGCGGAGTGGTCCTGCTGGCCCCGGCGTGCGCGAGCTTCGACATGTTTCTGGATTACGCCGACCGCGGCCGGCGCTTCAAGGACGAAGTGAGACGACTGGCGAATCCGGGCGCCGGGTAGTGCAGATGGCAGATGGCTGAGTTAGTGGCTGAGGGTTAGTAGTAGGCCCATGGAGTGGAGTGTCGTTGTGAGCGGTGAACAGTCGTCAGTCGGTTCTTCGCGGTGAAGGATTGGCTGCTGGGAACGCAGGCTGCCCCGGCCTGCGAAGCTGGTGCCTTTGCCCGAGACCGACTGATGACTGTTGACCGCTCACGACGATGATTGGCGGCCTCCGGACCACCGCACCGCAGGGTCCCTGCTGTGCCAGTTCCGCAGGCGATCGCGCTCGGGACAGTGTGTCGGCCGAAGTCCCGCTTCACTGTAGGGCGGGCGCATGAAAAGGATGGGGCGGATTCCGCCCGGGGAGACATGGCACGCAAGCTCAAGTCCGACCGCGTAATGTTTACCGCCACGATCCTGCTGGTCGGTCTCAGCATCATCATGGTCTACAGCGCATCAGCCGTAGTAGCGATGGAGCGAACCGGCCGGCCGTATTTTTTCCTGACCAAGCAGGCGATGTGGGCCGCGCTGGGGATGGCGGTGCTCGGCATCGTGATGCGGATCGATTACCACGCCTACCGGCAGCCGGCATTCATCTGGGGGGCCCTCATCATCGTGGCCCTCGGCCTCGTCGGCGTGCTGTTCAGTCCGCCCGTGAACAACGCGCGCCGATGGTTCGCGATCGGCGGCCTGGGGGTACAGCCGTCGGAGCTCGCCAAACTGGTCGCGATCTTTTTCATCGCGGCGCTGCTCGAACGGCGCGTGCACCGAATCAACGAGTTGGGGTACTCACTGCTGCCGATCGTCGTGGTCGTCGTCGGCCTGGTTGGCCTGATCCTTCTCGAACCCGACTTTGGGACCTCGATGTCGCTCATCGCGATCGCCGCGGTCATGGTCTTCGCTGCCGGACTCAACTACACCTACATCCTTGGGGCGGCGCTGTGTGCGCTGCCAGCCATCGCCTTTCTGGTCATGGGCACCGCCTATCGCCGGCAGCGGATACTGACCTTTCTCAATCCGTGGGAGGACCCTCTCGGCGCCGGCTTTCAGATCATTCAGTCGCTCATCGCCGTCGGGACCGGCGGCGTCTGGGGACGGGGCCTGATGAACGGCGTGCAAAAGCTCTTCTATCTGCCCGAGCCGCACACGGATTTCATCTATGCCGTCATCGCGGAAGAGCTCGGGCTGGTTGGCGCCACGGTCGTGCTGGCCTGCTTTTGCGTCATCACCTGGCGGGGACTGCGCATCGCCCTGCAAGCACCCGACAGCTTCGGATCGTTTCTCGCGCTTGGCCTGACGGCGATGGTCGCGGTACAGGCGTTCTTCAACATCAGCGTGGTTCTCGGCTTGCTGCCAACCAAGGGTATCCCGTTGCCATTCGTGAGCGCCGGCGGATCATCCCTGCTCATCAATCTGGTTGGCATGGGCATCCTTCTGAACGTCTCGCAGCAGGCGTCCCCAGAGGCATGACGAACCGCGCAGACGCCGTGGCGGATCACGCTCCGGCGCGAGCCGGAGATTGCGTACGAAGGCAAGACAAGCACGATGGCCGACCTGCGAAGTCTCCGAATCGTGATCGCCGGCGGCGGTACTGGAGGACACCTGTATCCGGGGATCGCCGTGGCACGAGAATGGCTGTCGCGCATGCCGGGCGCGCACATCTCGTTTGCCGGGACGGCGGGCGGCATCGAGGCACGCGTCGTGCCGCTCGAGGGATTCGCGCTCGATTCGATACGAAGCAGCGGACTGAAAGGCAAGTCGATAGCGGCGCAACTGCGCGGGGCGGCCCGCCTGCTGCCCAGCCTGGTGGACGCGTGGCGGATCGTTTCACGGCGGCGTCCGCATCTGGTGATCGGCGTCGGCGGCTACAGCTCCGGTCCGGTGGTGCTCATCGCCGCGCTGCGGCGCGTGCCGACGATGCTGCTCGAGCAGAATGCAACCCCTGGCTTGACGAACCGCCTGCTTGCCCCATTCGTTCAAGCGGCCGCGGTAACGTTCGAATCGACACGATCGCTGTTCGGCTCGAAAGCGTTCGTCAGCGGCAATCCGGTTCGACCGGAATTCTTGAAGGCGGCCGAGCCCAAGACGGAGTCTCCCGCCGATGACGGCAGCCCGCTGGTCCGGGTGCTCGTCTTTGGCGGATCTTTAGGCGCCCATGCCATCAATCTGGCCATGGTGGAGGCAGCACCGGAGTTGGCGACACGCGGTTCCCGTCTTCGTCTCACGCACCAGACGGGGCCACGAGATGTCGCGATGGTTCGTGCCGCCTACCAGCAGGCGGGGTTGGTGGCCGACGTCGAGTCGTTTTACGACGATATGGGTGAAAAAATTTGCGGCGCCGACGTGATCGTCTGCCGCGCGGGCGCCACCACGCTCGCGGAACTGACCGCGGCCGGGAGGGCGGCGATTCTCGTGCCGCTGCCGACGGCGACCGACGATCACCAGCGCAGGAACGCCGAAGCGCTGGCTGCCTCGGGCGCGGCCGAGGTGCTGCTGCAATCGGCGCTGACCGGGCGTACGGTCACGCAGCGGATCATGGCGCTGGCCGACGATCGGCACGCGCGGACGCGGATGGCGGCGGCGGCGCGGGCGTTGGCGCGGCCGGATGCGGCTCGGGTCATCGTCGATCGAGCGTTGCAGCTGGTGGACGGGCCGTAGTGGCCGTAGTGATCTCTGCGGTTTCTGAACGTGGGTTCTTCAGCGGGTCCGGGCGCGGTACAGGGCGGCGCTCAGACCTGCCGATTGGCAGGTCCCAAGGACCTGCCCGAGATGAGGCGGGCGTGCTCGGCAAAACGCGGAAGATCCATTTCATCGGGGTCGGCGGCATCGGCATGAGCGGCATTGCCGAGCTGCTGGCAAACCTCGGCTACGTCGTGAGCGGATCCGATGAAAGGCAGTCTTCGATCACGGAGCGTCTGGCGTCGCTCGGCATTGGCGTCACGCTCGGGCATCGCGCGGCCGCGGTGGGAGACAGTGACGTCGTGGTGGTGTCGTCGGCCGTGAAGCCGACCAATCCGGAAGTGGTCGAGGCGATGCGGCGCCAGATTCCGGTGATCCCGCGCGCCGAGATGCTCGCGGAATTGATGAGACTGCGCTTCAGCATTGCGGTGGCAGGGGCGCATGGCAAGACGACGACGACATCCATGGTGGCATTCATGCTCGAACGGGCGGGCCTCGACCCAACGGCGGTGATTGGGGGGCGGCTACGGGCGTTCGGAAGCAACGCGCGGCTCGGCCGTGGAGACCTGATGGTGGCCGAGGCCGATGAAAGCGACCGGTCGTTCCTGAAGCTGTTTCCGACCATCGCCGTGGTGACCAACATCGACCACGAGCATCTCGAAAGCTACGGCGGCTTCGACGACCTGCGGCAGGCCTTCGTCGACTTCGCCAACAAAGTGCCGTTTTACGGTACGGTCATCGCGTGCGCCGACGATCCAAATCTGGCCGGCGTGATGCCGCGAATTACCCGCCGGATGACGACCTACGGCTTGAACGCCGGGTGCGATGTCACCGCCACCGACATCACGCTCAAGCCGCTCGGGGTAGAAGCAGTGATCAGGCGCCGCAGACAGCCGGCAGACGGAACCGAGTCCACTTCCCCGCTGACGACGCTCGGGCCGCTGGAGCTGCAGGTGCCGGGACGGCACAACCTGCAGAATGCGCTTGCGGCGGTCGCGGTGGGTCTCGAGCTCGACCTGCCGTTCGAACGAATCGTCGATGCGCTGCGAGCGTTCCGCGGCGTCGAGCGGCGGTTCGACGTACGCGGAGAACCGGACGGCATCCTGGTCATCGACGACTACGGTCACCATCCGACCGAAATTGCCGCTGTGCTCGAGGCGGCGCGGGGCCTGAACCGCCGTCTGATCGTGGCGTTTCAACCGCACCGATTCACGCGAACGGCGGCGTTGATCGATGCCTTCGGTCCGTGTCTCGCCGCGGCTGACCACATCGTGCTCGCCGACATCTACGCGGCCGGTGAAGATCCGGTGGCGGGCATCACGGTGGAGGTGTTGGCGGCGGCGATCCGCCGCACCGCGGCCGCGCCGCTCGACGTGGCCCTCAGCCTCGATGATGTGGTGGCGACGGTACTGCGCGTGTCAAGGCCAGGTGACGTGGTGCTGACGCTCGGCGCCGGTTCGATCAGCACGGTTCCCGATCGACTGATCGCCGCGATCACCCAACGGGCCGGCCACGCGAAAGGCGACGCGGCATGAGTACCGTCGCCGTTCGCTCCGACAAGCGCTTCCGCCGCTCGCACGTCAAGCCGGCGCACCGGCGGCATGGCCCGCGGAGCGTCGGAATTCGAGCGCTTCGCTCGGTCGCGATTGCGGTCGCGGCTCTCTATGGCGCATACCGGGGGGTGACGGCCGTCGCTCAAGCCCGGGTTCTGCAGGTCGACCTGATCACGGTGCGAGGGAACGACCGGATCTCGACCGGCGAGGTCCTGGCGGTCCTCAACGGGTTGCGCGGACAGAATCTGCTCCGGGTCGATCTCGACACCTGGCGTGTTCGTCTGATGTCGTCGCCGTGGGTCCGGGATGCCGCGTTGCGACGCTCGCTGCCCTCCACCATCGAGGTCGTCGTATCCGAGCGTCAACCGGTTGGAATCGGGCGCATCAAGGGGCAGTTGTATCTGGTCGACGGCCGCGGCGTGCTGATCGACGAATACGGGCCGCAGTACGCGGAGCTCGATCTTCCGATCATCGACGGCCTGCCGGAGCCCGGCGACGGCGGTCGGACCGATGCCGTGCGGGTCGATCTCGCGGCACGGCTGATCGCCGCGATCAAAGGCAACCCGGACATCGCGAGGCGGCTGTCGCAAATCGACGTGCGCGACGCGCACAACGCCGCGGTGATTCTCACGGGCGACTCAGAACTGATCCATCTCGGCGATCAACAGTTCCTGAGCCGGCTCCAATCGTATGTGGAGCTTGCGCCCACGCTGCGCGCCAAGGTCGCCGGCATCGATCTCGTGGACTTGCGGTTCGACGGGCGCGTGTACGTGAAGCCTATTGGAAAATCGGCGAAGGGCGGCGCCCCATCGGCTCGATAGCGGCTCGGTAGCGCGGCGGTAGCTCGCGGTGTTCAGGTGCGGTGGCCGGCTTCAACCGGCGCAATGCGGAGGCAGAGTGGCGCGAAAAGAGCGGTATCTGGTCGGGCTGGACGTCGGCACCTCGAAGGTGACCGCCGTCGTCGGCGAGATGCTCGACGCGGGCAGGCTCGATATCGTCGGCTTGGGGGTAGCCGAAGCCCGCGGCATTCGACGCGGTGTGGTCGTCAACCTCGATGCGGCCGTGGACTCGATCAAGAAAGCGATCGAGGAAGCCGAACTGATGGCCGGGGTCGAGATCGACTCGGTCCATCTGGCGCTGTCCGGTCCGCACATCAAGGGCTTCAACAGCCGCGGCGTGATCGCGGTGGCCGGCAAGAACCGTGAGATCACGCGCGACGACGTACGAAGGGCGATCGATGCCGCGAAGGCCGTGTCGCTGCCAACCGGCCGGGAAATCCTTCACGTGCTGCCACAGGATTTCGTCGTCGATGAGCAGGACGGGATTGGCGCGCCGGTCGGCATGACCGGCGCGCGACTCGAGGTGAACGTCCATATCGTCACCGGCAGCCAGAGTTCGACGCAGAACATCGTCGCGTGCGTGAACCGGGCGGGGGCCACCGTCGCGGAAACCGTGGTCGAGCAGTTGGCTGCCAGCGAGGCAGTGCTGACCGAGGACGAAAAAGAGCTGGGCGTGGCGCTCGTGGACATCGGCGGCGGCACGACGGACATCGCAATTTACGAGCGCGGCAGCCTCTGGCACACGGCGGTGATCGGCATCGGGGGCGATCACTTCACCAACGATATCGCCGTCGGCCTGCGGACACCGGTGCCCGACGCGGAGAGGGTCAAGCGCAAATGCGGCTGCGCGCTGTCGGGAATGGTCGACGAAGACGAGACGATGGAGGTGGCGAGCGTCGGCGGCCGCAAGCCGCGCGTGATGGCGCGCCGCATCCTGTCGGAGATTCTGCAGCCGCGGGCCGAAGAAATCTTCCACCTCGTTTGGGACGAGATCAGACGCGCCGGCTACGAGAAAAGCCTCAACTCCGGCATCACGCTCACCGGCGGCGGCTCCATTCTCGACGGCATGCCGGAGATCGCCGAGCAGATTTTCGACCTTCCCATCCGCCGTGGCTGCCCAACGGGCGTGGGCGGGCTGGCCGATCACGTCAATAGCCCAACGTTTGCGACGGGCGTCGGCCTGGTGCTCTATGCCTACCGCAATTTCGTGGGAGAAGCGGCGCGCGTGCCCGTGGGGGCAGGGGCATTCGGTCGCGTTGCCGGCCGCCTGCGCGGTCTCTTTAGAGAATTTTTCTGACAAGGAGCGACATTGATGTCCAACCTGACCAGTTTTGATGACGACAACCTCGAAGCGCGGCGTCTGCGGCTGCGTTTGGATGAGGAAAATGTGTTGACGGCCCGGATCAAGGTGATCGGCGTCGGCGGCGGCGGCGGTAACGCCGTGAACGGCATGGTGGGATCGGGGCTCGAGGGTGTCGAGTTCATCGTCGCGAATACCGACCTGCAGGCGCTGCGAACGAATCTGGCACCCACCAAGCTGCAAATCGGCAGCAAACTGACGAAAGGGCTCGGTGCGGGCGCCGACCCGAACATCGGCCGGTCCGCCGCACTTGAAGACACCGAGCGAATCATTCAAGCGCTCGACGGCGCGGACATGGTTTTCGTCACCACCGGGCTTGGCGGCGGCACCGGCACCGGCGCGGCCCCCGTCATCGCCAGCCTGGCGTGCGAGCTCGGGGCGCTGACGATTGCGGTCGTCACCAAGCCGTTCAAGTTCGAAGGCAAGAAGCGGCAACTGCAGGCGGAGCGAGGACTCGAGGCACTGCGGGACTCCGTCGATACGATCATCACGATTCCCAACGAGCGGCTCCTGTCGATCATCGACCGCACGACGCCGCTCATGGAGGCGTTCGCAACGGCGGACGAGGTGCTGCGGCAGGCGATTCAAGGCATTTCCGATCTCATCCTCGTGCCCGGCCTGATCAACCTCGATTTTGCCGACGTGCGAACCATCATGTCGGGAATGGGCCTCGCGATGATGGGCACTGGTGTCGCCGAAGGCCAGGACCGTGCCATCGAAGCCGCGCGGCGGGCGATCTCCAGCCCGCTGCTCGAGGGCGCGTCGGTGAACGGTGCGCGCGGCGTCATCATCAATGTCACCGGCGGGCCGGATCTGTCGTTGATAGAAGTCAGCGAGGCGTCCTCGATCGTGCAGGAGGCCGCGGACGAAGACGCCAACATCATCTTTGGCGCCGTGATCGATCCTGTGCTCAAGGGCAAGGTGAAGATCACCGTCATCGCGACCGGTTTCAACCCGCACGAGAGCATGCGGACCGCCGGATCGGCCGCCCGGACACCGGTCGACATGACTCCGTATGGCGATCCGGCCAGGCTACGGGCCGAACCGGCGCCATCGACGCCGGCCGCGGGCCTCACGCTTCGGCGACAGGCGCCTGTTGCGCGGCGTCCCCTCGTGGAGATGCCGATTGCCGCCGCAGGCGGCGGAGTGCCACCGCAGGGCCAGGCCGTCACGCTGCCCCAGCATGCCGTGACCGATGAGGACGACTTCTCCGACACTGAGGACACCGCTACATTCGATGTCCCTGCCTTTCTGCGCCGCCAAGAAGGATGACCGTCTGCTGGGATGACAAAATCTGGAGAGCGGTCCCGTCGGTCGTCACGTCTGACGGTCTGGATGAGCTCTGCCTTGAGGATCGACCCTCACCACCGGGCGACGGTGGTAGAGTAAGTAAATCCACGGCACACGCGAACGCCGACGTCTGAGCAGCAAGGAGCGGACGGCCGGCCTCGGTCTCTCCAGCCATGAAGTCCTGGTTACAGCGGGAACGCGCACTCGAGATCCTCTCCAAAGAGATCGGCTACGTCCGTAAGCCGCATGGGAACCGCCTGCGCGTCGCGCTGGCGTTCCCCAACAGCTACTGGGTCGGGATGTCGAACCTTGGTCTCCAGACCGTGTACCGGCTGTTCAATGCGCACGACGACATCGTGTGCGAGCGGTTTTTCCTGCCGCCAAAGCAGGAACTGGCGGAGCTCCTCGCGACGAGGGCGCCGCTGGTCACGCTGGAATCGCAAACACCTGTTGCCGACTTCGACGTCGTCGCGTTTTCCGTGTCCTTCGAATGGGACTACGTGAACGTGCTGACGCTGTTACGACTCGCCCAAATTCCACGGTACGCCGCCGAGCGCAATCACCACCATCCCCTCATCCTCATCGGCGGCGCGGTGACATTCGTCAACCCCGAACCGCTGGCCCCGTTCGCCGACGTCATCGCCGCCGGCGAGGGCGAATCGCTGGTTCCGGCGTTCCAACGAGCGTATTCGGCGGCGACCGGCCGGCCGGAGCTCTTGCGTCTTCTAGCGCTCGAGCGCGGCTTCTACGTCCCGGCGTTCTACGAGCCCCAATACGCTGCCAACGGCACGCTCTCCGGTTTCATCGGTGCGCCCGGGGCGCCGGTGCCGGTGCGCAAGGCCGCGTTGCGAACGACAGAGGCGGTCGACCCTCCGGCGACCGGGATCTTCACACCGGACACGGAATTCGGATCTCGGTTCCTCATCGAGGTGGTTCGCGGCTGCGCGAACCTGTGTCGATTCTGTTGGGCCGGCTACAACTACTTGCCAGTCCGGCCGTTTCCGACCGATCGCATTCTCGCGCTTGCGGCCGCGGCGCGCGCGCATTCGAGCAAGGTGGGCCTGGTCTCGATTGCGCTCTGCGATCACCCCGACATCGAGCGGATTCTGACGCGCCTCAGCGAGATGGGGTACTCGATCAGCCCGGCGTCACTCCGTCTCGACGACCTCACCGGACCGATCGTCCGCATCCTTCGCGAGAGCGGCGAGCGCACCATCACGATCGCTCCAGAAACCGGGTCCGACCGGCTTCGACGGGTGATCAACAAGACCGTGACCAATGACGAGATCCTGGACCGCGCCGATCTCATCTTCTCGAGCGGAATCGAGAACCTGAAGCTGTATTACATGATCGGCCTCCCAACCGAGACCGACGACGATCTGGTGGCGATTCGCGATCTGACGCTGCTGCTGCGCGAACGCATGATGAAATACGCGCGCAATCGAGGCACCGTCGGTCGGATCATCGGCAGCGTCAACCCACTGGTCCCCAAGCCCGGTACCGCTTACCAGTGGCTGCCGATGGAGGCCCCCCGCCTCGTCGAACAGAAGATCAAACGTCTGCGAAGCCTGACCGCCGACCTCGACAACGTCTACTTCAATATCAAATCGGAGCGGCACTCCTACTACCAGGCGCTGCTGTCGCTTGGCGACCGCCGCGTGGCGCCGGCCATCGAAGCCGCGGAGCGCAACGGTCAGCAGTGGCGCGCCGCCGTGGACGAAACCGGCGTCGATGGCGATTTCTACATCTTTCGAGACCGATCGAACGACGCCGTACTTCCGTGGGACATCATCGACGGCGGCATGAAGACCGCGTTCTTCCGGGACGAGTTCGCCAAGAGTCTCCGGGAGGAGTGGACGATGCCGCCCAAGCGGCAGCAGGAAAACGCAAGATTGCTTCCGGTCATCCAGTAGACCTCGTCCGCGCCGCTCTCAACTGGCGATCGCCGCTCCTTCCTCGTACTCCTGATACGCCTGCAGAATCAGATCGCGGATCTTGTTCTGGGCCGTCGTGTCCACGATGGGGCGCAGCAGCGCGAAAGTGCGACGCTCGCCATTGACGCTATATTGGCGCGCCGGGAACGTCACGTTGTGACCGCCGCCGGCACCCCGGCGTTCCCAGATCGAAAAACCGATAAGCTTCAGGCCCTCGAGCGGACCGTCACCGAAGTGCAACTCCGCGTCTGCCACCTTACCCGGAGGATTCCCTCTCTCGTTCGGCGTGATCTTGACTGTCATACCTGGCTCCTTTCGCAGGCCGCCCGCGTCGGGCAGCTCATTCCGACGACGGGTCACCTATCAAGCCCCGGGCCGGAATCCGGCACTGGCGGCGTCGCCGCAAGCCACAGGCGAAAGGCGGTTTGGCGATGGAGCGCTTTCACGAACCGCGCCGAGCCACAGGACACTCATCCGACCGCCAACCGCAGTTGCGGTGTGAGGGTCGGACATCGGCGCACGAAGCTCCGTCAGATCGCCGGCGGCGGTTCGCCCAGGATGATCACCTGGGCCATCGCAAGATCTGTGGAATGGGTGATGGTCAGCAGCGACGAGTGGCCGCCGATTGCCTCGAGGCGACGGCCGGCGCCACCGTGAAACCGCAGTTGCGGAGGACCGCCGTGGCGTACGACCTCGATATCGCGCCATAGCACGCCTCGCGAACGTCCGGTGCCGAGCGCCTTCATTGCCGCCTCCTTGGCGGCGAAGCGGCCGGCGAAATTGATCGCCGGCGTCCGCCGCCGCATGCAGTACGCAATTTCACCGCTCGTGAAGATCCGGCGGCGGAACCGATCGCCGTAGCGTTCGAGCGTCGCCGCGATCCGACCGATGTCGGTCGCATCGAATCCAAGCCCTACAATGTTTGGCATGATGAGTGGACGCGCGCCATGGCGCCATGAAAAATGATACTGCCTCAGCCGAGTGAAGCGTTCGCCTGGGTTCAGTCACCAACCCGGTGGGGATTGATCTGCCGTCCGCTCGAGCCGCTCGCGCGCCACGTCTTCACCAACAGGTCGTGGCTGCTCGGGTCGTCGGCGGCGCCCGGGCCCGACGCCTGGAGCGAGATCGCGGACGGCGTCGGCACAGACCCGGACCGGCTCTTGCGCGTTCGCCAGGTCCATGGGGCCGACGTGCTGTTGCACCGCGCCGCCGGCCCGCCCGTGTCCCCAGGCATCGCCGCGGACATCATCGCAGGAGACGATGCCTCGACGGCGCTGGCAATCGTGACCGCGGATTGCGTGCCGCTCCTCATCGGCGACGTGCGCACCGGGGCCGTCGCCGCGGCCCACGCCGGTTGGCGGGGAACCGCGCTGCGCGTCGCGGCCGCCGCCGTCCACGCCATGACGACCGCGTTCGGCAGCCGTCCCGCGGATCTGGTCGCGGCAATCGGACCGTCGATCGGACCTTGCTGTTACGAGGTCGGCGTCGACGTTCGCGAGCGTTTTGTCGGCGAGAGCTTCCAAGATGCGGAGCTCGCTCGCTGGTTCTCAACCGAGGCCGGACAACTGCCGGCCAACCCGCCGATGGCCAGACGAACGACGCCGCAATCGCCGGACGCGCTGTTCTTGAATCTCTGGAAGGCGACGCGCGATCAGCTGGTGGTGGCCGGAGTTCGGCCGCACCACATCTTCATCGCGGAGCTGTGCACGGCGAGCCACGCTGAAACGTTGTGCTCGTACCGACGTGACGGACAGAACGCCGGACGGCTTGCGGCGGTCATCCGGAAACACGAGCCTGGATCGCGAACTGAATAGCGGCAGTAGAAAGCACACGAAGGCTGTGGTTCCGCTCGACGAACGCCTTTGTGGTCTTGAGACTCCTTGGTGGTTCGGACCGCACCCGCTACCGCCGTGTCGACACCGCTCTAAGAACCGGCCGAGCCGTCGTCCATCGCGTTGTTCGCAAGCCGATCGGCGTGCGCATTCAGCGCGCGGCCGACGTGTTCGAAACTGACCCGGCCGAGGTCGTGCACCAGCACCCGCGCCTTGGCGTGCAGCGGCTGCAGGCCCGGGTGCTTCACCTTGTAGCGGCCGAGCATCTGCTGTACGAGCAGGAGCGAGTCGGAGCGGACGTGCAGGGCGCGATGCCCCTGCGCGCGCGCCCATTCGAGCGCGGCCAGCAACGCCCGATATTCGGCGACATTGTTGGTGGCAGTGCCAAGCGACTCCCCGAACTCCGCCACCAGCGTCCCGTCCGCCTGCTCGATGCGGACCCCGAAACCGGCGGGGCCGGGGTTTCCCCTCGCCCCTCCGTCGATGTACGCGACAACGGTGTCCGCGCTCATTGCGCGGACTGGGGGACGCCCGGCGCGGTGGCCGGCGCCTTGGGCATGGCGTAGAGGATGCGCTGGCAGCTGTCACATTGCACGATTTCCGTGCTGCGCAGGACGTTGTTGAAGACCTGCGGACGGAGTCGCACGTGGCAGATTGTGCAAATGCCGTCGCGGGCTTCGGCGACGGCGACGCCGTTACGGCGTTGAGCGACGCCCTGGAATATGCGGAGCACGCGCTGGTCCAGCGCGGCGACGATCACCGCGCGCTGACTGACAAGCCCCTCGAGCAGTGATGTCAGATCGGCGTGCGCCGTGAGCAACTGCTTGCGGTCGGCGTCGACGGCCTTCTGCTCCCGCGCCAGCTCTGCATCGGCGCGCTTCGCCTGCGCGGTCAGCTCGTCGGCTTCGAGCATGCGCTCGAGGACTTTTTCTTCGAGCGTCTTGATCTCGCTCTGCGCGTAGGTGATTTCCTTCTGGACCGCGGCGTATTCCTGGTTGGTTTTCACCGCCATCGCCTGCTCTTTAAACTTGGACAAGCGCCCCTGATGGACGGCGACCTCCTTTTCAATCGCGCGGCGTGCTTCCTGGTTGGCGGAGAGCAGCTGTTTCGCGGTCGCGACACCGTCGCGCGCCAGCTGAAGGCGCGCGTCGAAGGCTTTCTCCAGGTCCGCCTCGCCGGCGAGCCGCCGACTCGCATCAAGCGCCGTGGAGTCCAGCCGCTGCAGGGCAATGAGGTGCTCGAGATCTGCGTTCATACGTGCAACATTCCGCGTTCCGCCCCTGAACACACAAAAGCCCCGGCGCGCGACGCACCGGGGCTTCCAGGCCGCACGCTGAGGCAGCGCGCGCCAATCGTTGGACCGCTATACGGCTCGTTACGAGAATTTTGGACCAGTTGTGTCATTTGAGGGGAGTGCCGTATAGCGGTCGTAGGCGCGCAGAGCGCGCCGAAAGAAAATATGGTGCAATCTCGTCTTACCTTATGATCCGCCTTCGCCGAAGCTACGGCAGACAGCTTCGGGGGGTTTTGCCCACTCTTGCTCGTGCGCACCCGGCGAGCAAGAGTGGGCCCACCAGGATTCGAACCTGGAACCAGCCGATTATGAGCCGGCGGCTCTAACCGTTGAGCTATGGGCCCCCCAGAGAAGTATGAGGTGAGGCGTCTGAAGTTGGAAGTGAAAGTTTCACCCCTCGAACTTCAGGATCCACGCTCAGACCTCAAACTCAGACGTTCAGGTTTCCAGAGGCTATGTCGTCCGCCCTTCAAGAAACGCCCGGAGCTTCCGGCTCCTCGACGGATGCCGCAACTTGCGCAGCGCCTTTGCCTCGATCTGCCGAATGCGCTCGCGCGTGACCGCGAAGCTCTGCCCCACCTCTTCGAGCGTGTGCTCGCTGCCGTCGCCGACGCCGAAGCGCATCTTGATCACTTTTTCTTCACGCGGCGTCAGCGTCTTCAACACGGATTCGGTCTGCTCCCTGAGATTCAGGTTGATGACCGCTTCGGCCGGCGAGACCACCTGCCGGTCTTCGATGAAATCGCCAAGATGAGAATCTTCCTCTTCGCCGATCGGCGTTTCGAGTGAAATCGGTTCCTGGGCGATCTTGAGCACCTTGCGGACCTTCGACACGGGAATGTCCATCCGCTTGGCGATTTCCTCCGAGGTCGGCTCGCGCCCAAGCTCCTGGACCAGCGCGCGCGAGGTGCGAATCAGCTTGTTGATCGTCTCGATCATGTGGACCGGAATGCGAATCGTCCGGGCCTGATCGGCGATGGCACGCGTGATCGCCTGCCGAATCCACCAGGTCGCATAGGTCGAGAACTTGTAGCCGCGCCGGTATTCGAACTTGTCGACCGCCTTCATCAAGCCGATGTTGCCTTCTTGAATCAGGTCGAGAAACTGCAGCCCGCGGTTGGTGTATTTCTTCGCGATCGAGACGACCAGGCGGAGGTTGGCTTCGACGAGCTCCTTCTTCGCCTGTTCGGCCTGATACTCGCCTTTGAGAATCGTGTCGAGCGTCTGCTTCAACTCCGCCGGATCCTGCTCGAGCCCGTCGGTCATCGTCTTGAGCTTGAGCCGCAGGTCCTTGATTTGCCGCGCCGCGTTCTTGCGATCCTCTTCCTTCAGGCGCTGCTTCTTGTTCTTCGGGTTGAGCAGCCGGTTGTAGCCTTCGATCTCACGCTGGACGCGCTGAACAGAATCGACGGCGTCCTTCATGACGTCGATCAACCGCCGCTTGACCGGCTCGGTGAACTCGATCTTGCGGATGTAGCGCGACAACTCGACGCGGGCGCGCATCGCCGCCCAGCGCGCCTTACGGTATTTCTTCTTGTCCTTGCTGGTCGCCCCCTTCGGGGTCTCGCGCAGCTTCTCCTCGAGCTTTTCGGAGCCGCCGCGCGCCCGGCGGACGGCGTCGATCTGCTTCTGGACCTGCCGGGAGCGTTCCTGGATACGCTCTTCGGTGATCTCCTCGTCGTTGAAGATCACCAGCTCGCGGATCGTCCGATCGCCGGTGTGCAACCGGTCGCCCAGGTCGATGACGTTGCGCGCGATGAGCGGGGTGCGCGAAATCGACTTGATGACCGACAGCTTGCCACGTTCGATCCGGCGGGCGATTTCGACTTCGCCCTCGCGCGTGAGCAGCGGCACCGTGCCCATCTCGCGCAGGTACATGCGGACCGGATCATTGGTCTTGTCGAGCGCGCCGGGCGTGAGATCGAGCTCGAGCTCTTCGGCGCCTTCGGAGGTGCGGTCGAGGCTCTTTTCGTCCCGGAGATACTTCTGATCCGAGTCGATGACCTCGATGCCGGCGCTGCCAAAGGTGTTGAAGAGGTCGTCCAGCTCGTCCGAGGAGGTAATCTCCGACGGGAGCAGCTCGTTCACCTCGTCGTACAGCAGGTAGCCTTTCTCCTTGCCGATCGAGATGAGCTGCCGTACTTCGTCGTAGCGCTCTTCGATCGACAGGTGCGGATCCTCACGCGGCGACACGGCCGGAGCCGCGCCGGTGGCGTGGGCATCGTCACGAGCTTTTTCCGGCTTCAGATGAGCTCTTCGATCCGATGAAGTAGGTTTTTCTTTCGTTGCCACAGTGCGTCTATCTCATGTCCATGTTGACCGGCTCCCAGCTCCTGCAGCCGGTCAATTTCACGTTGAATGGCAGCGCGCTCGCGCTCCCACCTCAGCCGCTTGATCGCCCGGGCACAGGCGAGTGCCGGGGCGGGCGACATGGGGGGCGCGGCGATGCGCGTGACGAGCTGGGCGTTCACAGTATTTAGACGCTCCAAGAGCGCAGACGGTGAGAACACCCCAATCTGATCATGTAGGCGACGCGCCACTTGAAATACTTCACGCGCCGCCAGTTCGTTTAGGTCTTCCTCGTCCAATTCGACGAGCGCGCTGAGCGCCCCGTCTGCATTATGGATCAGAGCCCAAATCAGTCCTTTCTCAGCATCCTTCAATTGGCCGAACGACGGAAGCTCCCGCTCGGTGAGGGTCGAGCGGCGGCCCACCGCAGCCTTCCTGATCTCCGCGCGAACCACCTCTTCAGTAATCCGAGCTTTATGCGCGATCCGATCCCCAAACTGATCCCGGGCCGCTGGATCAGGAATCCAGGCCGATATGGCGAGCATCTTGCTTAAATATTGACGTCGGTTCTCGTCTTTTCGAAAGTCCACGCCAATCGCGGAACGATCAAGAAGGTATTCGAGATACGGCAGCGACGTACGAAGTTTTTCGCGGTACCGATCCGGACCATGCCGCCGAATGAACGTATCGGGATCTTCCCCCTTGTCCATCACGGCGACGTTGACCTCGAAACCCTCCTCTACCAGGAGCTTGCATGACTTTTCGGCCGCGCCTTGACCGGCCGCGTCCGGGTCGTAGCTCAGGACCACCTTGGTCGTGAACCGGCGGAGCAACTGAGCCTGCTGACTCGTCAGCGCCGTGCCGCACGACGCGACCACCGGTGCGGCCTGCGTCTGAAACACCTGGGCGAAGTCGAAATAGCCCTCCACGAGCACCGCGTAGCCCAGCTGGCGAATCGACGACTTGGTCAGATTCAGACCGTAGAGCATCCGCCCCTTCGAATAGATTGGCGTTTCAGGCGAATTCAAATACTTGGGCATCTGCTCGCCGTCCATCGAACGGCCACCGAAGGCAACCACGGAGCCGGCATCACGGCAGATCGGCACCATCAGGCGATGGCGAAATCGATCGACGATGTCGCCGTTGTCTCGCCTGAGCAGCAACCCGCTCTGCAGCAGGAGGCCCTCGGCGAATCCTTGTGCGGTCAGGCGAGCCTTCAGGCCGGGGCCCGCCGGCGCATACCCGAGCCCGAGCTGTTCGATGGTCGGGGCGTCGATCCCGCGCTCCGCCAGCTGACGCCTGGCCCGGGCGCCAGCGGGGGCGGCCAGCTGCACCTTGAAAAACGCTGTCGCGACCTCGTGCATCTTGAGCAACGCTTCGCGCAGGCCCGCATCCCGGCGCGCATCGTCGGACGTCCCCTCAGTGTCGGGGATGGCGATGCCAAACTTCTGGGCGAGCATCCGGACCGCATCCTGAAAGCCCACCTTCTCGTGGAGCTCGAGGAACTTGAAGACGTCGCCGCCGGCGTTGCAGCCGAAGCAGTGGAAGAAGCCCTTGTCGGCGTGAACAGTAAACGATGGGGTCTTCTCCGAATGAAACGGACACAGCCCTTTGTGGTTGTTCCCCACCTGCTTCAGGGGGAGGTAGTCCTGGATGACGGAAACGATATTCACCTGCTGCCGCAGGTCCTCGATGAATTGCTGGGGAAAAAGCGCCATCAGTCCTTCAGATCAACGACCGTGACCCCGCCGCCGCCCTGCGCCGGCGGCGCCGCCGTGAAACTGGCGACGAGCGGGTGTTGCTGGAGAAAAGAGGCGATCGCGCGCTTCAATTGCCCAGTGCCGTACCCGTGGATCAACCGCACCGTGCGCTGATCGCCGAGCAGCGATTCGTCGAGAAAACGTTCGGCGCGAGCGAGGGCCTCGTCGACGCTGCAGCCAATCACGTTCAAATCCGACGTGCCCCCCTCGCGCGGCTGGAGCTGCACGTTCACGCTGACTTTCGCGGGAGCCCCGGCCGCGGCGGCACCAACGACACGCAGATCGCGAAGGCTGGCGCGCATGCGCTTGCCGCGAACGTCCAGATCGGCGGTGCCGTCGTGGACGGCCGTCACCACGCCTTCCAGGCCCAGCCCGCCCACGATCACGCGATCGCCAACTCCGGGCAGGCTGCTCGAGATCGTCTCGGACGTCGGGGCTTCGGCCGGCTCGAGGAATGGCTTCACCACGGTATCGATCGCAGCCCGCGCGGCGCTGCGGACGGCGCCGGTCTCACCGGTCGAGACGGCGTGCGCACGCGAGTTCGAGATCGCCGCCGTCTTCGCTTTCAGCTGCGCGATGACCTCGTCAATCTCGCGGCGCGCCCGTCGGACGTGCGTCTCGATCTCTTCGTTCAAGCGGTTGCGGAACGTCTCCTCGCGGTGGCGGAGGAGGTCTTCACGCTGCCGGCTTCGCACGGCGTCGGCTTCGAGCGTCTGCCGTTCGCGCGCGGCGAGCCGGTGTTCGTGCTCGAGGGCGCGCATGTCCCGGTCGATCTTGGCGAGATGCTCCGACAGCTGCGCTTCACGTGCGCTGAGATGCTGTCGCGCCGAGGCGACAATCGACGGATTCAACCCGAGGCGCCCGGCAATCTCGAGCGCCAGACTCCGGCCTGCCGATCCGTAGATCAGCTGATAGGTCGGCTCGAACGTGTCGGCCTCGAATCCGAACGCCGCACCCGTCACCTCGTCGGTCGTCGCGGCATACGTCTTGAGCGCGTCGTAATGGCTGGTGGCAACGACCGTCGCGCCGCGGCGGCGAAGGTGATCGACCACGGCAACCCCGAGCGCCCCGCCTTCGATCGGGTCGGTGCCCGATCCCACCTCGTCGAGCAGGACCAGCGCGGGCACGACGAGTTGCCGATCCACGGCGACGATGTTGGCGATATGCCCGGAGAAGGTGCTCAGACTGGCGTCGATCGATTGCTCATCGCCGATATCCGCGAAGACCGAACCGAACACCGGCAGCCGCGACCCTTCGGCCGCCGGCACATGCAAGCCGGCCTGCGCCATGATCGCAAGAAGTCCCGCCGTCTTGAGCGCCACGGTCTTGCCGCCGGTATTCGGACCGGTAATCAGCAGACAGGTAGCGGGCGGCACGATCTTGATCGTGACCGGCACGGGGCCGCTGCGCGATGCCCGGTTCGACGAGTCGTCACTCCCCCCCGAGAGTCGCGCGGTCACTTCGGGCATCAACAGCGGATGCCGCGCGGCCTGCAGTTCGAACGCGCCGTCGACGGAGAGACGGGGTTCGACACCGTCAATCAGGATCGAGAAACGCGCCCTCGACTGCAGCACGTCCAGTGCCGTGGCCGCGTCCAGCGTGCACTGGAAGTCGGTCGCGCGCGCGCGGAACGCGTCGGTCAATCCCAGAAGAATGCGGTGGACCTCCTGGCGTTCCTGCTCCTCGAGCGCCACGATATCGTTGTTGATTTCGACCGTGCTCAACGGCTCGAGAAACAGGCTCGCGCCGCTGGTCGATGCGCCGTGCACGATGCCGGGAATCGAGCTGCGGTGCTCCGCCTTGACGACCAGCACGTAGCGGCCGTTGCGTTCGGTAACGACCTGATCCTGCAGGTACTTGGCTGTCTCCTTGCCCCGCAGGAAGGACTCGAGCGTTCCGCGGAGCCTCATGCGCTGCTTCCGCTCTCGCTCGCGGATCAGCTTCAATTCTGGGCTCGCGTTGTCCGCCAATTCGCCCGATGGTTCGATCTTGTCGCGTACGGCCGTCGTTTCCCGCTTGAAGGAGGCGACCGTGCCGGTAACGCTCTCGAGCAACGGAAACGATCCCGCCGCGCGCCGGATGCCGGCCCGCGAGTCGTCGATCGAGTCGAGAAAGTCGGCGAGCGCCAGCAGGCGCAGCGGCTCGAGAGGCCGCCCCTCAACCGCGAGCGCGCCGAGTGCCTCGGGCAGCTCGCTCGACGCCCTGAGCGGAAAGAGCGCGTTGGATCCCAGGTACCGGACGGTCTCGCTGGTGCCGGCTAACAGTCTCGACACCTGTCCTGGTTCGATGGCAGGCGCAAGGCCAGCGAGGATCTCGGCGCCCATCGGCGTCAGGGCAAAGCTCTGCACGGCCTCGACGATGCGATCGAATTCGAGCGCCCTCAGAACTCCAGACTGCATAGTGGGATAGGAGAACCCCTGATTCTATCGCGTCGAGGGCTGGGAGACCAGAAACTTCGACGCGGAGTGGGCACTGTCAAGGACTTCACCAGGTTCACCACCAAGATCACCGACAGACATTCTCGGTCTCTGCTCGGTGATTGACGTGAAATCGACGCGCAACCCGACGACCATTGGCTCGGGCAGCGGCACCGAATGCCAGCGCTACAAGTGGTTGATCAGGCTGGCGATCGCGGCGGCGCCGAAGCCGTTGTCGATATTGACGACCGACACGCCGGACGCGCAGCTGTTGAGCATTCCCAGCAGCGCGGCCAGTCCGCCAAAGCTGGCGCCGTAGCCGACGCTGGTTGGGACGGCGATCACCGGAACGTTGACGAGCCCGGCGACCACGCTGGGCAGTGCGCCTTCCATGCCGGCGACGACGATGATGACGCGGGCCGACGCCAGCCGGGGCCACTCGGCCAGGAGACGATGCAGCCCGGCCACGCCCACGTCGTAGACTCGCTCGACCGTATTGCCCATCACTTCGGCGGTTCTCGCGGCTTCTTCCGCTACCGGAAAGTCCGCCGTTCCCGCCGCGGCCACGACGATGGTTCCCTTGCCTGGCGCGACATCCTGTTGCCGCCGCACGATCAGCGCGGCATCCGCATAGTAGGTCGCGTCGGGCACAACGGCTCGCACCGCCTCGAACGCGAGCGCAGTCGCTCGGGTGACCAGCAGCGTGGAACCATGGCCGACGATGTCGGCGGCGATCGCTGCGACCTGGTCCGGCGTTTTCCCCAGGCCGAGAATGACTTCTGGAAAGCCCTGCCGCGCCGCTCGATTGTGGTCGACTCGGGCGAACCCCAGGTCTTCAAACGGCCGTTCGCGCAGCACCGCGAGCAACTGGGCGTGCGCGGCCGCCGCGTCGATTTCGCCGCGCGCGACGGCGTTGATGAGCGTCTGAAGTTGCGAGGGAGTCATCGCGCCGAGAGGGTTGTGTTTGTTGACGTTGTTTAGGCCCGCCGGTAATATTAAACGATTGTGCCGTCAGAGGTTCTGCGGTTCGCCGGGCGATTGACACGAGACGAGGGTGCCTCGCCACGGCTGGCGTGGGCGCGTGAGTCATGACACTCGCTGAAACGCTGACGCTCGCCGTCTACTTTTTCGTGCTGATTGTCCTGGCCATCTACGGTTGGCACCGTTACTACCTTGTCTACCTCTACATGCGGTACAAGGACAACGAGCCGAAAGCCGGGCCGCCGCTCGATCCCCTCCCTGTCGTCACGATTCAACTGCCGCTGTACAACGAAATGTACGTCGCCGACCGCTTGATCGACGCGGTCTGCCGAATTCAGTATCCCCGCGAATTGCTGGAAATCCAGGTGCTCGACGATTCGACCGACGAGACCCGGAACATCGCCGATAAGGCCGTACGGCGCTGGGCCGCTGAAGGGGTGGACATCAAGTACATCCATCGAGTGGACCGGGGCGGCTACAAAGCGGGTGCGCTCGAAGCCGGACTGAAGGTCGCGCGCGGCGAGTTCGTCGCCATTTTCGACGCCGATTTCATCCCAACGGGCGATTTTCTGGGCCGGCTGCTCCCGTACTTCACCGATGCGCGAGTCGGGATGGTGCAGGCGCGCTGGGGTCATATCAACCGCGACTATTCGCTGCTGACCAGAATCCAGGCCATCTTGCTCGACGGCCACTTCGTGCTCGAGCACGGTGGACGCAATCGCGCCGGCCGGTTCTTCAACTTCAACGGCACGGCCGGCGTGTGGAGACGCACGGCGATCGACGACGCCGGCGGGTGGCAGCACGACACGCTGACCGAGGATCTCGACCTGAGCTACCGGGCGCAACTCCGGGGGTGGCGCTTCGTCTTCGTGCCCGAGCTGATCGCGCCGGCCGAGGTGCCGGTCGAGATGAACGCGTTCAAGTCGCAGCAGCACCGCTGGGCGAAAGGCTCGATCCAGACGTGCCGCAAGCTGCTCCCGAGCATCCTGCGGTCGAGCTTGCCGTTTGGCGTGAAAGCCGAAGCGTTCTTTCACCTCACCGCCAACTTCAACTACATCCTGATGTGCATCCTCTCGGTGCTGATTTTTCCGTCCATGGTGATTCGCTACAACATGGGCTGGTACGAGATGCTGCTGATCGACGTGCCGCTGTTCTTCGCGGCGACGTTCTCGTTCTGTAATTTCTACGTGGTCTGCCAGCGCGAAGTCCACAAGGACTGGATCGTCAGGCTGAAGTACGTGCCGTTCCTCATGTCAGTCGGCATCGGGCTGTCCATCAACAACACCCGCGCCGTGCTCGAAGCCCTGTTCAACAAGCAGAGCGAGTTCACCCGAACGCCCAAGTACCGCATCGAGGGGGACTCGGACGAGTGGGTCGGCAAGCGATACCGCCAATCGGTCGCCGTTCAACCGCTGATCGAACTGGCGCTCGGCCTGTATTTCACCGCGACTGTGTTCTACGCGCTCGCGAATCAGATCTACGGGACGGTGCCGTTCCTGATTCTGTTCCAGGTGGGATTCCTCTATACCGGCCTGCTCTCGGTCGTTCAGCAATACGCGGGCGACTCCGTGGTGCTCAAGACCCAGGTGGCGAGTGGGAAGTAGAGTTGCGATTCTCCGCGTGTCGGCCGGCA
Source organism: Acidobacteriota bacterium (assembly GCA_040007095.1). Lineage (GTDB taxonomy): Bacteria > Acidobacteriota > Vicinamibacteria > Vicinamibacterales > CAVVIG01 > JBDTVS01. Next base: position 72,662 of record JBDTVS010000045.1, read on the forward strand.
GCGTGCTCTCAGACATCGATCGGCTGGTAGACCTCGGCGGCGTCTCCTCCGCGCTCGCGGCGGGCCAGACCACGATTCTCAAAGACAATATCTCCTGGCATTTTCCGTTCCCCGCGGCCAACACGACACCGTGGCAGTTGGAGGGGACGATTCAAGCGCTCGCCCGGCGCGGGTTCACCGATCAGGTCTGCGTCCAGAACAAGACGGTCGTGACCAACACCTTCAAGGGCGAAGACCTCAACCACTACCTCCCGATCTTCAAGCGGTACAGCATCCCCGTCCTCTACAACTTCAAGGACGGCGACATGAAGTGGGTGCGCTACCGGCCCAAGGCGCGCATGCGCGCACTCGATCACATCTTTCCGGAGGGGATCAGCATCCCCGACTACTTTCTCGGCAAGAACATCGTGCACCTGCCGACCGTGAAGTGCCACATCTACACGACCACGACCGGCGCGATGAAAAACGCGTTTGGCGGCTTGCTGAACACCAAGCGGCACTACACGCATTCGTGGATCCACGAAACGCTGGTCGACCTGCTCGCGATCCAGAAGGAGATTCACCCGGGCCTCTTCGCGATCATGGACGGCACGACCGCAGGCAACGGGCCGGGGCCGCGGACGATGTACCCGGTGGTCAAGAACGTGATGCTCGCGTCGAGCGACCAGGTCGCCATCGATGCGGTGTCCGCGAAGCTGATGGGATTCGACCCGATGTCGCTGCCCTACATCCGGATGGCGCATGAAGACGGGCTGGGCGTCGGCGACCCGCGCGACATCGAGATCGTGGGAGACACGGACATCGCGCGGGAGAACTGGCACTTCCAGGTCGGCAAGAATCTGGTGCGGCTCGGCGGCGGCGACCTGATCTGGTTCGGTCCGCTGAAGCGGTTTCAGAAGCTGTTTTTCCATACCCCGCTGGTCAACGGCTTCATCCTGGCCAGCGAGATCTACCACGACCTGTATCGGTGGCCGCTGCTCGACCGGCGGGCGTTCGAGCGATGGTCGGAAGAAACCGAGTGGGGCCAGCTGTTTCTACGCTACGCGCGGATGGGGCCCCAGGGCGGCGCAATGCCCGACGTCCCCGCACCGTCGGTGACGGCGCCGCGCTATCATTAGGCGCATGACTACGGAAGCGAAGCCCAAAGCCGGCCTCGAAGACACCGTCGCCACCTCGTCGGCGATTTGCTATCTGGACGGCGATCGCGGCGTGCTCGCCTACTGCGGGTACGACATTCACGACCTCGCGCGGCACGCAACCTTCGAAGAAGTATGCTTCCTCCTCTGGCATCGGCGGCTGCCGACCCGGGCGGAACTCGGCGATCTGCAGGCGCAGCTGGTCGCGGCGCGTCCCCTGCCGGAGCCGGTCCTGCGTCTCATCCGGATGCTTCCATCCGGAGACGGCATGGATCTCCTGCGGACGCTGACCTCGGCGCTCGGCCACTACGATGCCGACGGCGCCGTTCACACTCCGCAGGCCAACTACCGCAAGGCCGTGCGCCTCACGGCGCAGATCAGCTCGCTCGTCGCGACCATGGGACGCCTGGCGGCGGGAGGTGGCCTGATCCAGCCGGATCCGGTGCTCGGCCACGCGGCCAACTTCCTGTACATGCTGACCGGCGAGCGGCCAAGCGGTCTGGCCACGCGCGCATTCGACGTGGCGCTGGTGCTGCACGCCGACCACGAGCTCAACGCGTCCACCTTCGCCGCCCGCGTCGCCGCGGCAACCCTCACCGACATCCACTCGGCAATCGTCGGGGCGATCGGCGCGCTGAAGGGGCCGCTGCACGGCGGCGCCAATGCGGACGTGATGCGGCTGCTGCTCGAAATCGGACCCGGCGGACCGGTCGAAAAGGCCGAAGAGGTGGTCCGCGCCAAGCTGGCGAAGAAGGAGAAGATCCCCGGGTTCGGTCACCGCGTCTACCACACGGAGGATCCCCGCGCGACGCATCTGCGTCAGATGTCGCGCGACCTCGGCGTGCGCGCCGGCGAGCCGATCTGGTTCGAGATGTCGGAACGCATCGAGGCGCTGGTCAAGTCGGAAAAGAAACTCAATGCGAACGTCGATTTCTACTCGGCGTCCACCTACCACTCGCTCGGGATTCCGATCGAGCTGTTCACGCCGATCTTTGCGGTGAGCCGCATCTCCGGCTGGACGGCGCACGTCCTCGAGCAGTACGCGAACAACCGCCTGATCCGGCCGCGGGCCGAGTACATTGGCCCGGAGTATCCGCAGCGCTACAGACCCCTCGAAGATCGCTGAGCGTTTGCCGAGCGATTCTCAGGGCCGGCTCGCCCGCCGACACCTGGCGGGATCACGGCGACGGCTTTTTCGATCAGAATTGAAGTCATCCGGTAACGAAGCTTCGCCGACGGCAGCCTGCAACCAGTGACACGAGTGACCTTTTCAGAAGCTTCGTTACTAACGGTCGCAGGGCAGCTGCCTAAGCCGGGCTTGCCGCTGGCCCGGGTGCGCACCTGGTTGTTCCGACCCTTTGTTTCATCGAGTAAGCACGGCTAGTGGATCCCCAACACATCCGCAATTTCTCGGTCATCGCGCACATCGATCACGGCAAAAGTACGCTCGCCGACCGCTTTCTGGAGCTGACCGGGGCGCTCCAGGCCCGCGAGATGGAAGCGCAAGTGCTCGACGCGATGGACCTCGAACGCGAGCGCGGCATCACCATCAAGGCGCATCCGGTCTGCTTGCACTACACCGCGCGGGATGGCCAGAAGTACGTCTTGAACCTCATCGACACGCCGGGACACGTCGACTTCTCCTACGAAGTCACCCGGTCGCTGGCCGCGTGCGAAGGCGCGCTGCTGATCGTGGATGCCTCGCAGGGCGTCGAGGCGCAGACGCTGGCCAACGCCTACCTGGCAGTGGAGAACAGTCTCGAGATCATCCCGGTCATCAACAAGATCGATCTGCCCGGCGCGGAGCCGGAAGAGGCGCGCCGGCAGATCACCGAGATCATCGGTCTCGACGGCGACCACGCGCTCCTCGCCAGCGCGAAAGTGGGGACCGGCGTTCCCGAAATTCTGGAAGCCATTGTCCACCGCTTGCCGCCCCCGGCCGGCATTCCCGATGCCCCGCTCAAGGCCCTGATCTTCGACTCCTGGTACGACTCCTACCGCGGCGTGGTGATTGTCGTCCGCGTGATCGACGGGGTGCTGCGACCCGGCATGAAGATCCGCCTGATGGCCGAAGGCCAGGACTACGAATCGCTGCAGGTGGGTATCTTCACCCCGAAGGCGGTCGAGGTCGCCGAGCTCGCGGTCGGTGAAGTCGGGTTTCTCGTCGCCAACATCAAGAAGATCAGCGACGCGAAGATCGGCGACACCATCACCGAGACCGGCCGCCCCGCCCTCGAGCCGTTTCCCGGCTTCAAGCCGCTGAAACCGATGGTGTTCGCCGGGTTCTATCCGGTCGAAGGGCATCAGTATCCCGAGCTGCGCGACGCGCTCGAGAAGCTGCGGCTGAACGACGCGTCGTTCTTCTACGAGCCGGAAACGTCGGTCGCGCTGGGCTTCGGCTTCCGCTGCGGCTTCCTCGGACTGCTCCACATGGAGATCGTCCAGGAACGTCTCGAGCGCGAGTTCGACATGGACCTGGTGACGACGGCGCCAGGGGTGCTGTATCGGGTGACCACGACCGACGGCGTCGTCCAGGAAATCGACAGCCCCGCGAAGCTGCCCGACGCAGGTCGCATCTCGATCATCGAGGAGCCGGTCATCACGGCGATGATCCTGACACCCGCCGAACACGTCGGCGGCATTCTACAGCTCTGCCAGGACAAGCGCGGCGTGCAGAAGACCCTCGAATATCTCGCGTCGGACCGCGTGCTCGTCACCTACGAACTACCCTTCAACGAGGTCGTCCTCGACTTCTACGACAAGCTCAAGACAATCTCCCGCGGCTATGCCTCGCTCGACTATCATGTGACCGGTTATTGGCCGTCGCCGCTGGTGAAGCTCGACATCCTGGTCAACGGCGATCCGGTGGATGCGCTGTCGATCATCGTTCACCGGGATATGTCGTACGAGCGCGGCCGGGCGCTGGCCGCGAAGATGCGCGAACTGATTCCGCGACAGATGTTCGAGGTCGCGATTCAGGCGGCGATTGGCGGCCGGATCATCGCCCGCGAATCGGTCAAGGCGATGCGCAAGAACGTGCTGGCAAAGTGCTACGGCGGCGATATCTCGCGCAAGCGCAAGCTGCTCGAGAAGCAGAAGGAAGGCAAGAAGCGGATGAAGCAGGTCGGCAAGGTCCAGATCCCGCAAGAGGCGTTTCTGGCGGTGCTCAAGATGGGGACGGACACAGAGTGACCCGAGATTTCAAGAAGTCCACCGTCCGCGAGTACTTCGAGTCGATCGTCATCGCGGTGATCCTGGCGCTGTTCATTCGCACGTTCATCGTGCAGGCGTTCAAGATTCCGACCGGGTCGATGGAGCAGAACCTGCTCATCGGCGATCACCTGCTGGTGAACAAGTTCGTCTTCGGCCCCACCGCCTCGGCGCTCGAACGCGTGCTGCTGCCGATCGGCAACGTGAAGCGCGGCGATATCGTGGTCTTCAAGTACCCCGAGGAGCCAGACCGCGATTTCATCAAGCGCGTGATCGGGTTGCCGGGCGAGACCGTCGAAGTGCGCGAGAAGAAAGTGTTCATCGAGGGCAAGCCGCTGCAGGAGTCGTATACACACTTTCTGCAGCCGGCGGCGTCACCGTCCGAGTTTCACGAGGTGACGTCGTTCGATTTGCGTGAAAATTACGCGCCGCACACCGTCCCCGCGAATCAGTACTTCGTGATGGGAGACAACCGCGACAACTCCCAGGACAGTCGCTACTGGGGCACGCTCCCGCGCGATTACATCAAGGGCAAGGCGCTCATCATCTACTGGTCGTACGAAGCGGGACGCGAGGACTACCAGGAAGGCGACACCATCCGCGGACTGGGCTCGGTGTTCGTGCATTTCTTCACCCGTACGCGGTGGGATCGGATGTTCCACCAGATACGATAGTCGGTCCGGTCGCCCTGCCCTGGTCATGTCGCGAGGTGGTCATGATTGCCACTGCTCAGATCCACGACCAAACCGGCCACCCGAGCCACTACAGCGTTTTCGACTTGTACGTAGTGTCCGGCTTCAGCCGGATCACGACGGTAAAAATGCATTAGCTGCAGGCTCGTATGCTGAAGGCGATCGTCAAGCTCGCGTTTGCCGCCCTCATCGCGAACGCGGTGTGGCGACTGGGCACAGCGTACATGCAGTTCTACCGATTTACGGATGCCGTGACCCAGACCGCGCAGTTCGGCCCCGCGCGATCGCGCGCGGATCTCCCGCGGCGCATCATCGAATTGGCGTCCGAGTACGACGTGCCGCTCTCAGTCGACGACCTCATGGTGCAGTACGACAATCGCAGCCACACGGTTGTCGACGGCTCGTACGTCCTGCCCATCGACCTCGCGCCCGGATACCGCTATCCGTGGCCCTTCACGATCCACGTCGATGTACTGAACCTCGGGTCGCTCAAGCCCCAGTAGAGACAGACTCAGCCATTGAACGCGCGCGACTGAAAGTCGCAGACCGCGCCGCCTGCGTGCGGCAGTCGTTCAATAGTCACGATCGTGGTTCGCACGATGCCCACGTGCTCTTTGGTCCGAAACATCTCACGGCCGGACCGGCTGAACGCTGACCGGCTGAATAGACGCCACCTGTTCTATTCGCGCGAGGGTTCGAGGAGTGCCCGCTCAGCCGTATCCGCCGCGCTGCCGGCAGCCAACGACAGTTGCTCGATTTCTGCGCGCGCGGCCTGCACGTACGCGCCGTCCGCCATCCCGGCGAGATTGTCCTGCGCGCTCGACCGCGCCCCGGCAAAGCCCGCGCGAATGAGTGCGATGCCGACCCGCACGTCGCTCGAGGCCGGCCGATGGCAGTACGCGGCCACCGTCAACGCCTGCTGCAGCGCCCGGAACGACATCCTCATGACCTCGAGCGGCACGTCGGTGGCGCGTCTGAACGCGCGTTGCTTGGCCCCGTCCACCTCATCGTGGGAGAGCTGAGAATTCTCGGACGGTCTGCGTGCCGACATCAGCTGCCTGTACGCCTCGTGATCGCGGTCGACGGCCACGGTCAGCTCTTGCTGGAGAGAAACCAACGCATCGCGGGCCATGGAGAGAGCGGCTCGCTCGTCGGCCGATCCCGTCCGGGACCTGACCATGCTCGCGGCCATGATCAGTAATGAGACTCCGACCGCCGAGGCGAGCGCGGATGCGGATCCGCCGGCCGGCGTCGGCGACGTGGAAGCAAACGCCGCCAGCAACTCCCGCAGCGACTGGTCCGCAAGCATGTCAGTGCGCGAGACCCAACGACTCTTGAAACTGCTGGCTGGTGATTCCCGAGACGGCTACACGCTTGTCGCGTGATCGCTCACCGCTGACGATACGAATGGAGCGCACGGAAATGCCCAGTCGGTCAGCCAGCAACTCGACCAGAGCGGCGTTCGCGGCGCCCTCGACCGGAGGCGCGGCAAGGCGAACCACCAGAGCATCACCGCGCCTGCCCGACACTGCGCTCTTGTGTGCGCGGGGGATCACGCGGACCGAGACTTCAACGCCTGTTGACGTATCTCGAATCACGCGCCCGCACTCGCGTCTTTCACCGAGGCCTAATCTTTGGCCTGACCAGCATAAATTCGATGTCCGAAGATCGCGGTCCCCACCCGGACCAGCGTGGCCCCTTCTTCGACGGCCACGTCGAAGTCGTGGCTCATGCCCATGGAGAGCTCCTTCAACATCGCCGGATCGACGCCGCTCTCGAGGAGGCGGTTGCGTGCTGCGATGAGCGCCCTGAAATAGGGCCGGGCAGCGGCAGGGTCCTCGGCCATTGGCGGCAGTAGCATCAGACCGGCCAGCCTGGCGCTCCGCCATTGCCGCCCGGCCTCGAATATGGCGCCAAGCTCGTCCTCGCGCGCGCCATGCTTGGTCAGTTCGCCGGCGAGATCGACCTGCACGAGCAGCTCGATGCGCCGGTCCGCGGCCAGCGCCGTCCGCTCTATCTTGTCGCCGAGTGCGGCGTGATCAATGGCGTGGATGGCATCGAAGCGCTCAGCGGCCTTCCTCGCCTTGTTGGATTGCAGGTGGCCAACCAGATGCCAGCACAGTCGCAGATCGGCGAGGCGATCCATCTTGTCGCTCGCTTCCTGAACCTTGTTCTCGCCGAAGTCGACATGACCGGTGTCCGCGGCCGCTCGAACGTGCTCGGCGTCGAAGGTTTTTGAAACGGCGACGAGACGGATCGTAGACGGATCACGCCGGGCGCGATCCGCCGCGCGTGCGATGCGCTCGCGAACAGCGGCCAATCGAGCCCGAAGCGATGCCGAGTCAAACACCCTGAGGTCTGAAGTTCGAACTCTCCACCTATTTCTTGAGCTGCGCCACGAGGCCTTTGGCCGTCGCGGCGTTGGGACCCTCGGGAGCCAGCTTGAGATACGACTCGAACTCGGTGGTAGCGCCGGCGAGGTTGCCTTCGTTCACGAGCGCCATGCCGAGCTGGTAGTGCGCCTCGGCGTGGTTGGGATTCGCTTGAATCGCCCCCTCGAACGCCTTCTTGGCGTCGGCAATCTTGCCGCCGTTCCACAGCACGACGCCCTGGTTGAAGAGCGCGTCCGCGCCGCCCGTTGCTCCACCCGGGGCGCCAAGCGCCGACGAAAGCTCCGACGCTTTTGCACTGGCTGCCGCCGCGAGATCGAACTTGCGCTGGGCGTTGTAGAGACTCGCGAGTCCGGCGTACGCATCGGCGTAGTCGGCCTTCAACTCGATGGCTTTCTTGTAGTTGGATTCGGCGTTGTCGTAATCCTTCTTCTGGGCGTGCGCGTAGCCGATGTTGTAGAAGCACGCGAAGCAGGTGGGCTGCAACTCCGCCGCCTTCGTGAAGCCGGCGATGGCGTCGTCAAACTTGCCGGCGTTGGTGGCGGCGACAGCTTCGTCGAGCACCTTGCGCAGGGCCGTGGCAGCGGCCGCCTCGCCGGGGGCACCCGGCGCGGCGGCTCCGAGGACGAGCTTCGCGTTGGCCGGCCGGCCTTGCGAGATCCGAACGCTTTGGGTGGCCGTCAGCTTGTCCTTGGTCGCGGTGACCTTGTAGGGACCAGACGACAGGCCAATCTGCATGAACTCGCCCTTCTTGTTGGTCTTCATGTCGAAGTGGCGGTTCGTGCCTTCGGCTTCGATCACGACCGAGGCGCCGTCGATCGGCTGCCCCTGGGCATCGGTCACGACGCCCTGGACGAGACCTTGAGCGGCCGCCGGCAGTGCGAACGCCAGCGTCGCCAACAACGAGAACAAAACAAGGCCGGCGCGACGGCCATTGGGTCGGCGGACCATGAAACCCTCCTATCGGATAGTGACCCAGTAAACGGGGAGAGTAGTTTACCTAAAGTCGTCGAAAAACGCTTCGATGCTGGCCAGGTTGTCCACGGCCGGCGCCGGGGGCAGGGACGCCACAAACCGCCGACCATAAGCTTTCGTGCGCAGACGGGGATCCAGAATCGCGAGGACGCCCCGGTCGCTCCGGTGCCGGATCAGGCGGCCGAGGCCCTGTTGCAGGGTCAGAATCGCCAACGGCACCTGATACTCGCCGAACGGCTCGCCGCCCCGACTGCGAATCGCGTCGATGCGAGCGGCGGTGATCGGGTCGCTCGGTGAGGCGAACGGGATCTTGTCGATGACGACGCAGCTCAGGGCGTCGCCTACGACGTCCACGCCCTGCCAGAAGCTCGACGTCGCAAGCAGCACGGAGTGTGGGGTTTCGCGGAACTGCTTCAGCAACTGCGAGCGCGGCACGGTGCCCTGCACGAAGATCGGGTAATCGAGCGCCATCTCGGCAATCGCCTGGACCTCGCGCAGCGTTGCGTAGCTCGTAAAGAGGACAAAGGCGCGCCCTCGCGATCGCCGCAGAATCTGAACCACTTCCCGCCCAGCCGCGAGGGCAAAGTCCGCCGATCGCGGGTCGGGCATGCGCGGCGGCAGATACAGAATCGCCTGCCGGGTGTAGTCGAATTCCGAGGGAAGACGCAGCTCGGCGGCGTCGCCGATGCCGAGCCGGTCGCGGATATAGTCGAAGCGGCCGTCGACAGTCAATGTGGCCGAGGTCAACACGGTCGAGCGCATGCGATCCAGCAACAGCGTCCTGACGATCTTCGACACGTCGATCGGCGCCGCGCGCAGGAACACACCGCGGCCGCGGATCTCGACGAAGTAGACATAGTCCGGATCGCCGGTCCGCATCAGGAACCGCAGCTCGTCGCGCAGCTCGCCGGCGCGCCGCGCCAGCGAACCGGCGTCGTCGGTCCGCGGGGAATCGGTCTCCGAGTCCTGCGCGCCCTGCCGCGGCACTTTGAGCAGCGATAGGACGGCCTCGACCAGATCGAGGGCCCCGCTCAACCGACCGGCCGCTTCACGCGCGTCGCTCAGCGTCGCCTCGGTCGCGCGCACCCGGTCATCGCTTCGCGAGCGCCCTTCGGTGCGGTGGGCGGACGACAGCGCCATGAAGAAATCGCGCGCGCGGTTTCTCAAGCCCTGAAGCGCTCTGTCGATCTCATCTCGAGCCTTGCGGTCCTCGAGTCCGCCCGAGGCGACCAGCCGCTCGAGATCCCGCGCCAGGTCTTCGATCCGGTAGGTGCTGACGCTGAATCCGAAATACTGGGTGACTACGTCTTCGAGCTGGTGCGCTTCGTCGATGATCGCCTGATTGCACGCCGGAATGACTTCGCCGTACGCGCTCTGCCGTACCGACGCGTCGGCACACAGCAGGTGGTGGTTGACGATGACGAGGTCGGACTCTGCCGCGCGCTGCCGCATCTTCGTGACGAAACAGTCTTCGTACCGTGGACAGTCCGTGCCGAGGCAGGTTTCGGCGGTCGCCGAAATGTCGTTCCAGAACGGCAGATCCTCCGGCAGATCCTCGAGCTCCGCCCGATCGCCGATCTCCGTACGCGCTGACCACTCGCGAATCGTGGGCAGGAAGACGCTGTGCACGGATGGGCCGGACGCGCCGTCGCCGAGCTGATCCAGCCGGTGCAGGCAGAGATAGTTCGCGCGGCCCTTCATATAGGTCGCGGTGAACGGCACCCCCAGCGCAGCGCGCAGCGCCGGAATATCCTTGAAATAGATCTGCTCCTGCAGATTCTTCGTGCCGGTCGAGATCAGCGTTCGCTGGCCGCTCAGGATCGCCGGTGCGAGGTAGGCAAGCGTTTTGCCAGTGCCGGTGCCGGCTTCCGCGAGCACGATGCCGCCGCTCTCGAAAACGTCGGCGGCCGCCCTGGCCATCTCGATCTGGCTCTGGCGCGGCTCGAAGCCTGGCAGGGTCCGCGCGAGCGAGCCGTCGGTCGAGAAGACGGCGGCGGCCTGTTCGCGCAAGGGCGCGCGCCCGCGGCCCGTCACTCGGGATACAACGGGAACTTCCGGCACAACGCCTCAACCTCCACGCGGACCATCGCCAGCGCACGATCGTCTTCGGGTGTCTCGAGCGCTCGGATGATCAACTCGCCGACGAGCTCCATCTCGGCCTCGCGCATGCCGCGTGTCGTGACCGCCGGCGTACCGATGCGAATCCCGCTCGCCACCATGGGCGGATTCCGATCGAAGGGGATCGTGTTCTTGTTGACGGTGATGGCGGCCTTGCCGAGAGCGGACTCGGCCACCTTGCCGGTGATGCCCCTCGAAAACACGTCCACGAGCATCAGATGGTTGTCGGTGCCGCCGCTGACCAGGCGCAGGCCTGACGCGGAAAACACTTCCGCCAGACGCTTCGCGTTGGCCACAATCTGCTGCTGGTAGGCGGCAAATGCCGGCTCGCCGGCTTCCTTGAAGCACACGGCCTTGGCAGCGATGATGTGAGCCAGCGGGCCGCCCTGGAGACCGGGGAACACGTTCCTATCGAGGTCCTTCGCAAACGTCGAGCGGCACAGCACCATGCCCGCCCGCGGTCCCCTCAACGTCTTGTGCGTCGTCGTCGTGACGAAGTCGGAGTGCGGAATCGGGCTCGGGTGCACGCCAGCGGCGACCAGCCCGGCGATGTGCGCCATGTCGGTCATCAGTGCGGCGCCGACTCGATCGGCCGCCGCGCGCACACGGGCAAAATCGAAGACGCGTGGGTACGCGCTGGCGCCGACGATGATCATCTTGGGGCGATGCTCGTCGGCCAGCCGATCGAGGGCATCGTAGTCGAGGCGCTCGTCTTCTTGACGCACGCCGTACGGCACGATGTTGAACAGGCGGCCGGAAAAATTCAGCGCGTGACCGTGCGTCAGGTGACCGCCATGCGACAGGTTCATCCCAAGGACGGTGTCACCCGGCTTCAGCAGCGTGAAATAGACCGCCATGTTCGCCTGCGTGCCGGAGTGGGGCTGCACGTTCGCGTGATCGGCGCCAAACAGCGCCTTGGCGCGGTCGATGGCCGTCTGCTCGACCACGTCGACCCACTCGCAGCCGCCGTAGTACCGCCTGCCGGGGTACCCCTCGGCGTACTTGTTCGTGAAGACCGAGCCCGCAGCTTCGAGAACCGCCCGGCTCACGAAATTCTCCGACGCAATCAGCTCGAGCCCGTGGTTCTGACGGTGCAGCTCGTTGGAAATCGCCGCGGCGATGTCCGGGTCGGTTTCAGCCAGTGTGCGCCACATCGGGACGGTCGTAGACATATGTCAGCTCAGCACGTTGAAGTGAACTGTACAGCCTGAAGTTGAAGTCTCGAGTCTCCGGCCCCCTGGCGGCGCCGACTCGGATCTCCCACTCACACTTCAGACTTCAGACTCTCAGTCGTTCGGCCTCTCTCCGCGTCGGCAATCTGGTCGATCCGTCGCTGGTGGCGGCCGCCGTCAAACGGTGTGTCGAGCCACAGAGTAAGAATCTCGTCGGCGAGGGCAGGCGCGACAATGCGTCCGCCCATCGAGAGGACGTTGGCGTCGTTGTGCTGGCGTGAGAGGCGGGCCGTATACAGATCGTTACACAACGCGGCCCGTGTGCCGGGCACTTTGTTGGCGGCGATTTGTTCGCCCTGGCCGCTGCCGCCAATTACGATTCCGCGATCGGCGCGCCCGCCGGCGACGGCCCGCGCGACGTTCAAGCAGATCGGCGGGTAGTCCACCGGCTCTTCGCTGTGCGTTCCATGATCCTCGACGCTGTGGCCCAACCGCTGCAGTGTGGCTTTCAGGTGTTCTTTGAGGAGGAAGCCCGCGTGATCGGCGCCGATGGCGATACGCACGAATGGCGATTGTACTATAGGGTCCGGCTCGTGACAGGGCCCGCGGAGGCCTCGCGAACCCGGTATGCCCCGGGGCGCGGGTTCGTTCTCCACGTTGAAGTCCGTCTTGCGCTCCTCCCCGGAACCTATGCAACCAACTGTCGTCATCACTCCCCGCGGCGAAGAGCGCGTCCATGGCGGCCACCCCTGGGTCTACCGAAGCGACCTCGCCGATGTCCGCGCGCAACCAGGAGACGTCGTGAACGTTCGCGGCGCCCGCGGCCACCCGGTTGGCGTGGCGTTGTACAGCAGCCACTCCCAGATCGCCATTCGAATGCTGGCGCAGGCTCACGGTCCCGATGCGCCCGCAATTGAGGAACTCCTGCGCCGGCGGATCGAGGCGGCGGCCGATTTCAGGCAGTCGCTGGCGATTGATGCGACCGCCTATCGCCTGATCCACGGCGAAGCGGACCTCCTGCCATCGCTCATCGTCGATCGCTACGGCGACTACCTTGTCGTGCAGACGCTCTCGCAGGGCATGGATCGGTTGCTGCCGTCAGTGGTCCGGATCCTGAGGGATATCTTCCACCCCCAGGGGATTCTGGCGCGCAACGACCCTCGGGCTCGCCTGCTCGAGGGCTTGGAGCAACGAATCGACGTGCTGGCGGGAGACATTCCGGAAACGGTTCAGGTGACCGAGATTGGCATCGAATACGCGGTAAACCTTCGACTGGGTCAGAAGACCGGGCTGTTTCTCGACCAGCGCGAGAACCGGGCCGCCGCCAGGCAGTACGCGCGCGGCCGTCTGCTTGACTGCTTCAGCTACCATGGGGGGTTCGCTCTGGCGCTGGGCCGCGGCTGTCAGGAGACCATCGCGTACGACGTCTCAGAAGCCGCCGTCGCCCGGATCCGCGCCAACGGGGTCCGGAACGGGGTCGTGATCGACGCTCGCGCCGGCAATGTCTTTGACGAGCTCCGGGGGCTGGAGCGCCTCGGTGAGCGATTCGACACCATCGTGCTCGACCCACCGGCGTTTGCCAAGAACAAGGCCGCCGTCGCGAAAGCGACGACCGGCTACAAGGAGATCAATCTGCGCGCGCTGCGCCTGCTGTCGGCCGGCGGCACCCTCGTGACCTGCAGTTGTTCGTACAACGTCAGCGAGGCGATGTTCGGCGAGATTGTCTACGACGCCGCGGTCGACGCGCAGGCCCATGTGGCGGTGGTCGAAAAACGGATGCAGGGCCGCGATCACCCGGTGTTGCTTGGCGTCCCGGAGACGTACTATCTCAAGTGCTTGATCCTTCGAAAGCTCTCCTGAACCACCAGTGACACACACGACGCACTCTCCTTCCCGGACCGCGGCCGCTGCGCGGCTGGCCTTGAAGAACCTCGCCCGTCCGGTCGGAAGCTTCGACGCCAGCCGGTATTTCCGGGGCACCGTCGACCTCCGCTTTCTCAACGTCGGCACGGTCGCCGTGCGTGCGCTGGCGCGATCGATTCACGCGGAACACGCCGCCGTGTGGACCATCGACGACGCCGTCCTCTTCGCGGACACGCTGATCGTCGATCAATATCTCGAGGTCAAGGGCGTCGGCATCGAGCTGCTGGCCCGCTATCGGCGCGATTTCACCCCACGCCTGCTCACGACGTGGAAGCGCTGGCTCGCGAGCGGCCATGCCGCCAACTGGGCGACGACGGATGCCATTTGCGGGAGCCTGATCGGACCGGTGCTTGTCGCGCATCCAGGCCTGGCGCCCACGATGCGCGAGTGGGCACGCCACCGCAGTCTGTGGGTGCGTCGAGCCTCCGCCGTCAGCCTGATTCCTTCGCTGCGAAAAGGCGCGGCACTCGACCTCGCGTACCACATCGCGTCGGCACTCAGCGATGACCAGGAGGATCTGATTCAGAAAGCCGTGGGGTGGACGCTGCGGGAGGCCGGCAAAGCGGACCCGGCCCGGCTGGACCGATATCTCCGTCAACACGGTCCGGCGATTCCGCGGACGACGGTTCGCTATGCAATCGAGCGGTTTCCGCGGATGAAGCGGCTCGAATTGCTTCGGGCCACGAGGACATGATTTGAGCACGGAACCCGGGCGCACCATGGACATTGACGGACACAAAGGCCGAGTGCTGCCGTGGCTGCTGGCGGCGCTGTTCTACGTGGGCTTCACGATTGCCCAGACGTGGCCGCTCGTCACCCGCCTCGCCGTCGTCATCCCGCACGATCCTGGCGACCCGATCTTGAATGCGTGGATCGTCTGGTGGAACGCGCACGCGGTCCCGTTCACAGCCGCGTGGTGGAACGCGCCGGCGTTCTGGCCGTCGAACGGCGCGCTGGCGTTCTCAGAGGTGCTATTGGGTCTGGCGCCGATCACGACGCCGGTTCAATGGCTGGGCGGGAGTCCAATCACCGCCTACAACGTCGCCTTTCTTTTGACGTTTCCGCTCTCCGCGCTTGCCGCGCACGCGCTCGTTTATCGACTGACGGGGCGTCACACGGCCGCGTTCATCGGCGGACTCGTCTACGGCTTCAATCCGTTCCGAGTCGCGCATTTTCCACAGATTCAGGTGATGGCTTCGTACTGGATGCCGGTCGCACTGCTCGGGCTCCACGAGTATCTCGCTCATCACCGGCGCCGCTGGCTGGTCTTGTTTGGCGTCGCGTGGCTCATGCAGGCGCTGTCGAACGGCTACTACATGCTGTTCTTTCCGGTCCTGGTCGGCGTGTGGATCCTGTGGTTCGCCGGCTCGCGGCGTACCGCGCGCGCGGTCGGCGAGATCGTCGCCGCGTGGGCGATCGCGTCGATCCCGCTGATTCCACTACTCTGGTCGTACCGTCGGATTCACTCGGCGTTCAGCTTTCAGCGCGACCTCGGCGAGGTCAACCGATTCGGCGCCGACGTCACGTCGCTGCTCGACGCATCGCCGCTGATGAAATTCTGGACGCTGCGGTCGTTTCACCAGCCCGAAGGAGAGCTGTTTCCCGGCGTGACGGCGGCGCTGCTCGTCCTGGCGCTGGTGATTCACGTGTGCTGGCGATCCGAGCGGGTGATGCGGGTGCCTCGGGTGGCGAGGCTGTTGCTGGCGGCTGCGGCCGTATTCGTCGGGATTGGGCTGAGCTCGCTGCTGCTCGGCGGCTGGGCGATCACCGTCGGCAATGTCACCCTGCTATCGGTCCGCGTGGCCAGCAAACCGCTGTCGATCGGCGTGATGCTGCTTGCGGGCGCATTGCTGCTCATCCCTCGCTTTCCCGACGCCTGGCGACGCCGTTCCCCGCTGATGTTTTACGCGCTCGCCATGGGCTTGATGTACTGGCTGTGCATGGGCCCGCGGCCGCACCTGCTCGGTGCGCCGTTCATGGCTCGCGGTCCGTACAGCCTGTTGATGCTGCTCCCCGGATACGATTCGATTCGCGTGCCGGCGCGCTTCGCGATGCTGGCGGCGTTGTGCCTGTCGGTCGTGGCGGCGCTCTCGTTCGCGCGCCTGACCTCCCGCATGAGCCGGATGCCGCGGCTGATCCTCGCGGCAGTCGTGGCTTGCGGCGTGCTGGCCGACAGTGCGATTGGCGAGATGCCGCTGAGGGCCTTGCCGCTTCGCCTCGCGTCGCTCGAATCGCTGCCCGGCCGCGCGCCCGTTGTGGAACTGCCGATGGGCTTCAGCGGAGACGACCTGGCGGCGATGTATCGTGGTATGTACCACCAACGGCCGGTCCTGAACGGGTACAGCGGATTCTTTCCGCCGAGTTACGACGTATTGCGCCTCGGCTTCGCGCTCCGCGACCCGCAGATGTTCGACGTCCTCACCGCCCGCAGCCCCATGATCGTCGTCGTCGACACCGCCCGCGACCCCGAGGGCCAGTGGGCAAAGCAGGTGGCCGCGCGTCCCGGCGCGACGCTGGAGCGTGTCGAGGCCGGGCGCAAGGTGTTTTCGCTGGCGGCCGGTTCGTGGCCGGAGGAAGTGATAGTCCCCAGCCTGCCGATTCGGTCCGTGACCGCCAACATCAACGCCGACCGCATGCCGCTCGTGCTGGACGGGAACCTGGACACGTGCTGGGACAGCGGCGCCCAACTGGGCGCCGAAAACGTCACCATCGACCTCGGCTCGACGCGGGCGGTCGAGGGCGTGACGATGACGCTTGGATCGCATCCGCTTGATTTCCCGCGGACGCTGGTCATCGAAAGCTCCGAAGACGGCCTGAGGTGGACGGCGCGCTGGCAGGGAAGCCCGGCGGCGGTCGCGTTCGCCGCCGCCATTCGTCATCCCAAGCAGATGCCGCTGTTCTTCGAGCTGCCGAAGGTCGCGGCGCGAATGATCCGGTTGCGACAGGTCGGTCACGACCCGAATTTCCACTGGTTGATTTTCGAGTTGGCCGTGCACGGGCGCTAGACTGAAGTTCTTTGGCAGGGCGGCGTCAACACGCCGCGAGATCGTGCTTCGATTCGAACTCTATGAATAGTGAACGCGCGCCGTTGTGGGCCCGGGCCGCAGACTTTCTCGCGCTCGCGCTCGTCGCCGTGGCGGCGGTCACGGCGGCTTCGGGCGGATTTCGTCTTCGTACTCCTATCGGCCGCATCGCCCTGACCTCGCCGGGTCGGCTGATCCTGTGGGCGGTGGCATTAGTGGTCGTGCGTCACCTCATCGCACGACAGCAGCCGGTCTATCGCCATCTGCCTGCGCTCCTGTCACGGTGGGCCCGCGGGGCGCCGCTCCGCGCGGCGGTCGGCGCATTCTTCGGCACACGTCCGGCGATCTTCTTTGTCGGTTATCTGGCCGTGATCATGATCGGTTACGCGCCCGGCGTCGGCCCGCGACCGGGCGATCCGCCGTATCGCGATTACGACAACGAGCTGCTCAATCTGCCGCTGCGGTGGGATGCCGGCTGGTACTTGCAAATTGCGAATCCCAACTGGGGGTACAGCTACGACAATCGGGGCGGCGCCGGCGTTCAGCAGAACATCGTTTTCTGGCCTGCCTACCCGTTGACGGTCAGGATCGCGGCGCTGCTGCTGGGGAACAACAAGGGATCGTTCCTGCTCGCCGGCACGCTGATTTCGCTGATCGCGTTTCTTTGCGCGCTGGTGTACGTGTACGTGCTGGCGCGAGACGATCTCGACAAAGAGCAAGCGTCGATCGCGTTGTGGTTCCTCGCGGCGTATCCCTTCGCGTTTTTCTACGGCGCGGTCTATACGGAGTCGCTGTTCCTGCTGAGCGCGGCCGGGGCCTTCTATCACCTGAGACACCGGGAGCTGGTTCGAGCGGGTGCGTGGGGATTGGTGGCCGGTCTCACCCGGGCGAACGGGTGTTTTCTGTGCGTGCCGCTGGCACTGATGGCGATCTCGCCGTGGCTGCCGGCGGCGATCGAGCGCGCTGGCCGGGCATCGGGCGCCGACATGACGGACGGCCGTAGCGCGGCAGTGCTGCCCAAGCTGGCCGCGGCGGCGATGCCGTGCGTGGGCACGATGATCTACTCCGCGTTTGTGTGGACGTTGACCGGCAATCCGTTCTCCTGGGTCGTGGGCCACGCCGCCTGGGGGCGCAGCTACACCGGCCTGACCTCGCTCGTCACGGACCGCTACACATTCATCGCGAACCAGGGCGTCTACAGCTACATCTCGCAGCTTCCTATCGATCTGCTGAACGCCGTGGGCGTCATCTTCGTGCTCGCGACCGTGTGGCCGGTCGCGCGCCGGTTCGGAATAGCCTATGCGGCCTTCATCCTGATCAACATCCTGGTGCCGATCGCGGATGGCGGTCTGCTGTCGGCGGGACGGTTTTCATCGGTGCTCTTTCCAGCATTCCTGTGGATGGCGAGCGTAGTGCCTCCAAGCCACCGGTCCGGCTGGATCGCCACCTTCGCGGCCAGTCAAGCCTTGAACGCCACCCTCTTCTATACGTGGCGGCCGCTGTACTAAGGACCCTGGCGGGAATAAAGCTGCCACTGCCTTCTTCCCGCCCGGGCCCAGGACGGACACTGTCCGACCTCGGCCCAGTAGTGGGTCACGTTCGGCGGCTTCACGGGGTTCACTACCCGAGCCACCGCGAAGACATGCTGTTTGTGCGCTCTCTGGCGCCTGACGACCTGCGGTCATCCCGCCGCCCAGACCGCCGAATTTGACCCACGATCCACCTTCACGAGCCGTGCGTCTGGGTCCGGCGGTTGCGATAGACTAGGGATGTTCAGAGCGTTATCTTCAACCGCCAGGGGTATCCTGCGCGACTGCGCTGGTCACGGCACGCACTCGCGCTAGCGGTGGGCCAGGAGCCCGCCGATCTAGTAGAACACATGCGTTGTCGTCGCGAGACCACGTCGAGGCGTTTGTTCTACAGGGATTGAGAGCACACCCTTGGAACCTGATCCGGTTAAGACCGGCGAAGGGAGGGCGGATGTCAGACTTCAGTCACGCATTTCCCAACTCGGAAAAAGTCTACGTCGACGGACCGCAGCAGGTGCGTGTCCCGGTGCGCGAAATCTCGGTCAGCGGCGGCCATCCGCCACTTCGCGTCTACGACACCAGCGGGCCGCAGGGACACGACGTCGCGACGGGCCTGCCAAAACTGCGCGCCCCCTGGGTGCAGTCGCGTCGCCCAGGTTCGGACTCGGCGTCCGGCGGCCGGGCCGTGACACAGCTTTACTATGCGCGGCGCGGCGAGATCACGCCCGAGATGGAGTTCGTCGCGCTTCGGGAAGGATTGCCGGCGGACTTCGTCCGCGACGAAGTCGCGCGCGGCCGCGCGATCATTCCCGCCAACATTCGCCATCTCGAGCTCGAGCCGATGATCATCGGCCGTAACTTCCTCGTCAAGATAAACGCCAACATCGGCAATTCGGCCGTGTCCTCGTCGATCGAAGAGGAAGTCGAGAAGCTGCGGTGGGCGACGCTGTGGGGCGCCGATACGGTGATGGACTTGTCGACCGGCAAGAACATCCACGAGACGCGCGAGTGGATCGTTCGCAATTCCGCGGTGCCGATCGGGACCGTCCCGATCTATCAGGCGCTCGAAAAAGTCGGCGGCCGTCCGGAAGACCTCACCTGGGAGGTGTATCGCGACACGCTGATCGAGCAATGCGAGCAGGGCGTCGACTATTTCACGGTGCATGCCGGCGTACTGCTTCGCTATATCCCCATGACGGCACGCCGGGTCACTGGAATCGTGTCGCGGGGCGGGTCGATCATGGCGAAATGGTGCCTCGCCCACCACCAGGAAAACTTCACCTACACCCATTTCCGCGAAATCTGCGAGATCATGCGAGCCTACGACGTGTCGTTCTCGCTCGGCGACGGCCTGCGCCCCGGGTCGATTGCCGACGCCAACGACGACCCGCAATTCGCCGAACTGAAGACGCAAGGCGAATTGACGAAGATCGCGTGGTCGTACGACGTCCAGGTGATGAATGAAGGACCGGGCCACGTCCCCATGCATCTCATCAAGGAGAACATGGAGAAGCAGCTCGAGTGGTGCGAGGAAGCCCCCTTCTACACGCTGGGCCCCCTCACCACCGACATCGCGCCCGGCTACGATCACATCACCTCGGCAATCGGCGCCGCCATGATCGGTTGGTACGGCACCGCCATGCTCTGCTACGTCACGCCGAAAGAGCATCTCGGCCTGCCGAACCGCGACGATGTGAAGGCTGGCGTGATCGCGTACAAGATTGCCGCCCATGCCGCCGACCTGGCCAAGGGGCATCCACGTGCTCGTGAGTGGGACGATGCCCTCTCGAGGGCGCGGTTCGAGTTCCGGTGGGAAGATCAATTCAACCTGGCGCTCGACCCGGTCACCGCTCGTGCGTACCACGACGAGACGCTGCCCGCCGACGGCGCCAAGGTCGCCCACTTCTGCTCGATGTGCGGACCGAAGTTCTGCAGCATGGAACTGACACAGCAGGTCCGGGACTACGCCGCACAAAAAGGGATTGATGAAGGGGCGGCAGTCTCGACCGGCATGGAAGAGAAGTCGCTCGAGTTCCGCCGCGGGCGCGAGCTCTACGTCACGATGGATGAATGAGTGGGAGCGTTGATTGTCGTGCCTGAGGTGTGACTATTTTTCGGTGACCGGCACGAACTGAATGATCGTCCTGAACCTGGCGGGCTGGCCTCCGGGTTTGGGATTCGGGTAGCCTTCCGATACTGCGGTCTGGAAATCCTTGATCGTCACACCTGGCGGGAACGCCATGGTGTCCTCGCGGTATTTGCCGACTTCGAACCCGTAGGTGGCCGGCGCCTCGAAGATGACCTCGCCCTTCTGCTTCAGGATGGTGCGGTAGTACGCGACCAGGTCGTTGAACGGGGTGGCCGAGCCGAAGATATAGTACCGCTGGCCCCGGCCTGCGTCGTACGACGCGATGAACTGCGACGCCGGATAAATCGGCAGACCGAGCGTCGCCTCGGTTGGAGCCGCTGCCGCAGGTGCGGAAGGTGCGGGCCGCGCCGCCTGGGCGGGGGCGGCAGGGGGCGGAGCGACGGTTGCCGGCGCCGCGGGTTGAACGGGCGCAGCCGGTTGCCCCGAGCCCGGACGCGGGAACGGCTGCGGCACAGGCGGCTGCTGCGCGCCAGCGAGCAACGCGACGAGAATGAGGCCCAGCATTCCCCGATTATACGTCTCTGCTGAACCGCCCGCGCCCGATCGCGCGTCACAATAGAATACACACCATGCCCAACACATTGAAGACGGCATTGCTGCTCGGCGCGATGAGCGCCTTGTTCCTGTTCCTTGGAGACGTGCTCGGCGGAGCACAGGGCCTGATGCTCGGCTTTATGCTGGCGGTTGTCACGAACCTCGGCTCCTACTGGTTCTCGGACAAGATCGTGCTTCGGCTCTACAGCGCCCAGGAAGTCGGGCCGGACCATCGGCTATCGGCCATCGTGAGCAAGCTTGCAGCGCGCGCCGGCCTGCCGATGCCGCGCGTCTACATCATTCCGCAGCCCTCTCCCAATGCATTCGCGACCGGCCGCAACCCTCAGCACGCGGCCGTGGCCGCGACCGAAGGCATCCTGCGAATACTCTCTGACGAAGAACTCGAGGGCGTCATCGCACACGAGCTGGCGCACGTGCAGCATCGCGACATCTTGATCAGCTCGATTGCGGCGACGCTGGCCGCAGCCATCATGATGGCCGCGCGATTCGCCATGTTCTGGGGTGCCGGCTTCGGTGCTCGTCGCGACGACGACCGCGGGGGCGCGAACCCGATTGTGTTGCTGGCCACCATGATCCTGGCGCCGGTTGCCGCCATGTTGATTCAAGCGGCCATTTCGCGCTCGCGCGAGTTCGACGCGGACGCCGGAGGGGCCAAGATCGCCGGTAGCCCAATGGGGCTGGTCAGCGCGCTCCGAAAGCTCGAGGCGGCCTCACAGGTGGTACCGCTCGACGCCAATCCGGCCACGGCCCACATGTTCATCATCAAGCCGTTCACCGTGTCGGGGTTGATGTCGCTCTTCAGCACCCACCCGCAGACAGAGTCCCGCATCCAGGCGCTGCTGTCGTCGAACCGACCGTAGTGTCCGCACGGGGCGATCTTCTCCGCGGCCTTCTGCGGTCTCCGCGTTGAACGTCGTCGTTGTTTTCGCACGCTCTTTGGCCGGACCCGACAGTTACACACGAGAAAGACTGCCCTCTACCACGCGAATCCCACCTGTTCGGGGTTCTTCAGTCCTTCCAATTCCGCGACCGCCGGTGCGTCCGCGTTCTCGCGCCGCGTCAATCCATATCGCTGCTGTAGTGCGCGCACCATGCCCTGCACCTCTTTCCGATACGCGCTCGGCGGATACTTTCGCTCGTAGAGTCGCTCGTAGCGCGGCACCATCGACGGGAACTCGCGTTCGAGAAAGTTCATGAAATGCGCGCGCGTGCCGTCCTGCAGATACATCACGTTGCAGCCGACGAACCGGGCGCCGTGGTCCGCAATCGCCTTCACCGTCCGCTCCAATTTGCCGCGCGATGACGAGAAGCCAGGGACGATCGGCGCCATCAGCACGCCGGCGCTGACGCCGGCGTCGACCAGCTCTCGCACGGCACGCAGACGCTGGAGGGGATGGGCCGTGCCTGGTTCGAGAATGCGCCACGCCTCCTCGTCCACCGTCGGCACGCTCATGTACACTGTCGCGCCCGCGGCACGCGCGACGTCGAGCAGCACGTCGCGATCGCGGACGATCATCGGGCCTTTCGTGATGAGACCTATCGGCGTGCGTCCGGCGGCAAGCGCGGCAAGACAGCTTCGGGTCAGACGGTAGTGCCCCTCGATGGGTTGATAGGGGTCGGTGGCTGTCCCCACGGCAACTGTCTCTTGTTTCCAGGCCGGACGATCCAACTCCTTCTGCAGGACTTCGACGATGTTGCGCTTCACCAGGATGACCGACGCGAACTCATCGTCGGCATTCAGCTCGAATTGGCTGTGATAGCGGCGCGCGAAGCAGTAATGACAACCGTGCGTACAGCCTCGATAGGGGTTCAGCGTCCAGTTGAACGGCATCCCGCGCACTGAATTCAATGCGGAGCGACACACCACTTCCTGATACCGCGCGTCGTCGGCGCGGCGTTCGGCCTCTGTCAGCGCGGCGGTGCCGCCGTACCTGACGAGGTTGGCGACGTCGCGAGTGCTCGGCTTTACCGCGCCGAGATCGAGGAAGAGGGGAAAAGTTGAGGATACGCGGTCAGCCACGATAAAAGACGAACATTCGCCGTATGTTCGCTGCCATCATGGCGGCTCGAGCGGGGCGATGTCAAGCGACTGCGCGCCGGTCTATTTCGGTTTCGTCGATGCTTTTGGCCGGGCGGCGGCGCTCGTCTTCCGGGCCGATCGCTTGGCTTTCTTCGCGACCTTCTTCTTCACTTTCGGTGAACCGGTCGCGACGCGGCTGGAGTGACGGGGACGATGACGGACGGTGTGTTTTGGGGCGGCCGCCTCGCCGACGGCGCTGAAGGCGAACACGGCCAACACCGCGAGCAGGATCCTGAAGGTCTTACGTATCATCGAGCATCCTCCCTAGTCGGGGGACACAATAACGCATCCGTCTCCGCTTAGCGAGCCGCCTTATAGACATTTTATGAGTGTTGAAGCGGCATCGGCGCGTCGAAGGGCACGACTATCTTTCCTGAAGCGCCGTTCTCCAGTAATCCAACAGGTCGTCGAGTGTCTGCGCCAGCGGGATCATGGGTTCCCATCCCAGCTCGTTGCGCAGACGGCTGGGATCGCCGAGCAGCAGCGGCAGGTCGTTTGGCTGGAAGCGATCCGGATCGACGCGTATCCGAACCGGAACCCGCGCGCGGGCGATGAGCATGTCCAGCACGTCGCCGACGGCGATGGCCGTTCCGGAGCTGACGTTGTACGACCGGCCCGGGGCGCCGCGATCGATGATCGTGCGATACGCCCGCACGGTGTCCCGCACATCGAGCGTATCGCGACGGGCGTCGAGGTTGCCGACGACCACCTCGGGGTCCCGCCGCCCGGCTTCGATCTCGGCGATCTGCTTGGCGAACCCGGACGCGGCAAAGGTCGGATCCTGGCGCGGACCAATGTGGTTGAACGGGCGGGCAATCGTCACGGCGACGCAGCCAACGGATGCACGCAGCGCGAGGAGCTCCTGCGCCAGCTTGCTGAGGCCGTAGGGGCTGGGCGGCACGAGCGGGTGATCCTCCGTCAGCGGCTCGGGGGCAGGACGATAGATCATCGCCGAGCTCGGGATCAGGACGCGCGAATCGAGGCCGGTCTTGCGCAGCGCCTCCAGCAGATGATGCGTGCCGCGAACGTTGAGCGCGAGCGTGGCCTCGGTCGCCCCCCAGGACTGTCCGACATGCGCCGCGCCGGCGCAGTGATACACCACCGCGGGTTTGACCGCCGCGATGGCCCGGCCGACCCCGACCGGGTCGAGGAGGTCGACGGCCTGCCAGCTCGCCGCGGCCTCGTCGGCCGGAGTTGGCAGACGACCGCCCGGACGATACCAGGCACAGAGGTTCGCGCGGTCCTGAGCCAATAGCTCGACCAGGTGGCTTCCCGCGAATCCGGCGGCGCCGGTCACCAGCACCGTTCTCGACATCGACCGCACGTCAGCGCGGAACGCCGCTCATCGCCCCACTGAACGGCGAAAAATTGCCGAGACCGGCGAGCGTGAAGGACATGAAGAACCGGCGATCGACCGGCACGGCCAGGTTCGAGATACCACTGAGGTTGTAGGTCTGGTATTCGAACGAGAGGCCGCAGCATTGTGCGTTGTAAAAGCCGGTGATGCGTTGCTGCAGTACCGCGGAGTGAAGCAGGTCGTAGTTGAAGGAATACAGACCGCCGAACCGGTTGTCTGGAGTGTGCACGTTGGTCGAGCCGTTGACGTACTGCGTTAGGTTGGCGGGATCGTTGAACCCGGCCAGTTCGGGGATGAGCGCGGTCTTGGTCCAGTTCGCCGACGCGTTGAGCTTGTTGTTGATCGTGTACGTCCCGGTCGCCGAGATGGTCCGCAGCGCCAGATAGCGGCTGTCGTACTCGGCGCGCACGGTCGCGTTGAACTGATCGGTCGGCGTCGCGCGCACGCTCAGCTGCATGGGCGAGAACTTGCTGGGCTCTTTCTCCTGCTGCCCGGTGAAGCTGGTCTGATACCGGGGATCGAACTGGGCGCCGCGCGTGTCGGAGTAATAGCTCTGGGTGAACTCGACGGCGAGGATTTCACGCGCCTGGCTGATCAGCAACGGGCTGTCGCGGGGCGGCCGCCGCTTCGCATAGAAGCGATTGTTCAGGCCGTAATTCAACGTCAACTGCGGGACGATCGAGTCGATCCCCTCCAACTGCACGATGTTGTCGAAGTTGTCGATCGCCGTCGTCCGACTGACGCTGAGGTAGGGCTCGACGGAGTGTTTGAACTTTTCGGCGTAGCCGTTGTCCGGCGTGTTCCAGACCCGCGTGAACACCGGGCCGAGCAACTGCGACTGGAATGTGAAGAACTGACGATTGACACCGGCATCGACGAGCGTCTTGGAGCTATTGACGGGGTTGATGAGGTAGCTGCGCGTGTAGTACGTATCGCGCCAGCTGATCGTCGAGTTCACCGTGAACCACGTCCACTTCTTGAAAGGATAGCGGATTTGCGGGCTGAAGTCGTACCGGTTCAGGCTCGAATCGGATTCGATGCCGCCGTAGGTGTTCGAGCGCAGGAGGTAGACGTATTCCCCGCCCAATGAATAGTAGAACTCGCTGCCGAGCAACGGCGTCTCGTAACGCGTCACGCTCACCCGCGGCCAGCTTCCGGTCAGGGTCGAGTCCGTCGTGTTCACGATCGAGCCAGGGGTGAGGTACTCGCTGTGGTCCAGCGTCCCGTTGAACGAGAATCCTTTCGCCATGCCAATCACGTTGCCGCCGAAGCTGCGCTGGTTGCGCGACATGTCGTAGACGCTGGAGTTCAACGTCTGACTCGACACGATGCTCGAGAAGTAGTTGACGTTCATGCGGGCCCGAAACACCGGCGAGATGCCCTGGTTGGCGCCGCCGCGGATCTCGTAGCTGTGCAGTGCCGGCAGCAGACTGCTCGAGCCGTCGTCGAGCGTGAACGTCCGCTCCTTCTGGTCGAGCCAGTGCACGTTGAAGTTGCCGTCGGTGCCGTTGCCGTAGTTGTAGCGGTACTCGCCGCCGACGCCCTGGCCGGCGCTGGTGTACCAGTCGTGCATGATCGTCGCGTCCTGGCTGCGGTTGATGACCCAGAAGAACGCGTTGTGAATCGCCTGGCCGTAGAGCGTCGACGTGCCGTAGGTCGGGATCAGGATGCCGGTCGACCGGTCCTCGCGCTTGGTCGGATAGTAGAGAATCGGCGTGTAGAACAGCGGCACGCCTTTGACGTTCAGAATCGCGTTTCGCAGCATCGTGTAATGATCGATATTCAACACCACCGTGCTCGAGGTCAGCTGCCACCGCGGCGTCGGCTGCACGCAGGTGGTGAAGCCACCGTTCGTGATCCGGTACTTGCGCGGGCCGAGCTTCTCGATCATGTCGCCGTAGAAATAGACGTCGGTCTCTTGTCCCGCGACCGGGGGCGGGGCGCCCGCCCCGGGCCGGGTGTTGCGGGGCGGTTGAATGCTGGCGATGCCGAGCGCGTTGTAGAACGTGCCCAGGCTCGTCGCGGTATCGAACTCGGCGCGCTCCGCCGAAATCCGGTTGTTGCCTTGCGAGATGACCACGTTGCCGGTCGCGATCGCGCGGTTGTTGTCGGTCGACACGCGGACATCGTCGGCGTAGACGGTCGTGTCCGGCGGACGCTTCAGCTCCACGTGGCCGATGAAATGCCAGTCTTTGTTGTTGACCAGCTCGCGCGAGTCGCTGAGCGTGTTGTCAGCAACCCCTTGCGCGCGCGCGCCCGCCGCGACGAGCATCGCCACCATGCACGTGACAACGATCGATCGGAACATGCGCATCAGGACACGGTGAGGGACGTCTCGAAGGTTATCACGACAGGCCGGCTTCACTGATCACGTCGCCGAGAAGGAAGATCGAGCCGGCGACGACGATGCGCGTCGAGTCGGCCCAGGCGAAGGCCAGCGCATCGGATCGATTCGCCGCGACGTGCACGGGGAGATCCGGCGCCACCGCCGCCGCCTCGCTCGCCAGCGTTTCCGGATCGGCCGATCGCGCAGTCGACGCTCGAGTCACGACCAGCCTCGAGACCGCGGGCAGCAGCGCTTCGAACATCCGCCGCACGTCTTTGTCGATCATTGCCGCGAAGACCAGGGGCGGCTTCTCCGCGAATGTTTCGGCCAGATACGCGGCGAGCGTCGCGGCACCCGCCGGGTTGTGCGCGGCATCGAGGATCAGCTCGCGCCCGTCAGGAAGGCGCCGGTGCTCCAGTCGTCCGGGCCACGACACCTGCGCCAGGCCGGCAACAATGGCGGAGGGCGGCACGTCGATGCCGATGCCGTCGAGCTGCTCGAGGATGCGAACGGCGACCACCGCATTGCCGATCTGGTGATGGCCTCTCAGCGAGAGCACGACTTCGCCGTAGTCCCGTACCGGCGTGCGCAGGCGAATCCTGGTCGGCTGACCTGGGGCCGGTTCGACACGATCGGCGGTCGTGTCCGACCACGCCGACACGATCGGCGCCGCTCGCTCGCGAGCTATCTGCTCGATCACCACCCGTGCCTCATCGGCAACCTGCCCCACGACCATCGGAACCGACGGCTTGATAATCCCCGCCTTCTCCGCCGCGATCGCCTCCAGGGTATGGCCAAGGTACTGTTCATGGTCGAAGGCGATCGAGGTGATGGCGGTCACCCGTGGTGTTATGACGTTGGTCGAGTCGAGCCGGCCGCCCAGCCCCACTTCGATCACGCCGACCTCGACGCCGGCGCGCCGGAACAGTTCGAGTGCGGCCGCGGTCGTCACCTCGAAGAAGGTGGGCTGAGCCGGGATCGCGCCGGCCGCGATCAGGCCGGCGATACAGTCGCGCACATCGCCCACGACCAGTTCCAGCGCCGGTTCGGCGACCGGATGCCCGTCGATCACAAATCGTTCGGTCAGATCGATCAGGTGCGGTGAGGTGAACCGCGCCGAGCGATGCCCTGCCGCGCGGAGCGCAGCATCAACCATCGCGGTTACGGATCCTTTGCCATTGGTGCCGGCGATGTGCACCGAGTGGAAGGCGCGATCCGGCTGTCCGAGGGTCTTGACGATCGTGCGGATGTTCTCGAGCCCGAACTTGATCCCGAATCGTTCCAGCGAGAAGAGATAGTCGAGCGCCGGAGGACGCCCGGTCACGGGACGCGCGGCGCGCCCTCGTCCCGGAGTGGGTCGGGCGCGGGAACGGGATCGGCACCGGTGGTCGGTGCAGACCGCGGCTGCAGCCCCGGACGGGCGGCCATGAAACGAAAGGCGCTCGCGATCGTCGCTTTCATTTCGCGTCGATCGACCACCAGATCGATCATGCCCTTCTCGAGCAGAAACTCGCTGCGTTGAAAGCCCTCTGGCAGCTTCTGGCGGATGGTCTGCTCGATCACGCGGGGACCGGCGAACCCGATCAGCGCTTTGGGCTCGGCGATGTTCAGGTCGCCGAGCATCGCGAAGCTGGCCGTGACTCCTCCGGTGGTCGGATCGGTGAGCACGGAAATGAACGGCAGCCGCTCGCGATCGAGCCGCGCCAGCGCGGCGCAGATCTTCGCCATCTGCATCAGCGACAGCGCGCCTTCCATCATGCGAGCGCCGCCCGAACAGCAGACGATCGCCAGTGGGCAACGGGCCTCGATGGCGCGTTCGATCGCCCGCGCGATCTTCTCGCCGACCACCACGCCCATGCTGCCGCCGATGAACGCGTACTCCATCGCCGCGATGACGGTGGGATTCCCGTCCAGGCGTCCCGAGCCGACGATCAGCGCGTCTTTGAGTCCGGTCGCGGCGATGGACGCGGTCAGGCGGGCTTTGTACGGCTTCGTGTCGGTGAATTGCAGCGGGTCGGTCGTCACGAGATCCCGGTCGTGCTCGTCCCAGACGCCGTCATCGAAGAGCATCCGCAGGCGGTCGGCCGCGCCGATCCGAAAGTGGTGCGCGCACTTGGGACAGACGCTCAGATTCGCCGCCAGATCCTTGTGATAGATGAGCTGCGAGCAGCCCGGACACTTGGACCACAGTCCCTCGGGAACGCGGCTGGCCTTGACCTTGGCGGGCGCCACGATCGGCTTACTGGTCTTCTTGAACCACACCATCGCGTTCAGCTTACTACTTCGTTCGCGGGACGTAATAGCGGGTGCCCGGCCCGGCGGTCCGGATCTGCTTCACCAGATCCTCGATGGCGTCTTCGCTGGCGTCGGCGTCCAGCTCCGACGTTTCGACCACGAGCAGCGGCGTCGCATCGTAGTGGAAGAAATAGTGATGGTAGGCCTCGTTCAGCTCGCGCAGGTATTCCGGATCGAGATCGAACGAGGCCACCTCGGGATCCTTCCGGCGGGCATGCAGCCGGCGCCGCAGGACGTCGGTCGGCGCCTGCAGGTACAGGACGAGGTCCGGCGGCGAGACGTCGCGCGCCAGCAATTCGTACAGCCGCTGATAGATGAACAACTCGTTGTCGTCGAGATTGAGGTAGGCGAAGATCTTGTCCTTGTCGAAGACGTAGTCGCAAATCGTGACCTGTGTGAACAGATCGGTCTGCCGCAGCGCCAGCTGCTGGCGGTGACGGCTGAGCAGGTAGAACAGCTGCGCCTGGAGGGCCGCGCCTGGACGATCGCCGTAGAAATCGGCGAGGAACGGATTCTCGGTATCCTCGCGGACGACCCGGGCGTCGAGACGCTGGCCGAGCCGCTCGGCCAACGCGGTCTTGCCGACGCCGATCGGCCCTTCGAGCGCGATGTGGCGGAACTGCAAGCCGCCCGATGATATCATCGCGTCAGTCGCTGAGCCTTGGCGTGAACGTGTTGGCGAAGCTCGTGCGAGCCCCGCCGAGCGAGCGCCGACGCCGGGCGTGCAGAACCACCCTTCATACGAGACGACCCGACAAGTCTCCGACTCGGCAGAGCAGCTGGCGCCGCGGTCGCTTTCGTGAGGCCTTCATAATGCGTTCAACGATCGCGCTGGCTTTGGCACTTGGTGCTGCGGCATGCGCGAGTGCGCCCCCCGCCCCCCGAACGCCGCCGGCGCCGGTGCCGGCAGCGATCCCCCGTCAGACCTTCGAAGAGAAGATGACGTGGATTCTTCGGCTCGAGGATCAGCGGATGCTGCGCGACCCGGCCGCGCCGACACCCTCCCCCGACCCCGGACGCGCCGGATCCGATCTCGCCGCGGCGCGGACGGCGGATCTCGTGCCTCTCCTGAGCGACGAGGAGCCGCGTGTCCGACGTCGAGCCGCGCTGGCCGTGGGTCGCGTGAAGCTGCCCGAAGGCGTGGATCCACTGCTGCCGCTCTTGCGTGACAGCGATCCGGAGGTTCGACAGATGGCCGCTTTTGCGCTGGGGTTGCTCGGCGACCGACGCGCGCGAGACCCCCTCGTTCTGGCACTGAACGATATGTCACCGCTCGTCCAGGCGAGCGCCGCCGAGGGGCTCGGGCTGCTCGGCGATCCTGCGGCCGCGGCGCCGCTTAGCGTTCTGCTCTCGCGCATGATCCAGTCCGGCGCCGTCGTGGAACGCCCAGGCGAGGACGAGGACACGCGGCGCGACACGCCCGCCTCGGCATTTCGGCTGGCCTTGTTCGCGCTGGTCCGGCTGAAGGCCTACGACCAGCTGGCCGCCGCGGTGCTCGACGGATCGGGTCAACCGCGCATTCGCTGGTGGCCGGTGGCGTTTGCCCTGCAGCGGCTCGAGGACAAGCGGGCCGCGACGGCGTTGATGGCGCTCGCACGCGAGCCGCACCCCTACACGCGCGCCTTCGCCGTGAAGGGGCTGGGGGCGCTCGGCGACCGCACCGCCGTACCGTTGCTGATTCCCATCGCCTCTGGCGGAGACCGCGCGGCGATTGAAGCGGTGCGTGCGCTGGGACGTCTTGGCGACCCGGCCGGCGCCGCGCCGCTCCTGAAGACCATCCGGGATCGCACGGCGTCTCCGGTCATGCGGTTCGAAGCCATCGCGGCCGTCGGCGGCATCAATGCGCCCGGCGTCTCGGACCTCCTGCTCGACGTCTTGTCTGACCCCTCGCCCGAGATTCGCGCTGCCGCTCTGCGTGCGAACGCGTCGAGCGATCCAGAAACATTCGTGACGGCGCTTTCCGGACTCGATCCGGATCCCAATTGGACCGTTCGGGCCGCGCTCGCTACGGTGCTCGGCTCACTCGACCCCGCAATCGGACTGCCCCGACTGATGACGATGCTGAGCGACTCCGATCAGCGGGTCATTCCTTCGGTCCTCGCGGGACTGGTCAAATTGAAGGCGCCAAATCTCGCCACGATCCTGCTCGATCACCTGAAAGCCGACGATCCGCCGGTTCGGGCCGCAGCGGCCGTTGCGCTTGGCGAGCTGAAGCCTGCCGCCGGCGCGCAGGCGCTGGCGACGGCCTATCAACGTGGCCAGCGCGACACGATGTATGCCGCTCGCGCGGCGGCACTGGCGGCACTACGGCAGTATGGATCCGA
The DNA here is from genome assembly GCA_040007095.1 of Acidobacteriota bacterium. Taxonomy (GTDB): domain Bacteria; phylum Acidobacteriota; class Vicinamibacteria; order Vicinamibacterales; family CAVVIG01; genus JBDTVS01. The sequence goes on from JBDTVS010000045.1 coordinate 103,916, forward strand.
GGCCGCCGAACCGGTCCTGACCACGGCGCTATCGGACGCCGATTGGGCGGTTCGTCTGCGGGCGGCGGCGCTGCTCAAGGAGCTGAAACCGTCAGCCGACGCCGATCATCAGATTCGCCCAGCGCCGACGAGAATTCCGGCGGACGCCTATCGAACTCCGCGCCTGATTACGCCGCGGGTGTCGCCGCAGGTCTATGTCGAGATGGACCGAGGCACGATTCAGATCGAGCTGGCGGTACTCGACGCGCCGATCACCGCGGAGAACTTCGTACAGCTGGCGCGGAGCGGATTTTTCAACGGGTTGAGCGCGCACCGCGTCGTGGCGAACTTCGTCGTGCAGACCGGCGATCCGCGCGGCGACAGCGAAGGCGGTCCCGGCTACACGGTCCGCGACGAACTGAACCAGCTGCCCTACCTTCGCGGAAGCGTCGGGATGGCGCTTGACTGGGCCGACACCGGTGGCAGCCAGTTCTTCATCACGCTCTCACCGCAGCCGCACCTCGACGCGAAGTACACGGTCTTTGGGCAGGTCGTCGGCGGCATGGATGTGGTCGACGCGATTCAACCAGGCGATATCATCCGCCGGGTGCGGGTCTGGGATGGAGAGACGTTGTCTCAGTAGTGGTGGCGCGCGGATCGAGACGGGCGAATCGGGCCGGCGTGATTTCGTGGGGCATCAATTGAAAAGGGGGCGACGGCCGCCCCCTTTTTCTTTTTTCGCGGTGAGGTCGGCTTAGCGTTTCTTGCCGGCCTTCTTCTTCCCGCCCTTGGCTTTCTTTGCCATTGTCTGTTATCCCCCCCTTCATCTGGGTTTGCTTGCGAGAACGCTCGCGGGCTCGTATTTGTGGCTGCCGCCTGGCACGCTCACCCGAGACCGGCGCTCTACGCCTCGCGGCACTTTCCGTGACTTGCTTAGTCGCCCAGCTGAGCTGGACTCGGAAGAGTGAGGTTGATGCCTCACTAGGGGTAGGCTGAGTTAGCCACCCTCATACCAGATGTAGATTACGGTTGAGGAAGGTGAGCTGTCAAGCACAATCGCATGAAAAAGTCAAAAAAAGTGCACGTTCGATCATCCCGCGCCGAGACGCTTGAGCGCTGCGCGTCCATCATCGCGCGCGCGCGTGTCGCCGCCGACAAGATCCGCGGCGGCGCGATAGTTTTCGATCGCGTGCAGGCGATCACCGTCGCGCTCGAGCAACTGCGCGTACGCGACGTACGCCGAGGCGAGCACGAATGGCGGCGCGACGTGCGCGCGGATCAGGCGTTCGAGCTGTTCTTTCGCGCGGATCGAATCGCCGCGCGCCGTCAGCACGCGCGCGAATCGATAGCGGGCGATCTCATCGAGCGGGTCGAGCTCGATCGCGCGCGTCAGCGCGGCCGCCGCCGCTTCGAGTGCGCCGCGCTCGAACGCCCGCCATCCTTCGAGAGAGAGACGATAGGCGTCGCGCGCTTTCACGTCGGGCGCGCGCCGCATCGCCTCGCGAATGCGGCCGCGCAGGGTCGCATCGCTCGACGGCGCCTGGTCGATCGCGACGGTATAGGCGTTCAGTGCACGCGGACGCTGGCCGAGTCGGTCGTACGCCACGCCGAGCTGCCATTGGGCACGGGCCAGATCGACGCGTGAGGCGACGCCGGCGTCCGCGTCGAGCACGGCGTTCAGTTGCTCGATCGCGCGATCGGTTTCGTAGAGCGCATCGAGGTGCTCGGCCAGCGCCAGGCGAGCGCGAATGGCCTGGCGCGGGGCATCCGGCACGCGCCCGGCGCGCGCGCGCTCGAGCAGCAACTGCCAGGCCAGCGCGCTCGCGGAACGATCGTGCCGATACACATCTTCGACCTCGGCGATGCGTTGAATGAACAGCGGATTGGTGGGATACCGCGAGTCGAGCTCCCGCAGCAGCTCCAGCGCCCGGGCCGGTTGCTGTTCGTACCAGAGGTAGATCAAGTGAAGCTGATACTCGGCCTCCCCTTTGAGCAACACCCCTCGTTGGCGCGCCTGCAGCATCTCCTGCAGTCCTTTGACGCGATCGCCGCCAGGCAGAAACAACAGCCACCGCAAGATCTTCGCCGTCGTCGGCGCGACGTCGGCGTAGTAGTGGTACAGCCCGATGCCGAAGTACGCATCGTCAAGGGCGGGATCGAGTTGCAGCGCGCGCTCGAGCGCATCCTTGATCTTCTTGCCGTCGCGGGCCGCGGCGAGCCGCTCACCGCGAAGGACGAGCCATTGCACGCGCGGTGCATACGAGGCGGCGAGGTAGAACCACGCTTCGCCGCGGTTGGGCTCGCGCTCGGTCCATCGTTCGGCGGCGGCGACGGCTTTCGCGGCGAGATCGCTGAACCGGCCGTCGAGCCGCGTGCTCTCCGGTGTGATTTGAATTTGCCACCACACGGAGATCACGCCCAGCGCGGCGCATGCCTCCGTGGGCGCCGGTGGGCAGGCCTGCGCCAGCTGCATGTCGGCTCGATCGAATTGCGCGGCAAGCACGCTGGCGTACACCGCCGCCAGTCGGGGCGCTTCGGTGAGGGCGGCGGACACGGGGAGCGCGCAGAGCAGCAGCGGCAACCACGCGGCTGTCGTCAGCAGCCCGCGCCTCACAGCGTGGTCCGCAATCGCTGCTTGTCGGCGTGCCGTTCGAGTGCGAGCTGAATCAGCCGGTCGATGAGCGCCGGGAAGTCGAGGCCGGTGGCGGCCCACAGCTTCGCGTACATGCCGATGGTGGTGAACCCTGGCAGCGTGTTGAGCTCGTTGAGATACAGCACGCCTGAGCCGCGCGCCAGCAGGAAGTCGACGCGGGCCAGGCCTGAGCCGTCCACGGCCTTGAACGCCTCGACCGCGAGCCGCCGGACCTCGGCCGACTGCGCGTCGGTCAGGGGCGCCGGAATCAGCGGAATCGACCCGTCGTCGATGTACTTGGCTTGGTAGTCGTAGAATTCGCGAGACGGAACGATCTCGCCGGCCACCGACGCCTCAGGGTCGTCGTTGCCGAGAACCGCGACTTCGATTTCTCGTGCCTCGGGAACCGCCGCTTCGACGACGATCTTGCGATCGAAGCTGGCCGCGAGCTCAACCGCCTCCCGCAATTCGGTCGCGTGCTTGGCTTTCGAGATGCCAACGCTGGATCCCAGATTCGCCGGCTTCACAAACACCGGAAACCCAAGCCGATCGACGATGGTGCGCATCGCGGCGCGCGGGTCGCGGCGCCATTCGCGGCTGGTCAGCACGACGTAGTCGCAGATCGGCAGTCCGCGGGCGGCGAAGACGAGCTTCATCGCCGCCTTGTCCATCCCGACCGCGGATGCGAGCACGCCCGCGCCAACATACGGGACGTTGGCGAGCTCGAGCAATCCCTGAACCGTGCCGTCCTCGCCGTAGGGCCCATGCAGCACCGGAAAGACGACGTCGAGCGTGATCGCGGAAACCGACAACACCGATGACGCGCGATCGAGGCTGAGCAGCGTCTCGGCGCCGGGATGCGCCACCAGATGGGTCTCCGGCGCCGGCTCGCAGACTTCGAGGCGTCCCGCGATGACGTCGGCCGCCGACGCGAGCGTCGGCAGGCGAGAAGGCAGCGTCCAGCGCCCATCTTTCTCGATCTTGATCGCCACCGGCTCGTAGCGCAGCGGATCGAGATTCTTGAAGACGGCCGCGGCCGATGCGAGCGACACCTCGTGCTCGCCAGACCGACCGCCGTAGATGACGCCGACGCGAAGTTTTTCCACAGGGAGACTTTACCGACCATTGGGATTGTAAACTGTTCGTTCGTTCCATGTCCCAATTGCCCTTCTCTTTCCGCGTCACTCACACCGACGGCCGCGCGCGCCGTGGGATTATGACGACGGCGCACGGATCGGTTGAGACGCCGGCCTTCATGCCGGTCGGCACACAGGGCGCGGTGAAAGCGATCACACACCGCGACCTCGAGGGCCTCGGCGCCGAGATCATTCTCGGCAACACCTACCATCTCTACTTGCGGCCGGGCGATGAGCGCATTGCGCGGCTGGGCGGTCTGCACCGGTTCATCGGCTGGTCGAGGCCGATTCTCACCGACAGCGGCGGCTACCAGGTGTTCAGCCTGGCGGCGCGGCGCCGGCTCGACGAGGACGGCGCCCACTTCCGTTCGCATCTCGATGGTTCGATGCACACCTTGACGCCCGAAAGGGCGGCGGATATCCAGGCGAACCTGGGGTCGGACATCGCGATGGTGTTCGACGAGTGCGTGCCGCACCCGTGCGACGTCGGTCAAGCCGCCCAGGCCATGCAGCGCACGCTGCGATGGGCCGCCCGCGCCAGGGAACGGATGGGAACGTTGCGCTCGACCGGTGTGGCGGGCGTGACGATCAGCAACCCGGGGCAGGCGCAATTCGGCATCGTGCAGGGGAGTGTGTACCCGCAGCTTCGAGAGGAGAGCGCAGAAGGCACGGTCGAGATTGGTTTCGAGGCGTATGCCATCGGCGGGTTGAGCGTTGGCGAGCCCGCCGACCTCATGTACGACGTCGTCGCGCACACCGCAGCGTTTCTCCCGGAGGCCAGTCCGCGCTACCTGATGGGGACCGGGACACCTCAGGATCTCGTCGAATCGGTGGCGCGCGGGATCGATCTGTTCGACTGCGTGCTGCCCACGAGAAACGCCCGGACCGGTCAGCTCTTCACCAGCCAGGGCCGCATCAACATCAAGAACGCGCGATACGCCGAAGACCCAGGGCCGCTGGATCCCGAGTGCTCCTGCTACACGTGCCGCACCTACAGCCGCGCCTACCTGCGGCATCTTTTGCTTGCCGGAGAAATCGGGGCGGCGTCCCTTAACACGTTGCATAACCTCAACTTTTACCTTGACACCATGCGGCGGATTAGGGACGCTATAGCGTTTGGGCGGTTCGAAAGTTTCAGGCTTGCATTCGACCAGCGCTTGTCCCGCCAGACCATCGATTCATGATGATTTTCAATGTCGCTTCTCTGTTTGCTATGGGTGCCATTCCCGAGAGCGGGAATATGTACCTGCAGTTTGTCCCGTTCGCGATCGTCCTGGCGATCTTCTACTTCCTCATCCTGATGCCGATGAAGAAGAAGCAACAAAAGGTGCAGCAGTTCCTCGACTCGTTGAAGGTCAACGATCGTATCGTCACCACCGGCGGCATTCACGGATTGGTGACGCGCCTCGGTGAACAGAGCATCCAGATTCAGATCGCGGACAAGGTGAAGATCGAAATCGCCAAGAGCGCGATCGGCGGCTACCAGGGCCAGGAGCCGGTACAGGAGCCGGCCGGAGCTCGCGAGAGCTAGCGGAAACACGTCGTAATCGTGCGGGGCCGGGAAACCGGAGAGCAACATGTCGAACCTTCGCTGGAAGCTTGTCACCATCATCGTCGTATTCGTGGCGTTTGCCGCCGTCGGTGTCTACCCGTTGGTCGCCGCGTGGCGTGGCGTGCATTCCCCCGCGCTGCTGATGGACAAGCAGCTCAAGCTGGGGCTGGATCTGAAGGGGGGCGTGCACCTGGTCCTGTTGGTGAAGACCGACGAAGCGCTCCGCAACGAGACCGAGCTCGAGATGGAGCGGCTGCGGGAAGACCTGGCGAAGAAGTCCGTGCCGGTTACCAGCATGACCGTGATCGATCCCGCGCATTTCCGTGTGGAGGGTGTCCCACCGGCTCAGGCCGCGGTGTTCCGGCAGGCCGCCGCCGAGATCGCGACCAGCTTCGACCGCGACGCCGGCGCCAGCGGCACCTACACGTTCACGATGAAGCCGAATCTCCAGGTCAGTCTGCGCACGGACGCCGTGGTCCAGGGACGGGAAACGATCGAGCGCCGCGTGAACGAGCTCGGAGTCACCGAACCGAGTATCGCGCAGCAGGGCCAGAACGGCGACCAGATCCTGGTGCAATTGCCGGGCGTCACCGACGTGGAGCGCGCGAAGGAAATCATTCGCAATACGGGATTGCTCGAGCTCAAGATTGTCGAGCAAGGCCCGGCAGCGACACGCGACGCGCTGCTCGTGAACGGGCAGGTCCCGGCCGGCATGGACATCGTCCCTGGCGTTTCGGCCCCGGGTGATACGACCGGAGGAGTGTTTTACCTCGTCCGCAAGGTCGCCGCCGTCACCGGCAAGGATCTGCGCGGCGCACGGCAGACTGTCGACGAGAACAATCAGCCCGCGGTCGGCTTCACGCTGAACAACGACGGCGCCCAACGGTTCGGGAAGGTGACGGGCGAGAACATCGGCAAGCAGCTCGCCATCGTCCTTGACGGGCGCGTGAAGTCGGCACCGCGCATCGAATCGCGGATTACCGGCGACGGCCGCATCACCGGCAGCTTCACGCAGGAGGAAGTCCAGGATCTGTCGTTGACCCTGCGCTCCGGCGCGTTCTCGGCCGGGATGGATTACATCGAGGAGCGGACGATCGGCCCGAGCCTGGGCGCCGATTCGATCCGCTCCGGCGTGATCGCGTCGGCCGTCGGCCTGTTACTGGTCGTCGCCTTCATGCTGGTCTACTACAAGCTCTCCGGCGTCAACGCCGTCACCGCGCTCGTCTTCAATCTGGTGATTCTGATCGGCTTGATGGCCTACATCGGCGCGGTCATGACGCTGCCGGGCATCGCCGGCTTCGTCTTGACGATGGGCATCGGCGTCGATTCGAACGTGCTGATCTTCGAGCGCATCAAAGAAGAGCTCGAGGCGCAGCGCGGCGTCCGCGCTTCGATCAACGCGGGCTTCAACCGGGTGTTCTGGACGCTGGTCGACACACACGTCGCGGCGCTCATCTCGTGTGCGTTTCTGTTCCAGTTCGGCACTGGTCCCATCCGCGGCTTCGCGATGACGCTATTCATCGGGTTGATCTCAAATCTGTTCACGTCGATTTTCGTGTCCAAGACCCTGTTCGAGCTCGAGTTGTCGAGCCGGCAACAGGTCACGACACTTTCCATCTAGCCATGCATATCTTCAAGAACTCCACGTTCGACTTCCTGCGGTGGCGCTGGCACGCCCTCGGACTTTCCTGGCTGATCATCCTGGCGGGCATCGCGACCATCGCGACCAAGGGAATTCCCAGAGGTGTCGAATTCGCGGGTGGCACGGTCGTGATCGAGGAGTTCGAGCAGGCGATTTCGGTCCAGCAGGTCCGCGCCGCCCTCGACAAGAATTACCCCAATGGTGGGCAGAATGCGGTGGTGCAGGCCTACGACGATCCGGCCAAGCGCATGGTCATCATTCGCGTGCCGCAGGTCGGCGGAGATTCCGGAGCGGCGTTGAGCACGACCGCGGCGCAGGTCGAAGAGGCCCTGCGCAAGGCGAACCTTGGGAATTTCAAGCGCCAGGGCGCCGAAATCGTCAGCGCAACGGTCGGCCGGGAACTGGAGCAGAAGGGTCTTTCGGCGACGGTCTTGTCCCTCATCGGCATCCTCTTGTATCTGGCCTTCCGGTTTCAGTTCAGCTTCGGCGTCGGTGCGGTCGTCGCCACGATTCACGACCTGCTCATTACGTTCGCGTTCCTCGCGTTCTTTCAATACGACTTGACGCTGAACGTGATTGCCGCCATCTTGACGATGACCGGCTACTCCACCAACGACACGATTGTGATCTTCGACCGGGTTCGCGAAAACCTGCGCTCGATGCGCCGGGATTCCATGCCCGACATCATCAACGCGTCGGTGAACCAGACACTCGGCCGAACGGTCATCACCTCGGGCACGGCCCTGCTGACGGCGCTCGCGCTGTTCTTCTTCGGCGGCGAAGTGCTCCACGGGTTCGCGTTCACGATGGTGGTGGGCATCATCACCGGAACCTACTCCAGCGTGTTCATCGCCGCGGCGATCGTGAGCTTCTGGCGGGGTACGGCGCCGACGCGCGCCGCCGCGAACGCGCCCTCGTCCACGACGACCGCCGCTGCGCCGCAAGCGGCGCAGCGGCGGTCGAAGCCTCAGCGCAAGGCCAGAGCTTCCTGACACTTGCCGAACATCATCACCGCGGCTCTCCTGGGCGTCCTCCAGGGCGTGACGGAGTTTCTGCCGGTGTCCTCCACGGCGCACCTGCTGATCGCTGGTCGCCTGCTCGGCTACGACGATCCGGGCGGCGTGTTCACCGTGATGATCCAACTGGGGTCGATCGTCGCAATCATGTGGCTCTACCGCGACAAGATCCTGGAGGTTCTCCGCGGCCTGTCGTCGGACCCCGAGGCACGCCACTTCGCCCTGATGATCGTCGTCGCGACGGTGCCCCTGCTCCTCGCTGGCGGACTGTTGTCGAAGTTCGTGAAGCGCGTGCTCTACGGCAGCTTCGGTGTCATGGGCGCGGCCTTCGTGGTCGGCGGAATCATCATGCTCATCGCGGAGCGGTTTCGACCCGCGCCAACGACGCGCGCGGCCGATCGGATACCGCTCGGGCGCGCCCTGGTGATGGGTTGCGCACAGACCCTGGCGCTGATTCCCGGCGTATCGCGCTCAGGCGGGACGATTGTGGCGGGGATGCTGACGGGGGTCGATCGGCCGGCTGCCCTGGAGTTCTCCTTTTTTCTGGCCATGCCGGCGATGGTGGCGGCGTTCGGCCACGACTTGCTCGAAGTCAGGCACAATCTGAGCGCCGGTCGCGCGTCGGAGATTGCCGTCGGGTTCGTCATGGCCTTCATCTCGTCGGCCCTCGTCGTTCGTCCGTTGTTGAACTTCGTCCGGCGTTCCGGATTTGCACTGTTTGCGTGGTATCGGATCGCGCTCGGGATCGCGCTGTTGGCGTGGGTGTTCCGGTCGTAACGCCTGACAAGGTGTGAGAGATGACCTGGCTGCGGCGGAGCTTCATTGCGGGCTTCTTCGTGCTCGTGCCGCTGTTCATCAGCGTGGCCGCGTTCATTTGGATTTTCAACGTGGTCGACGGCTTGACGACACCCTTCTACGATCGGCTGCTGGGCCGGCGGATACCGGGACTGGGCACGCTGTCCACGGCCGTCGCGGTGCTGCTGGTCGGCGCGTTCGCGACCAACGTCATCGGCAAACGGCTGCTGCAGCGCGTCGAGGGATATCTGCTGCTGGTGCCGGTCTTTCGGACGATTTACGCGCCCGTGAAACAGCTGGTCGTGGCGTTTTCGCCGGACAACGAATACGGATTCAAGCGCGTGGTGATGATCGACGACGCGAAAGTCGGGCTGTCGCTGGGCTTTCTCACCCGCGAGTTCACGGTCGATCGAGGGGCCGGCGGCGAACGGTTCGTGGCTGTGTACGTGCCGACCAACCATCTGTACCTGGGCGACATCGTGATTTGCGAGCGAGAGCATGCGTTGTTTCCCGATATCACCGTCGAAGAAGGCATCCGCATCTTTCTGACCGGCGGCATGGCACTGCCGCCGCGGGTGCGTGGCTCGAAAGACGACCGCGGCCCGAACTTCCAGGTATAATCCCAACCCTTTGTGCGAGGTGACATGAGCGTGATCGAGAAACTCGCGGGCCGGCTGGCCGCCCCGTTGCTGTTGGTCCTTGTTCTGGGGTCGATCGTCGCGGCGCCGCGACCCGTGTTCGCGCAGGCACAGGCGCAGGAAGGGGGGGCTGTCAGCCGCGGCGGCGAGGCCAGCCTGGTCCTTCCCGACCTGTCGACGGTCGACTTCCAGGGCATAAACGGCCGCACCCTCCTCATGGGAGGCTTGGTCGTGTGCGCCTTCGGGCTGCTGTTCGGCCTGGTCGTGTTCACGCAGCTGAAGAACCTGCCGGTGCATCCGGCAATGCTCGAGGTCTCCGAGCTGATCTATGAGACGTGCAAGACCTACTTGATCACGCAGGGGAAGTTCATCCTGCTGCTCGAGCTGTTCATCGGCGTGATCATGGTGTTCTACTTCGGATTCCTCGAGAAGCTCGAGCCGATCCGGGTGGTGATCATCCTGGTCTTCAGCCTGATTGGCATCGCCGGCAGCTACGGAGTGGCGTGGTTCGGCATTCGCGTGAACACGTTCGCAAATTCGCGCGCGGCGTTCGCCAGCCTGCGGGGCAAGCCGTTCCCGATTTATGCCATTCCGCTGCGCTCCGGCATGAGCATCGGCATGCTGCTGATCAGCGTCGAGCTGCTGCTGATGTTGTGCATCCTGCTGTTTATTCCGGGCTCGCTGGCCGGACCGTGCTTCATCGGATTCGCGATCGGCGAGTCGCTGGGCGCCGCGGCACTCCGCATCGCCGGCGGCATCTTCACCAAGATCGCCGACATCGGGTCGGACCTGATGAAGATCGTGTTCAACATCAAGGAGGACGACGCGCGGAATCCGGGCGTGATCGCCGACTGTGTCGGCGACAATGCGGGCGACTCAGTGGGCCCCAGCGCCGACGGGTTCGAGACCTACGGGGTCACGGGCGTGGCCCTGATCACGTTCATCCTCCTGGCGGTACACGGCGAACGCGTCCAGGTCCAGCTGCTGGTCTGGATTTTCGTCATGCGCGTCATGATGATCATCGCGAGCGGCCTGTCGTATTTCATCAACGATGCGTTGGCCAAGGCGCGGTTCGCCAACGTCGACAAGATGAACTTCGAGGCGCCGCTGAC
>JBDTVS010000046.1:0-15991 GCA_040007095.1 Acidobacteriota bacterium
GGGGTCCCCAACGCGGCACCCGCGTTGGGGTGGAGGAGGGATGCCCCGCCCGGAAAACGTCCTAAAGCGTCGGACGCAGGACACTAGTTCACGAGATGACAGTGATAGCAGCCGAAAGCCAGCCGCGAGCGGTTGTACTCGTAGGGTCTCGTGAAATCGTAGGCTGGCCGATGCAGCAGCCCTGCCATTCCAGGCAGGACGACTTCACGCATGTAGGCGGCTTTGGCCTGCTTGCTCGATTCCGCCAGATATCCGTAGATGGCGTTGCGTATTTGCGCGTCCATCGGTCCCCCGTACTGCTCCCAGCCACGGTCCCTGACGTCGGGCTGCGGCAAGGCCGCGACGGCGGGCATGCGCCAGTCGCGTGTCGAAGGACGTCGGCCGTGGCACGTCTCACAGGTGACCTTGTCGCTGCCGCCCTTCAACGGGCCGAGTGTCTCGCGCGCCCACGGCAGGATCTCGTCCTCCATGTAGCGCATGATGTCGGCGCGATCGCGCTTGTGTCCGCCGGGATAGATGGCATCGTCGGCCGCGAACGACGCTCGCGGCGAACTGGTTCCGTGCAGTCCAGCGACGATGCCGAAGACCGCGAGGAGTACGAGACCGACGGCCGTCAGGGTCTGGCCGAATCCGCGGGTTGTCTTCTGTGGATTCCAGGCAAGAGCCGCGTTGACGGCGGCCGCGTCAAGCAGCGTGGTCGGCTCGCCCGCCAGCAACTCGAGCAGCGCCGCGATGTGCGGCCCCTTCCGGACGCGCCGCAGGACCAGCGGCGGACGTCTCGTATCGTGCGCCCGCACGATAAGTGTGGAGGTGCCAAGGATTGGATCGAGGCCGGACTCGGTGCGGCCCACGTCGCCGATGTCGTGAAGCACCAGTTCGTGGAAGCCGCGGCCAGTCTGGCGGATCAGCCTGAAGTCGGTGAGGAAGTATCGTTCGCGGGTAAAGGCAGCGAACGCGGGGCGGCCCCTCCAAAGCAGCCGCTCCCACGGCAGCGGGATATCCACGGCAGGCTATGTCGGCTTGAAGTTGACCTTGGGGACCTGCTTGGCTTCCGCCGGCGCTTCGAAGAACGGATGCTCCTTGAAACCGAACACTTTCGCGGTGACGTTTGAAGGAAACTGCCGCCGCCCGGTGTTGTATTCCTGGACCCGCTCGTTGTAGCGCATTCGCTCGACCGCGATGCGGTTCTCCGTGCCTGCGAGCTCGTCCATCAATCGGTTGAACTGTTCGTTCGCGCGCAGCTGCGGGTAGCTCTCGACGACCGCGAGCAGACGTCCGAGTGCCGAGGTCTGCTGATTCGCGGCCTGAATCGTCTCTTCGGGTGATTTAGCCGCCAGGAGTCTCGATCGCGCGTCCGCGATGTCCTTGTAGACACCCTCCTCGTGCGAGGCGTAGCCCTTCACCGTTTCGACGAGGTTCGGAATCAGGTCGTTGCGCCGCTGCAGTTGGTTCTCGACCTGCGCCCACTGCGCCTTGATGGCTTCGTCTTGCCCGACGAATCGGTTGTACGAGCAACCCGTCAGCGAAATGGCAGCGAGCGCGACGACCAGCGAGAGCGCCGTTCTGCGTGTGCTTCTCATCATGTCCAATTGTAAATTGTAAAGTTGCCACCAGGTTACCAGTTCGACCCTCCGCCGCCGCCCCCGCTGCTCCCGCCACCGAATCCGCCGAAGCCGCCGCCGAAGCCGCCGCCGCCGCCCCCGCCGAAGCCGCCAAACGGTCCGACTCCGCTCGACCAGCCGCTCCAGCCCCCCCTTCTGCCCCAGCCGCCACCTGGACCGAAGCCACCACCGCCCCCGATGCGGCTGATGACCAGAATCGCGACAACGATCAGGATGATGGTCGTCGGGCCGATCGGCGCCGCGCCAGACGAGGACTCGGGCTCTCGAGGGATACGCACGCCGTCGAGCGTGATGTTGCGCCCCTGGGCGATCCGTCCGATCACTCGCTCGGTGCCGATCCGCAGGCCGTCGCCGTAGCGGCCTTGTTTGAACTCCGGAGACATGTGCTGCCGGCTGGTCTCGCCCGAGAAGCCGTCGGTGATCCATTGCTCGAGGTCGTAGCCGGGCTCGATCTGCACGCGACGCTGTTTCATCGCCAGCAGGATCAGGAGGCCGTTGTTCTTGCCGTTCTCGCCGATGCCCTTCCCGTGGTTCTCGAACAGCTTGTTGATGTACTCGCGGATGTCGGCGTAGGGCTCGATGGTCGGCACCGTCGCGACGACGACGACGTCGCCGCTGGCGGCCTTGAGCGTGCGAATCATCCTCTCCATCGCCGCCAGGTTCGACGGGTCGATGACGTGTGCGAAGTCGTTGACCGGCTGCGTGAGCTCGGGGAGAGTGGCCTCGGGCGATTGGAGAGCGGCAGCCGTCACGATTCGGCTCACGTTGGGCGCCGCGTATGCGGCGCTCAGGATCAACGCCGCCGCCAGAATACGACTGAAGACTGCCGATCGGCGACCTGGGATTGCTGAGTGGCGACGGTCGACGTTCACCCGTCGACCGTCCGTATTGCTCACGCCGTCCCCCAGCCGTCGACGTACTGAACGAGTCGCTCCGTGGCGTCCAGGTACGGGGCGAAGATGCGCGTTGCCTCGGCCGATGAGATGTCGGCGACCTGCGCGAGCTTGACGACTTCCGTGATCGCCCCCGGAGCGAGCTGCAGCTGCCGTTCGGCATGCCGGCCCGCGGCGGTCTGGTCGTGCGTGACCAGCCCTTGCAGCCGTGCGACGCTTGTCACGAGCGCCGCAAATGGCGCCGCCGAGCGAACGGTGAGCATCGCGAGCGCGTTGCCGTTGCCGGCAGTCTCGACGAAACCCTGGCGAAGATGCAACAGGTGGCTGCGGGCCTGCACTTCGCACGCGCGCCGGAGATCGGCCGGATCAACGGTCAGTCCTGCGAAGGGGTCGGGCCCGAAGACGACGGCGTAGTCGGCGATGATCGCGCCGAATTCGAGCGGGAACGCGTCGAGCGACCGTTCGAATTCACCGCTCGCGAGCAGCAGCGGCGTCGCGAGGCCGGTGTCGTGCCATGCGCTGATGTGTTCGGCGCACACTTTCAGATCAGCCTCCCTCATGGATGCGATGATCGCGAGGGTGGACGTGCGCGGGCCGGGGTGTGGCGCGTGGGCCGACCGGTGCCGATCTGACGGCGCGGAGGCGTGAAGACCGTAGACGGTCAGCGATTGCAGGCGGTCGGTGAAAATGCCGCGGAGGTCACGCTCCAGGATCGACAGGTGATCGGGCAGGCGCGTCATACGCCAATTGTAGGTGAACTAGAATCACTGCGTGCATCTTCGAACCGTCAACGTCGGCTGCTTCGGTGGCGGTACCGGTCTGCCCAGCCTGCTCGGCGGCCTCAAGAACAATCCCTGGCTCATGCTCAACGCCGTCGTCACGATGTTCGACAGCGGCGGAAGCTCCGGGCAACTGCGCGACGAGCTCGGCGTGCTGCCGCCGGGCGACATCCTCAAATGCGCGCTTGCTCTCGCCCGCAACACCCGCGAAGCGCGGCGGGTGCTGCTGGCGCGCCTGCCCACACTCGAGCATGCCCGTCTCGGCGGCCATACCGGGGGGAATCTGCTGCTGTCGATGATGGAGCGCTACGGCGGTGACTTTCTGGACGCCGTCGACGGTCTGCGTGCGCTGCTGGGGTGCCGCGGTCTGGTCTGGCCCGTAAGTGTCGAGCCCGCCTCGGTGTGCGCCGAGTACGGCGACGGCTCGATGACGCGCGGAGAAGTCGAAGTGGACGCGGGCCAGTCTTCGGGACGATTGGTGCGCCGCATCTGGCTCGAGCCACCCGTCGGCATTCATCCCGGCGTGGCCACGGCGATTACCGAATTCGACGCCGCGATCATCGGTCCCGGCAGCTTCTATACGAGCTTGATGCCGATTTTCCTGGTGCGCGGCGTCGCCGAAGCGCTCGCCAAGATGAACGGTCCGGTGATTCTCATCGCGAACCTGCTGACCGAGGGCCGGGGGATGGCGGGCTTCACCGCCGCCGACGCCGTGTCGCGGATCGAGGAAGCGATCCACCGGCGCGTCGATGTCGTGATCGCGAACATGCAGTGGCCGTCCCCAGAGACGCTCGGCCGCTACGCGCTCGAGCACAAGGAACCGCTCGCGCCAGGGAACCTGCCGGCCCACTGCGAACTGGTGGGAGGCGAGCTCTGGACGGGTGAAATCGCGCGCCACGATCGATTGAGGCTCGCGTATGCCGTGTGGGCCGTGCTGTCGCGCCGCCTCCTCAGCGCCGATTGAGGCTCTCGCGGTCCAGCTGGGTGGCTGACCCAAATTTCTCGGCCGCGACAACGAGCGGCCGGTAGCGATTCCAAAGAGCGGGCCACCAGACGATGCTCGGACGCGAAGATCCTGCGGGTTATAATCAGCGCCGTGTTCAAGCGGATCGCTGAGATCGTCGGGTTTCTGGCGACTTGCGCGGGCCTCTACGTCTGGTTCACCGCGCCGACGACCGGGCTCGAGGCGGACGTCTACTTCGCCGATTT
This sequence comes from Acidobacteriota bacterium, assembly GCA_040007095.1. GTDB lineage: Bacteria > Acidobacteriota > Vicinamibacteria > Vicinamibacterales > CAVVIG01 > JBDTVS01. Next base: position 4,504 of record JBDTVS010000046.1, read on the forward strand.
CGAGCTGCCTCCATCCATCACCCAGCAGTTTCGCGCGCTCACGCCCCTGATGTCCGCCGCCGAGTCGCGTCCTTTGTTCTTCAAATCTGGATTTCGCGACAAAATCCTGCCGGGCGGCGGCGACCAGATCGATCAGATGCTGACCAAGGTCGCCAATTTCGCGAACGAGAAAGCGCCCGCCATTCTGCACGGCAGCGACTTCGCGTACAAGGGGTATTGGCGGATCGCGGTTCGCAACAAGGGCTCCAAGAGCGCCTCGTCGGTCGTGTTGCACCTTCCCGTGCCGGCGTCAGGCAACGTCGTCAGGTCCCACATCGATCAATCGACACCGCCCTGGATGGAAAACGTTCGGGCCTTCGCACTTGGCAATGTCCAGTTTGGCGACGAAGACGTCGTCGTGCAGGCGTGGACGATTTCCCCGGCCACGACCGACGTTGCGCAGAAACTGACGTTAACCCACGACGTCGGCAGCGGACGCCTGCGCATCAGCCACTAGAACCAGAGCGGTCTGAACAACGCCGTCGTGGGTTGAGGTCGAACCACAAAGAGCACAAAGGCCACAAAGCTGTTCTCGAGAGCGCCACACAGCAATCTCCGTGCTCTTGGTCACCTTTGTGCTTCGCAAATTCTCGGTCGTTGGAGAAGGACGACCTGCGAGTTCACTTCTTGCGGGTGCGCGACGTAGCAGAGGCTTTTTTCCGTGTAGAGGTTTTCCGCGCGGGCGGCTTCGTCGAACGGCCAGCCTTGATTTTGGCGGCGCGCTCGATGATGTCGGCGAACATCGCGCCGGTCTCGCCGCCCTTGGCCGGCCGGTTCGAGGTCCAGATGGCCGGGTTGTCCTCGGCGAGGATGTCCTCCATGTCGCCGTCGCTCTTCACGCTCCGCGGCGCGAACTCCGCGATATCCAACTCGCCCGACCACTCGTCGCGATGTTTGATCAACAACCAGTTCCTGGCATCGCCACCTGTTTGACCACCCGCCGCCGGGGCGCCGCGCCGGCCGGCATAGCTGCCGCTCGTGCGGACCAGCACCCACGAGCCCTTCAGCTTGTAGCCGTCCAGCGTGAACTTCAGGTCGCCTTTTTTCAGCGCCGCTTCCACATCGTCGACTTGAGGCGTCCATGTGCCGCGATCCCACAGCATCACGATGCCGGCGCCGTAGCCTTCGGGGATGACACCCTCAAACTCCCCGTACGCCAGCGGGTGATCCTCCACGTGCATCGCGAGGCGCTTCGTCTTGGGATCGAGCGAGGGCCCTTTCGGGACCGCCCACGACAACAGCACGCCGTTGTGCTCGAGCCGGAGGTCGTAGTGCAGGTGACTGGCCAGATGCTTCTGGACGCAAAAGAACAGCTCACGCCGTTTCTTCTTCGGCACTTCCGGCGGGGGCTCCGGCGACTTCGTGAAGTCGCGCTTACGACGGTATTCCTCGAGCGGCATATTTTCGGTCTTCGGGCTTCTCAGGCGCCGGATCAAACTTCAGACTTGAGACTTCAGGCTTGAGACTCTATTTAGCGTCGCTCATCATGCGGTTGAAGCGTTTCGAGAATATCAACATCACGATTCCCGCCACCACGGGCAGGACGCTCACGGCGCCCAGCAGGCTCTCGAGCGGCATCTTCTCGTAGAACGAGGCCATCTGTCCGGCCAGGAAGTTTCCGACCGACGCCCCGAGGAACCAGACGCCCATCATCGATCCGACCACCCGAGGCGGGGCGAGCTTCGTCATCGAGCTGAGGCCGACGGGGCTGAGGCACAGCTCCGCAAAGGTATGGGTCAGATACACCGCCATGAGCCATAGCGGACTCACCAGGCCGCCAGACGCCACGCTGGCGGCGGCCGGGACCAGGATCATGAATCCGAGGCCGACGCCGATGAGACCGAAGGCGAACTTGGTCGGGGCCGTCGGCTGGCGCTGCCCGAGTCTGACCCACAACCAGGCAAACAGCGGGGCGAAGGCGATGATGAACAGTGCATTCAGCGCCTGGAACCAGCTGCTGGGAAAGTGAAATCCGAGCAGCTCGTTCCGCGTGCTTCGGTCGGCGAACAGATTCAGGGTCGACCCGGCCTGCTCGAACACCGACCAGAAAATCGATGCACAGACGAAGAACACGAAAATGATCCACAGCCGCCCGCGCTCCTCGCTCGTCCAGCTGCGATCGAGAAAGAGCACGGCAAAAAAGGCGATCGTGATCGCGATGAGCGAATATCCCGCGAGGTTCCGTACCGTCGTTGGCAGGATCGTCACGATGCCGGCGCCGGCCAGCAACCCGACGACGACCAGTACGCCCGCGAGCGCACCGCCCCAGAGCAACGCCTGGCGCTTGAATTTGGAGGCCAGAGCCGGTGTGCTCGCTCCACCGGGCGCCACGCCCGCCGTTCCCAGGCTCCGACTTGCGAAGACGTACTGCAGGAGACCGAGCGTCATCCCGACTCCGGCCGCGCCGAACGCCCAGTGCCATGTCGAGTTCGGATCCATGCCCCAGCCCGCGATCATGGCGCGGAAGCGCGCATCCTGGGCGAGAAAGCCGGTGATGAGCGGGCCGAGAAACGCGCCGAGGTTGATTCCCATATAGAAAATGGAAAAGCCCGCGTCGCGGCGAATGTCCCGAGGCGTGTACAACTGGCCGACGATCACGCTGATGTTCGGTTTGAGGAGACCCGTCCCCAGCACAATCAGCACCAGCCCGATGTAGAACGCCGACGCGCTCGGCACTGCCAGCGTGTAGTGTCCGGCCGCGATCAAGATGCCGCCATACAGGACCGCCTTGCGCTGCCCGAGCACGCGGTCGGCCAGCCAGCCGCCGGGCACGCTCATCAGGTACACCATCGAGGTGTAGGTGCCGTAGATGGCCGCCGCGGTCGCCACATCGAGGCCCATGCCGCCGGCGGTGGCCGCCGCCGTCATGTAGAAGATGAGGAAGCCGCGCATGCCGTAGTAGCTGAAGCGCTCCCACATCTCGGTGAAGAAGAGCGTCGACAAGCCGCGCGGATGGCCGAAGAACGCTCGATCGGCGGCGTTCATCTCGAGACGGGCTGCAGGAAGAGCCATGCGCGCAGGATACACTAGGGCGGAAATGCGCGCGCTTCTAATCAGCACTTATGAGCTGGGCCGGCAGCCTTGGGGCCTGGCTTCGCCGGCCGCTTGGCTGCGGCAGGCGGGATGGCAGGTTCAGTGCGTCGACCTGACGAAGGATCGATTACGCGGGGATGCCATCGCCGGCGCCGCGCTGATCGGATTCCACCTTCCCATGCACACGGCGACGAGACTGGCGGCGCCTGTCATCGCCAAGGCGCGTGAGCTGAATCCGTCGGCACGCCTGTGCGCATACGGCCTGTACGCGCCGCTCAACCTGGAATGGCTGCGGTCGGTGGGCATCGACGACATCCTCGGCGGTGAATTCGAGGAGGAGCTGACCTCGATCGCGAGAGAGATGGCCGCGGGTTCGCCGACGCGCGGCGCCGAACCGCGGGTGCCGAATTCCGGTCGTGACACTCAGATTCCCCGGATTCATTTTCTTGTCCCGGATCGCCGGGACCTGCCGGCCCTCGATCGGTACGCGATGCTGCACATGCCGGACGGCACGTCACGGATCGTCGGGTCGACCGAGGCCAGTCGAGGCTGCAAGCATCTCTGCCGCCATTGCCCCATCGTCCCTGTCTACGAAGGGCAGTTTCGGATCGTGGCGCCCGACGTCGTGCTCGCGGACATCGATGCGCAGGTCGCGGCCGGTGCGCAGCACATCACCTTCGGCGATCCGGACTTCTTCAATGGCCCGACGCACGCGCTCCGCATCGTCGACGCGCTGCATGCGGCCCATCCGTCGGTCACCTACGACGTCACGATCAAGATCGAGCATCTGCTCAAGTACCCCGCGCTGCTCGATCGGCTTCGCGACACAGGCTGCCTGTTCGTGACGAGCGCGGTCGAATCGGTAGACGACGTCGCGCTCGGACGGCTGGACAAGGGGCATACACGCAGTGATTTCATCGAGGCGGTTGCGCGTTGCCGCGCCTGCGGACTCACGCTGGTCCCGACCTTCGTGGCCTTTCAGCCGTGGTTGACGCTGGCTGGCTACTGCGATCTGCTCGACACCATCGAAGGCCTCGATCTCGTCGATCACATCGCACCGATTCAGCTCGCCATCCGGTTGCTGATCCCTCAAGGCTCGAAGGTGATGGAGTTGGAAGATGTCCGGGCCATCGTCGAGGGATTCGACCCGATCACGCTGACGTATCGGTGGTCGCACCCTGATCCGCGCGTCGACGCCTTGCAGCGCGAGATTGCCGCCCTGGTCGGCGTGCGGGTCGCCGGCGACCGGCGCGCGGTGTTCGAAGAGATCAGCGCACTGGCCCACGAGCGCGCCGGCGTCCCGCGCCTCGCGCCGGTGCCGTCGGCGCGGCCGATGGCCGCCGCCTCTCGCGTGCCGTACCTCAGCGAGCCCTGGTACTGTTGCGCAGAGCCGAATCCCGATGAGGTCATGCTGGTCTGATGCCACGCGTGCTGCTGCTCGCGACGACGACCGGATACCAGACGCGGGCGTTTGGCCAGGCCGCCGACCGCCTCGGCGTGTCGCTCGTGTTCGCCACCGACCGCTGCCACCTGATTGAGGATCCCTGGAGGGATGCCGCGATCCCGATCCGATTTCACGACGAAGATGCAGCGGTGGACGCCATCGTCGAGGTCGCGCGAGCCGCGCCCCTCGACGGTTTCGTCGCGGTCGGCGACCGACCGACGGTGATTGCTGCGCGCGTCGCCGAGCGGCTGGGACTGTCCGGCCACCCTCCGGATGCCGCGATCGCCGCGCGGGACAAAGAGAAGACTCGCCAACGGCTGCGCGACGCGGGACTGGCCGTTCCCTGGTTTGTTTCGTCGCGGATCGACGCGGACCCGCAAGCTCTTCTGTCGACGCTGTGCTTTCCGTGCGTGCTCAAACCGGTCTCGCTGTCGGGAAGCCGAGGCGTCATGCGCGCCGACGATGCCGCCCAGTTCCTGACGGCGTTTACCCGGCTCCTCGCACTCCTGCGTCTGCCAGACATCCGCGCGGAACGGAACCATGCGCACGATCGGCTGCTGGTGGAGGGGTTCATCCCCGGACGCGAGCTGGCAATCGAAGGGCTGCTGCATCACGGAACGCTGCACACACTCGCGATCTTCGACAAGCCGGACCCGCTCGACGGCCCCTTCTTCGAAGAAACGCTGTACGTGACCCCGTCGACGCTGGGAGAGCCCGACCAGCGGCGCGTGAAAGCTGCGGTAGCGCTAGCAGCGGCGGCGATCGGGCTGAGGCACGGGCCCGTCCATGCCGAGTGTCGCGTCAACGAGCAAGGCGTATTCGTGCTCGAGGTCGCGGCCCGGCCGATTGGCGGGTTGTGCGCCCGCTCGCTGAAATTCGAACAACGGACCGCACAGCCTGGGCTGAGTCAGGGAGAGACCGCCTGTTCGCTCGAGGAGCTGCTGCTCCGGCATACGCTGGGGGAATCGCCAGACGGCTGGGTGCGGGAGGCGCGCGCCTCCGGCGTGATGATGATTCCCATCCCTTCGCGCGGTGTGTTTCGCGGCGTCGCGGGAGTCGAAGCCGCGCGCCTCGTCGATGGCGTCGAGGACGTCACGATCACGGCCAAGCCGGATCAGCTGCTCGTGCCGTTGCCCGAGGGCGCCAGTTATCTGGGCTTCATCTTCGCGGCTGGCGGGACCAGCGCGTCGGTCGTGCAGTCGCTGCGCGAGGCCCACGCGCGCTTGCGGTTCACCGTCGAGCCTGAGCTTCGAGTGCTACAATCGGCCCATGGCGCAATGTAGTCCTCCCCAATCCCCCCAGGGCCCGCGCGGCAACAAGAGCGGTCGCACGGTCCAGTGTGTGAAGTTCCAGAAGCAGCTGCCGGGGCTCGACGATCCGCCATGGCCCGGGGAGCTCGGCCAGCGCATCTTCGATCAGGTGTCGGTCGATGCGTGGAAACTGTGGGAGGAGCGCATGAAGATGATTCTCAACGAGTATCGTCTGATGCCGTGGCAGAAAGAGGCTCAGGATTTAGTCGCCAAGCACATGGAAGACTTTTTCTTCGGAGAGGCCGCCGCGTTGCCGCCGGGCTACGTACCGCAGCAAACCAAGTAGTCGTGGCGCCCGAGTGGCGCCATCAGTTGTGCTGGCAGTGCTGGCTGTGCTGCCAGCACCGCCGCGATTCTTCCAGACTTGAGCGTGCAGACGATCGAAGACGGGCAGCTCCGCTGTTGCGGTCATCCGTGGTGGTGTTCGAAACAACCTTGAGCCACGCATCGCGCACAAGCTAGCCCCGTCCCTTCCGCGGCGCACGTCGCATGCTCGGGGCCGATTTGTACCACCTCCAGCGCTTTGTTTCCCCAGTCGTCACCTTTCGTCTCGCGGCAGCCCAACTTTTCGTCGCGTCCCCGTGTCCGTTGTGCTTTTTGTTGCGGCACAGCTATTGCTATCTCTGACAGTAACCGGACCCGAGCGCGTGTCCGTAAACTCGGATTGATATAGGAGGACGAGATCTTGGCTACAGAGCACAAAGAGCGACGGGGATTCGCGTCGATGTCCCCGGAAAAACAGCGTGAGATTGCAAGAAAAGGCGGGCGCGCCGCCCACGAGAAAGGGGCCGCCCACGAGTGGAATGCGGACGAAGCGCGGCTCGCAGGTCGCAAGGGTGGTCAGGTCAGCCGCGGTGGACGAGGGCGCCTCGTTGTGCCGACCGACACTCCCACACCCGAAAAGTCATAATCGCAACTTGTCAGACAAACGTCCGCCGATAGGTTGCTCACCAGCGACCGCACTCGGCGGAATCGCCGCGACGCCGGCCGCCACCGGCGCAAGCAGGGGCGGCGCCGCTTGAGATATCTCGATGCCAGGTACGGCCATCCGGACGGCCGTGCCCGGCTCGCCGGCCGCCGGAATCGCTGACCAGGATTTGTTTCCCGATTCGAAAATCCACGGCACGACGATCTCAATGCGAGCGGGCGCTCGTGGGGCGCCGTTCACCTCTGTGTGGTGACCGGCGTCAGCCCGGACCGCGACAGTCGCGGCCTGCCCAGCCTCCGCTAAACCAATGGCGGTCCGCCGAAGCGGCGAATGCGGAAGCCTTGGCGAAGGCGGAATCGCTCAAGGTTTAAGCGTCCAGGAGCGAAGCGACCTGGACGCGCGCGTCGTTGAAGCACGCGCCGCCGCCGATGTCGGTCAGCGTGTCCGGCACCAGCGCGTTGGCCGTGAAGCCGTTGAACGTGCTTCGCCGCCAGAGTCCCTTCGGCAGGCTCACCGTCCCGGGCCGCACCGCGGGGCTGACGTTGACGCTGCAGTGCACTTCGCCCAACTCGTTGAAGACGCGCACCGATGCGCCGTCTCCGATGCCTCGCGCCGCCGCATCGTCGGGGTGCATGCGCAGCTTGACGTCCGGCCGCGGCAGTTCGGCCAACATCGAACTGATCGTGCGCTCGCTGGCGGGCGAGATGAGCGTGAGCGGAAACTGTTCGGTGCCCGGGTCCCCCTGAAAGCGGTAGAGACCGAGAGGCGCGGCCGCCTCATACTCGGCGGGGAACAGATTCACTTTGCGGCTCGGCGTATTGGGAAATACGTCGACGAACTGCACCGGCCTCAATCCGAAGGACGGCCTGGGCGAGATTCCCGCGCCGAGGTCCTCGCCGATCGTCCCGGGCAATGAGGCCATGACTCGTACGGTCAACTCGAGCTCATTTTTCGGCTCGTCGCTCTCGAGCAGGCCGAGCCGCGAGCACAGCTCGCCAAAGACGTCGGCGTTGGGACGCGATTCTCCTACCGGATCGATGACCGGCCGCGCCAGCTCGATGCTGATCGGACCGTACGCTCTTGCGAAGTCGTAGCCTTCCAGGAACGTGGTGGCCGGCAGGATCAGGTCCGCATACAGGGCGGTATCCGTCATCGCCTGCTCGAACACGACGGTGAAAAGATTCTCGCGCTCGAGGCCGCGCAGCACTCGTCGCTGATCGGGTGCGGTTGCCGCAGGATTGCCGTTGTAGACGAACAGCACATCAACGGGCGGATCGTCGTACTCGGTCAGCGCCCGTCCCAGGTGGTTCATGTTGACCAGCCGCGTGTCCGGTTCCGGATCGGTCAGCCACTTCCGATCGATGCCCCACGAGGCGGAGTTGCTCATCGAGTAGCCGCCGCCGCGCACGCCGAATTTTCCCCCGACCGCCGGCAGCGCCAGCACGGACAATGCCGCGTTGCCGCCATTGCGATTGCGCTCGAGGCCCCAGCCGCACCGGATCAGCGCCGGGGCGCTCGTCGCATACAGCTCCGCGAAGCGCCGCAACAGGGCAGCGTCGATGCCCGCCGTATCGGCGGCGCACTCGATGGTCCAGGGCTCCGCACGTTCCCGCAGCCGATCGGCGCCCGTGGTGTGTTCGCGGAGAAACGCATCGTCGCTGTGGCCGTTCTCGAACAGGTGCCGATGCAGGGCCAGCGCGACGGCCACGTCCGTGCCCGGCCTAATCGCGAGATGAATATCCGCGAGGCGCGCCAGCGTCGTCGTCCGCGGATCGACCACGACGAGCTTGGCGCCGCCCTTCTGCGCCTCGCGGATGTAGGGCACGAGATGAATGCCGGAGGCCGAGGGGTTGACGCCCCACAACACGATCAACGCGGCCGATGGATAGTCCTGATAGACGACCGACGGCATCTTGCCGTACAGCGCCTGGTTGGCCGCGCCGGTCGGCGCGGCGCAGATCGTGCGCGCCAGGCGCGACGTGCCGAAGCGCCGCCATAATTGCGCGTCGAGGTTGTCCTGGGTGAGCAGCCCGTTCGAGCCCCCGTACGAGTACGGCAGGATCGACGCGCCGCCGTGCTCGCGCTTCGCACGGAGGAAGCGATCGACCACGAGATCGAGCGCTTCGTTCCAGCCGATGCGTTTGAACTGGCCGAGGCCTTTCGACCCGACTCGAATCGCCGGATACAGCAGGCGATCCGGCCCGTAGACGCGTTCGCCGAACTTGCGCACCTTCGCGCAGATGTAGCCGCCGGTGACCGGATTTTTCTGGGAGCCGTCGATGTCGACAACCTTCCCGCGGTGAACCGTGACGTGAAGCGTGCATGCGTCGGGGCAGTCGAGCGTGCACGCGGTTTCGACGACAGGAGATGGCGCGCCATCTTCGAGTTGAGTACGGAGAAGAGCCATAGCAGAAAGTATGATGCGGGTAGTCCGATGGCTCAAGCCCTTCCTCATGTCGTCATCATCGGTGGCGGGTTCGGCGGCCTCGACGCGGCGCGCGCGCTTGCCGGAGCGCCGGTGCGCGTGACTCTTCTCGATCGTCACAACTACCATCTGTTTCAGCCGCTGCTGTATCAGGTGGCGACGGCGTCGCTGTCGCCGGCCGACATCGCCTCACCCATCCGCTGGATTCTTCGCGGGCAACGGAACGCGCAGGTGTTGCTCGCCGAGGTGCGCAGCATCGATCCCGCCGGCCGGCGTCTGACCTATGTCGATGGCAGCCACGGGACGGAGGAGACCGGACATCTTCTCTCGTACGACTATCTGATTGTGGCGGCTGGCGCGAGGCACGCGTATTTCGGCCACCCCGAATGGTCGGCGCGTGCCCCCGGTCTCAAGACGCTCGACGATGCCCTGGAGATTCGGAGGCGGGTGCTGCTGGCCTTCGAGGCGGCCGAGCGCGAGGTCGATCCGCAGCTGCGGCAGCGGTTGCTGACATTTGTCATCGTCGGGGGCGGCCCGACCGGTGTCGAGCTCGCAGGGGCGCTCGCCGAAATCGCCAGACACTCGCTGGTCGCGGATTTCCGCTCCATCCGCCCCGAGTCGGCACGGATCATCCTCGTCGAAGGCGGTCCACATCTGCTCGCGGCGTTTCCGGAGAAGCTCCGCCTCGCCGCGCGCGAGTCGCTGAAGCGGCTGGGCGTCGAGGTGAGAACCCAGACGATTGTGGCCGAGATCACCGCCGAGGGCGTGCGGGTGGGCGACGAGCGCATCGCGGCGGAGACGGTGCTGTGGGCTGCCGGCGTCGCCGCGTCGCCGATGCTCGCGTCGCTCGGCGTGCCGCTCGACCGCGTCGGTCGCGTCCTCGCCGAGCCGACGCTGGCGGTGCCAAACTGTCCGGGCATGTTCGTCGTCGGGGACGCGAGCGCCCTCCAGCAGGACGGCGCCCTGCTGCCCGGCGTGGCACAGGTCGCCATGCAGGGCGGGGCGCACGCAGCGCGAAACGTGCTGCGCGCGATTCGCGGCGAGGCCCTGCTGCCGTTTCGCTACCGCGACTACGGCAACATGGCGACGATCGGCCGAGGTGCGGCGGTCGCCGACATCTTTTCGCTGAAGCTCTCGGGATTTCTCGCGTGGCTGATCTGGCTGTTCATCCACATCTTCTCGCTCATCGGATTTCGCAATCGTCTGGCCGTGATGAGCGAGTGGGCCTGGGCGTATCTGACATTTCAACGCCGTGCCCGGTTGATCACCGGCGAGAGGATGTCGCCGGGGAACCCGGAACCGCGCGCCCGCGAAACTATCAAGACGCCGTAGATTGAGACGTCAGACTTTCAGACTTCAGCTCCAGCGTCGTCCCCCGAACTCGCGTTGGCCTCATATAATCGCAAGATGCCGCGTCGCTTCGGGGCTGTCGGCCGCAATGTCCTTCGCAAGGAGGGCGCGGAAAAGGTGTCGGGCCGCGCGCGATACATCGACGACCTCACATTTCCGCGCATGTTACACGCGCGGACGATCCGCTCGACGATTCCCTCTGGTGCGATTACCGCAATTCGCTACAACTTCGACACCACCGGTGTCACCGTTGTCGACCATCGCGACATCCCGGGCCGGAACATCGTCGCGCTGATCGAAGACGATCAGCCATGCCTGGCCGAATACACGATCCGGCACGTCGCGGAGCCGATCGTGCTCCTCGCGCACGAGGATCGCGAGCGTTTGTGGGCGGCCGACGTTCAGATTGACTACCGTCCGACCGAGCCGATTCTCGATCCGCGGGCCTCGACGAACGTCTTCAAATCGATTCGCATCGACAAGGGGGATGTCGACGCCGCGATGGCCGCGGCCGATCTGGTGGTCGAAGGGGAATACTGTCTCGGTCATCAGGAACAGCTGTACATCGAGCCAAACGGCGTCATTGCGGTGCCCGACGCCGAGGGGGCGGGGATCACCGTGTACGGCTCATTGCAATGCCCGTATTACGTGCATCGCGCCTTGACGGTGCTGCTGGGCCTGCCGGGTGACAGAGTCCGGGTCGTTCAGACCGAGACCGGCGGCGGGTTCGGCGGCAAAGAGGAGTATCCGTCGATGATTGCCGGGCACGCAGCGTTGCTCGCCATGAAGGCGCGGCGCCCGGTGAAGCTTGTCTACGACCGCGTCGAGGACATGCTGGCGACGACCAAGCGCCACCCGGCCATCGTTCGCCACAAGACCGGCGTGACGCGCGACGGCCGCCTGGCGGCGGTCGAGATCGACGCGCTGTTCGACGGCGGCGCCTACGCCACGCTCAGCGC
>JBDTVS010000047.1:0-16379 GCA_040007095.1 Acidobacteriota bacterium
GATCGGCAATCTTGTCCGGGTGACCTTCCGTCACCGACTCGGACGTAAATAAATGGCGTGCGGTACCGCTCATGCACTGCTCCTTCAGACTGAAAATAAGAGTGAGTGGGAAACGGGGTAGTGTACCAGATCACGACCGTGGGTGGAAACGGTCGTAGATCGTCTTCAACCGCGCCTCGAGCACGTGGGTGTAGATCTGGGTGGTCGAGAGATCGGCGTGCCCGAGCATCATCTGGATGGCCCGCAAATCGGCGCCGCGCTCCAACAGGTGCGTCGCGAACGAGTGTCTGAGGACGTGGGGACTCAACGAGGCCGGTAGCCGCGCGCGCACGCCGTAGGCCTTGAGGATCTTCCAGAAACCGACCCGGCTGAGCGGGCCTCCCCGCACGTTGACGAAGACGCGGGTCGCCGATCGGCGCTTGAGCAACACCGGCCGTCCTTCGCGCTGGTAGGTGCGAATCCACATCGCTGCCTGCTCGCCGATGGGGATCAGCCGTTCCTTGTTCCCCTTGCCGATACAGCTGAGGTACTGCTCGTCCAGATGCAGATCCACGGCACGCACGCCGAGCAATTCGGACACGCGCATGCCCGTGGCGTAGAGCAGCTCGATCAGCGCGCGATCGCGGAGGCCGAGGACCGTCGTCACGTCCGGCTCGGCGATGAGCGCGTCGACCTCCTCGATCGAGAGAAATTTCGGAAGCGCCGGCCACGCGCGCGGCCCCTGGAGGTCGTCGGCAGGGCTCTCGTGCAGCCGGCGGTCGAGCACCAGAAAGCGGAAGAAGCCACGAATCGCCGCGACCGACCGTGCCACCGAGCGTGGCGAAAGCCCGCCGGCCATCTGCCGCCGGACAAACGCCTCGAGCGCGGGGCGGTCGAGCCGTTCTGGCGGACATGACGTCTCAGCAGCGAACGCGGCCAGCGCTCTGAGGTCGCGCTGGTAGCTCTCGAGCGTGTGGTCGGCGAGCCGGCGCTCCACGCGCAGGTGATCGAGGTACAAATCAATCACTGAACACTACTTATGATAATATGCGCGACCGGTTCGTAAGGTCGGTCCAGCATGACTCCTCGTTCGAAATGGCAGGGTCTCCCAACCGAAGCCATCAATCCATCGACGCTTGCCATCGACAAGCTCTCCTCGTCGGAGATTGTCGAGGCCATGTTGAACGAAGACCGCAAGATGCTCGCGGCCGTGCAGCGTGAAAAAAATCGGATCGCGGTCGGGGTCGACATCATCACGAAGGTGCTTCGCCGTGGTGGACGGGTCATCTTCGTCGGCGCAGGTACCAGTGGCCGGCTCGGCCTGCTCGAGGCGGCCGAAATGCCGCCGACCTTCGGGACCGATCCGGCGCTGGTGCAGGCCATCATGCCTGGTGGGAAGAGCGCGCTCGTACGGCCGCGGGGCGGCGTCGAAGACAGTTATGAGCAGGGCGCTCGCTCGATGACACGCCTCAAGCCCTCCCCCAAAGACGTTGTCATCGGTGTCTCGGCCAGCGGAATGACCCAGTTCGTGCGCGGAGCCCTGACGCGTGCGCGCCGCGCCGACTCGAAGATCGTCTTCGTGACCTGCGACCCGCAGACGGAATTGCAGACCTTCGTCGATCTGACGATCGCACCGGCGGTCGGTCCGGAGGTGATCGCCGGGTCGACCCGTCTCAAGGCCGGCACCGCGACCAAGATCGTATTGAACATGCTGACCACGGGCGCGATGGTCCGCATCGGCAAGACCTACGGCAACCTGATGGTCGACGTCGAGACCGGTTCGGAGAAGCGCAAAGATCGCGCCCGGCGCATTATCGCCATCGTCACGGGACTCGAGCCGGACATGGCCGACAAACTGTTGCGACGCGCGCACTGGAACGTGAAAGCGGCCATCGTCATGCAGCGTTCCGGGCTGACCTTCACCCGCGCCCTGTCCCGACTGCGACTTGCGCACGACTTCGTCCGCGATGCGATCGGCGAGGACGCCGAGAATCGATTGAAGGAATTGTTGAAAGTCGGTTAGGGAACGCGCGTGAGATCGTGAGCGTCGTCGAGCAGGCCCGAGACGTCGTGCTGGGGGCGATCGAGCAACGAACGTTTCCAGGTGCGTCGGTCGACGTCGGCGAGAGTCATGGAGCCCTCTGGCGCGAGGTCTTCGGGACGACCGCCTTCGCACCCGCTTCCCCTCGCACTTCCCTTCCCACTCCACTCGCCACTCCACCCGCCACGACGGAGGCGACGCTGTACGATTTGGCGTCGCTGACCAAAGTGGTCGCGACCACGACCGTGATCATGGACCTTGTCGGCAGTGGTCTCGCGCGACTCGACGATCGGATTGCCGACTCCTTTCCGGAGTGGCGGGGCACGGACCGTGAAGGAGTGACGGTTCAAGATCTACTCGAGCACGCCTCCGGCCTGCCGGCCCGGCTGCTGGAGGCCCCGCCTGCCACCCGGCGCGAGTTCGAGCACGACATCTGCACGATGCGACTCGCCTACCCGCCCCGCACGAAGTCCATCTACTCGGATCTTGGGTTCATTCTCCTCGGCATGCTGGCCGAGGCCCGCGGCGGAGCCACGCTGGACCGGCAATTCGATGCGATCCGTGTCCGCCTCGGTGTCGCGGAATCCCTCCTTGCAGGGAAGCATCTGACGTTCAAGTTATCCGGTTCGACGAAGGGGCGGGCTGCGCCGACAATGCCCCAGGACGATGATGCCCGGAGGGGCCGAATTCTTACCGGAGAGGTACACGACAACTACGCCGCCGCGCTCGGAGGCGTCGCCGGACACGCGGGGCTGTTCGGCACGGCCGCGGCGATGGGAGCCTTTGCGCGTCTCGTGCTACGCGCCGCTCGCGGAGGTGCAGTGCCCCCGCCGCTCTCGTCCACCGGTGTCGCGAGGTTTACCAGGAAGAGCGCGGTCCCCGGGAGCTCCAGGGCTCTCGGATGGGACACGATGCTGCCGACTTCATCGTGCGGAACCCGGATGTCGGCGGGCGCCATTGGCCACGTCGGCTTCACGGGAACGTCGCTCTGGATCGATCCGCCTCGAGATCGCTATTTCGTCCTGCTCAGCAATCGCGTCGCCAACGGTGGCACGCTCGATGAGATGCGGTCCATTCGCCGATCGTTCCACGACGCGCTCGCGACACTGTGAACGAAGTCATCGGCTGAGACCGTTTCCCAATGACAAATCCGGTCCACTTGCCCGGTCTTGTTGCGTGATCATCAGGCTGGTGTGCCCGACCACACAATGGCCAAATTCACGCGTCGAACGTCTTAACAGCGCGTGGTGAAAATCTGGCGTCGTGCGGCGAATCTTCCTAGGCGGCCGCTCGGCGGCCGCAGCTAAGACAGCTTCTAAAGCCGAACCGAGCACAACCTGCTTCATCTTGCGAGACTCTGGCTTTAGAAGATGTCTAGCGACCTGAGCGTCCGCCGGGAGGCCCAAACGGATTGGGCGGCGTGTTGGGGTTGTTTGGAGCATTGGGGCCGCGCGGCTGCGCACCTTGCCGACCCGTGCCGAAAGGCGTTGGCGTCGCGGTGCCTGGAGCTCCCCGCTGCCCACCCTGCGCGCCGCCACGCTGTCCCGGCGCAGCGGCGCCGCCCGCACCTGGCGCGGCGACGCGCGCAACGGGCAGGAATTGCCATTCGTTGTAATGATTGCGGCCCTTGTAGAGGCGAATCGATTGCTCCTTGCTCTTGCTCGTGACACCCATGATGCCGCCGCTTGCCGCAGCGCCAGGCGTCGCGCCGGGCTGCGCCCCTGGAGTTCCGCGCTGACCGGCTGCCGGTACAGGCGCCTGACCCGCACCACCCTGGCGACCGGGCTGCTGCACTCCAGGCGCTCCGCCCGGCGCTCCACCCGGCGCGGCGCCGGCCGCGATCTGAACGATCGGGGCGAAGTCATCGTTCGTGATCGGGTCTTTGAACTTCTTGCGGAGAAAGCGCTGTTCCACCAGCAGATCGATGGTGGGCGGAAGCGTGCCCGGACCCGCCTTGCTCTGAAACAATTGAATCGCGCGGGCATATTGCTCGCCGCGAAAGACCAGCTCCGCCTCTTTCTCCCGCCGCGACAACTGTTTCCAGGTTGGCAGGACGGCCGTCATCATGATCGCCATGATGCTCATGCTGATGAGCAGCACCGCCATCGCGTAGCCGGATTGTTGACCCCGTAAGATCATGGAAGTAATATGTTTAGCGTTCAAATGATAACACGCTGCCGGCTGTCTTTCTGCCTCTTGTTAGCGACCGCCGGTATTACCGCCGCCTGCCAGCGTGTCCCACTGCTCGCTCCGTCGGGGTCCACGATCACGTTAACGACGGCAGCGACGAACCTCCCGACAAACGGCACAGCCGACATCATCGCGCAGGTGATCGAGGCCTCGGGCACTCCGCCACAATCAGGGACCCACATTACGTTTTCGACGACGATCGGCGTGGTTCAGCCGTCCGATGTCGAAACGGACATCAACGGCCGTGTCGTGGTCAAGTTCAATGCGGGTGGCGTCTCCGGTGTCGCCACAATCACCGCCTACTCGGGAGGCGCAACAACCGGTTCCGCCGGCGCGATCAAGATCAATGTCGGTGCGGCGGCGGTGGGCCGCGTCGTCGTCAGTGCGAATCCGGGCACCGTTGCCGCGACCGGAAGCAACTCGACGATCACTGCAGTTGTCTCGGATCCGAACGGCAATTTGCTGACTGGCGTGCCGGTGACGTTCACGACGACCGCGGGTTCGTTCAGCCTTGCCGTAGTCAACACGGATAGCAGCGGCAATGCGCAGACCACGCTGACGACGAACAAGACGGCGACGGTGACGGCCACGGCGGGAGTGCAGCCGTCAGCAGGTACGGGCACAGGGACCGGCACCGGGACAGGAACCGGCACGACGACGGGCGGCACGACCACGAGTCAGCAGTCGGCCACAGTTATCGTGACGCTCAATTCGGCGCCGACGATCAGCGTCGGTACTCCATCTCCGGCGGCCCCGACCGTCGGGCAGTCGGTGACATTTCCGCTGACGGGATACTCGACCGACGCGAGCGCCAGTCCGGTGCAGTCGGTGACCGTCGATTTCGGAGACGGGAGCGCCGCCGTGACGCTGCCGGGTAAACCAGGGAGCGCGTCACACACTTATAACGCGATCGGTTCGTACTCCGTGCGGGCCACCGTGCGCGACACATTGGGCGATACATCGAGCGCCACCGGATCGGTCTCGGTTGGAGGTCTTGCGAGCATTACCGTCGGCACACCGTCGCCGGCCGCGCCGACGATCGGCCAGGCCGTGACGTTCCCCCTGACATTTGGCACCGCCGGCGGCAGTCCGATCCAGAGAGTGGTGGTCGAGTGGGGAGACGGATCTCCCTCCTCCACGTATCCAGGGTCGACCAGCAGCGTCAGTCACATCTACACGGTTGGCGGCACATTCGCGGTGAGGGTGTCGGCATTTGACGCGTTCGGTAACGTCTCCACCGGCGGGACCTCTGTTCTCGTCTCCGCAAAAGCGCAGCCGGTGGTCTCGATTACGACGACGACCGCCAACCCGCAGGCGGGCACCGACATCACGTTTACCGCGTCGATCGCTCCGGCGGCCAACAGCGGCACGGCGATCTCGTCGGCCGTTGTCGACTTCGGCGATGGCAGTACCCAGAGTCTCGGCGGGGTCAGTGGCACGGCGATTACGGTACATCACATCTATCAAGCGGGCGGCACCTTCACCGTCGTGTTGACCGTGACGGATAGTAACGGCGGTGTGAACCAGGGAACGACCAGCGTCTTCGTGCAAGCGCAATCGCCGCTGGGCGTCACGCTCAACGCATCGGCGAATATCGGTACGGTCACCACGATCGAGACATTCACGGCAACTGTCACCGGTCTGGGTAACGCGGTCGTGGTCAGCTACCTGTGGGAGTTCGGCAACCTCGATCCGCCACAGACGACGACGACCAATCAGATCACGCACCCGTACGCCCATAACAGCGGCACGTTCACGGCGAGGGTCACCGTCACCACCTCGTCGGGCACATCGGCGAGCAACACGACAGTCGTCACGCCGTAGGGGCCGCGCCGCGAAACCAGAAATGGGCCGGGTCACGGGACCCGGCTCATTTCTTCCTCTTCGTCAGTCAGGTTCGTCAATAAGCGGTCGCGGGAGGCGGAGCCGGTCGGCTCCGGAAGCGGCATCCGCGCTGCAGATGGGCCACGGCGCCGGCCTCGCGATTTGGGAAAGCCGATAGTCAGGTCCGCCGCATGCCCTTCCCCATCCGGATCGGTCCATAGTTCTCGGGATCAACGTCGTCGGCCGAGCCCAAACGGTGCGCGTAACGGCGTAGCCGGCCGAGCCTCGATCCGGAGCCAGGGACGTTGCATTGATTGGAAGGGATCGGTTCCGCGCGATAGCGGCGATTCGAGTAACGAATCCCCCGGCAGAGCCGGGGGCTTTACCGTCGCTGGCCTCTCAAAGGGGCCTTATCGCGACGGAGGAACACCAACGCCCCTTTCGGTGCGCATCGCTTCCTTGCGCGGCCCGTTCACTTGAAGCGGTTGCCTCGCAGAGGCGAGGACTGGGCAACACTACGAAGAGGCGACCGCCGAAAACGTCAAACCGCTACTGCCTCCCCGGCAGAGCCGGGGGGCCTCTCTGCGGACTAGGAGACTTGTAGAGCGCCCGCCGCGAGCCGCACAGGCATTACGAGTGGTCCGAGATGTGACGATTGCTCAGCCCGACTCTTGGGCCCAGCTCGGTTCGGACTGAGACGGGCGACCCTACCAGTCCGCGTACTTCGAGCCGTCAAGCGCGATGGCATCCGATCCGCTCTTGACGTCGAACACTCCGGTGTTGGCGCCGGGATTGTTGGGGTCGGGTTCCGCCGGCACCGCCTGCCACGAACTGGACGACTTCGTGAACGGGTCGTCGGGCATCTTTCTGAGATAACCCTCACTCGCCAGCGAGTCCAGGCTGGTAGGATACTGCCCCTTGTCGGCGTAGTACTGGTCGATCGCGTCGCGCATCCGGAACAGATCTTCCTTCAACACCGCCTCGTTGGCGTGCACGATGCTGTTGCGGTATTGCGCCAGCCCCATCGACGCCAGGATGACCATGATCGATATCACGACCATCAGCTCGATCAGCGTGAACCCGCGGCTCTGGCCGTCTGGAGCGTTTTCAACGCGCACGTAGTGTCCGGCTTCCGCCTTCGCCGGGGCTTCCGCCCTCGCTGACCCTTCGGCGGACCGCCACTGCTTTAGCGACGGCTCGCTGAACGGACCACGACGGTCCGCATGAAGGCGGACACGACGTAACCATGAGCTCCGGAAACGCGACAGCAACACCTGGCTTGAACACCTGTCTTGAAAGAAAGACACTCACCAATCCTTGTACTTCGTGCCATCGAGCGCCGTGGCATCGAACGTCGTGTAGACGTCGAACACGTTCTGGCCGCCCCACCTCGTGGAGTCGGGCTTGTCCTGATAGGAGCGCATTCCCCAATCGGTTTTGTGCGTCATCGGATCGACCGGCACCTTGCGCAGGAACTTCAGCTTCCGCCCCGTCGCGTCGTTGTTCGCCGCGACACCCTCGACCAACGTCTCGAGATCGGGCGGGTAGCCCTCGCTTCCCACTTTGATCTCCAGCGCGCCGATCTGCATCGTATCGGCGGCATCCTTGTACTTGTCGATGGCCGTCCGCATCTCGCGCAGCGAATGTCGCAGTTCAGCCTCGCGTTGGCGCGTCGCAGAGACCTTGGCCAGCGGCATCACCGCCGACGCGAGAATCATGACGATCGCCGATACCACGATGAGCTCGACGAAGGTGTATCCGTCGTCAGCCATATATCCCTATTGGACCGCGATCGTCACCGGCCTGAACTGCAGGCCCATCGGCGTATTGCCTGGTCCCGAGCCTGTACCGCTCAGCGTCAGCGTCGCGGTGCCGGGGGCAATGGCATCGAACACGAGAGCGGCGAGCAGGCCCGTTCCCGACGCGCCGTTGGCATCGGCGGAGCGAGAGAGGATCACGTCCACGCGGCCTGGCGACACCTGTTGCGTGAACGTGGCGGTAGCGCCTGCCGTTCGCATGAAGCTGCCCTCTTGAACGGCGCGCACGCGCAAGAGCGCCGCGTCGTAGGTGAGGGTCAAGGTCACCATCGACAGGCGCGCCGCGTTCACGATCGTCAGCGGCACGGTATACGGACCCTGGCCGACGCGAAACGCGGTGCCTGGCGGCGGCGAGATGAGCACCTGCGCCGATCCAACGCCCTGCGTGACCAACGGCTCGAGAGTTGGCGCCGGCGGCGCGGCGAGAATGCTCGCGGCTCCCTGGGCAGACGCCGTGGCCGAAGACGGCGGACCGCCAGTCGGGAGCGTCAACGCACCAGGTGCTGCCGACTGGGGTGATGCGCCCGGGGTCTGAGTTGCCGGGGCTCCCGGTGTCGTCTGCCCTGCCGGCGCATTTGGTTGTGCGGCCGGCGGTTGTGGTTGCGCCGGCACCACCACCAGACCGGGAACAGGCGATGACCCGGGCGGCGGCGCCAGCGTCGTGCCCGGAGGCGTCAACGACGGCGACGCCGCTGCTCCAGGCGTTGTCGTGGGCGCCCCGGGTGTCGAACCTGGGGCAGCGCCCGGCGTGGTCTGCCGTGGCGGCGCCGGAAATGGCGACGCGGGTGTCGCGTCGGGCTCAGGCGTCGGTGCGATGAGCGGAGGAGGACCGCCGAGACCGAGGTTCTGCTGCGAACCGATGTAGATCGGCCGCAGATCGCTTTCGGTGATTTCACTGGTCCGAACGATATGCGGCGTCAGCAGCATGATGAGATCGATTTGCGACTTCCGGTTGTCGTTCGAGGAAAAAGCCTGGGACAGCAGCGGCACGTGGATCGCCCCTGGGAATCCCTGTACCGCCGCCGACTCGTCTTCGCGCAGGAGGCCCGCGAGGAGATTCGACTCCCCGTCGCGCAGCCGCAGACGCGTCCCCACTTTTCGGGACACGAACGACGGATAGTTCGTGCCGGCGACGTTTCTCGCCGTGCCCTCCGAGCTGCTTTCAACGTTCAGTTCGATCAGAATGTCGCCGTCGAGCGTCACGCGCGGCGTGATGTCGATGTTGATGCCGACCGGTTTGAGCTGAAATGAGTTGAGGGGGTTGGTGCCGACGCCTCCGGTCGCAATCGGCGTGTAGCTGGTCGTCACGATCGGCACTTCCTGACCAAGATTCAGCGTGAGCTTGGCCCCTTCCGCGCCGCGCAGCTGCGGCTTTGCCAGGAGCCTGGTCTTGGTATCGCTCTCGAGTGCACGCATCACGGCGGTGGGTACCGCCAGATAGAAATCGGCCGTGCTGATGCCGCGAGATATCGTGTTCAGGTTGAATGGCGGCGGCGACTTCAACCCGCTCGGGGGCGTGGAAGTGCCGGCGGCCGGCGCCGCGGTCGTGCCGGTCGCCGGGGCCGTCGTCGCACCATTCGGCGACACTTCGGGCGAGAACACGGCCCCGAGGGCAAACTCCGACAGATTCAACCCGTAGGTCTTCGCACGCTCACGATCAACCTCGAGAATCTCGATATCGAACACGATCTCGGCGCGGGGCTTGTCGTTCTGCTCGATCACCCGCTCGAGGATCGCCATGATCGTCGTGCTGGCCCGAATGGTCATCGAGTTGGCGTTCTTGCTGAAAGAGATCGCCGGCTGGACGGCGATGTTCGGCAGCCGGATGATCGAGCTCAGCAACTGGCTGAGCTCCGTGACGTCGGCATGCTGGATATAGAACGTCCTGATCACCTGCTCGTCGTATTGCGTGTGCTTGGCGGGCGTGTCGGCGAACACGAAAATCGACCGCTCATTCACCACTTTGTACGACAGCTGGTTCATCGCCATCACTTGATTGATGGCTTGCTCGACCGTCGCACCGTTCAGCTGCAGGGTCGTCGGGCGATCGACCACTTCGCGGTCGTACGAGATATTGATGCCGCTGGCGTCGCCGATGAAGTTCAAGATGTCCTTGAAGGCCACGTTGTTGAATATCCAGTCGCGCGGCTGACGGGAGGCGGGATTCAGAATCGGCGAGGCCGATGCCGCGCGCGCCTGTTCGCGGAGCTGCTGGCCGGCTGGTTTCGGCCGCTCGGCTTCGGCACGATCGCGAAGCGTCTTCTCCATCGAGGCGATCTTGGTCGCGACGCCGCGGTTGCTCGGGTCGTTCTCGGCTGCCAGCCGGTATTCGCCGAGGGCCGCCTCGAGCTGGTCCTGTCGCTCGAATTCATGCGCGCGATCGAGGTGATACCGCGACGCTGCCTGCATCGCCCGTTCGAGGGTGATCTTGTACCGGGGATTGTCCGGATCGGACTGCGCGGCCCGCCGATAAAAACTCACGGCCTGATCGAGATCTCCCCGCCGGGTGGCGGCGTCGCCCTGGCGAAACGCCTGGCCCGCGGCACACCCTCCGGCGATCACCGCGCACGCCAGCCATACACCGAGTCCTCGTAGGCGATTCGCCACAGCGCTCCTTAAATGTGCGGTCGTGAACAAGTCTGCCGTCTGCATGCGTCACACGATTTCGGCGCTCGAAACCTTCGGCCCGAGCGGATAGCCACGCCGAAGAGCCGCCTTCTCATCCCCCGGATAGCCGGAGAGTCTGGCGTCCGCGGCCGTCGAGGTAGATCAACTCGATTGACTCAACCCCGATCCGCACGATCCGATACCGGCCATCGATGATGTCGCCTTCCTTGCCATACATCGGGACGCTGCCCCTCCCGTCGCTGAGCACCGCCAGCCGCTGACTCTTATCGGCAGTCTGCACGAGACCGATAAACTTCAAGGCGATCGGCGGCAGAGGCGGCGGCGCCGGCGTACCCGTCGGAAGTGGCGGCGTTCCGGGGGACTGCGGGGCCGCCGGCCTCAAAGCGGATGGCGGTGGAGGCGGCGGCTTGGACTTGAACCGGAACAGATTCCGCGACGCGTCGGCCGGCTTCGAGTGCTCCGCGCCGAGTGCCTTCAGATGCACGTCGAGCGCCCCCACGCTGACGGACTTCGGTCGGCGCACCGCGGGGGCCTGTCCTGCCGCTCCCTTAGACGACGTGAGGGGCGGCGCGGACTGGGAATTCCACGCCCGGACCGCCACGACGACCAGCGCGACGCCGAGAACGCCCAGGATGATCTGGTTACGACGTTCAGCTTCCATTGGCCACGGCGCGGTAATACGTCGACAACTCGAGGTTCAGCGTGAGCGGCTTCCCCACCTCGCCCTGCGCGAGCGTCACGCCGTCGATGATCAGGAAATCCGCCGCGGTTTCGACGTCGAACACGAACCGTCTGAAGCTCTCGTAGTCGCCGACCAGCGCCATCCTCGTGCGCAACCGCCCGATCCGCGCGTTCTTCAGCGACGGATCGATCTCAAAGATGCCGGCTTCATAACGGACATTCGCTTTTTTCGCCAGCTCGGGGAGCCGCGCGTAGGTGATGCTGCGGGCGGCGACGAAGTTCTGGGGCAGCACCTTGTCGTAGAAGGTCGCCAATTCGTCTTGCGCGCGGGTTTGTCCGGCGACCAGCGTTCGAGCCGCCGCCAGGTCGCGCTCGGCGACGTTCAAGTTGGCCGTGGCCGTTTCGGCACGATCGGAAGCCCCCGCCGCTCGCCGCCCCAGCGGGTAGACGACGAACGCGTAGACCAGGATGTTGACGAGCAGGACCAGCAGCAGCGGCAGGACCAGCGCCCGCTTCTCGCGCAGGATGCGCCTTAAAAGCGTCATCGCTCCGCCCCTTCTCCTTCGGCGGCAGGGCGCGCCCCGCTTGGCGTGTACACCCCTTCGATGGTCGCTTGCAGCTGATTCTGATCATCGAGCCGTTCGTCGAGCTTCTGCAATTGGGCGAACGCGCCGGTCGCTTCGAGCTTGTCGATGAACAGATTGACGTCGTCCACGCCCTTCGCGAACAGGATGATCGTTACGACAATGCCGCGCTTCGGATCGAGCTTCGGCCGCAGCGTCGCCACCCGGACATCATCGGGCAACGTGGTCTCGAGTCGGTTCAACAGATCGGTCCAGGAGAACGTGCGGCGGTCGATCAGCTCGTTGGCCTGGCGGGTGTCGGCCGAGGCCACCTCGAGGACCCGCGGGTCGATCGTGGCGCGCATCTTCAGGGCTCGCTGGCTGACATCCCGGGCCTGCGATTCATCGCGCGCCGCCTGCGTCAGCAGTTGCGTGTCGCGTCGCGACAACTGAACGATCCGCGCCACGTTGAACGCCGTGGCCGCGAGCCCGAGGGCCGCGATCGCGAGCAGCACGAGGCGAACCGCTCCGTCGTTGTAGAAAGGACGCGTCGCGAGGTTCGTCCGTATCACGCCGCCTCCCGTCCGCGAAGGAGCAGGCCGACCAACGGGGTCAGCGTATCGAGCAGCGCCGGCGCCACCGAGATGCGATCCGTCAGCGCTGCGGCGTTCCGGGGGTCGACGGTCTCGACCCTCCGGCCGAGACGCTCCTCGAGCCCGCGACGAATGCGCTCGACCTCGGCCGTCTGCCGCGATCCCGTGCCCGCCGCCCCGGTGAGCAGCACCCGCTCGAAGCCGGTGCCGCCCAGGCGGTCCTCGTAGTACATCCCCGCCTGGTGCACCAGATCCGCGAGCGTGCCGTCGGTCTCCGAGGTGCGGTTCCGGAAGAAAATCAGGTCCTCGCCGCGCAGGATGGCGATCGACGCGTAATCAGCGGCCACGTTGACCAACAGCCAGTCTCCGGCCGGTGCCTCCGATCCCACGATGACGGCGTTGATGACGTTGAAGGTCGCGAGGTCCACGATGCCGGCGTGCGCGCCGACTTCCGCGCAGACGCTTTCGTAACCCTCGACGATATCGCGCCGGGCGATCGAGACCACGAAGTCCTGTCCCTCGCCGCTGCGGGCACCGCGCAAATAACTCAACTGCGCGTCGTCGACGGAGAACGGTGCCGTCTTCCTGACCTGCCAGCGTACCAGTTGGTCGAGATCCTGAAGATGGGGCGGCACCTGCTCGAATCGGACCAGCGATACTTTCGCCACCGGATCGGGAACGACGAGCCCGATCCGCCTTGGTCGTCCACCCAGGCGATCGAACAGCCGGCCGAGGGCGCCGATGACCGCCGGCCGGTCGTGAATGTTCGGGACCATCAGCGACGGCACCAGGGCGCCGTCCGGCAGCGGTTCAGTGGCATGTGCCGCAATAGTCGCCTTCCCGGACCGGAACTCGACCCTGGCGGCCGACAGTCGGGTGCTGGCGAACTCCACGGCCACCGCAGGCGGTGTCGCGATGCGAAACGAGGACAGCACGCTCATTCGACGAAGGTGACCTTGTTGATCTCGCGCAGGGTGGTCACGCCATCCATCACGCGCTCCACGGCCGACTCGCGGAGAAACCGCATCCCCTCGTCGCGGGCCGCCTTCTTGATTTCCGAGTTCGGCTTCTTCTCGAGAATCATCTCCCGGATCTTGTCGGTCAGGTCGAGCAGTTCGCAAATGGCCGTCCTGCCTTTGTAGCCGGTGCCGCCGCACTCGATGCAGCCGATGCCCTCGTAGAACGTGCGCGTGTGCTCGAACTCCGGATCGAGACCGGATTCCGAGAGCAGCGCGCGCGAGATCTTGGTCGGCCGCTTGCAGTGCAGGCAGATGTTCCGGACCAGCCGCTGCGCCAGCACGCAGTTGAGCGCCGACACGAACTGGTACGCCTCCACGCCCATGTTGAGAAAGCGGCCCAGCACGTCGAGCACGTTGTTGGCGTGGACGGTCGTGAAGACGAGGTGGCCGGTCAACGCCGAGTTGATGGCGATCTGGGCGGTTTCAGCGTCGCGAATCTCGCCGACCATGATTTTGTCCGGATCGTGACGAAGGATCGACCTCAACCCGCGCGCGAATGTCAGGCCCTTTTTCTCGTTGATCGGAATCTGGGTGATGCCGCGCAGCTGGTACTCGACCGGATCCTCAATCGTGATGATCTTGTCCTCAATCGATCGGATCTCGGACAGCGCCGCGTAGAGCGTCGTGGTCTTGCCGCTGCCGGTCGGCCCGGTCACGAGCACCATGCCGTACGGCTCGGCGATGTACTTGCGGAAGCGCTTCAGCTCGGCCTCGGGGAAGCCCAAAATGTCGAGGCGCAGCTCGGTAAACTGCTCGCTGATCGATTCCTTGTCGAGGATGCGGATGACGGCATCCTCGCCGTGGACGCTCGGCATGATCGAGACCCGGAAGTCGATCGTCTTCCCCGGCATCTTCAGCTTGAAGCGGCCATCCTGCGGCACCCGCTTCTCGGCGATGTCGAGCTCGGCCATCACCTTGATGCGCGAGATGATCGAGCTGTGGAACTGTTTGGCGATGGGCCGCATCGCCGACTGCAGGACCCCGTCGATCCGATACTTGACGTTGACCGCATCGTCCTGGGTCTCGATGTGGATGTCGCTGGCGCGCCGCTGGATGGCGGTGTAGATCGTCGAATCGACCAGACGGATGACCGGGCTGATGTCGCTCGTCAGCCGTTCGACGGTGAGGTTGTCGTCTCCGAGGTCCTCTTCCTTGAGGAGCTGCAGCTGGAAGCTTTCCGTCGCTTCCTCGAGCACGCGCGTGGAGCTCTCGCTCTTCTTGAGAATCGACTCGATCGCCGACCGCGCCCCGACCTTGACCTTGAGCGGCGTGGCCAGCAGCACCGCCAGCTCGTCGAGCATCGGCAGGTCGGTCGGGTCGGACACCACGATTTCGAGGCTCTTGCCGTCGCGCCTCGCCGGCACGAAGCCGTAGCGCAGCATGAGATCGGCCGGAATCGACCGGAACAGGTCCTGGTCGATCCGGAACGTGTCCATGTCGACGAACTCGAGGCGGTAACGTTCGGCCAGACGCCGCGCCTGCGCCAGTTCGTCGCCGCGCGGCGCGTCGGTGTCGGCGGCCTCCGGCTCGCCGCGCCGGCTGTCGGCTTCCAATCCCGGCGGCACGCCGGGCAGGCCGGTCGCGAAGGGTGGCGTGTCTGTGTTCATGGCGCTCCCAGCACCGAGCTCAATTGGAAGAGCGGCATGTAGAGCGCCAGCAGGAGCCCGGCGATCACGATGCCCATCACCACCAGCAGAATCGGTTCGACCAGGGTGACGAACCGTTCCATGTTGGTGGAAATCTCTTCATCATAGAAGTCGGCCACGGTATTGAGCATGTCCTGGAGCGCACCGGTCTGTTCGCCGACCTCCGCCATCTTGACGGCGACTTCCGGAAATACTTTACGCGCTTCGAGCGCGGCCGCGAACGACTCCCCTTCGCGGACGCGCGTGCTCACGATGTCGAGCTGCGCCGCCATGTACTGATTGCCAATCGAGTGCGCCGCGATGTCGAGGGCGTTGACCAGCGGAAGGCCTCCGCCCAGAAGGGTCGCCAGCGTGCGAGCCATCTGCGACGTGGCGAACTTCCGCGCCACATCCCCGAGCATCGGAACCGCGAGCAACATCCGGTGCAGCCGTGCTTCCTGCCCCGGCCGCCGCGTCCAGCCAACGATCAGCAGCACTCCTGCTGTCAGGCCGATCAGAATCATCCAGAAACGAGATCGGACGAAATCGGACACGCCCATGATGACACGAGTCACGATCGGTAAATCCGCGCCAAACGACGTGTAGAAGTCCGAAAAAGCCGGCACCACTTTCAACACGATGATCGACACGAGCACCAGCGCCAGCCCTGACAGAATCGCCGGGTAGACGAGCGCGGAGATCGTTTTGCGCTTCACCGTCGCGATGATCTTCGTGTACTCGACGTAGCGGCGAAGCATCGCGTCCAGATTGCCGCTGCGCTCGCCCGCCAGCAACGAGGCTGTATACACCCGCGGAAACACACTCCCGTGCGCCCCGAACGCGTCCGACAACGCCGTCCCCGACCGCACTTGCTGGTAGACATCGTCGAGCACGCTGCGAAACAGCGGCGCGTCGACGCGCCGCCGCAGCAGGTCGAGCGACTGGACCAGCGGCATGCCCGCTTTGAGAAGCGTGGCGAGCTCCTGGTTGAAGACAAGAAACTCGCGCGTGTTGACGGATCGTCGCTGCGGCAGCGCCAGCGACAGGCCGGCCACCCTTCCCTTCGGTTGGAGTGAGAGTACGAAGAAACCCTTTTCTTCCAGTTCGTGCCGCAGCCGCGATTCGCTCTCGGCCGCGTAGGTCCCCTCCGCGATTTCGCCGTTGGCGGACGCGAGCCGGCAGCGAAACTCCACGTTCAGGCGCCCTGAGTCTCAGCGACGCGGACGCCGAGCCGGCCGCAAAACCTTGTCGGTAAGCACATTATCGTGGTCTGAGTATAACAAGTTCTCAGTCGAGCCCCGCGTAGAACACGAACGGCGACTGCTGGGTTAGACGACGGAGACCGGGAAAAGCTGGGAGGGGCTGCTAGCCTGAATAATTCACGAGTGAGCGAGTTTCCCTGAAACACAAACGCCTCCG